>JBHYFN010000015.1:0-80623 GCA_051859505.1 Paracoccaceae bacterium
TCGGATCTGAGGAACAGGCGCTTTTCGGGAAAAATCCGTTCGAGCGCGCCGTGAAGGCCAAGAAGCAATCGCGTCATGCCGATGTCAGTCCTGTTCTGTGCAAGAAGTGCCGGGCCCGCTGCTCAGGGACGGCATTGTTTACAGCGTGTTAGTTTCTGCAGGGAAAGCCCGCAACCGAATAAGGGGGTCGAAGGGGATCAGGCCCCTCGAACCGCCAAAACCGGCGAGATCCCGCCTATCGCCCGGCCAATTCGGCTCAGGTCTCGGCCTAGGTCTCGGCTTCGGTGAGGGGCCAGTAGAAATCCGGCGGCAGGCCGGCCTCGGCGCGTTTCTCGGCGTTGAAGGGGGGCTTCAGCGTGCCGTGGAAATGCTTTCGCACAAGGTTGTGGAACATCTCCTTGGGGTCGGCATCGGCGCGCCCGCAGAGGAAGTTGAACCATTTGGAGCCATAGGCGACGTGATGCACCTCTTCCTCGTAGATCGTCGTGAGGGCCGAGACGGCGGCCGCGTCGCCCGACTTTTCGAACACCGCGATCATGTTCGGCGTCACATCCAGCCCCCGCGCCTCAAGCACCATCGGCACCACCGCCAGCCGCGCCAAAAGGTCGTGGCGCGTATCCTCGGCCGCGCGCCACATGCCGGCATGGGCGGGCAGGGCACCGTAATGGCTGCCCTGCGCCTCGAGCCAGTCGCTGAGCAGGTCGAAATGCTTTGACTCCTCATCGGCCGATTTCACCCAGTCGTCATAGAACCCCATCGGCATCGGCACATCGGCAAAGCGCGCGATGATATCCCAATGCAGATCGACGGCGTTCAGCTCGATATGGGCGATGGCATGGAGCAGCGCGATCCGCCCCTCGGGGCTGCCGGGCCGGCGGCGGGGCATGTCGCGCGGGGGCAGGAGGTCGGGCCGGTCGGGGCGGGCGGGGCGGTCGGGTGGCGCGGCGCGGCCGATGGGCAAGGCCTCTCCGGCCGCGCGCGCCGCCCGCCAGGTGGCGGCATGGGCGCGCGACAGGGCGGCCTTTTCGCGCCCGTCGGCGGTGCGAAGGACGGCGCAGGCCATCTCGGTAAGGCTGAGCGTCATGGCAACAGGCCCGTCAACAGGCCGCCCAACAGGCCCCCCAGCCGGCTCACAGCGCCTTCACCGCCTCAAGCACCTCGGCGGCATGGCCGTCGACCTTGACCTTGGGCCAGACCCGGGCGATCCGGCCCGCCCCGTCGATCAGGAAGGTCGCCCGCTCGATCCCCATATAGGTCTTGCCATACATGCTCTTCTCGACCCAGACGCCGTAGCGTTCGCAGACATCGCCCTCTTCATCCGACAGAAGCGCGATCCCGAGGTCGTATTTGTCGCGGAACTTGTCATGCTTCCTGACGCTGTCCTTCGACACCCCCAGCACCACGGCGCCCGCCTCGGCGAAATCGGCGACATGGGCGGTGAAGGACTGCGCCTCCTTGGTGCAGCCGGGCGTGTCGTCCTTGGGGTAGAAATACAGCACCACCGGCTTGCCCGCGAAATCGGCAAGCGACACCGCGCCGCCGCCATCGCGGGGCAGGTTGAAATCGGGGGCGGGCTGGCCGGCTTGGGGCATGGATGTCATGATGCGCTCCTGATCTGGCGGGAAACTCTGCTTTCGTTTTAGGGGCGAAACGGCGAAGATAAAGGCCAAAGGCGCGGATCACGCGCGGGGCAGTATGAAGAGCAGGGCAAAGGGCGGCAACCGCGCCACCAGAGCAGGGACCGCAGGGCAGGCGATTGGCAAGCGACGTCACGATCGAAAAGGACAGCGGCAGCACGGAAACCCCGGCAGGGCCTGCACGCCCCGGCCCGCTTCTGGCCGTGGCCCGAGGCTCTGGCCGCCTGATCCACAGGCTGGCGCGGTTCCTGTGGCTGGGCGGGGTGGTCCTGCTGGCGGCGGTCGTGGCGATCTATCTTCTGCTTCTGGGCACCGAGGTGCAGGCCCCCGGCTGGCTGCGCCAGCAGGTCGAGGCGCGGGCGACGGCGGTGCTCGAGGGGGGCGATCTGCGCTTTGGCGCGATGACGCTGCGGATCGACCCGGACCTGCGCCCGCATGTCGTGCTGAGCGATGCGGTGCTGCGCGATGCCGAGGGCACGGTTCTGGCGCGGGTGCCGGGGATCGGGCTGCAATTCTCGCCCCGCGGGCTGATCCTGCGGCGCGAGCTTCTGGTGCAGGAGATCGTCCTGACCGGCGCCCAGATCGACCTGCGCCGCGAGGCTGATGGCCGTGTGGCGCTGAGCTTTGGCGGGGCAGAGGGTGGGGCGGAAGAGGGCCTTGCCCCCGAGGCCGCGATCCCGGACGCGCCGGTTTCAGGGGCCGAGGCGCCTGCGGCCGGGGGATTGCTGGCGCTTCTCGACCAGTTCGACAGCCTGTTCGAACGCCCCACGCTCGCCGCGCTCAATGACGTGCGGATCGAGGGGCTGGTCGTCAATTATTCCGACGTGCGCGCGGGCCGGGGCTGGACGGTCGACGGCGGCACGCTTGCGCTTGAGTTGCGCCGCGATGTGACGCGGCTGACGGGGGATGTCTCGCTCTTGTCGGGGCGGCCCTTCGTGACGCAGGTGACGCTGGATTACGAAAGCCGGCGGGCCAGCCCCGAGGCGCGGATCGCGCTGACCGTGACCGATGCCGCCGCCCGCGATATCGCCAGCCAAAGCCCCGCCCTCTCGTGGCTTGCGGTGCTGGATGCGCCGATCTCGGCCGCCTTCCGGGGCGAGATCGGCGCGGATGGCCAGCCCGGCATGTTCACCGCCGCCCTCAAGATCGCCGAAGGGGCGCTGGCGCCTGCCGCAGGCGCTCAGCCCGTGGCCTTTGATCGCGCGGTCGCCTATCTCTCCTACGATCCGGCGGCCGAGCTTCTGCGCTTCGATCAGGTCGAGCTGCAAAGCGACTGGGGCGCGCTGCGCGCCGAGGGCACGGCCTATCTGCAGGATTTCGGCGACGACGGGCGCCCGGCGGCGCTTCTGGGGCAATTCGCGCTGGCGGGCATCACGCTGAACCCCGGCGGGCTTTATCCCGAGGCGCTGGTCCTGCCCGAAGCCTGGGTCGATTTCCGCCTGCGCCTTGATCCGTTCCGGCTGACGCTGGGGCAGGTGGCGCTGGCCGAGGATCCCGCGCAAGGGGCGGGGCGGGTGCTGGCCAGCGGCGAGGTCTCGGCCGCGCCCGAAGGCTGGAGCGTGGCGCTCGATCTTGGCATCGAGCGGCTGACGCTGGCCCGCCTGATGCAGATCTGGCCCAAAGGCTTTCGCCCGGGGCTGCGGCTCTGGTTTGCCGAGAACCTCTTTGCCGGCAGCTTCGAGAACCTCGCGCTTGCCTATCGGCAGGCACCGGGGCAGGCGGTGGATTTCGCCATGACGCAGGAATTCGCGGGGCTGACGGTGCGCGCCCTGCGCCAGCAAGAGCCGATCACCGGCGCGCGCGGCCATGCCGCCCTGATCGGCCATGTGTTCAGCCTGACCCTGGCCGAAGGCGTGATGGAGCCGCCCGAGGGCGGGGCGGTGGATCTGGCCGGTTCCTCCTTCACCATCCCCGACACGCGCAACCGCGAACCCGATGCCGAAATCCGGGTCGAGACGGCGGGCAGCATCACCGGGGCGCTGTCGATCCTCGATCAGCCGCCCTTCGGCTATCTGTCGACGGCGGGCCTTCCGGTCGATCTGGCCGAGGGGCAGGCGCGGGTCAGCGCGGTGATCCGGCTGCCGCTGGCCCCGAACCCGCCCCCCGGCGCGATCGACTGGCAGGGCAGGGCGGTGCTCTCTGATCTGCAAAGCGGCGTGCTGGTGCCGGGCCGCGTCCTGAGTGCGGCGCGGCTCGATCTGACGGCGGGGCCGGGCGCTCTCGAGATTGCGGGGCCGGCGCGGGTGGGCGCGGTGCCGGTCACGGGCACATGGCGGCTGCCGCTGGGCCCGGATGCGGGCGGGGGTTCCTCGGTCGAGGCGCGGGTCGATCTGTCCGAGGCTTTCCTGCGCGAATTCGGCATCGGGCTGCCGCCCGGCATGGTGACGGGCACCGGCAGCGGCCAGATCCGGCTGGACCTGCCGCCCGGCGCGCCGGCGCGGTTGCGGCTGACCTCGGACCTTGGGGGGCTACGGATGGCCCTTCCCGCGCTGGGCTGGACCAAGCCGCCGGGCACAACGGGCCGGTTCGAACTGGTGGCGGCGCTCGGCGCGGTGCCGGTGATCGAGCGCATCACGCTCGAGGCGGCGGGGCTGCGGGCCGAGGGCGATATCCGGCTGAATGCGGCTGGCGGGCTGGACCGCGCCCGGTTCGAACGGGTGCGCCTTGGCGGCTGGTTCGACGCGCCGGTGACGCTGGTCGGGCGGGGCGCGGAGCGGCCGGTGGGCGTGGTGGTCGGCGGCGGGCAGCTTGACCTCACGCGGGCCACCTTCGGAGGGGGGGAGGGGGGCGGCGGCGCTGCGGGGCCGGAAGCGCCGCTCGAGGTGACGCTGGACCGGCTGCAGGTGACCGAAGGGATCGCCCTGACCGGCTTTCGCGGCACCTTCGACACGTCACGCGGGCTGACCGGGGATTTCTCGGCCCGGATGAACGGCGGGGCGGCGGTGCAGGGCCGGGTCGTGCCGCAGGCCAACCGCACCGCGCTGCGGCTGACCGGGGCGGATGCGGGGGCGGTGCTGCGCGATGCCGGTTTGATCTCGAACGCGACGGGCGGCGCGCTGGACCTTGTTCTTTTGCCCTCGGGGCCGGCGGGGCAGTTCGACGGCGATCTTCTGATCACCGATCTGAGGGTGCGCGACGCGCCCGCGCTCGCCTCGCTTCTGAATGCGATTTCGGTGATCGGGCTGTTGCAGCAGATGGCCGGGCAGGGGCTGGTCTTCGACGAGGTGCGCGCCGAATTCCGCATCACCCCCGACCGGATCACCATCCTGAGCTCCAGCGCGGTCGGGCCGGGGCTTGGCATCTCGCTTGACGGGTTCTACATGCCGGCGACGAACGAGGTGGATTTCCAGGGCGTCGTCTCGCCCTTCTATCTGGTCAATTCGGTGGGATCGGTGCTGACACGGCGGGGCGAGGGGTTGATCGGCTTCAATTTCAACCTGCGCGGCCCGGTCTCGAACCCGCGCGTCCTTGTCAATCCGCTCTCGGCGCTGACGCCGGGCATGTTCCGCGAGATCTTTCGCCGCCCCGCCCCGGGCTTCGAGGAGTGAGGTTCGAGGAATGAGCTTCGAGGAGTAGGGCCGCGATGAAACTTTCGGATTTCGATTTCGACCTGCCCGAGGGCCTGATCGCGCTGCGCCCGGCGCGGCCCCGCTCTTCGGCGCGGCTTCTGGTGGCCGAGGGCGACCGGATCACCGATGCCCATGCCATCGACCTGCCGCGCTGGCTGCGCCCCGGCGACCGGCTGGTCCTGAACGATACCCGCGTGATCCCCGCCCGCCTGACCGGAGAGCGGCATCGCGACGGCGCGGGCGGCGCCACCGCGGCCCGGATCGAGGTGACCCTGCTCGAGCCGCGCGCGACGGGCACCTGGGCGGCACTGGTCAAGCCGTTGAAAAAGCTGCGCGAGGGCGAGGAGATCCGGTTCTCGGACAGCCTCTCGGCCCGGCTGGAAGGGCGGGAGGAGGGGCAGGCGCTCTTGCGCTTCAACCTGAGCGGTGACGATTTCGACGCGGCCCTGGCACAGGCCGGCGCGATGCCGCTGCCGCCCTATATCGCGGCCCTCCGCCCGCCCGATGCGGCCGACCACGAGGATTATCAGACCCTCTGGGCCGCGCGCCCCGGCGCCGTTGCCGCCCCCACCGCCTCGCTGCATTTCGACGCGGCGCTGATGGCCGCGCTGGATCAGGCGGGCGTGGCGCAGACCCGGGTGACGTTGCATGTGGGCGCGGGCACCTTCCTGCCGGTCAAGGTCGACGACATCTCGGAGCACCGGATGCATGCCGAATGGGGCGAGGTGACGGAACAGGCCGCGGCCGAGATCAATGCCACCCGCGCCGCCGGCGGGCGGATCATCCCCGTGGGCACCACCGCGCTGCGGCTGATCGAAACGGCGGCCAAGGGTGAGGGCATCGCGCCCTGGCAGGGGCCGACCGACATCTTCATCACGCCCGGCTACCGCTTTCGCATCACCGACGGGCTGGTGACGAATTTCCACCTGCCGAAATCGACGCTGATGATGCTCGTCTCGGCCCTGATGGGGGCCGAGAGGGTGCGGGCGATCTATGCCCATGCCATCGCCCGGCAATACCGGTTCTTTTCCTATGGCGATGCGAGCCTGCTGCTGCCCGGGGATCGCTGAGCGGCTGCCGAAATCCCCAAGAGCCGGCGAAGAGGTCAGTCGGGCTCGATCGGGCCGTCTTCGAGCGGAATCTCGAGCGGAATCTTGATCCCGGTCTTGTCGCCCAGCGCCGCAGTCGTATCCTCGACGGCCTTGCCCTTCCTGGTCAGAAGCCGGAAGCCAAGCAGGGTGTTGGTTTTCAGTGAGATGGTCATGCCTTATCCAGTCGTTTGAAATGCCGGGCCAAAGCGCCGGTGGCGTCCATTCCCGTGAACGGCCACCTCCGTGCCTCGTATTTGCCACGCCGCCGACAACGGCGACGAACCTGTCCGCCGTGAAGGCGTTGCCCCGAGTGTGAACGGCGGGGCAACGGAGGCGTTATTGCGGCGGGGGGATATCATCGTCGATGATCGGAACCTTGCCGCCGGTCTTGTCACCCAGCCGAGCAAGGGCCTCCTCGCGCATCTTCCCGTTGTCCTTCAGAAGCCGGAAGCCCAGCAGCCTGTTCTGGTCAACTGTATCGGTCATCACTCATGCTCCTTTCACAATGCAAAAGCGCTTGGTGTTTCTGATTTCGACTCCCGGCCGGGCCGGGAGACGAGATCAGACGGGGAGCTGCTCGTCGAACTCGATCGGGACCTTGTGCCCGGTCTTGTCGCTCAATGCTGCGAGGGCGTCACGGCTGACTTTCCCGTCTTCGATCAGAAGCCGGAAGCCAAGCAGGCGATGGGTCTCGAGACGTGCTGTCATTCTGTCATCCTTCATTGCAATGGCACTGGTAAAAACAAGGCAAGGATGACAGCGAGAGGCGGAGTCTGTCAACATCAACCTTCCGCCCCGGAAAGGCGGGCAAGAGCGCTCTCGGCGGCCTGCGCGGCAACGTCAGGAGGGCTTTCAGGGGGTGCAAATCAGGGAGAGCCCGTCGCCTCGGGGCGGGGGCGTTCGCGGAACCAGAGCGTCAGCACCCATTTCTCGCCCTCGATCACCGGGCTGGCAAGATGCTCCGAGGCAGGATGGCGCTGGTCGGTGCCGGGGCGGCAATTGTCCCAGATCAGGACACGGCCCCTGCGGGGGCTGATCGACAGGCCCAGACGGGGAAATTCGGTCGTGCCGCCCTCGGCCACCTCGGAAAGATAGGCCAGAGCGGTGCGCAGCCGCTGCCCGCGCACGCCCGCCTTGTCACGCCAGAGCGCCTTGCGGAAATTGAACGCGTCGTGATGCGGCTTGTATTCCTGGCCGATGGCGTAATGCAGGATCTGGGCGGCTTCGGCGTGATCCGACGGCAGGCCCGCAAGCGCGGCCATCCGCGTCACGGCGGCCTGCAGAACCGGGGTGGCGTCGTGGCGAAAGCCCGACATGCTGCCGGTGCGGATGCTGCTGACCGCGCCCCCGGCATCCTTTCCGCCGATCATCGCAGGCGTCAGCCGGGGCCGCGCCAGCGCGATCAGCTCGGCGCAGTCCGGCCCGGAGAGCACATCGTCCAGCACCCAGACGCCCGGGTTCTTCTTCAGCATCTTCGCGCCCGGAACCGGGGGCAGAGGGGGCGGGGTGCTGTCCTGCGATGTCATCTTTGGTCCGGCGCCTGCTTTGGCCCAGTCTAGCACAGACTTGACACAGTCCTAGCACAGTCGTGCCTCGCTTTCCGCCGTTGCGATGAAGCGCGCCACCGCCGCTTCGCCGGGGGCGCAGGCGTCCAGCAGGGCCTTGCGCTCGGTCTCCGACAGGCCGGCAAGGCGGGGGCGGGGCGGCCTTGGGAAGGTCGCGGCCTCCGCTACCCATGCGTCCGGTGCGGTGCCGGCCAGATGCATCCCCAGCCGCGTGATCGCGGGCGCGGGGTCTCGGCAGAGCGCCTCGTAGCGCAGGACAAGCGGGCGGCTGTCAGAGAGTGCCGCGAGGCCCGAAACGGTCAGCGCCGACCAGAAGGCCCCGGCATCGCTCAGCGATGGCGGGCGCTCGAGGATCGGGGCGATGGGCAGGCGTCCGCCCAGTGCGGCGATCACCGGCCAGAGGGCGCCGCGCCCGTAGTGGCGCCGGGGGTGCACCGGATCGGCGCCAAGGTGGCGCAGGTGCCGCCAGACCCAGATCGCCAGCCGGGCCGCGGGATAGTCGCGCATCGACAGGGCGGTTTCGGCCCCGTCGCGCAACAGCACGGCCTGCCGCGCCTCGGGGAACATCCGCGCCAGCGTCGCCGCCGCCGCCAGCGACCCGCCCGAGCGCTCGACCCAGACCCGCCGCCCGCCCATCTGCGCCGCCAGTTCCGCGAAGAGCGCGCGGTAGTGATCGGCCAGTGCACCCCGACCCCGCGCGGCCATCACGGGCCCAAGCGCCTGAAACAGCGCATCGGGCTGGGGCAGCAGATGCGGCAGGGTCACGGCAAGGATCGGCGGGCAGTGATAGGGATCGAACCGCGGGTTCTCGACCTTGCCATAGAGAAACTCGGAGGGCGCGGCGCGCGGATTGGCGACGCGCGAAAGCCCCCGGTCGGGCCGCGCCAGCCCGGTCCAGAAGGCACGCCCGTCCAGCCGGTCGGGGCGAAATGCGCGGGGGCCGGCGGTGGCGAAAAGCTCGGAGAGGGACAGGATCTCGGGATGGGCGCGCAGGATCCGCGACACCAGCGTCGAGCCGCAGCGCGCCGTGCCGAGGATCAGCCCGCCCTCCATCCTCAGGCGGCCCCGGCCGCGATGGTGCGGACCATGCGTTCGACGATGCTGCGGGCCAGCACCTCGGGCGGCTGTGCGGTCACGAGGTCCAGCCGGTCGATGGCGGCCAGCGCGACGATCCCGTGGACCGAGACCAGCAGCTCTTCGGCCAGAAGGCGGGGGGGCGCGGCGGGCTTCAGTTCGGCAAGCGGCGTGGCGATGCGGTCGATCAGCCCGTCGATCAGCGCCATGTACCAGTCGGGCAGGCGGTCGGTGCGGCGCGGCCCTTCGAACAGGCCGCGCCAGACGACCTTCTGTTCCAGCATGAAGCCGACATAAAGATCGGCCAGCGCCAGCAACCTTTCCCGCGGCGGGCAGGGGGGCAGCGCGTCGATCCGGCCCGCCAGTTCGGCGAAGGCGCCGCGATTGACCGCATGGAGCACGGCATTCATGTTCTCGAACAATCCGTAGATCGTTCCGGGCGTCGTGCCCACGGCTCGCGCCAAGGCCCGCGCGGTCAGCGCCTCGGGCCCGCCCTGTTCCAGCAGATCCCGCGCGGCCAGGACCGTGCCGGCATGAAGTTCCTCGGGGTCGTATCGTCTGGGACGTGCCATCGCGGGGCCTTTCTGAACATCGTTCAAAAATATACTTGACGGGAATCGCATCGCAGGTCAAGTTATTCTGAACAGCGTTCAATAATGGTGGAGACCATGTTTCCAGCTCACGTGACTCTTCGCGGAACCGGCAGCTACCTGCCCCGCACCATCCGCCGCTCGGACCAGATCGACGAGGCTCTGGGCTGGGCGCCGGGCACCTGCGAGGCGCGCTTCGGCATCGCCGCGCGCCATGTGGCCGATGCGGAAGAGACAAGCTCTTTCATGGCCGCCGCCGCTGCCGGACGCGCGCTTGAGATGGCGGGCTGCACGGCCGGCGATCTTGATCTGATCGTGGGCGGCTGCGGGGTGATGGAGCAGCCCATCCCCTCGACCGCGGTTCTGGTGCAGGACAGGCTGGGCCTTGGCGCCTCGGGGATCCCGGCTTTCGATGTGAACGCGACATGCCTTGGCTTTCTGCAGGCGCTGGACGTGGCCTGCCTTCATCTTGCGACCGGGCGGGCGCGCCGCGCGCTGGTGTTTTCGGCCGATATCGCCTCGGTCGGGCTGGATTGGGACCGGCCCGAGGCGGCGGCGATCTTTGGCGACGGGGCGGCGGCGGTGGTGATCGAGGCGGGGGGCGAGGGCGCGATCCTTGCCACGGATTTCCGCACCTTCGGCCATGCGCAGGATGCCTGCGTTCTGGCGGCGGGCGGCACGCGGGTGACGCCGGCGAAAGGCATCGGCCCGGGCGAGGACCGGTTCCGCATGAACGGCGCGCGGGCCTTCGGCGTGGCCTCGCGCCACCTGCCCGAGGTGCTGGGCCGGCTTCTGGGGCAGGCGGGCCTTGGCCTTGACGAGCTGCGCTGCATCATCCCGCATCAGGCCAGCGGCGGCGCCCTGCGCCATGCGCGCGCAGGGCTTGGGCTGCGCGAGGATCAGGTGATCGACATCTTCGCCCGGATCGGCAACCAGATCGCGGCCTCGATCCCCACGGCGCTTGATGTGGCGGTGCGCTCGGGCCGGCTGGCGCGGGGCGAGGCGGCGGTCCTTCTGGGCACCTCAGCCGGCATATCGGTCGGCGGCGCGGTGGTGCGGTTCTGATGCGGGTGCTGATAACATGCGGGTGCTGATAACGGGGGCCAGCGGCTGTCTGGGCCGCGCGCTGGTCGAGGAGGCCGCTTGCGCCGGGCACGATCTTGTGACGACCGCGCGCGCCCCGGCTGACCTTCCGGGCTATCGCGCGGCCGATCTGGTGACGGATCCGCTCGACCCTCTGGTCGAGGGCTGCGAGGCGGTGTTTCACTGCGCGGCGCTCAGCTCCGCCTGGGGCAGGCGCGAGGAGTTTCAGGCCGCCAATGTGCACGCCACGAAGCGCCTGCTCGAGGCGGCCGAGCGGGCGGGGGTGCGCCGCTTCGTCTTTGCCTCCTCCCCCTCGATCTATGCCGACGGGACCGACCGGCTGAACCTGCCCGAGGAGGCGCCCCTGCCGGTGCGGCAGCTCTCGCTCTACTCCGAAAGCAAGCTTGCGGCCGAGCGGCTGGTGCTGGGCTGGCAGGGCGGGATGGCCTGCACCGCGATCCGGCCCCGCGCGATCTATGGCCGGCACGACCGCGCGCTTCTGCCCCGGCTGATCGCGGCGATGCGGCGGGGCCGGGTGCCGATGATCCGGGGCGGGGCGGCGCTGATCGACCTGACCCACCGGCGCGATGCGGCGCGCGCGATGCTGCTGGCGGCCGAGGGGCCCGCGGGCGGCGTCTGGAACATCACCTCGGGCGAGGCGTTCCGGTTCCGCGATCTGGTGACGCTGATCTCGGAACACAGCGGGATCACCTGCCGCGCGGTGCCGCTGCCGCTGTGGCTGGCGCGCGGGATCGCCGCCACGCTCGAGGCGGGCGCGCGCGTCGCGGGCGCGGGCGAGCCCGCGCTGACGCGGCAGGCCGTCGCCTCGCTGGGCGGCAGCCTCACGCTGAACATCGAGGCCGCGGCCCGCGATCTGGGCTATCGCCCCGCCGTGCCGTTCAAGGAGGGGGTGGCCGAATGCTTCGCCTGACGACGCTGCGGATCGGGGAATGCAGCGCCCCCGCCTGGGCCGCTGGTCGCCCGGGGGGCGGGCGGTCGGTCTTTCCGGCGCTGGCCACGCTGATCGAGACCGAGGACCGGGCGGTTCTGGTCGATACCGGCTATGGCCCGGCCTTCTTTCAGGCGACCGATCCCTTTCCGGCCCGGTTCTATCGCTGGCTGACCCCGGTGCGCCTGCCGCCCGAACAGCATCTGCTGCGCCTTCTGCCGCGGCTGCCCGATCTGGTGGTGCTGACGCATATGCATGGCGATCATGTGGGCGGCCTGCCGGACCTGCCCGAAGGCATCGCGGTGCGGGCCTCGGCCGAGGCGATCGCGCATCTGTGCGGTCTGGGCAATCTGGCGGCGGTGCGGGCCGCCTGCCCGCCGCCCTTGCGCGATGCGGTTCTGGCGCGCGCGCCGCAGCCGGTTGAACAGGGCAGGGTGGTCGAGACCGGGCTTGAGGAGTTCCCCACCGGCCATGACATCCTGGGCTGCGGCCGGCTGATCGCGATTGCGCTGCCGGGGCATGGTGTGGGGCAGATCGGCCTTTGGGTGCCGGAGGTCGCGCGGCTTCTGGTCGCCGATGCGGCCTATGGGCGCGATGTGCTGCGCGCGGGGCGGATGCCGCCTGGGCCGGTCCTGCGCCAGCTGGGCGAGGCGCGCGCCTATCGGCAGACCTTCGCAGCCCTGTGCCGCCTGATGGCGCGGCGGCCCGATATCCGCATCGACCCCTCGCATTGCGCCGAGGTGGCGGCATGAGCCTTGGCGCCTTCCTTTCAACCCGATACGGGCGCGGTTTCACCTCGCGGGCGCAGATCGAGGCGCATCAGGAAAGGGCGCTCAGCCGCTTTCGCCAGACCGTCCTGCCCCGCTCGCCCTTTTACCACGACCTCAGGGACCAGCCGCTTTCGGCGCTGCCGCGGATGAACAAGGCCCTGTTGATGGAGCATTTCACCCGCATCAACACCTGCGGCATCGACCGCGACCGCGCGATGGAGGTGGCGCTGGCCGCCGAGGCCGACCGCGATTTCACGCCGCAGATCGGCGCGGTATCTGTCGGGCTCTCGACCGGCACCTCGGGCCAGCGTGGCCTGTTCCTGGCCACGCCGCAAGAGCGTGGGCTGTGGGCGGCGATCATGCTGGGGCGGTTCTGGCCCGAATTGTGGCGCCGTCAGCGGGTGGCCTTCTTCATGCGGGCCGACAATGCGCTGTATCGCAGCGTCTCGAACCCTTTGGTGCGGTTCGAGTTTTTCGATCTGCAACAGTGCTTCGAAGACCATCCCCCCCGGCTGGCCGCGCTTGATCCGACGGTTCTGATCGCGCCGGCAAAGCAGCTCACGATCCTTGCCGGGCTGCAGCGTGCCGGCGCTCTGGCGCTCCGGCCCCGGCGCGTCATATCCGTGGCCGAGACGCTGTCGCCCGAGGACGAGGCCCTTGCGCGCGAGGCTTTCGGCCGCCCCGTCGATCAGGTCTATCAGGCGACCGAAGGCGTGCTGGCCTTCACCTGCCGCGCCGGGCGGCTGCATCTGAACGAGGCCTGGTTGCGCATCGACGAGGATGTGATCGACCCCGAGACCGGCGCCTTCTGCCCGATCATCCATGATTTCACCCGCACCAGCCTGCCGATCCTGAACTATCGGCTGGACGATGTGCTGATCCCCGATCCGCGGCCCTGCCCCTGCGGCTGCGCCAGCCGGCGAATCGCCCGGATCGAGGGGCGGCAGGACGATATCCTGTGGTGGCCCTCGCCCCATGGCCCCCGGATGATCCCGGCCGAGGCGCTGCGCTCGGCCATCGCATGCCTGCCGGTGCCGCTGCGCGATTACCGCGTGATCCACGACGGGGGGGTGCTGCATCTCTGGATCGACGGCGCCGGGCGCGAGGCGCATCCCCGGATCGCGCAGGCGCTGGCCGATCTGGCGCGCAGACACCGCTGCGACCTGCCGGCATTGACGATGCACGAGGGGCTGCCGCCGGAACCCGACGGCAAACGGCGCCGGATCCGCGTGATCCGCCACGACGCGCCGGTCCGTGCGTTCGGAACCTGAGCGGACCCTCGACCGGACCCTCGGACGGGCCGCAATTCCGCCTGTCGGAGCCGCCTCGATTGGCCGATAATTCCCGGGGATGTGATATTTCAATTCCTTGCCTCGAAAATGTTGACACGAAAAACCCGCCTCGCTAGCGTCTTGAAAGCGAGCCGAAAGACCGTGCAAGGCAAAGGCTCTGAGGGAGATTACTATTTCAGCACGTGCCGCCCGATGCGGCAGCGGGGGAGGGAAGCCTTCAGCTGCAGGTCTGCGGCTGATCCAGTGACTGCGTGACATCGCAATGCCGGGTCCACGGCCATTGTTGCGGATTGTCCGGCGTGAATGGCCGGGACAGGTCCAGCAATTGCCTGGCGGATCGGGGCGCGGGAGGGCGCCCGGGCGAATTGCAGGCGCCAAAGGCCTGCAAGGCAAGAGGAATTGCAACGCAACAGGGGAACCAGGGAGGAGCCCAGATGAGATTTACAACAACGGCTGTGGCGGGGCTTGCAGCCTGCGCAATGGCCTTTTCCGCCAGCTACACGCTGGCGCAGGACACAGGCACGTCCGAGATCGTGCCCGCAGGCGGGCTTACCCCCGTCGCGCGCGAGGATACGCTGGTTCTGGGCTGGAGCATCACCTCGCCCATCGGCGTGACCAACCCCTGGGCGCTGCCCGGCTATACCCATCAGGAAGGCAACAACCTGATGTGGGAGCCGCTCTATTACTTCGGCATCTTCACCGACAGCGAGATCCCGTGGCTGGCCAGCAATATGGAATATACCAGCGACGATTTCACCTCGCTCCGGATCGAGCTGAACCCGGCCGCGCGCTGGAGTGACGGCGTTCCGGTGACGGCCGCGGATGTGGTCTTTACCTTTGAGGGCCAGCTGAACAATGCCAATCTGGCCTATCACGCCGCCTTCGACCAGTTCGTCGAAAGCGTGACGGCGGTCGATGATCTGACCGTCGATGTCCAGTTCAAGATCCCCGCGCCGCGTTTCGCCTTCGACGTGCTGACGCTGAAGTTCGACACCGGCATTCCGATCGTTCCGGCGCATGTGCTCTCGGCGGTCGAAGATGTCGGCGCCTATGCCGGCAGCACCGAGATCGCGCATTCCGGCCCCTATGAGCTGATCGCCTGGAACGCCAACCAGAAGATCTATGACCTGCGCGAAGACTGGTGGGCCGTTGAAGCCGGCCTGATCGACATGCCGCAGGTGCAGCGCGTCGTCATCGCCAATATCGGCGGCACGGTCGGGCAGAGCATGGACACGATCGCCCAGCGCATCGTGAACAACGAGATGGACAGCGCGCTTGACATGCGCAGCGCCGTCATCGGCAACATCCTGGCGCAGAACGACAAGATCACCACCCATTCGGGTGATGAATCGCCCTTCGGCTATCTGGACTGGTGGCCGAACTCGCTGTGGATGAACACCCAGATCGCGCCCTATGACAATCCCGACGTGCGGCGCGCGATGGCGCTGACGATCAACCGCGACCTGATCGACATGTTCCTCTATGAAGGGGCCGAGATCTCGACCATCTATCCGTTCCCGCTGTATCCCGGCCTTCAGGCCTTTGCCGACAGCGATGCGGTGCAGGCGCTGGTCGAACAGTACGAGCCGCGCCGGTTCGATCTGGACGCGAGCGCCGAACTGATGGAGGCGGCCGGCTATACCCGCAACAGCGCCGGCTTCTGGGAGATGGACGGCGAGACGATCAACGCCACTATCCACGGCTTCGAAGGGATCCACAGCGATATCGTGCCGCTTCTGGTCGAGATGCTGCGCAACGGCGGTTTCGACGCGGCGATCAACTTCGGCACGGATGCCTATCAGCAGATGGCCGACGGTGCGCCGGGTCTTTACATGTTCGGCCATGGCGCCAGCCTGAAGGATCCCTATGCCGCGCTCGAGCTGTTCCACGGCCGCTTCAGCGATCCGCTGGGCGTGACGGCGGGCAGCAACCGGTTCTCGCGCTACTCGAACCCCGAGTATGACGCGATCCTCGATGCGATGGCGCCGCTGGCCTCGGACGATCCCGAGTTCCTGGCTCTGGCCGCGCAGGCGATGGAGATCTACTGGCGCGACACGATCGACATTCCGATCATCCAGTGGCTGCACCGGATCGCCTATAACCAGACCTACTGGACCAACTGGCCGACCATCGAGAACCCGTCTCTCGGCATGAACGGCGCCTTCTGGGCCCATACCGGGATGCTGGTCGTGACCACGCTGCAGAAGGCGGACTGAGCCGTCCGACCTGCCAACGGGGCGCGCGGCCCGCACGGTCGCGCGCCCTTTTTTTCCCAAATCCCTGGCGCGGAGTGTCGTCTCGATGGCGAAGCTGATCCTGCAACGTGTCTCTTTTCTGGTGCTGGTCATCTGGGCCGCCTCGACGATCATCTTCTTCGTGCCCCGGCTTTCGCCGCGCAACGCGATCCGCGAGCGTTTTGCCGAACTGGCCCGGACCGGGGGCTTTGCGCCGGCCGATCTCGAGGCGCTGGTCGCCTCGATGGAGCGGCAATTCGGCCTCGACCGTCCGCTGATGGATCAGTACTGGACCTATCTGGGCAATATCGTGCGGATGGATTTCGGCTATTCGCTGAACAAATATCCCGCCACCGTGACCGACATCATCATGCAGGCCTTGCCCTGGACCATCGGGCTTCTGCTTGTCACCACGATCCTGGCTTTCCTGATCGGCAACTTCCTCGGCGCCATCGCCGCCTGGCCGCGCGCGCCGCTCTGGTCGCGGCGGGTGGCGACCTCGTTCGTCGTGCTGACCGGTGTGCCGCCGGTGATCATGGGGGTGCTTCTGTTGTTCTTCGTGGGCTTCCGGCTGCAGTTCCTGCCGCTGGGCGGGGCCTATTCCATCGGCCTTGTGCCCGAAATGACCTGGGCCTTCGCCATGGACATGCTGCGCCACCAGATCCTGCCGGCGCTGGCGCTGATCCTGGGGTCGGTCGGTGGCTGGGTGCTGTCGATGCGGGGCATGGGCATCACCATCCAGGGCGAGGATTACGTGACCTTCGCCGAGCACAAGGGCATCACCGGCGGCCGCCTGTTCCGCGACTATTACCTGCGCAACACGCTTTTGCCGCAGATGACGGCCTTCGGGCTGGCGATGGGCACGGTCGTGACCTCGGCGATCATCGTCGAGTCGATCTTTTCGCTGCCCGGCATCGGCACCGCGCTCAATTCGGCGATCGCCGCCAATGATTTCCCGGTCATCTACGGGATCGTCATCTTCATCACCATCGCGGTCGCCACGATCATGATGCTTCTGGAATTCCTCTATCCGTTGCTTGATCCGCGGATCAAGAACCAAAGCTGACAGGAGGCGCGACCATGTCCGTAACGGCACCCCATCCCGTTTCCGCAGCCGAGGCAGAGGCCCCCGTCCAGCCCTCGCGCCTGGCGATGCTCCTGCGCTATCTGCGGCGCAACATCAGCCTGTCGCTGGGCCTGATCCTGCTTTTCATGCTCGTGGCCTTCACGGTCATCGGCTATATCATGGTCGATCCGCGCCATGCCTATCCGATGTCCGCGATGCCGCGCCAGCCGCCCAGCTGGCAATATCCGTTCGGCACCGATTTCTTCGGGCGCGACCTGCATGCCGCCCTGGTCGTCGGCATGTGGCAGACCGCGGCCATCGGCCTTCTGGCCGGCGGGCTGGGCACGGTCATCGGCATCCTTCTGGGCTTTACCTCGGCCTATTTCGGCGGCTGGACGGATACGATCATCCGCTCGGTCTGCCAGATCCTGACCCCGATCCCGGCGCTGCTGATCCAGATCGTCATCGCGGGCACGCTCGACAAGCGCTATGTGACGGTGCTGACCATGGCCTGGATCATCGCGATCCTGGCCTGGATGTGGCCCACGCTGGTGATCCGGGCGCAGGTCCTGACGATGAAAGAGCGCGAGTTCGTCTCGGTCGCCAAGCTTTCCGGGGTCAGCGATTTCGGCATCATCTTCAAGGAGATCATGCCCAACCTTCTGCCCTTCATCGCCGCCGCCTTTGTCGGCGGGGTCTTTGCCGCGGTCTTTGCCTCGTTCTACCTCGCCGTGCTTGGCCTCGGGCCGCTGCGCGAGCCTTTGCTCGGCAATATCATCTGGTCGGCCCAGTCGCAGGGCGCCTTCTTCAACGGCTGGTGGTGGTGGCCGATCGCGCCCACGGTGGCGATGATCCTGATCCTGGGCTCGCTTGCCCTTATCAACATGGGGCTGGACGAACTGGCCAATCCCCGCGTGCGCAAGACGGAATAGGCCGATGACAGCAACCTCACGCAGCCAACCCGTCCTGCGGGTGCAGGGTCTTGAAGTGACCTATTACACCGATCTGGGCCGGGCGAAGGCGCTGGACGATGTGACCTTCACCCTTGGTGCGGGCGAAAAGATGGGCATGGTCGGCGAAAGCGGATCGGGCAAATCGACGCTCGCGCTGGCGATGATGCGGATGATCAAGCCGCCCGGAAGGATCGAGGGCGGCACCGTCCATGTCGGCGAGACCGAGCTGATGCGCCTTTCCGAAGAGGGGATGCGCAAGGCGCGCCTGTCGAAGATCGCCTATATCCCGCAGGGCGCGATGAACTCGCTCAACCCGGTCACGCGGATCGGGTCGCAGCTTGTCGATGCGGTGAAATCCCATGCGACGGGCGAAAGCAAATCCGCCATCAAGGAGCGCGGGATGGCGGCGCTGCGCTCGGTCGATCTGGATGAGCGGGTGTTCAACATGTATGCCCACGAGCTTTCGGGCGGCATGAAACAGCGGGTCTGCATCGCCATCGGCATCCTGCTGCAGCCGCAGGTCATCATCGCGGACGAACCCACCAGCGCGCTTGACGTGGTGACGCAGCGGCAGGTGATGGAGACGATCGACCGCGTCAAGGACGAGATCAACGCCGCCGTCATCCTGATCGGGCATGACATGGGGCTGATGGCGCAATTCGTCGACAAGGTCGCGGTGATGTATGCCGGCCGCCTGGTCGAGGTGGCGACCGTGCGCGACATGTTCACCAGCCCCAAGCACCCCTACGCCCAGGCCCTGATCGACAGCCTGCCCAACCTTGACAACAAGGGGGTGTTTCAGGGGATCCCGGGCCTTGCGCCCTCGCTTCTGCGGCTGCCCTCGGGCTGTGCCTTCCATCCGCGCTGCGCCCGGGCGGTCGAGAGCTGCAAGCAGGTCCGCCCCGAGGTGAGCCATATCGGGGACGGCCGGCTTGTGACCTGCCACCTGTTCGACAAGGAGGCAGCACATGTCCAATCTGCTTGAGCTCAAGGGCGTCACGAAAAGCTATTCCCGCGGCCTGATCAACGCCCAGTCGAATGTCGCCCTGCGCGACATCAACCTGACGCTCAAGGAGGACGAGCCGACGATCCTGACCGTGGCCGGCGAAAGCGGCTCGGGCAAGACGACGATGGCGATGCTGCTTCTGGGCTTCATCCCGCCGACCGAGGGTCAGATCATCTATCGCGGGCAGGACATCACCAAGCTGCGCGGCAAGGACAAGATCGAATACCGCCGCGAAGTGCAGGCGGTGTTTCAGGATCCCTTCGCCGTGTTCAACCCGTTCTATACGGTCGATCACCTGCTGACGGTGCCGATCAGGCGCTTCAAGCTGGCCAAGACACGGGCGCAGGCGCGCGACAAGATGGATGCGGCGCTGACCGCCGTGGGCCTGCGCCCCGAGGATGTGCTGGGCCGCTTCCCGCATCAGCTTTCGGGGGGGCAGCGGCAGCGGATCAACGTGGCGCGTGCGCTGCTGCTGAAACCGCGGCTACTGGTGGCGGATGAGCCCGTGTCGATGGTCGATGCCTCGCTCCGCGCCAATATCCTTGAAACCCTGCGCAACCTGCAGCGCGATCATGGCGTCTCGATCATCTATATCACCCATGACCTGACCACCGCCTATCACATCGCCAAGTCGATCATCGTGCTTTATCGTGGCGGGGTGATGGAGGCGGGCAATGTGGATGATGTCATCAAGTCGCCGCAGCATCCCTATACAAGGCTTCTGGTCGACTCGATCCCCTGGCCCAACCTCGACCAGCGCTGGGGCGAGACCAAGATCATCGCCCGCGAACAGGGCGGCGTGGCGGGCGGCTGTCCGTTCCAGTCGCGCTGTCCGCATGCGATGCCCCAATGCGCCACCCGGCCGCCGCTGTACCAGATCAAGCCGGAACAGGCCGCCGCCTGCTACCTGCATTCCGAAAACCCCGAGGTCGCCTCCGAGCGGCTGACCGAGCTTCTTCCTGTGTGAGATCATGATCAGAATAGCCGAATTCATCGCGCCCACGCCCACGCCGGTGTGGAAACTCGCCCAGCAGGCGGGCGTCACGCTGGCCGTGGGCGGCCTGCCCTTCGACGATCTGCGCCCCGGCGAGGGGCTGTGCGACCTTGCCCCCCTCACGCGCATGAAACAGCGCTACGAGGATAACGGCTTTGAACTGGTGGTGATCGAGGCGCGCCCGCCGCTGAACCTGGCCAAGCGGGGCCTGCCGGGGCGGGATGCAGAGATCGACACCGTCTGCACCCTGATCGAGAACATGGGCAAGCTCGGCATCCCGGTCTGGTGCTATGAGTGGATGACGGATTTCAACTGGGTCCGCACCGACATGGCCATGCCCTCGCGCGGGGGGTCTGTCGTCACGAGTTTCGACGTGAACGACGTGCCCGAGGATCTGACGACAGAGCCGCCCATCGACGAGGAAAAGCTGTGGGAGACGCTGGAATATTTCCTGGCCCGCGTCCTGCCGGTGGCCGAAAAGGCAGGCGTCAAGCTCTCGATGCATCCCGACGACCCGCCGCTTTCGCCCATCCGGGGCGTGGGGCGGATCATGCGCAGTGTCGAGAATTACCAGCGCCTGATCGACCTTGTCCCCAGCCCGATGAACACGATCACCCTCTGTCAGGGCAATTTCACTCTGATGACGGATGACCTGCCCTCGGTGATCCGCCATTTCGGCAACAAGATCAGCTTCGTCCATTTCCGCGATGTGCAGGGCGTGCCGACGAAGTTCCACGAAACCTGGCACGACGCCGGCAAGACCGACATGCTGGCCTGCATGAAGGCCTATCGCGACATCGGCTTTGACGGCGTGCTGCGGCCCGACCATGTGCCCACGGTCGAGGGCGACAGCAACGAGGATGCGGGCTATTCCGCCTTCGGGCGGCTTTACGCCATCGGCTATATCCGGGGGCTGCAGGAAGCCGTGTACGGGGAAGGCAAGTCCGGGGAAGGCAAGGCGCAATGAAGATCGCCGTCACCGGCAGCACCGGCCGGATCGGGTCCGAGGTCGTCCGTCAGGCGCTGGCCCGCGGGGACGAGGTGGTGGGGATCGACCGGACTGCACCAGAGGCCGCCCCTGAGACCGCCCCCGAGACCGCCCCTGAGGGCTACAGCTTCGTTCTGGCCGAGGCCACGGATTACGAGGCGATGGTCGAGGGGCTGAAGGGCTGCGACGCGCTGATCCATATGGCGGCCATCCCCTCGCCGGGGAACCATCCCGACCATATCGTGCATAACAACAACGTCGTGGGCAGCTACAACGCGCTGCGCGCCGCGCTTGAGAACGGCATCTTCCGCATCTGCCAGGCCTCGAGCGTCAATGCCATCGGCCACGCCTTCAGCAAGACCCCGCGCTACGACTATTTCCCGCTGGACGAAGAGCATCCCAACTATTCCGAGGATCCCTATTCCCTGTCGAAATGGATCTGCGAACAGCAGGCCGATGCCTTTGTCCGGCTGGACCCGCGCATGAGCATCGCCAGCCTGCGGTTTCACTGGGTGACTTCCGATCTGCCGCTGATGTGGGAAACCTACAAGGCGGGCGAGTGGAAGTTCAGCCACAACCTGAACGCCTATACCCGGCTTGATTGCGCGGCGGATGCCTGCCTGCGCGCGGTGGACCGGGATCTGGGCGGGCATGAGGTCTTCTACATCGTGGCCCCCGATACCGGCGTGGCCACCCCCAGCCTGACCCTGGCCGCCGAGCATTATCCCGATGTCCCGATCCGGGGCGACATGTCGGGGCGCAGGTCGTTCTTTTCCTCGGCCAAGGCCGAGCGTCTGCTGGGCTGGTCCCATCCGCCGTTGAAGGAGGTCTGAGATGCCTGTCTACGCCTATGCCGGAAGCGAGACGCGCGGCAGCGGGCGCGGGATCACCCGGTTCCTCTGGGACGAGGACCGCGGCAGCCTGACCCCGCTGGGCGAGGTGACGGGGATCGAGGATGCGATCTGGCTGGTGGTCGATGCGCCCTCGCGCCGGCTTTATGCCTGTTCGGCCAGCGGGGGGAGGGAAAGCACCGTCCATGCCTATGCCATTGACCCCGCGACGGGCGATCTGACCTGGCTGAATGCGCAGGCGGCGGGGGGCGGGGATTGCTGCCATGCCAGCCTTTCGCAGGACGGCCGGTTCCTGATGGTGGCCAATTACAACGGCGCCCCGCCCCCCGGCAGCCCGGATGCGGCGGCGCGGATCTTTCCGGTGACGGATCAGGGGCTTGGCCCCGCGACCGCCACCCTGCGCCATACCGGCGACGGCCCCAATGCGGCGCGGCAGGAGCGGGATCATGCGCATTGGATCCTGCAACGTCCGGGCTCTGACAGGGTGCTGGTCTCGGATCTGGGGATCGACCGGCTGGTCGCCTATGACCTTGGCCCCGAGGGCTCTGCCACGCCGCGGCCCGAGGGCGACCTGATCACCGCCCCCGGCCTTGGCCCGCGGCACGGCGCCTTCACGCCCGACGGCGGGCGGCTGTTCGTCATCACCGAGCTGATCGCCACGGTGCTGAGCATCGAGTGCGGCGAGGGGGCCGGGGCAGGGGCGGCAGCAGGGGGTTTGCGGCTGGTTGACAGCCTGCCCGTCGCCGGGCCGCCGGGCGGGCGGGTGCAGCCTTCGGGCATCGTGATGACGCAGGATGCGCGCTTCCTGTTCGGCGCCCTGCGCGGGGTGGACGAGGTGATCGGCCTGACCTTCGATCCCGCCACCGGCAAGCTGGCCCAGACCGGGCGCTGGCCCTCGGGCGGGGCCAATCCGCGCGACCTGACGCTTTCGCCGGGCGGGCGGTTCCTGCTGGTCGCCCATCAGGACGGGCAGGCTCTGACCCTGCACGGCGTCGATCCCGCAACCGGCACCCTGACCGGCCCCGCCCGCACCCAGGCGCTGCACACGCCCATGCTGATCAAGTTCGCGGTGTTCGAGGACAGCTGACCCGAAACCGCCATCGGAAGGAAAGACAATGAAGATCAGGGATATCAAGGTCATCGTCGCCTCGCCGGGGCGCAATTTCGTGACCGTGAAGATCCTCACCGACGAGGGCCTGTACGGCATCGGCGACGCCACCGTGAACGGGCGCGAGAAGGCGGTCGTCGCCTATCTCGAGGAACATGTGATCCCCTGCCTGATCGGCCGCGACCCGATGCAGATCGAAGACATCTGGCAATACCTTTACAAGGGCGCCTATTGGCGGCGCGGGCCGATCACCATGGCCGCGATCTCGGGCATCGACATGGCGCTTTGGGATATCAAGGGCAAGGCGGCGAACATGCCGCTGTATCAGCTGCTTGGCGGCGCCTCGCGCGAGAAGGTTCTGATCTACCAGCATGTCGGCGGCCTGACGATCGAGGAGACGGTCGAAGGCGTGGCGCGGCTCAAGGAACAGGGGCTCGAGGCGATCCGGGCGCAGGTCTCGATCCCCGGCCTGCCGCCGATCTATGGCACCGGCAAGGCCAAGGATCAGGATTCGGATGTGTTCCGCCAGGGCCTGCCCATTGAAGAGGTCTGGGCCACCCACAAATACCTGCCGCTGGTCCCCAAGCTGTTCGAGAAGCTGCGCGATACGGTGGGCTATGACGTGCACCTCTTGCACGATGTCCACCACCGCCTGACCCCCATCGAGGCCGCGCGGCTGGGCAAGGATCTGGAACCCTTCCGCCTGTTCTGGCTCGAGGATGCGGTGCCGGCCGAACTGCAGGAGGGCTTCCGCCTGATCCGCCAGCACACCACCACGCCGCTGGCACTGGGCGAGATCTTCAACACGATCTGGGATTGCACCACGCTGATCTCGGAACAGCTGATCGACTATATCCGCGTCACCTCGGTTCATGCCGGCGGCGTCACCGGCCTGCGCCGCATCTTCGATTTCGCCTCGATCTATCACGTGCGCAGCGCCTGCCACGGGCCGATGGATGTCTCGCCCGTGGCGATGGGGGCGAATGTCCATGTCGACCGCTGGGTGCCCAATTTCGGCATCCAGGAGTACTCAGGCTATACCGAGGCCACGCATGAGATGTTCCCGCATGCCTGGAGCCAGGACAAAGGCTATCTCCTGACCGGCGAGGCACCGGGGCATGGCGTCGATATCGACGAGAAAATCGCCGCGAAATACCCCTATGAGCGCGCCTATCTGCCCGTGGCCCGCGCCACCGATGGCACATTGTGGAGCTGGTGAGATGAAGATCACCGATATCAAACCCTTCCCCGTCTGGATCGGCCACCGCAACCAGATGCTCGTGAAGGTCGAAACCGACGAGGGGATTTTCGGCTGGGGTGAAAGCGGGCTGTCGGGGCGGGAAAAGGCGGTCACCGGCGCGGTCGAACATTTCCGCGAATTCCTGATCGGCCGCGACCCCACGCTGATCGGCGCGATCTGGCAGGAGGTCTACCGCAGCCAGTATTTCGAAGGCGGCCGCGTGCTGCAGGCCGCCCTTTCCGCCATCGACATCGCGCTCCATGACATCAAGGGCAAGGCGCTCGGCGTGCCGGTGCATCAGCTCTTGGGCGGCAAGCAGCGCGAGGTGATCCCCACCTTCGCCTCGACCTCGAGCGCCAAGCACGACACGATGATCGAACAGGCGCAAAAGCTGATGGCGGCGGGCTGGACCGCGATCCGGTTCTTCCCCGATTTCACCGACAAGGACGGCATCTTCGAGCCGCGCGAACATGTCGCCAGCACCGCCCGCGCCTGTGTGAGAGGCCGCGAGGCGCTGGGGGACGAGGTCGTTCTCGGCATCGACTGGCACCACCGGCTGAGCGTGGCCGAGGCGGCAAGCTTTTGCCAGAAGATGCCCTCGGGCACACTCGATTTCCTCGAAGAACCGATCCGCGACGAGACGCCCGAGGCCTATGAGCAGCTTCGCCGCCTGACCGACGTGCCCTTCGCCATCGGCGAGGAGTTCGCCTCGAAATGGCAGTTCCTGCCGTATATCGAACGCGGCCTGCACGAGTTCAACCGGATCGACATCTGCAACGTGGGCGGGCTGACCGAGGCGATGAAGGTCGCCGGCTGGTCCGAGGCGCATTACGTCGACATGATGCCGCACAACCCGCTGGGGCCGGTCTGCACGGCCGCCACCATCCATTTCGCCGCGGCCGTGGCGAATTTCGCCTGGCTGGAAACCCGCGTGAACCCCGACGACCTTTACGGCGGCGGCGCGGGCGATGACGTGTTTACCGAAGCGCCGCGCCTTGAGGGCGCGGTCTATCCCGTGCCCGACAGCCCCGGCCTCGGCATCGAGATCGACGAGGCGGCGCTCACGCGCGAATCCTTCCGCTTCTGGGAAGCGCCGCATCTGCGGCGGCGCGACGGTTCCGTTACAAACTGGTAAAGCCCGAAAGGCAAAGACCCATGAACACCCTCAAGGATATCACCCGCCCGCCCAAGGAAACCGTCGACGCGATCCGCGCCATCGGAGCGGCCACCTGTTCGGCCACGCTGGCCCATCTGGGCCTCCGCAACTGCCACATCACCGGCCCCGTCAGCTGGCACAAGGGCAAGGTCATGGCGGGGCCTGCGCTGACGCTTCTGATGATGCCCAAGCGCGAGGATCTGTATCAGGACGGCGAATATGTGGATGTGGAAAAGCAGCTGCACCGCCATGTCCTCTACTGCGCGCAGGATGGCGACGTGGTCGTGGTGGATGCGCGCGGCGACATGACGGCGGGCATCTTCGGCGAGATGATGATGACCTATTTCAAGGGCCGCGGCGGGGCGGGCCTCGTGATCGACGGCTGCATCCGCGACTATCCGGGGCAGAGGGAGCTTGACATGCCGATGTGGCTGCGCGGCGTGACGCCGAATTTCCACACCCAGACCGGCCTCATGCCCTATGACTACAACTGCCCCATCGCCTGCGGTGGCGTGACGGTCCTGCCGGGCGATATCATCGTGGCCGATGACGATGGCGCGGTCTGCGTGCCGGCGGCCATGGCGGACGAGGTGATCACCAAGTCCCATACCGATCACGAATGGGAAGAATTCACCAAGATCAAGCTGCTCGAGGGCGGCTCGCTGCAGCGCTATTACCCGCTGCACCCGGACGCCCGGCCCGAATACGAGGCCTGGAAGAAGGCCAACGGCAAATAAGCGGAAGGGGACAGGACCATGAAGATCACCGACCTCAAATGCGCGGTCATCGCCGACAGCCCCGTGATCCGCATCACCACGGATGAAGGCATCACCGGCTGGAGCCAGATCGAGACGCCGAAACCCTATGTCGTGCCGCAGGTTCTGGCCTTGCGCGACTGGATCGTCGGGCAGGATCCCCGGCTGGTGGAACGCGTGATGAAACGCATCCGGGTGCGGGGGGGCTTCAAGCCCTTCGGCTCGGCCGTGAGCGCGATCGAACATGCGCTCTGGGATATCGCGGGCAAGGCGGCCGGCGTGCCGGTGCACCGGCTTCTGGGCGGCAAGACCCGCGATCAGGTGCGCAGCTACCGCACGCTCTATCAGGGCGAGTTGGGCGTTGGCCACACGCCGGACGATTACCGCAAATGGGCGGACTACGGGAAATCGCTCGAGGGCGGCTGGACGATGTTCAAGCTGCCCAGCGCCTTCCATTCCTCGATGGTCGCCGATTTCCCCGACTACCATTACGGCGAGGTGCAGAAAGACGCGCCCTTCCCCTATCCGCACAAGGGATTGATGAGCGAAGAGGGGATGAAGCACCTTGTCGCCTGCGTCACCGCCGCCAAAGAGGCGCTGGGGCCGGGCTACGAGATGGCGGTCGATGCCGGCCCCGGCTTCCTGCCGCGCGACCTTCTGCGCTTTGCCCGCGCGGTCGAACCCTTGCACCTTCTGTGGATCGAGGATGCGATCACCGGGGATTACTCGCCTTACGTCAATCATGACGTCTACCGCGAGGTGACGATGGCGACGGCGACACCGATCCATACCGGCGAGCAGATCTACCTGCGGCAGAACTACAAGCACCTGATCGAAAGCCATGCGGTGAATGTGATCGGCCCCGATCCCTGTGATGTGGGCGGGCTGGCCGAGATGAAATGGATCGCCGAACATGCCGATCTGCACGGCATCGCGATTGCGCCGCATGGCACGGCGAATGGTATCCTGGGGCTGGCGGCGCTGATCCAGGTCTCGGCCGTGCTGCCGGACAATTTCATCGCCTTCGAATATCCCGCGCGGTTCGAGCCCTTCTGGTACGACATCACCGAAGGCTTCGACGGACCGCCCGTGAAGGATGGGCTGATCGACGTGCCCGACCGGCCGGGGCTGGGGGTGGACCTGATCCCGAGCAAGGCGAAGAAATACCTCAGCGAGGGCGACGCGGATTTCTTCGACTGAGGGCAGGGCCTTGGGGCGGGGCGGAATTTGGACAAATTCCGCTGGCCGAATTTGGAAAATTCGGCCCCGCCGGCCTCAGCGCCCGCTTCTTCAGTCGAAGAAGGCGGCATCCTCTTCGCGCAGATAGGGCTTCGTGCGCTCGGGGTTCAACTCGACCCCCATGCCGGGGCGGTCCCAGACCTCGATCAGGCTGTCCTTCACGATCGGATCGGGCAGGCCATCCACGATCTCGTACCACCAGGGGTGATTGCCGCTGGGGTATTCGAAGGCGATGAAATTGCTCGGCAGTGCCGCGCAGACCTGCACCAGCGCCGCCAGTCCCAGCACCCCGTTTCCGGTGCCATGCGGCGCCATCAGGACGCCATGCAGATTTGCATATTCCGCAATCCATTTCAGCTCGGCAATTCCGCCGACATCGCAAGGATCCGGCCCCACCACATCAACGGCGCGGTTCTCGATCAGACCCTTGAAATTCTGCCGCAAATAAATCTGCTCCCCGGTATGGATCGGGGTCGAGGTGGATTGCGTCAGGTCGCGGTAGACATCGGCATTGACGAAGGGCACGTAATCCCCGGTGATCATGTCTTCCAGCCAGGCGAGGTTGTATTTCTCGACTGCGCGGGCAAAGCGGATGGCATCCGAGGGCATCCAGCCCGGCCCGCAATCCAGCGCGAGAGCGACCTCGTCGCCCAGAACCTCTTTCATTGCAGCCACGCAATCGATCACATGCGCCATGCCGCGTTCCGTCATCGGCGCGCCTTCATAGGCGCCGTGAAACGGGCTGTCCGAAGGGTCGGCATAGGAAAATCCGGGGAAGTCGCGTTTCTGGGCCGAATGAAAGGCGACCCCCATCTTGATCAGCGAAAACCCCTCGGGGCGGTCCTTCATCCATTTGCAGGCGGCGGCATAATCCTCGGGCCCCGATCCGGCCATCGGCGGCCGGATCGAGCCGTTGTAGCAGCGCACCCGGTCGCGCACCTTGCCGCCCAAAAGGCGATAGACCGGCAGACCCGCCGCCTTTCCGGCAAGATCCCAAAGCGCCATCTCGATCACGCTGACCGCGGCGCCATAGGGTTTGAACGCGCCGCGGTTGCGGATACGCAGCATCACCCGTTCCACATCGCGCGGATCCTGCCCGATCAGCGCCTCGCGCAGATGCATTACATAGGGCTTGATATAGGGCTTGTATTGCTCGACTTCGCCAAATCCGCTAATTCCCTCATCGGTGCAGATGCGCACGATCGGGTTATCCCCGATCAATGCGCATTTCAGATCCGTGATTTTCACGATACGCCCCTTATTGCCGAATTTCCGATTGAACGCAGAATTCCTTTTCTGCCGTTCCCGCCCAAGAGGCTAGAGCCTGCTGCCTGCGGCTGTCAACAACCCGCTGTCGCTGCTGGCTTTCTGCGGGCGCAAAGGCGAGGGCTAATATATGCTGCGATGCGGCGCAATTGTCCGGCATCCGGGGTCAATTGCAGGTTGACAAGCTTTTTGATCGGCCCGTAGCCTTATTGCAAGGCGAGACGGAATGACATCAAGAATGGTGAATGGGAGGAATGCGCCATGACTGACCTTCGTTGCCCGATCAAGACCGTGACAGGAAAGCTGAAACGCGCGACCGCTTTGGGGGCGGTGGCGGCAATCGCGCTTGGCCCGATCGCGGCCACGGCCGAGGGGGTGGACCTGTCGCAATGGTCGCCCGAATACATCCGCTCGATCGCCGGAACCGCGACCTTCGACACGGCGGCGCATTGCGCTGATGTCGTGCCTCTGGACTACGAGGGGAAGGTTTCGGTCTGGTGGAGCGGCCCGACCGAGGCCTCGCCCTCGATCGAGCGCGAGATCGACGCCCAGTTCTGGGCCGCCTTCAACGAGACCTATCCCAACATCAGCGTTGACGCGCAGAATATCGACTATGCGATCCTGATCGACCGTCTTCGGACCGCGCTTCTGGGCAATGCCGGGCCCGATGTGGTGCGGCTGCAGATCCTGGGCGGGGTCGAGTTCGGCGCCCGCGGCTATATGGAGCCGCTCCGGCCCGAGGATGTGGGCTACGATTCGGCCAACTTCTGGCCCGGCGCGCTGCAATCGGTGATCTACGGCGGAACCTCCTACGGCATCCCCACCAACAACGAGACGATGGCCCTGATCTGGAATGCCGACATCTTCGAGAGGGCCGGCCTTGATCCCGAGAACCCGCCGGCAACCTGGGATGATGTGGTCGAATATTCGCGCATCATCAACGAGACCCTGGGCATCGCCGGCTACGGCCTTGTCGCGCAGCAGAACCACGGCAACACGCCCTTCCGCTTCATGCCCAAGCTCTGGGCCTATGGCGGTGCATCGCTGGATGAGACGTTTGAAAACCCGTCCTACATGACCGTCAACATCAACAACGAAGGGTCCAAGGCGGCGCTGCAGGCGATCTATGACATGTATGTCCGCGACCAGTCGGTGCCGGTGGGCGCGCTGACCAACAACCAGAACGATAATCAGGGGCCGTTCATCGCCGGGCAACTGGCGATGATGATCGCGCATCCGTCGGAATACGCCAAGATGGTCGAGCTGTCCGAAGAGGCGACCGGCTCCGACAAGGAAGTGGCCGATGCCGTGGTCGCCAACATGCGCTACGGCCTGATCCCCGAAGGGCCGGACCGGCGCGCGGTCGTCTTTGGCGGCTCCAACATCCATGTCATCAAGGACGAATATGTCGAAGGCGGCCTTGACGAGATGGGGGCCATGGCGCTGATCTGCTTCTGGACCAGCCCGGAATGGTCGACCAAGCTGGCCTGGACCTCGTCGAACCCCGGCAATCTGGACGGGTTCCGCACCGAATGGATGGCCGAGCGGCTGGATACGATCCGGTTCCTCGATGTCACAAGCTCGATGCTGCCGGCGGGGATTCCCTTCCCGGTCATCCCCGAGGCGCCCGAGATCATGAACATCATCGTGCCCGACATGATCCAGTTCGTCCTGACCGAGACGATGACGATCGACGAAGCCGCCGATAACGCGGCGCGCGAGATCGAGGCCCTGCTCGACGGTCTCTGAGGGTCGGGCCCGCAGTCCGGCCGCGCGCGGGGCCGGTGGCGTGACGCTGCCACCGGCCCCGACACCCCCTCTCACCCGTGAACGAAGGGTTCGCCCCCGTGTCAGTCACCTCCACGCCCGGCTCTTCCGCAATGCGGCGCCGTCAGGACGGCCTTGTCGCGCGGATGGTCCGGTATCGGTACGATTACCTCTACATCCTGCCGGCCATGGTCGTGATGATGGTCGTGATCGCCTATCCGATCTATTACACGATCGAGCTGAGCTTCTACCGCACCCCCATCAACCTGCAGATGCGCGACAAGGTCTGGCACGGGACCGAGAATTACTCCCAGCTGCTCAGCAGCGCGGCCTTTCACCGGGTGACCTGGAACACCTTTGTCTGGACCGCCGTCTCGACCATCGCCGCCTTTGTTCTGGGGCTGATAACGGCGCTTGCGCTGCATCGTGAATTCCTCGGCCGTGGTGTCCTTCGGGCTCTGCTCCTGATCCCTTTCGTGGTCAGCGCGGTCGCCGCCTCCTATGTCTGGCGCTGGCTGTATCATTCGGATTTCGGCGTCTTCGGCGCGGCCGCGATGGCGCTGGGGCTGACCGAACGGCCAATCAACTTCATCGACAATACCCGCACGGTGCTGGCCTCGCTGATCGTGGTGAATGTCTGGCGCGATTTCTCGTTCGGGATGATCATGATCATGGCCGGGCTTCAGACCGTGCCCGAGCAGTTGCTCCGGGCCGCGCAGGTCGATGGCGCCAATGCCTGGCAGCGGTTCTGGCATGTCACGGCGCCGCATCTCAAGAATGTCTCGATGGTCACGGTGCTGCTCTTGATGGTCAGCAATTTCAACGGCTTCATCATCCCCTGGATCATGACCGGCGGCGGGCCTGCGGGGGCGTCGGATATCTGGATCACCCATATCTACCAGATCGCCTTTGGCCGGCAGCGCTGGGGCCTGGCCGCGGCCTATGCGGTGGTCGTCTTCGCGCTGATGATGGCTCTGGGCTATGTCTATGTGAAGATCCTGACCCGCGGCGATGAAAGGCGGCCGGAATGAGCGCGGTGCGCAAGAAGGGCTTTGACGGCTGGCGCTGGGCCGGGCGGCTCGTGCTGCTGCTGATGCTGCTTTACACCGTCGTGCCGATGGCCTGGATGGTGCTGACCTCGCTCAAGTCGCAATTCGCCGCGATGCAATTCCCGCCGCAATGGGTGCCGAAGGAACCGACGCTGGCCAATTACACCCGCCTTCTCGACCCGCGCGGCCGGGTGGGGGGCGAGTTCCTGCTGTACTTCTGGAACAGCTTTTACGTCTCTTTCGTGACGACCATTCTGGGCATCATCGTCGCGGTGCCGGCCGCCTATGCCTTTTCCCGCTTCCGCTTTCCGGGGCGCAACATCCTGTTCTTCGCGGTCCTGGTGCGCAACATGTTTCCGGCGGTGATCTTCCTGATGCCGCTCTTCCTCTTGATGCGCTGGCTGGGGCTGGTGGGATCGCATATGTCGCTGATCCTGACCTACCTCACCTTCGGGCTGCCGCTGTCGATCTGGCTTCTGAAGGGGTTTTACGACAATATCCCCGTGCAGCTGGAACAGGCCGCGCGGATGGACGGGGCCACGCGGTTCCAGGCCTTCGTGCTGATCGTCATGCCGCTCTCGACGCCCGGGATCATCGCCACCTCGATCTTCGCCTTCATCGGGGCCTGGAATGAATATCTCTACGCCGCGACCTTCATCAACCGGCAAGAGAGGATGACCCTGCCCGTCGGCATCCAGCGCTTCTTCACCGAGTTTGCCACCGACTGGCCCGGCCTGATGGCGGCGACCTTCCTGATGAGCGTGCCGGTCGTGGTGATCTTCCTGATCCTGCAGAAATACTTTGTCCGGGCGCTGACCGAAGGCGCGGTGAAATCGTGAGAGTGAAACGGAGGGGCGAATGGCCCAAGTGACATGGCCAAGGTGATCCTGCGCGACGTGCTCAAGACCTATGGCGAGGTGACGGCGGTCAACCGCGTCTCCTTCACGGTCGAGGATGGCGAATTCGTGGCCCTCGTCGGCCCCTCGGGCTGCGGCAAGACCACGACGCTGAACCTGATCGCGGGCCTGATCGAGATCACGGATGGCGAGATGTGGATCGGCGACCGGCTGATCAACGAGCTTGACCCCAAGGATCGCGATATCGCGATGGTGTTCCAGAATTACGCGCTCTACCCCAACAAGACGGTGTTCAAGAACCTCGCCTTCCCGCTGCAGATGCGCCGGATGTCGAAGCCTGAGATCGAGGCCAAGGTGACCGAGGCCGCCCGCGTCCTCGAGATCACCCATCTGCTCGACCGCAAGCCGCGCGAACTGTCAGGCGGCCAGCAGCAGCGCGTCGCCTTGGGCCGCGCCCTTGTGCGCGATCCGCTGGCCTTCCTGATGGACGAGCCGCTGTCGAACCTCGACGCCAAGCTGCGCGTGCAGATGCGCTCGGAACTCAAGCGCTTCCATCAGGATCTGGGGGCCACGATCATCTATGTCACCCATGACCAGCTTGAAGCGGTCACGATGGCCGACAAGATGGCGGTGATGAGCGGGGGCGACCTGCAGCAATATGACGCCCCCGAAAACGTCTTCGCCAATCCGGTCAACACTTTCGTCGCCAGCTTCGTCGGCAGCCCGGCGATGAGCCTCGTGCCCCTGACGGTCGAACACCGCGGCACCGAAGCCGTGCTGCGCCACGGCGCCGAGGGGCAGGAGGCCGGATGGGAACTGCCGCTCTCGGCCCTGAATGCCCGCAAGGCCGCCCGCGCCTCCGGCCCCGAGGTGATCCTCGGCGCGCGCCATTCGACGATCCATCTGTCGAAAGAACCCCGCCCCGGCGCCGTGCCGACCCGCGTCTACACGGTCGAACCCACCGGCGACATCACCTTCGTGCAGGTCTATATCGGCGAGGCGGTGGTCGTCATCAGCGTCGATCCCTCGGTCACGGTCCGCCCCGACGAGCCGGTCTGGCTCAGCTTCGACCAGGACCGGATCCACCTCTTCGACGGCAAGACCGGCCTCGCCCTCGCGCCCGATTAGGCCACCGGCCGCGCCCCTGCCGAGGCAGGCCCAAAGCACCGCCCATCCGGCAAGGACGTGCCCGGCCCCTCGCAAACGCGCCTCGGGCCGCCACTCTTCCCGGCTTCCAGCTTCTTTTGTTCAAAAATATCCTGGGGGGAGGCCCGGAACGGGCCGGGGGGCAAAGCCCCCCTGACCCCGCCCGAACAGTCTCACCCCAACCGGATCATGAAGAGGTCCGCCGAAGCCGCCCTCCTGCTGCCAGGGCTTGATCAGATTGCCGAACCGGGTGAAGCGTCCCTCGAAGGACAGGTCCACCGTGCCGATCGGCCCGTGGCGCTGCTTGCCGATCACCACTTCGGCGCGGCCGTGCAGCCGCTCCATCTCGGCCTGCCAGGCGGCCATCTTTTCCAGCTCGTGATCGCCCGGCTTCTCGCGTTCCTTGTAATATTCCTCGCGGAACACGAACATGACCACATCCGCATCCTGCTCGATCGAGCCCGATTCCCGCAGGTCCGACAGCTGCGGCCGCTTGTCCTCGCGGCTTTCCACCTGCCGCGAGAGCTGCGACAGCGCCACGACGGGGATATCCAGCTCCTTGGCGATCGCCTTCAAACCTTGCGTGATCTCCGAGACCTCGTTGACCCGGCTGTCCTTGGCCGTGGCCGGCCGGACCAGCTGCAGGTAATCCACGATCAGCACATCAAGCCCATGCGTCCGCTTCAGCCGCCGCGCCCGCGCCGCCAGCTGCGAGATCGGCAGGGCGGCCGTGTCGTCGATGAACAGCGGGCAGGCCTCCAGCGCCTTGGCGGCCTCCACGAAGCGGCGGAACTCTTCTTCCGTCATGTCGCCGCGCCGGATCTGTTCCGAGGGCACTTCGGCCGCCTCCGACAGGATCCGCGCGGCCAGCTGCTCGGCGCTCATCTCGAGGCTGAAGAACCCCACCACGCCGCCATTGACCGCGCCTTCCGATCCGTCGGGCAGGCGCCCCTTGCGATAGGCCTTGGCGATGTTGAAGGCGATATTGGTCGCCAGCGAGGTCTTGCCCATCGAGGGCCGCCCGGCAAGGATCAAGAGGTCCGACTTGTGCAGCCCGCCCAGCTTCTTGTCGAGGTCCACCAGCCCGGTCGAGATGCCGGCCAGTCCCCCGTCGCGCTGATAGGCGGCATTGGCCTGCTGCACCGCATCGGTGACGGCGCGCAGGAAGCTTTGAAAACCGCTGTCGGCCGTGCCCTGTTCGGCCAGCTTGTACAGCGCCTGTTCGGCCTCGACGATCTGCTCCTTCGGCTCCGAGGCGATATCGACCCGTCCCGCCTTGTCGGAGATCTCGCGCCCCAGAAGGATCAGCTCGCGGCGGATCGCGAGGTCATAGATCATCTGCGCATAATCGCGCGCCGCAAAGGCCGAGATGGCGGCCCCCGCCAGCCGCACCAGATAGGCCGGCCCCCCCAGTTCCTTCAGCCCCTCGTCATCCTCCATGAAGGTCTTGAGCGTCACCTGCGAGGCCAACGCATTTCTCGAAATGCGTTGTGCGGCCACCTCGAAGATCCGGGCATGGACGGGGTCGTAGAAATGCTCCTTGCCGATGATGGCCGAGACCCGGTCGAAAATGTCGTTGTTGGTCAGGATCGCGCCCAGCAACTGCTGCTCGGCCTCGATCGAATGCGGCATCGTGTCTGCCGGAGCCGGCAGCGTCTGCCCGGTCGGATTGAGTGTCGAGATCTCGTTCATTCTGCCGCCCCCGTTCGTTCCGTGCCGGGTCTTGTCGCCCGGATGCGCCGACCTGCCGTCACTGACCCTGGCCACCGACCGTCCGCCGCTGCGGTGCCTCTGGCCCCAGGCCCGGCGCCGTCGATCCGCCCCCGCGACCCGTCTGTTGCCGACGAGTCAGCTCGCGCGGTGTCCTGCCCTGTTAGCGCCGCGCCCGCCCCCAAGGCAAATTGTATGTTTCTGGGGATGATCTGGGGAAAAGCCGGTCAGCGCGGTCCTTCCCTCTATCTTGCCCTCGGCGCCGGCCAAAGGTCAACATCTGGTAGGCTTGATCGGCGCGCGCAGGCTCAGCTCTGCGGCGCCTGCCAGCCGGCGGGATCGCGCAGGTAGCGCTCGACCTCGGCCAGGGTCTCGGCGTCGAAGGCCGCTTGCGCCCGGGCCTCGGCCAGAACATCCCACCAGGTGCAGAGGTGATGCAGGGTGACCCCCTCGGCCGCCAGCGCCTCGGTCACGCCCGGAAAGATGCCGTAGTAGAAGATCACGGCGGTATGGCCGCAGCTGGCGCCGGTCTCGCGGATCGCCTGCACGAAACTCAGCTTCGAGCCGCCGTCTGTGGCCAGATCCTCGACCAGAAGCACCCGCTGCCCCTCGGTCATGGCGCCTTCGATGCGCGCGTTGCGGCCATAGCCCTTGGGCTTCTTGCGCACATAGCTCATCGGCAGGGCCAGCCGCTCGGCCACCATCGCGGCGAAGGGGATGCCGGCCGTCTCGCCGCCGGCGATGTTGTCGAAGGCCTCGAACCCCGCCTCGCGCAGGATCGTGACGGCGAGGAAATCCATCAGGGCCGCCCGGATCCGCGGAAACGAGATCAGGCGACGGCAATCGATATAGGTCGGCGCCTGCTTGCCGCTGGCATGGGTATAGGGCTCGCGCGCGTTGAAATGCACTGCCCCCGCCTCGAGGATCATGCGGGCCGTGAGGCGGGCGATTTCGTCCCTTGGGGGAAAGCTGGCGGGGATCATGCGAAAGTCCTGTGCTGGGAGGAGGGCAGAAATTGGCCAATTTCTGCCGCCGCGAAAATTGGCCAATTTTCGCGGCTGCCCGCGCTCATGTCTCGACCCGCCAGTGCAGCGGGAAGCCGGGGTCGAAGAGCGTCACCGGCCCCTCTGCCGTCTCGATCCGCGGCGGATAGGAGACCGCCTCGCCGCGCACCAGCGTGATCCGCTCTTCGTTCAGGGGCAGGCGATAGAAATTGGCCCCGTTGATCGAGACAAAGGCCTCGAGCTTGTCCAGCCGTCCCGCCACTTCGAAGATCGCGGCAAGGCAGGACAGGGTATTGCTGGCCGAGAACACCCCCGCGCAGCCACAGGGCGCGAGCTTGGCCGCATCAAGATGCGGCGCCGAGTCGGTGCCCAGAAAGAACCGCGGATCGCCCGAGACCGCCGCCTGCACCAGAGCGATCCGGTGCGCCTCGCGCTTGGCGACGGGCAGGCAGTAGTAATGCGGCCGGATGCCGCCGGCGAGGATGTGGTTGCGGTTGATGATCAGGTGATGCGTGGTGATCGTCGCCGCCGTATTCCTGTGCGCGTCGCGCACGTAATCCACGCCGTCCTGCGTCGTCACATGTTCCAGGATGATCCGCAGGTCCGGGTTCTTCTTGCGGATCGGCTTGAGAACCCGGTCGATGAACACCGCCTCGCGGTCGAAGATATCGACCTCCGGGTCGGTCACTTCGCCATGAATGCACAAGGGCATCCCGATCTCGGCCATTCTGTCGAGGACCGGGCGGATCCGGTCGAAATCGCGCACGCCCGAGGCGGAATTCGTCGTGGCCCCCGCCGGATACAGCTTCACGGCCGTGGCCAGCCCTGCGGCATGGGCCGCGGCCACATCCTCGGGATCGGTCTCTTCGGTCAGGTAAAGCGTCATCAGCGGCTGAAACCGCAGCCCCGCGGGCAGGGCGGCAAGGATGCGGTTGCGATAGAGCCGCGCCGCCTCGCCCGTCACGACAGGCGGCACGAGGTTCGGCATCACGATGGCGCGGGCGAAATGACGGGCGCTTTCGGGCAGGACGGCGGCCATCATCGCGCCGTCACGCAGATGAAGATGCCAGTCATCTGGGCGGCGCAGCGTGACGCGGGTCGGGTCCTTGATCCTCATGACCCTCCGATTACACCGCCTTGAGGGCCGGCGCCATAGAGCTTTGTCACAGAGAATCGTGCCGCCACGTCCCGAGAGGCACTTGAAAGCTGCCTTGCGGACCCTTTACCCTTGCCCCCGAGGGATCCTTCGACCGGGCAGCCGGGGGAGCACCCGGGAGAGCAACCGGGGGAGCAACCGACGGGTTCACCGCGGGCTCCACCGCAGGATCCAACCAAGGGGGAGGGGAGGCATGCTGGGTTTCATCATCGCCGTCATCGCAGGCTTTCTGACCCCGCATGCCGAGGCGCCTCTCGCGCGGCCCTTGTCGCGCGCCCTTGGCGGGGCGATCCGGTTCGAGACGGGCGAGATCCGGCTGCTGGCCTTCATGATCATGATGGTGCTGGCCGGTCTGGCCTCGGCGCTTTTGTCCAGCGGGTCCGCCTTCTGGGTGATCCTGGGCGGCGCGCTGGGATATTTCGCGCTGCGCCTTCTCGATGCCGCGCAACGCAAGCTCGGGGGGCCGAAGCGGTGAGGCAGACCCGCTGATCCCCAACCGTCAACGGCCCGTCCGGGCGTGTTTCCACCACTCTATCCAGAACCAGGAGTAGTCTTTCATGCAATTTCACAAGCACGCCCTGACCGGCCTTTTCGCGGCGGGCCTTGCCCTGGTTTCGGGGGCGGTTTCGGCCCAATGCCTGAGCGCATCCGATCTGGGGCGGGGCGTCTTCGTGACCTTCGACAATGGCGATACCGCCCTGTCGCAGCGCGGCGCGGACGGCTATCTGCAGATCGAGGAATACTATGCCGACAGCGGCACCTATTTCCTGTTCCGGGCGCATCGCGGGATCTATTTCACCGAAGAGGTCGAGATCGACCCGAGCGGCAATCCCTATTTCGGCACCCATCTGAGGACCGAGTTCCCGGTCGATCCGGCCCGCCTGCCCACCCCCGCGCCCGGCGGAAGCTGGTCCGGCGTGACGACCAATATCTTCGAGGATGGCTACCGCAGGAGCGAGACGGCGAGCTACCAGTTCTCGACGGCCGAGCCGATCTCGCTTTCGGGCTGCACCTACGAGGTGGTGCGCACCGATGTGAGCTATGACTGGGGTGTGGAAGGCTCGATGACGCTTTACTACATGTTCCTGCCGGAACTTGGCGCCTCGATCCTGATCACCAGCCATTTCGAGGGCGATATGCCGATGACGGCCTATCCCGTTTCGATCGAGCTGGCCCGGAAATAGCGCGGCGATGCGACCCGCCTGTGGGCGGGTCGGGCAGGGCGCACTGCGGGGGGCCTTCGGGCCCCTTCGTCATTCCGCGGCGGCGACGGCAGGATCCTGCGCGGCCGCCTCGGCGGCCTGCAGCCTTTCGCGGAACCAGTCGGCATCCGGCGTGGTCAGGCCGAAGCGGCAGATCCGGGCCAGATGGCCCCGGCGCCCCGCAGCCTCGACCCGCTTGTAAAGCCCCTTGAGCCAGGGCAGGCAGTCGCGCCGCTGACGCCAGAGCCGGGCAAAACCTTCCCGGTCCAGCCGCCCCTCCATCGCGGCGATGGTCAGCTCGGGCATCACCTCCATCAGGTCAAGCAGCGGCTCGAGCCGGATGTTGGTCATCGGCGCGCGCAGCATCGTCACATTGGCGCGGTGAAACAGGGCGGCATGCATCGCATCGGGCGCATGGCCGGGATCATGCACGATCCAGGCCTGCTCCGCCGCGTCGATCATCTCGGGCGCATAGCCGTAGCGCGAGGTGAAATCGCGCCGCCGTTCGGCCAGGAACCGGCGATCCCAGCCGGCGATGGCGGGCGCCAGCGTCGCCTGCGGGCGCAGCGCCAGCACCCGCGCGCCCGGTGCCGCGACGGAAAAGGCCGCCGCCGCATAGCCGCAGGATCCGGTGCCCAGAAACAGCACCCGGTCGAAATCCTCGAAGAAGCCGTCATCGGTCAGCCGGTCGAAGGTGCCATAGACGCCCGGATCGCGGAACCAGGTCTCGCCTTGCGAGAACAGCGACAGAAGCGACCAGCCTTCGCGGCGCACATGGTCAAAGCCGCGCGGCGTGGCGCGGCGGCGGGCGGCGTCAAGCGTCTCGAAGGTGACAAGCAGCGATTTGCCCGCATCGATGAACAGCGCCGAGTGATCCGCGCCGATCCTGTTGAAGAACCCGTGTTCGTCGCCAAGCGCATCAAGCCGGGCGCACCATTCCCCGAGCGGCAGGTCGCTCAGGTCGAGGTCGAGGTCGGAAAAGGTGTCGGCCATGGTGCGGATCGGCTTTCGGTTTCGGGTGTCGGCAGTATCTTTCGCAATGGGGCAGCAATGCGTGGTTCCTGTGCCGCTTGTGCCGGATTCCTGCCCGGCCACGGCAACAGAGTGTTTCAGAAAAACGCCTGAAGCCCGGTCTGCGCCCGCCCCAGGATCAGGGCATGCACGTCATGGGTGCCTTCATAGGTGTTCACCGTCTCGAGGTTGATCATGTGGCGCATCACGGGGAAGCTGTCCGAGATGCCGTTGCCGCCATGCATGTCGCGCGCATCGCGGGCCACGGCCAGCGCCTTGCCGCAGTTGTTGCGCTTCATCAGGCTGATCATCTCGGGCGCGGCCGTGCCGGCCTCCATCAGCCGGCCCAGCGTCAGGCAGCCGTTCAGGCCAAGGGCAATCTCGGTCTGCATGTCAGCCAGTTTCTTCTGGAACAGCTGGGTCTGGGCGATGGGCTTGCCGAACTGCTTGCGGTCAAGCCCATAGGACCGCGCCGCATGCCAGCAGGCCTCGGCCGCGCCCATCACGCCCCAGGCAATGCCATAGCGCGCGCGGTTGAGGCAGCCGAACGGGCCTTTCAGCCCTTCGGCACCCGGCAAAAGCGCCTCTTCGGGCACTTCGACATCCTGCATTACGATCTCGCCCGTGACCGAGGCGCGCAAGCTGAGCTTGCCCTCGATCTTGGGCGCCGACAGGCCCTTCATGCCCTTTTCCAGCACGAACCCCCGGATCTTGCCGCCATGCGGTTCGGATTTGGCCCAGACGATAAAGACATCGGCGATGGGGGCGTTGGAAATCCACATCTTCGTGCCGTTCAGCACATAGCCCGCATCCGTTTTGCGCACGGTGGTGCGCATCCCGGCCGGATCTGACCCCGCATCCGCCTCGGTCAGGCCGAAACAGCCGATCAGCCGCCCCGCCGCCAGCCCGGGCAGGTATTTGCGCTTCTGGTCCTCCGACCCATAGGCATGGATCGGATACATCACGAGGCTCGATTGCACCGACATCATCGAGCGATAGCCGGAATCGATCCGCTCGACCTCGCGCGCGATCAGGCCGTAGGTGACGTAGCCTGCGCCCAGCCCGCCGTATTCCTCGGGGATCGTGGGGCCCAGCAGGCCGGCCTCGCCCATTTCGGCAAAGATCGAAGGATCGGTCGCCTCGCTGCGATAGGCCTCGGTCACGCGGGGGGCGAGGCGGGTTTCGGCAAAGACACGGGCCGCGTCGCGCAGCATCCGCTCATCCTCGGTCAGATGGGCGTCAAGGCGCAGGGGATCGGCCCAGTCGAAGGGGCCAAGGTCGGGGCCGTGCCCGGCGGCATGCCCGGGGGCGGAAATCGGCGCGGCGTGGTTCATGATCGCTTTCTCCGGCTTTGGCCCAAGTCTAGCCCGGCCTCGGCGGAACGGCAATCATTGCCCTTGCGCGACATCCTGCCCCGCCCCTTGACCTCGCGCCGTGCGGCGGCGCAGCCTGAAGCCACATTCGGCGGCGCAGGAGGACTGGATGCCATTCGACACGATAGACGCCGTGCAGGAGGCTCTGGGCGCGCAGGGCTATGTCTGCGGGCGGGCCCTGGCCACGGTGGTTTTCCTGTCGCTGCGGCTGGGGCGGCCCCTGTTCCTTGAAGGCGAGGCCGGCACCGGCAAGACCGAGATCGCCAAGGCCATCGCCGCCGCGCTGGACCGGCGGATGATCCGGCTGCAATGCTACGAGGGGCTCGATGCCTCCAGCGCCGTGCATGAATGGAATTTCGCCGCCCAGATGATCGCGATCCGCACCGCCGAGGCGGCAGGCCCGGCCGACCGCGATGCCCTGCGCGACGAGCTGTTCACCGAAGACTACCTGATCGAACGCCCGCTTCTGCAGGCGATGCGGCCCCAGCCCGGCGGGCCGCCGGTCCTTCTGGTGGACGAGATCGACCGCACGGACGAACCTTTCGAGGCCTTCCTCCTCGAGGCGCTGTCGGATTTCCAGGTGACGATCCCCGAGTTGGGCACGATCCGCGCCCCCGCCCCCCCGATCGTGATCCTGACCTCGAACCGCACGCGCGAGGTGCATGACGCGCTCAAGCGGCGCTGCCTTTATCACTGGGTCGATTATCCCGATGCCGCGCGCGAACTGGCGATCCTGCAGGCCCGCGTGCCGCAAGCCGCGGCCGAGCTCAGCCGCGCGGTCGTGGCCTTCGTCCAGCGCCTGCGCGGCGAGGATCTGTTCAAGAAACCCGGCGTGGCCGAAACCATCGACTGGGCCCGCTGCCTTCTGGCGCTGGACGTGATCGACCTCACGCCCGAGGTGATCTCGGACACGCTGGGGGCGCTGCTGAAGTATCAGGACGATATCCAGCGCATCGAAGGCAGCGTCGCGAAACGGCTGCTGGACGAGGCGGCGGCGGAAGTCCGCGAGGCAGGCGCCTAGCCGCCCCCGGCGCCGCAGGGCAGGCGGCGGCTATCGGATAGCACCCCATGCCGGTTGACAGCTGGCCGCGACTCGGTGGAGCGTTCGGGGCGAAGATGCATTCTCTGTCTTCGACCAACCAGGGGCGGTTCGGGAAGGGGCCGCCGATTTGAAGGAGCAACCTGATGTTGAAACGTCTTGTCGCGGCGGCCGTGGTCGCCCTGGGGCTTGTTGCCGGCCCCGCTCTTGCCTGTCCGAACATCAACCTGCAGCCGCATTTCGGCTCGATCCAGCTTCCGGCCGGCTTCACCCCCGATCCGCATGTGCGCAACGTCACCGCCGGCGGCACGATCAACCTGCGCAACTGCTTCAGCGGTGTCGATGGCTATGTGACCACGCGGCCCGATTTCAGCCTCTACTGGACCGGCAATTCCGCGCAGCTGACCATCGCGGTCGAATCGCGCGCCGACGGGGTTCTGCTGATCAACGCCCCCGATCTGAGCTGGCATTATTCCGACGATTATCGCGGCACCGATCCGGCCGTGATCTTCCGCAACCCGATCCCGGGCCGCTATGACATCTGGATCGGTTCCTATGACGGCTCACGGCGCAACCCGGCGCGGCTGATCTTTACCGAGTTCAATTACTGACGGGTCGGCGGGGCGGAGGGGATGACCGGCTCGCAAGACCCTCCGCCCCGCGACCAGGCGCATAGCTGCACCCCGCGCCGCAGGGCAAGCAGCCGCTATCGGATAGCCGCGCCTTGCCGGTTGACAGCTTGCAGCGACTTGGTGGAGCCTTCGGGGCGAAGATGCAGTCCTTGTCTTCGACCAACCAGGGGCGGTTCGGGAAGGGACCGCCGATTTGAAGGAGCACCTGGTGTTGCACCGTATTGTCGCGGCGGCCGTTGTCGCCCTGGGGCTTGTTGCCGGCCCCGCTCTTGCCTGTCCGAAAAGCAAACTGGAGCCGCGTCTCGGCTCGATCCACCTTGGGGCCGGCTTCACCCCCGATCCGAATGAGCGCCACGTCATCGTCGGCGGCCCGATCAACCTGCGCAACTGCTTCAGCGGTGGCGCTGGCTATGTGCACTCGCAGCCCGATTACAGCCTCTACTGGACCGGCGAGTCCGAGCAGCTGACCATCGCGGTCGAAACGCAAACCGCCGGAGTTCTGCTGATCAACGCCCCCGATCTGAGCTGGCATTTTACCGACTATTACCGCGATTCCGGCGACTATCTCCGCGCCGATGTGGCCGTGATCTTCCGCAACCCGATCCCGGGCCGCTATGACATCTGGATCGGTAGCCATGACGGGGCGCGGCGCAACCCGGCGTGGCTGGTCCTTACCGAGTTCACCTACTGACGGGGCGGAGGGGATGAACGGCTCGCAAGACCCTCCCCCACGCGACAGGGTGCCCGATGCGATACCCGACGCGGCACCCGACGGGGCGCCCGACCTGCCTCCCGATGGCCATCTGGCGCGCAACATCGTGCATTTCGCCCGTGCCCTGCGGCGCGCGGGCCTGCCGGTGGGCCCGGGCCGGGTGGCGGATGCGGTGCGCGCGGTGGCCGCCGTGGGCTTTACCCGGCGCGCGGACTTCTACTGGACGCTGCACGCCTGTTTCGTGAGCCGCCCCGAACATCGCCGCGTCTTTGCCGAGGTGTTCCGCCTTTACTGGCGCGATCCGCGCTATCTGGAACAGATGATGTCGCTGCTCGTGCCGATGACGCGGGCAGGCCAGGAAGAGCGCGCCGCCGCCCCCGCCGAACGCCGCGCCGCCGAGGCGCTGCTGGACCGCGACCCCGCCGAAGGCCGCGAGAGCGAGGAGGCCGGCGAGGAGGTCGAGATCGAAGTCGATGCGACCGGCACCACCTCGGAAGAGGAACGCCTGCGCAGCCTTGATTTCGAACAGATGAGCCTGGACGAGATCGCCCGCGCGCGGGCCCTTCTGTCGCGTCTGACCCTGCCGGTGCCGCCGCTGCCAACCCGGCGCAGCGTGGCCGGGCAGGGCGCCTTGCCCGACTGGCGCCGCACCCTGCGCCAGAGCCTGCGCCACGGCGGAGAGGTCACCGCCATCGCCACCCGCAAGCGCCGGATGCGCCAGCCCGATCTTGTGGTGCTCTGCGACATCTCGGGTTCGATGAGCCAGTATTCCCGCGCCGTGCTGCATTTCGTCCATGCGCTGGCCAATGATCCCGGCCGCAGGGCGGCAAGCGGGGCAGGGCGGGGCTGGGGGCGGATCCATGCCTTCACCTTCGGCACGCGGCTGACCAACATCACCCGCCATCTGGCAACCCGCGACGTCGATGCCGCCCTTGCCGCCGCCGGGGCCGAGGCGCAGGACTGGTCGGGCGGCACACGGATCGCGGCCTGCCTGACCGCCTTCAACCGCGACTGGTCGCGCCGGGTTCTGTCGCGCGGGGGGGTGGTGCTCTTGGTCACCGACGGGCTGGACCGCGATCCCGAGGGCGGGTTGGCGGCGGCGATGGAGCGGCTGGCGCTCTCGGCCAGCCGGGTGATCTGGGTCAATCCGCTGTTGCGCTGGGACGGTTTCGCCCCCCGCGCCCGCGGCATCGCCGAGATGCTGCCCCATGTGACCAGCTTTCGCGCCGGCCACAACATCGCAGCCCTGGAAGGGCTGGCCGAGGCGCTGTCGCGGCCCGATGACAAGGGCGAAAAGACCCGGCTGATGGCGCTTTTGCGGGCGGGTGGTGGCCCTCAGGCGTCAAGCTCGATCCAGACCGGGACGTGATCTGAGGGTTTCTCGCGCGCGCGCATCCCGGCCTCGATCCAGCAGTCGCGCAGAAGGTCGGCGGCCTGCGGGGTCAGCAGGTGGTGGTCGATGCGGATCCCGTCATTGCGGTCAAAGGCGCCGGCCTGGTAATCCCAGAAACTGTAATGCCCCGGCCCCGCCAGACGCGCCCGGAATGCCTCGGTAAAGCCCATGTTCAGGATCCGGCGAAAGGCGGCCCGCGTCTCGGGGCGAAACAGCGCATCCTCGCGCCAGGCCTCGGGGCGGGCGGCATCCTCGGCCTGGGGGATGACGTTGTAGTCGCCTGCCATGACCGCCGGCTCCTCGGCGGCCAGAAGCGCCTCGGCCCGGGCGGCCAGCCGCTCCATCCAGGCGAGCTTGTAGTCGTATTTCTGCCCCGGCGCGGGGTTGCCATTGGGCAGGTAGAGGCCACAGAGCCGCACCGCCCGCGTGCCCACCACCGTCGCCTCGATCCAGCGGGCCTGTGCGTCCTCGGGATCGCCGGGCAGACCGCGCACCACATCCTCAAGCGGCAGGCGCGACAGGATCGCCACCCCGTTGAACCCCTTTTGCCCGTGGGTCTCGAGGTTGTAGCCCAGATCCTCGATCAGCGCGCGGGGGAAGGCCTCGTCCGTCGACTTGATCTCTTGCAGCAGGGCCACATCGGGTTTCTGCTCGGTCAGCCAGGCGGTCAGCGTTTCGGCCCGCGCCTTGATGCCGTTGATGTTGTAGGTGGCGATGCGCATGATCCTCAGCCCTCTTCGGCAAGCCGGGCCTGCCATTTGCGGAATTCACCCTGTTCGGGGGCCAGCTCGACAGCCTTGTCTGCGGCCTTGCGCGCCTCGTCGAGCGCGCCTTGCGCGTGCTGCACGCCGCTCAGCTGCCGCCAGGCGCGCGAGGCGACATTGGCGGGGCCTTGGGTGGCTTCGGTCAGCACGGTCAGCGCCTCGGCACTGCGCCCGGCCTGGTGCAGAAGCCGCCCCAGCGCCACCTGCGCCTTGGCCCGCGTGCCGCCGCCGCCGATCGCCGCGGCCCGGGCCGCCTGTTCGATCGCGCCCTCGGTATCGCCCAGCCGCTCGGCCGTCCGCGCCCGGAGGAGGAGGAGCTTGGCATTGCGGGGATTGCTCTCGAGCGCCGCAACGACGACCCGGTCGGCCTCTTGCGTCTGCCCGTCGCTCAAAAGCGCGCTGGCCAGGGGCAGGGTGAACTGCACCGCATCGGGATAGCTCTGCAACGCCTCGCGCCCCAGCCGGATCACCGTCGCGCGATCCCGCCGCGCCGCCGCCAGCCCAAGGGCCAGGTCATAGAAACTGCGCAGCCGGCAGCCCCGCGCTTCGAGCCGGGCGATCAGCGGGGCCGCGGCCTCGCGCCCGCCGATCCCGGTCAGAAGGCCGGCATGGGCGACAAGGCCGGTCTCTTCGGCATCCTCCATCGCGGCAAGCGCCGCGCCGATCTGGGCGATCACGCGGGCGGCCTCGGGATGGTCGGCGCGATAGGCGAAATTCGAGGGAAAATCATTCGGCAGGCGCCAGAGCACCACCCCGTCGGCCAGCCAGGAGAGGCCGAAGAGCGTCGCGGCCAGCGGGCAGGCGGCGGCCTCGGGATAGGTCACGGCGATCTCGCGGTGATCGACCTCGACGAAACGGGCGCAAAGCCAGTCGCGCAAGGCCGGGCCGGGCTGACCCTCCAGCAGCAGAAGCCCGCCCATGGGCAGCGCCTCGAAGGCTTGCGCCACCTCCTCGGCCGTGGTGGTCGCGGCGGGCAGGCGGGGGGCAGCGGCCGGATCGGGCAGGGCGGTGGCCTCGCCCTCCGGCAGGGCGCCCTCGTCCTCGGGCAGGAGGGTGGCGGCGAGCGTGGCAAGCCCGTCCCACGGCGCCACCGCACCGGGCGCGGGCGCGACCCTGGGCGCGTGCGCCGCCGGGTCGGCCTTGTGCACGGCGATCATGTTGTGAAACCGCTCGATCCCCGCGATGCCCGCCGGCCCCGTCTTGGGATCGCGCGCAAGATCGCGGAAGAAGCCCACCGAATTCGGCGCCTCAAGCGCGAGCGAGCCGCCAAAGCGCGGCATGAAGGCGGTCTGCACATCCTCGGCCACATAGACGCCACCGGGCGCCAGCGTCGGAAACAGCAGCGCGAAGCTTTCCACCACATGGGCATTCTGGTGGCTGCCATCGTCGATGATGATGTCGAAGGGGCCGTGATCGGCCACCACGCGGGCCAGAAAATCGCCATCCACCTGACTGCCCTGCAGGATCGTCACCCGGGGGCCAAGGTCCAGCGTCTTGCGCTCGATATCAATGCCGACGATCCGGCCTTGGGGGAAGTAATCGCGCCAGGAGGCCAGCGACTGACCGCCCCGGTCGGGATCGCGATAGCCGCCGACCCCGATCTCGAGCAGGCGCAGGGGGCGATCCCGGAACCGCGACAGAAGCAGGTGATAGACCGGGGTATAGCGGTGAAAGCCGAACTTGTCGGTGCCGTGGCGGATGGCAAGCGCGGTCAACGGATCAATCATCAAGGCCTCCCTCGGGTGGCCCTGTCTAGGCCGCGGCCTTTGCCCCATGCAAGCCCCGCCCGAAGGATCGGCCCGGGGGACAGCCGCCGAGAGCTGCCGCCGCTGTGGTCCCGGCCCTACATCGAAAAGGACGTCCCGCAGCCGCAGGAAGAGGTCGCGTTGGGATTGTCGATCACGAACCGCGCGCCGATCAGCTCTTCGGAAAAGGTGATCGTGGCGCCTTCGAGAAAGGGGAGAGAGACGCTGTCGATCACCACCGCCTCGCCCCGCCCTTCGAGGACAAGGTCATCGGGGCCGGGTTCGTCCAGCGCGATCTCGTATTGAAAGCCCGAGCAGCCGCCCCCCTCGACCGCGACGCGCAGGGCCTTGCCCTGAGCGGCGGCGCCGATCTCGGACAGCCGTTCGAAGGCGCGGTCGGTGACCTTGGGAGGGAGGGCGAGGGTCATGGGGCGGTCCTGTCGGGTCCGGTGTCACTGGCTGCGGGGAATATAGGCTTCCCGCCGGCCCCGGACAATGACCCCGCGCCCCGAGGCTCAGGCGGTGAAGGCCGCCCGCGTGGCCCCCGTCAGCCGCAGCAGATCCTCCGGCGCGATGGCAAAGACATGGCGCGGCGTGCCGGCGGCGGCCCAGACCATGGCGAAATCGCACAGCCGCGGGTCAAGGTGGACGGGGCAGGGCGTCAGATGCCCGACCGGGGCCACGCCGCCGATGGCAAAGCCGGTCTGCGCGCGCACCACGCCCGCATCCGCCCGCCCCAGCGCCTCGCCCGCCAAGGCGCTTGCCTTTTCCGCATCCACCTGATTGCCGCCGGCGGTCAGGAACAGGTGGATGCGGCCGCTCTCCTGCCCCTGAAAGATGATGGATTTCACGATCTGGTCCAGCGCGCAGCCCACCGCCGCCGCCGCCTCGGCCGCCGTGCGGGTGCTGTCGGGCATCTCGACGGGCTGGATCGACAGCCCCGCCGCCTCGAGCGCTGCTGTCACCCGCTTCAGGCTCTTGCTCATTCCCACCTCCCATCCTTCTTTCAGGGCATCCTGCATGTTCGGCGCCGATTGACCATCCCCGCCGCCCCGCCCATCCTGCGCCCCATGAGCTTTGCCGCCCGCCAGACCCGCAGCCCCCGTCCGTTCGAACCCGAGCGCGCCGCCGATATCCTGCCGCTTTACCCCGAGGCGACCGGAGGCTTGCGCGACCTGATCGCCGGCACCGCCGGCTGCAGCCCCTATCTGGGCGGGCTTCTGGGGCGCGAGGCCGAGTGGCTGACAGGCGCCTTCGACGATCCCGAGGGGGCGCTGACGGCGCTTCACGCGGCTTTGCGCGATTGCCCGCCCGACAGGCTGGCCTCTGACCTGCGCCGGGCCAAGGGGCGGGTGGCGCTGCTGGCGGGGCTGGCCGATCTGGGGGGCGTCTGGCCGTTGGAGGCGGTGACCGGCGCGCTGACCGATTTCGCCGATCTGGCGGTTGATCTGGGGATGCGCAGCTTCGTGGCGGCCGAGATCGCGCGGGGCCGCCTGCCGGGCCTTGGCGCAGGCGACGCGGCGGATGCGGGCGGCATGGTGGCGCTTGCCATGGGCAAGATGGGGGCGGGCGAGCTGAATTACTCCTCCGACATCGACCTGATCCTGCTGTTCGACGAGACCCGCTTCGAGGAGGCCGACCTTGCCGAGGCGCGCGCCGGTTTCGTCCGCGTGGCCCGCCGCCTCACCGCGCTTCTGTCGGACCAGACGGGCGAGGGCTATGTCTTTCGCACCGATCTGCGGCTGAGGCCCGATGCCTCGGTCACGCCGGTCTGCCTGTCGATGGCGGCGGCCGAAAGCTATTACGAATCCGTGGGCCGCACATGGGAGCGCGCCGCCTATATCAAGGCGCGCGCCTGCGCGGGCGCGATCCCGGCGGGCGAGCGGTTCCTCAAGGCGCTGACCCCCTTCGTCTGGCGCAGGCATCTGGATTTCGTGGCGATCCGCGACGCGCATGACATGCGGCTGCGCATCCGCGATCACAAGGGGTTGCACGGGCCCTTGTCCCTGCCGGGGCACAACATGAAGCTGGGCCGCGGCGGCATCCGCGAGATCGAGTTCTTCGCCCAGACCCGCCAGCTGATCGCCGGCGGCCGCGACCCCGCGCTGCGCCTGCGCGGCACCGTGCCGGCGCTGGCGCAACTGGCCGCGAGCGACTGGGTGCCCGAGGCGGCGGCACGGGCGCTGACCGAGCATTACCGCGCGCACCGCGAGGTCGAGCACCGCCTGCAGATGATCGCCGATGCCCAGACCCACAGCCTGCCCACGACGGACGAGGGCTTTGCCCGCCTCGCCGCCTTCATGGGCACCGAGGTCACCGCACTGCGCCACGACCTGACCGAGCGGATCGAGGCCGTCCATGACCTGATCGAGGAATTCTTCGCCCCCGACGCCGCCCCGGGCGATACCGCCGAAGACGATTTCGGCGCCGAGATCACCGCCCGCTGGCTCACCTATCCCGCGCTCCGATCCGACCGCGCGGTCGAGATCTTCCGCCGCCTCAAACCCGCCATCCTGCGCCGCCTCAAGGAGGCCGCGATCCCCGAAGAGGCGTTGTTGCAGTTCGACGGCTTCCTTGCGGGCCTCCCCGCCGGCGTTCAGCTCTTCTCGCTTTTCGAGGCCAATCCCCAGCTGACCCGGCTGATCGTCGATATCGCCGCCACCGCCCCCGCGCTCGCGCGCTATCTGTCGCGCAATGCGGCCGTGTTCGATGCGGTGATCGGCGGACAGTTCTTCACCCCCTGGCCCGGCGTGGCGGGGCTGGTCGAGAGCCTCTCCGATACGCTGGCACCCGTCGCGGATTACGAAAAGCGCCTCGATGCCGCGCGGCGCTGGGCGAAGGAGTGGCATTTCCGGGTGGGCGTCCATCACCTGCAGGGCCTGATCAATGGCTCCGAGGCGGGGCGCGAATATGCCGATCTGGCCGAGGCGGTGGTCGCGGGCCTCTGGCCGCATGTCTGCGCGCAATTCGCGCTGAAACACGGGCCTCCGCCGGGGCGGGGGGCGGTGGTGCTGGGGATGGGCTCGCTCGGGGCGGCGCGGCTCAATGCGGCCTCGGACCTTGATCTGATCGTGATCTATGATGCCGACGGGGCCGAGGCCTCGGACGGCCCCCGCCCGCTGGCCGCGCGGCCCTATTACGCGCGGCTGACCCAGGCCCTTGTCACCGCGCTGACCGCGCCCACGGCCGAAGGCACGCTTTACGAGGTCGACATGCGCCTGCGCCCCTCGGGCCGGCAGGGGCCGGTGGCGACGGCGATTGCGTCGTTTACTACCTATCAGCAGGACGAGGCCTGGACCTGGGAACATCTCGCCCTGACCCGCGCCCGCGCGGTGGCCGGATCAAGGGCGCTGGGCGAAGAGGTCGAGGCCTTCCGCCAGACCCTTTTGGCCACGAAATCGCAAGGCCCGCAGATCCGCCGCGAGGTGGCCGAGATGCGCGCCCGGATCGCCGCCGCCAAGCCGCCGCAGGGCGATTGGGATGCCAAGACCGGGCCGGGGCGGCTGCAGGATGTGGAGCTGATCGCGCAGATGGCGGCTCTTCTGACCGGCAGCCCCGCGCGCGGAACGGGCGATCAGGTCCGGGCGGGGCAGGGGGCGGGGATCCTGACCGAGGATCAGGCGACCGCTCTTTGCGCGGCGGCCGATCTGTTCTGGCGGCTGCAGGCCTCGGCCCGGTTGCTGACGGGGGGGCTTCTGAAGCCCGAGGAGCTGGGCGCGGGCGGGCGGCGCTTCATCCTGCGCGAGACGGGGCAAAGCGACATGGAGTCGCTTCTGACCGCGATGCAGGTCGCTTCTGGCCGCGCATCTGCCGTGGCCGATGCGCTTCTGGTGGGGGCAGTGGAACAGGAAACCGGCGCATGACAGGCGATCCGCAGGATCAGGGCAAGGCGCGCGACCCGCACGATCCCAAGGGCCTTGTGCGCGAGGCCTATCGGATCGAGGGGATCGGCGCGCCGGAATGCCGCTCGATCTTTCTCGACTGGGCGCTGAGCCTGCCCGCGGGCCTTGACCCCCAGCCCGCGATCCGCGCCCTTCTGGACCGCCACGCCGGGGCCGCCCCCGATCACCCGATGACCCAGACGCTGCGCGCGGGCCTTGCCGCCGCGGCCCCGCCGAAACGGCGCGGCGGGCGGGCCGGGCGGCTGTCGGGATAGCGCCACCGCGTCCGGGCCTCTGCTCTTGCCCATTTGCCTTGGTCGAAATACTCCGGGGGGAGGGCCGGAGGCCCGGGGGGCAGCGCCCCCCGAAAGTCCGGGGGGAGGGCCGGAGGCCCGGGGGGCAACGCCCCTTGAAAGACCACCCGGCCGCGCGCGGCACCCCGCTTCTGCGTCGGTTTCCCACTGGACTGACACCACGCGCAGGCGCAAGATCACGGCATTGAGCGCATGGTGATTGCAATGCCCCGACTCCTTGTCCTGTTCTTCCTCGCCCTGCCCGGTTTCGCTCAGGCGGCCCTCCATCCCTGCGAATACGACCGGATGCTGCGGCAGGCGGTGATGGTCGTCCAGATCGGCCAGACCGAGGTGGCGGGTCCGAGTCAATACGGCCAATGCACCCTGACCGGCACGGTCCTGCGCAGTTTCCGTGGCCCGATCGAGGTCGGGACCCGGGTGCAGACGACGGTGCCTTGTGTCAACGTGACGGAACTCATCGGCCCGACAATGTGGACCCCGCCCGAACTGCTGCGCGCCGCCCCCGTGGTCGAGCTGCACATACAGGAGGGCGGCGGGCCTGCCGGTGCGGGTTCGGGCGTCTTCCTGCTTGAGGCGCCGACCGAGGCGATCCACTGGCAAAGTGATCGCAGCTGCCGGTGAGCCGGGGGCGGGCCTTTACCCCCGCGCCAGCCCCGCAGCCTCAAGCGCCAGCCGGGTGATGCCGGCCCAGTCGCCCGCCTTGACAAGTGCTGCGGGCGCCACCCAGCTGCCGCCGACGCAAAGCACATTGGCCAGCGCCAGATAATCGGGCGCGTTCTGCGGGCTGACGCCGCCCGTCGGGCAAAAGCGCACCTGCGGGATCGGCGCGCCGATGGCCTTGAGCGCGGGCACGCCGCCGTTGACCTCGGCCGGAAAGAACTTCTGCACGGTATAGCCGCGCTCCAGCAGCCGCATCACCTCGCTCGCCGTGGCGGCACCGGGCAGAAGCGGCAGGTCGTGATCCTCGCAGGCCGCGAGCAAACGGTCCGTCGCACCGGGCGAGACGCCGAAACTTGCGCCCGCCTTCTTCGCGGCTTCCACGTCCTGTTCGGTGAGAAGCGTCCCCGCCCCAACGACCCCGCCCTCGACCTGTGCCATCTCGGCAATCGCCTCCAGCGCGGCAGGCGTGCGCAGCGTCACTTCAAGCGCAGGCAGCCCGCCCGCGACCAGAGCCTGCGCCAGGGACCGCGCCGCGCCTGCATCCTCGATCACCAGAACCGGGATCACGGGTGCCAGGCGGCACAGCTTTTCGTTCAGTTCCGAGGCATGTTCGGGGGTCATGGCTTTCTCCTGTCTCAGACGACGACGCCTGCGCCATCGGTGGCGGGGCCGACGCTCTGGCGGAATATCTCGAACAATTCCCGCCCGATGCCGTGGCGATTGGCCTCAAGATCGGCGGGCGCGGGGCTGCGGCCCGTCAGATCGGCCAGCACGCTCAGCGTGCCGGTCGTGGCGTCCAGCCGGATCACATCGCCATCACGCAAAAGCGCCAGCGGCCCGCCATCCGCCGCCTCGGGGCTGACATGGATCGCCGCCGGCACCTTGCCCGAGGCGCCCGACATCCGCCCGTCGGTGACCAGCGCCACCCGCAGGCCGCGATCCTGCAGCACGGAAAGCGTCGGTGTCAGGCTGTGTAGCTCGGGCATCCCGTTGGCCTTGGGCCCCTGATAGCGCACCACGACGACCGTATCCCCGGTGATCTCGCCCTTCTGGAAGGCCTCTCTCACGGCGTTCTGATCGTGGAAGATGCGGGCCGGGGCCTCGATCACCTGCCGGTCCTCGGCCACGGCCGAAACCTTGATGACCGCGCGGCCCAGATTGCCCGACAGCTGCACCAGCCCGCCCGAGGGCTGGAACGGATCAGAGGCGGGGCGCAGGATCCTGTCGTTCAGCGTCTCGCGGGGGCCGGGTTCATAGGTGACGCGGCCTTCGGTCAGCTTGGGTTCCTGCGCGTAAAGCGCCATGCCGTCGCCCGCCACCGTGCTGACATCGTCATGCAGAAGGCCCGCCGAGAGCAGCTCTCCGATCATGTAGCCAAGGCCACCGGCGGCGTGAAAATGGTTCACATCGGCCAAACCGTTGGGATAGACCTTGGCCATCAACGGCACCACCGCCGAGATTTCCGCGAAATCCTGCAGATCGACGATCACTCCCGCCGCCCGCGCCATCGCCGGCAGGTGCAGCACAAGATTGGTCGACCCGCCCGTCGCCATCAGCCCGACCAGCCCGTTGACGAAAGCCCGCTCGTCGAGGATGTCGGAGACGGGGCGGAAATCGTTGCCAAGGGCGGTGATCTGCAGCGCGCGTTCCACGGCGGCCACGGTCAGCGCATCGCGCAAGGGCGTGCCGGGGTTCACGAAACTCGCGCCCGGCAGGTGCAGGCCCATGAATTCCATCAGCATCTGGTTGGTATTGGCCGTGCCGTAGAAAGTGCAGGTGCCGGGGCCGTGGTAGCTCGCCATCTCGGCGGCCATGAGCGCGTCGCGCCCGATCTCGCCTTGGGCGAACTGGTTGCGGACCTTGGCCTTTTCGTCATTGGGCAGGCCGCTGGTCATGGGCCCCGCAGGCACGAAAAGCGCGGGGATATGGCCGAAGGTGGCGGCGGCGATGATCAGGCCGGGCACGATCTTGTCGCAGACGCCGAGGTAAAGGGCCGCGTCAAAGACATTGTGCGAAAGCGACACCCCGGCCGCGAGCGCGATCACATCGCGGGAAAACAGCGACAGCTCCATCCCCGGCTGGCCTTGCGTGACCCCGTCGCACATGGCGGGCACCCCGCCCGCAACCTGCGCCGTGCCGCCGGCGGCACGGGCGGCCGCGCGGATCAGGTCGGGATAGCGCTCGAAGGGCTGATGGGCCGAAAGCATGTCGTTATAGGCGGTCACGATCCCGATATTGGGCGCGCGCGCGGCGGCAAGCGCCTCCTTGTCGGGGCCCATCGCGGCATAGGCATGGGCCTGGTTGCCGCAGGACAGATGCGCGCGGCGGGGCCCGTCCTCGGCGGCGCGGGCCATCCGGTCGAGATATGCTCTGCGCGGTCCCTCGCTCCGGGCACGGATGCGGTCGGTCACTTCGGCGATCTTGGGGTGCAGGGTCATGGCGGCTCCGGTCGGCTGGCTGTGCTGTCCCTAGCAGAGATCGTTAGCGCTAACAACTGCGAGGCTTGACTGGTCCGGGCCGTGGCTGGATCGGCTTTGTTCACATTTGCGCAACACTCTTCGCGCAGAGGCAGGAATCATCCCCATTCCGGCCACAATCCCAGGTCACTCTGCAGGCATGTGCCAAGGCCGGACGACCCGGCGCAGGAGGATGTGATGGTGTTTTTGCGCATGATGGCAGTGATCCTGCTGGTGCTCACAGGCGGTGGCGCGCTGGTGAGCGATCCGTCCGAAGAGCCTGTGGCGCGGGGCAGCGATCCCGTGGCGGGGCCGGACCGGGCCTGGCTGCCCTCCTGAGCCGACAAAGCCCACTTTCGCGCCGCCGCGCGACAGGCTAGGGGAAGGCGATGTCCGACCCTGCGCCGCCCCGCCCCACGATCCGGCTTCTGCCGAAGACCGACCCCCGCCCGATCCGGCATGGGGCGGCCTGGGTCTATGCCAATCAGCTTGTGCTTGACCGGCGCAGCAAGGCGCTGGCGCCGGGCAGCCTTGCCGTGCTCGAAGATGCCGAGCGCCGCCCGCTTGGCCTTGTCGCGGTCAACCCGCAGAGCCGGATCGCCGCACGGATGCTGGACCCCGATCCCGAGGCGCGGATCGACGCGAATTGGTTCGCCACCCGCATCGCGCGGGCCCTGTCGCATCGCGCGCGGCTCTATCCCGACCCGTTCTACCGCCTGATCCATGCCGAGGCCGACGGCCTGCCCGGCGTGGTGATCGATCGTTTCGGCGATCTGGCGGTGATCCAGCCCAATGCCGCCTGGGCCGAGGCGCTGATCGCACCGCTGGCGCAGGCTCTGGCCGAGGTGACGGGGGTGACCACCATCGTCAAGAACGGCACCAGCCGGGTCCGCGCGCTTGAAGGGCTGGCCGAGGAGATGGCCGTCCTGCGGGGCAGCGCGCCTGCGGGGCCGGTGGCCGTGCCGATGAACGGGGCCGTCTATCTGGCCGATGTGATGGGCGGACAGAAGACGGGGCTGTTCTACGACCAGCGGCCGAACCACGCCTTCGCGGCGGGCCTTGCGCGGGGGCAGGCGGTGCTGGATGTGTTCAGCCATGTCGGCGGCTTTGCGCTGGCCGCGCTTGCCGCGGGCGCGGAGCGGGCGCTTGCGGTGGATGGCTCGGCCCCCGCGCTTGATCTGGCGCGCGGGGGCGCGCAGGCGATGGGCGTGGCGGACAGGTTCGAGACGCGAACCGGCGACGCGTTCGACGTGCTTGCCGCCTTCGGGCAGGAGGGCGCGCGCTTCGGCCTCGTCATCTGCGACCCGCCCGCCTTCGCGCCTGCGAAACCCGCGCTCGAGGCGGGCCTGCGCGCTTATGAGAAGGTGGCCCGGCTGGCGGCGGGGCTGGTCGAGGAGGGGGGCTATCTGGTGCTCTGTTCCTGTTCCCATGCCGCCGATCTGGCGCGGTTCCGCGAGGCGTCGCTCCGCGGTGTGGGGCGGGCGCTGGGCATGGGCGGGCGGCGGGCGCAGATCGTGGCGACGGGCTTTGCCGGGCCGGATCATCCGCAGCTGCCGGGGCTGGCCGAAAGCGGCTATCTCAAGGCGCTGTTCCTGCGGTTGTGAGGGCGGCGGCCGTGCCGGAGGCGCGCCGGATCCTGCTGGACGCCTGCGTGCTCTATCCCACCGTGCTGCGCGAAGTGCTGCTGGGCTGTGCGGCGCGGGGGCTTTTCGTGCCGCTCTGGTCGCCGCGGATCCTCGAGGAATGGGCGCGGGCGACGGTCAAGCTGGGCGAGGCGGCGCATCTTCTGGCGCGGGGCGAGGTGGCGGCGGTCGCGGCGCGCTTTCCCGAGGCCAGCGTCCGGGTGCCCCAGGGGCTTGAGGGGCGGCTCTGGTTGCCCGATCCGGGGGATGTGCATGTTCTGGCCGCGGCCATCGCGGGGGATGCCCAGGCGATCCTGACGCTGAACGCGGGCGATTTCCCGCGCGGGGTGCTGGCGGAAGAGGGGCTGATGCGGCTGGATCCGGACAGCTTCCTGCTGGGGCTACTGGAGGCAGCGCCCGAAGCGGTGCGCTCGGCGGTGGAGGAGGTCGCGGCCGAGGCCACGCGGCTCTCGGGAGAGGACTGGACCCCGCAGCGCCTGATGAAGAAAGGACGCCTGACCCGCTTTGCGCGGGCTTTGGGGCGTGCGTGACGGTGGCGGGTGGTGGGCTGCGCCCACCCTACCGCAAGCACCCCCGGTCCTGATCTTGCGGTAGGGTGGGCGAAGCCCACGCGGGCTGCCCCACGATTACCCCTCGGGTGCCGCGGCCCAACGCGCCTCGTTCGCCTCGATCGCGGCGATGCGGTCATCCGTCCGGGGATGGCTCAGCAACCAGGCCGGTGCCGCCCCGGCCCTTGCGCCCGTCAGCGCCTCTAGCTTGCCGAACAGCGATTTCTGCGGCCCCGTCCCGATGCCTGCCGCCATCAGAAGCGCCGTCGCATAGGCATCCGCCTCGTATTCGTCCGACCGCGACAGCCGCGCCACCACCAGCGAGGTCAGAAGCCCCGCGATCAGCGCGCCGATCCCCGGAATGAACCGGTTGAGCAGCAGCGCCAGCGCGGTGCGCACCGCATTCTGGCCGGAAAAGTCGATCATCCGCCGCCGCGAATGCCCCAGCGCCACATGGCCCAGCTCATGCGCGATGACCGAGCACATCTCTTCGGCCGTCACCTCGCCCCGGCGATAGGCGTCATAGAATCCCCGCGTGATGAAGATCCGCCCGTCCGGTGCCGCCAGCCCGTTGATCGGCGTGACCTCGTAAAGATGCACCTTGATCCGCGGCAGGTCGGCCGCCTTGGCCAGCCGGTCGGTCAGCCTGCGCAGCACCGGGTCGGCCAGTTCGGTCGAGCGGGTGTCCAGGTCGCGCGAGGTGCGCCAGACCGAGAGGCGATAGACGACAAGGCCATAAAGGACGGCCAGCAGGATCGGTGTGAGCTTCAGCATGGGTCAGATATGGGGCCTGCCGGCCCTCTGGGCAAGCGCGGCGGGCGGCGTGCCGCATCCGGGCCGCATCCGGGCGCATCCGGGCCGCAGGCCGCCAGCCTTGGGCCCGGCTTCAGCGGTAGCTGCGTTCGATGCCCACGAGGATGAACAGCCCGATCAGCCCGAAGATGATCGCATGCACCACCGCCCATTGCGCGATATCGGCCGGCTTGCCGCCGCGCGCCCTTGCGCGCAGCGCGCCGGTGATCGCTCCGAAGACAAGTCCCGCAAGGGGATAGATCATGCCGGCCTCGTCCTAGTTGCGCGGGCGATGCCAAGCCACCTCGCTCAGCCTTGCCCGGACCTCGTATTCCGGGCCGAAGGCGTAACGCCCCCAGGCCAGACTGTCCAGCCGCGCCGCCTCGGCCGCGCCGGTCTGGCCCAGAAGGTCCAGCGCCTCGGCCCGGAAGGCCAGCAGGTTCGACAGGATCACCGCGTTCTGATGCGCCTCGGCCACCGGGATCGCCGGATCGACCAGCGCCAGCACGCGTTCGGGATCATTGGCCCGCAGCGCAAAGGCGGCCAGCTGCACCGCCACCGTCGCCTCGTGCATCCGCAAAAGCGGATCCTCGCGGAAGGCCCGCTGCGCCTCGAGAAAGGCGTTCAACGCAAGATCGCTGTCATGGCCCATGTGCAGGCGGCCATAGGCGTAATGCGCAAACCCCAGCCGCGACCCGTTCCAGTTGAAGGCCCGCGACAGCGCCATCGCCCGCGCCGCCGCCTCGCGCCGCTGAACCGGCGAGGCGCCGCTGGTCAGCGCTGTCTCGATCGCCTCGATCCAGTCGCGCGACGTGTCGTTGATGGGGCGGCCGGGGCGGCCCTCTCCGGCCGGGTTCATCCGGGCGAGGATGGCGGGCAGGCGCGCCGCAACCTCGCCCTGGGTCATGCCGTTGCGCAGTTCGGGCGCGTAATAGACCCGCAGCATCAGCATGTCGAACCCGGTCAGGACCGAGTGGATGTTGTCGTCGTTGAAGACGGAATCGGGCAGCCGGTAGAGGTCGTTCAGCGGGCCGATGGCCTGGGCAAGCTCTTCGTGCAGGCAGTCGCGGATCTCTTGCGGGGAGGCATCGGCGGGAACGAAGACCGCCGCCCGGTCGCGCCGTTCCAGCGTGGTCCAGTCAAGCTGGGGGGTGCGGCGCAGCGTCTTGAACTCTTCCCAGCTCGAGATCCGGGGCACCACGAAACAGGCCGCGCGCGGCACGGCGCGGCGCATCTCGGCCTGCGGCACGGCGACGATGGTGATGGCTGCCTCGGGGGCAGAGGTCAGGAAGATGTCGATCCCGGCCTCGGCATTGATCCGCCCGAGCAAGGCGCGCAGGTCGGGCATCATCGTCGGCGGCACGGCGCCCGAGACCCGGACCGAGATCGGCTGTTCAAACCGCGTCATCCGCGGCACCACCCGGCCGCTTTCCAGCCGGAAGGTCAGGTCGATGAAATCCTCGGCCATCTCGCGGTTGCTGCGCAGGGCGGGCGCGGGCTGCATCGGGCCGAAGCTGTGCATCGGCGGCATCGCCTCGTTCACGTTCACCGCGCGCGTCACCACGGGGCCCGACGGCCCCGGCGAACAGGCGGCCAGCAGCGTCACCCCGATCCAGGCAAGCCGTTGCAGCCGCTTCATCGCATCGTCCCCTGTGAAAGGGTCGCGCAGGTCGGGAACGAAGGCAGCCTTCCCGAGATACGTCCAGTCATGTCTTCATCCCCAAGTGATTTTGCCTTGCTTTGACGACTGACTGCGGCGGGTTAACGCAACAATTCGGGCAAAGCCGGGGCAACTCATCACAAGGGACAGACAATGCCGCCCCCGCGCGTCGTTGCATCCCCCGCTTCACCCGTGCTGCGGGGATTTCAGGGGACCGTGGCGCAAAGGGCGCAGCGCTCTAGTGCGCGGCGAATCGCAGGGCGCAAGATGTTGAAGCGAGGGCGAAAGGCATGGCCTCTTTGCCGCTGCGGTTCCAGGGCGGGGCCCTGTTCCGTCGCGCGCCCGGATGCGCTCGACCCCGGCCGGGGGCCCGGCTGATTCGACCCGGCGGCCCCGATCTGCGGATCTGGCACTGCGCGCAGCGGCAGGCGCGGGCAACCGTCGCGGAAGGGGCGAAAGCTGCGATCAAAACAGGGGGTGACACCGTTCGGCCAAAGGGTTAGAGACGCGCCAAAGGCACGAGGGCAGATGCCATGACGCATTTTCAGGGCCTCCCAGCCGGCGTGACCGAAACGGGCGAAAGGGGAGCAAAGATGAAAGCCGAAGTCTTCCTTCCGGACGATTATCGTCCCGCCGAGGACGAACCCTTCATGAACGAGCGTCAGCTCGAGTATTTCCGGCGCAAGCTGTTGAACTGGAAGGCGGATATCCTCTCTGACAGCCGCGATACGCTGGCCGGGATGAAGGACAGCACCCGCGGCATTCCCGATATCGCCGACCGCGCCAGCGAAGAGACCGACCGCTCGATCGAACTGCGCACCCGCGACCGTCAGCGCAAGCTGGTGAACAAGATCGACGCAGCACTTCGGCGCATCGACGAAGGCGAATACGGCTATTGCGAGATGACGGGCGAACCGATCAGCCTCAAGCGGCTGGATGCCCGGCCGATCGCCACGATGAGCCTCGAGGCGCAGGAACGGCATGAGCGGCGCGAGAAGGTGCATCGCGACGACTGAGGCGGATCCTCGGTGAGGCGTGCAGGCTGAGACCGGCCCGAAGATGACAGACGAAGCCGCAGGGCAACGGGACACGGCGCAACCGGAAACGGCGCAACCGGATACGGCGCAACGGGCCGCAGAGGCGCTGGACCATTCCACAGGACAGAATGCCGGCGGCCGCGTCGTCGTGATCGGCGGCGGCATCGGCGGGCTGACCGCCGCCATCGCCTTTGCCCGGACTGAGGCCGATGTGACGCTTCTGGAACGCGCGCCCGCGCTGACCGAAGTGGGCGCGGGCCTTCAGATCACCCCGAACGGGGCCGCCGTGCTGGATCGGCTGGGCCTGACGCCCGCGCTCGAGGCGCGGGGGCTGCGCGCGGGCGCGGTGGTGCCGATGGATGCGCTCTCTGGCTCCGAGATCGGACGCTTCGCCCTTCACCGGCTGCCCGGCCAGCCCTACCGCTTTCTCCACCGCGCCGATCTGATCGCCCTTCTGGCCGAAGCGGCCGAGGCGGCTGGCGTGCGCCTCTCGACCGACAGCCCCGTCGCCCGCGTCACCACTGATGGTATGGTCCATCCCGAAAGGGGTGAGGCGTTGCGGCCCGATCTGGCCATCGGCGCCGACGGGATCCATTCCGTGCTGCGCCCCGTGCTGAACGGGCCGGGGCAGCCCTTCTTCACCGGCCAGGTCGCCTGGCGCGCCGTGGTGGAGGCCAAGGATGAGGCGGTCGCGCGGATCTGGATGGCGCCGGGGCGGCATGTCGTGACCTATCCGCTGCCGGGGGGGCGGCTCAATATCGTGGCGGTGCGCGCCGAAAGTGAGTGGAGCGCCGAGGGCTGGCACCATCCCGACAGCCCCGCCAATCTGCGCGCCGCCTTTGCCGATTGCGCACCCGCTTTGCGCGCCCTGCTGGACCGGGCCGAGGCGCCGCTGCGCTGGGGCCTGTTCCGCCATGAGGTTGCGGCAAGCTGGCATGGGCCGGGCAGCGCGATCCTGGGCGATGCGGCCCATCCGACGCTGCCGTTTCTGGCGCAGGGGGCCAATCTGGCGATCGAGGATGCCTGGGTGCTGGCCGCCGCTTGCGACCGCTTCTCTGCGCTGGGCCACGGGCTGGCCCGCTATCAGGCATTGCGCCGGCCAAGGGTGGTGCGCACCATCGAGGCAGCGAACCGCAATGCGGTGAACTATCACCTGTCGGGCCTGCCGCGCCGGGTGGCCCATGCGGGGCTTGCCACGCTGTCGCGCCTGTCGCCGGGCAGCTTCCTGCGCCGGTTCGACTGGCTTTATGCGCATGATGTGACGCGGGGGTAGCCCCGCGTCATCATGGGCCGTCAGGGCAGGGCGACAAGATAGGCCGCGATGGCGGCGCGATCTTCGGGCGGCAGGCGGCTGGTGTTGTGGATCACCTCGGTCATCGCGCCGCCGGCGCTGTCGAAACTGGGGGTGAAGCCGGTTTCAAGGTAATAGGCGATCTCGAAGGCGTTCCAGCCAAGCCCGGACGGGGTGATCGCGGGCACGCTGCCCTCGCCCGAGGGCAGGGGCGCCCCCTCCATCCAGCGCGCCCGGTCCAGCCCGCCGGCCAGGGTCCGGGGCGTGTGGCATTCGGCGCAATGGCCCAGCGCCTCGACCAGCATCCGGCCGCGCTCCACCTCGGGATCGCTCACCTCGGTCATCACCCAGCCGGGCATGTTGAGCCGCTTCCACAGGCCGATGCCGCGGCGGAGGTTGAAGGGAAAGCCCAGCTCGTTCTCAAGGCTCGGGGTCGGATCTGGGGGCAGTTCGCGCAGGTAGGCGACCAGGTCGGCCATGTCCTGCGGATCGGCCAGCGTGTAGGAGGTATAGGGGAAGGCGGGATAGTAATGCTGCCCCTCGGGGCCCACACCGCGCAGGATCGCGTTCAGCAGCTCGGCATCGCTCCAGCCGCCGATGCCCGCCTCGGAGGGCGAGATATTGGGCGCAACGAAAGTGCCGAATTCGGTGACGAAGCGCTGCCCCCCGGCCAAAAGCGGCGCGTCCGAGGGGGCGGCGCCGGGGGCGATGTGGCAGCCCGCGCAACCGGCGGCGTGAAACACGTCGCGCCCCGCCTCGGCATCGCCCTCAAGCCCCGAGAGCAGCGCCGCATCCAGCGGGCGGGGTGCGCTCAGCACCCAGCCCGCAAGCGCCGCGACCAGCGCGAGAAAGACCGACCAGCGCAACACGCGTTCGCCGGTCCCGACCCGCCTTGGTCCCCGCGCCATCAGCGCATCCGATAGGCCTGATGGCAGGCGCTGCAGGCGCCACCCAGATCACCCATCGCAGCCTGAAGGGCGGCAAGATCGGTGCCCGCGGCATCGGCCATGGCAACAGCGGCGGCATTCAGCGCCATGCCCTTTGCCATGGCATCGTCAAGATTGGCCCAGAGATCGGCCGTGGCGCGGCTGCCCTCGGCCTCTCCGGCGGCGGAACCTTCGGGCCAGTAGCGCGACTGGTCAAGCGCGGAGAGCGCCACAAGATTGCCCGCAGCCGCACTGGCCGCAGCCGCGTCATACTCCACGCCGCCCTGTGCCATGCCGCCCAGCAGCGCGAGGTTGTACTGATAGAGTTGCATATGCGCTTGCCGCGCCTTGACGGCGGCTTCGATCGGGTCGGGGGCGCCCTGGGCAAGGGCAAGCGTGCCTGCAAGGGCGGCACTGATGGCGGTAAGGGCGAAGGCTCTGGTCCTGAGGCGCATCGAAAAGCTCCAATCCGGTTACGGGGCCCAAGGCGGCCCAAGGCTCAGGCTATCCGACCGGGAGAGGATTGCTACCGGGCAAATACGCAGGGTCGATCACAATTGCTGCACATTCAGTGCGGTGCCCGTCTCAGGGAAGCGGCTGGATCGCGGGGCGGCGGGCGCGGTCGGTGGTCAGCGCCTCGGGCCAGCCGAAGAAGGCCTCGATCCCGACCAGCGCAAGGCAGAAGGCCAGCACCACAAGCCCCACCTTGACCGTCCGGGCCGAGGGCGGATGCTGCGCCAGCCGCTTCATCCGGGTCAGAAAGCGCAGGTCCATCAGCCTTGCCCTGCCGCCACCTCTGCGGTCTCTGCCGCGTCGATGAACCGCACCTTGCCGATATAGGGCAGGTTGCGGTTGCGCTGAGCGAAGTCGATGCCATAGCCAACGACGAATTCGTCGGGGATGGTGAAGCCGGTCCAGTCGGCGGTGAAGGGCGTTTCGCGCCGCGAGGGTTTGTCCAGAAGCGCGATCGAGCGCAGCCGCGCCGGTTTGCGGGTCGCAAGGAACCGCGTCACATGGGTCATCGTATGGCCGGTGTCGACGATATCCTCGACCACCAGCACGTCGCGCCCCTCGATCTTGCCGCGCAGATCCTTGAGCACCCGCACCTCGCGCGAGCTTTCCATCGCGTCGCCATAGCTCGAGACCTCGAGGAAATCGACCTCGACCGGCAGGTCAAGCTCGCGCACCAGATCGGCGATGAAGACGAAAGAGCCGCGCAGAAGGCCCACGACGACCAGCTTGTCGGTGCCGGCAAACTCGGCCCCGATCTCATGCGCCAGTTCCTCGATGCGGGCGGCGATCGATTTCGCGCTGATCATCTGGTCGATTGCATAGGGGCGGTCGGTCATGGCACTCCTTCGGATGTCGCACAGGCATTGTCGGGCGCGTGGTAAGGAGTAGTCGATGTTTCGAGGTATTGCACCCCTGAAGGCACCTCTGAGGATGGGCCTGAAGACACTGCGGATCACGCTGGTCGCGGGGCTAGTCCTGCCCGTGGCGCTGATGGCCAAGGCCGAGCAGGCGCCCGACCCGGATCGGGCGCTGTGGGAGGCGCGCGAGATGCTGCTTGCCGGCGATGGCCCGGGCGCGATGGGGATATTGCAGCCCTTGGCCGATCAGGGCCATCCCCGGGCGCAGACGCTGATCGCCATGGCGCTGGCCGAAGCGCAGGGCGGGCTGGCGCGCGACCCCGAGACGGCGCGGAGCCTGCTGACCGAAGCGGCGGCCCGGGGCTATCCGCCGGCGCTTTTCAACCTTGGCATCCTTCAGGAATGGGGGCTGGCCCTTGGCGAGGACGGGCAATTCACCTTCCGGCCCGACCTCGAGGCCGCGCGGGACAGCTTCCTCGCGGCGGCGGTGCTGGATTATCCGCCCGCGCTGGCCCGCGCCGGGATGATGCTGATCGAGGCGCGCGGCGGGCCGCAGGATACCCAGCAGGGGCTGCGGCTTCTGCGCCGCGCGGTCGAGCTGGGCGATCCGCATGGCCATGCGATGCTGGGGCTGCTTCACATCAACGGCGTGCATGTCGAACGCGACGCGGCGCTGGCGCGGCACCATTCCCTGATCGCGGCGCTTCAGGGCCATGGCGGCGGGCGGCACCGGGTGCTGCCGTTGCTGCTGGACGGGATCGGCGGGCCGGTCGATCTGATCGCGGCGGCGATGGTTCTGGAAGTGGCTGCGCGGCAGGGCGATTCCCATGCGGCTTTCGAGCTTGGCCGGATGATGATGGACGCGCCCGAGGTCTTCCCCGATCCCGTCGCGGGCCTTGCCTGGTGCCAGACCGCCGCCCGGATGGACCCGCCCGCCCGCGGCCGCTGCGAGATCGAGGGGCTGGACCTGACCGACGAGGACCGGGCGCGCGCGCGTGAACTGGGCGAGGCGATCCTGGGCGGGCTCTGATCCGGGCGGCGACGGGCCCGACACGGCGCAGCGGGGCAAGATCTCGGGGTGACGGGTCATGGCGGCGGTTTCGCCGGGCGGAATTCTGGTGACGGTGCCCGGATCATCGCTATTGTGGACAAGCCTGTTTGCCGCATTTCAAGAGGGCTTTTCCATGATCCGACATTTCGCACCCCTTCTGGCCGCAAGTCTCGTGCTGGCCCTCTCTGCACCGCTGCGCGCCGAATCTCCCGAACAAGGCGCGCTTTGGGCCGCACGCGAAAGCCTTCTGGCCGGGGATCATGCCGTGGCGCTGGAGGTGATCGTGCCGCTGGCCGAGGCGGGCAATCCGCGGGCGCAGTCGCTGCTGGGCGCGGCCTATCAGCACGGGCTGGGCCTCGAGGCCGACGGTCAGGCCGCCGAGACGCTGTTTCGCAAGGCCGCCGCGCGGAACTATCCGCCGGCGCTCTTCAATCTCGGCATCCTTTACGAGCGGGGCGGCGTGGGTGTTGCGCCTGATGAGGCCCGCGCGCGCGCGCATTTCCTGGCCATGGCCGCGCTCGACCATCCGGCGGGCCTGACGCGCGCCGCCTATTACCTGCTCGAGGGGATCGGCGGGCCGCAGGATACCGAGGCCGGGCTCAACAATCTGCGCCGGGCGGTGGAGCTGGGCGATGCCGAGGCGCATTTCATGCTGGCCGAGCTGCATCTGCGCAGCCGCCTCGTGCCCTTCGACCTTGAAGAGGCGCGGCGGCTGAACGCCGTGGCCGCCTATCAGGGGCATCTTGCAGCGACCCGCGAACTGGCCCGGATGCGCGAGTCCGGTGCCGGAGGCCCTGTCGATATCCTTGGCGCGCACGAGATGTTCATGAAGGCCGCCGGGATGGGCGTGGGGTTCGAGAGGATGAACGCCGCCTGGCTTGTCTTCAATCACCCCGAATTCTTCGAGGATCGGGCCATGGCGCTGGCCATGTGCCTGAGTATGATCGTCGATGACGACACCTATGTCGGGGCCTGCGAAAGCATGCGGGCGGAGTTTTCCGAAGAGGATCAGCGCCGCGCGGAAGAGATGGCCGCAGCGCTCTGACGGGGGACTGAAGGGGGCCTGACCGGGGGCCTGACCGGGGTGCGGCGCGACAGCGGCGCGACGGCGGTGCGACGGCGGCGCGACAGCGGTGCGACGGGCCGCCCCCTTGAACTTCGCGCGCGGCTGTCCGAGATGGGGGGCAGAACGACGGCAAGGCGGGGTGGATGCCCTCACATTCGGAAACGCGGGTTCTGCCCTATTCTGCCGAACAGATGTTCGGGCTGGTGGCCGATGTGGCCTCCTATCCCAAATTCCTGCCCTGGACGGCGGCGGCGCGGATCCGGTCGGTCACCGACAAGGGCGATCACGAGGTGATGCTGGCCGACCTCATCATCAGCTTCAAGGTGTTCCGCGAAAGCTTTGGCAGCCGCGTGACGCTCTGGAAGGATCAAAGCCGGATCGACACCGCCTATATCGACGGCCCCTTTCGCCATATGGAAAGCACCTGGCAGTTCCGCGATGTGCCGGGCGGCTGCGAAGTGCGTTTCGACGTGGATTTCGAGTTTCGCAACCGCCTGTTGCAGGGGGCGGCGGGTCTCTTTTTCAACGAGGCGATGCAGCGGATCGTGCGCGCCTTCGAACGCCGCGCGAAAGAGCTTTACGGCTGAGCCGCCACCGCCCCGAGCAACAGCGCCAGCGCATGGGCGACCGAGGCCGCCCGCACGGCCGCGCGGCCCTGGGCGCCGAACTCCACCGTCTCGGTCCGGGTTTGCGCCGCGGTGGCAAGGCCGAAACAGACCCGCCCCTCGGGCTTGTGTTCCGACCCGCCGGGGCCGGCGATGCCGGTGATCGACACGGCGATCTGCGCCTCTGATCGGGCCAGCGCGCCTTCGGCCATCTCGCGCGCGACCGCTTCGCTGACCGCGCCATGGGTGGCAAGCGTCGCGGGCAGGACGCCCAGCATCGCCATCTTGGCGGCGTTTGAATAGGTGACGAAGCCGCGGTCGAAGATGTCGGACGACCCGGCCACATCGGTGATCGCGCCGGCCACCAGCCCGCCGGTGCAGCTTTCGGCCGTGGCGATCCGCAGCCCGGCGGCGCGGGCGCGCTGCAACAGCGCCTCGGCCGCACTGCCCGTCACATCAGCACCAGATGCCAGAAGGCGGCAAGTGCCGCCACGCCGATGCCCGCCGCCACCCCGGCCAGCACATCGTCCAGCATCAGCCCCAGCGCATCCCCGCGCCGGTCGGCCGTGCCGATCGGGCCGGGTTTCCAGATGTCGAACAGGCGAAACAGCAGGAAGGCCGCGACCCAGCCGGGCCAGAGCGCCAGCACGCCCACCCCCACCTGCCACGCACCCAGCGAGACGGGCAGAAGGGCGATCCATTGCCCCGCGACCTCGTCGATGACCACTTCCGAGGGATCGGTGTCGCCGGTCGCCGCAATCTCGATCCGCGCGGCCCAGAGGCCCGCGCCAAAGGCCAGCCCCACCCCCGCCAGCAGCAGGACCGGCCCGCCCAGGACATGCAGAAGCCAGGCCACAGGCAAGGCCGCGAGCGAGCCCCAGGTGCCGGGGGCGGGGCGCAGATGGCCCACCCCGCCGAAGGTCGCGATCATGTGGGCGGGGGTCATGGCCGCACCAGCGTGGCGGTGGCGATGGCGGCGATCCCCTCGCCCCGGCCGGTGAAGCCCAGCCTCTCGGAGGTGGTGGCCTTGACGCTGATCCTCTCGGCCTCGAGGCCCATGATCCGGGCGAGTGCGGCCCGCATCGCCTCTGCATGGGGGCCGATCTTGGGGCGTTCGCAGATCAGCGTGCAATCGGCATGGGTGATCGCAAAGCCCATCTCGCGCGCCAGATCGCAGGCATGGCGCAGGAAGATCTCGCTTGCCGCCCCTTTCCACTGCGGGTCTGACGGGGGGAAATGCTGGCCGATATCGCCCCGCGCCAGCGCGCCATAGATCGCATCCGTCACCGCATGCATCCCCACATCGGCATCGGAATGGCCCACAAGCCCCTGATCATGCGGCACTTTCACCCCACAGAGCCAGACATGATCGCCCGGCCCGCAGGCGTGAACGTCGAATCCGTTGCCGGTGCGAATGTCCATCTGTCCCCTCATCAGTGCTTCGGCCCGGGCGAAATCCTGCACCCGGGTGATCTTGAGATTGCGCTCGGCCCCTTCGACGATGGCGACCGAAAGCCCGGCGCGGCGGGCGACCTCGACATCATCGGCGGCCTCGCCCTGATGCGCGCGGTGGGCGGTCAGGATCGCGGGATAGCGAAAGCCCTGCGGCGTCTGCGCGCGCCAAAGGCCCGCGCGGTCCTGCGTGCCGCTGACCAGCCCGCCGTCGCCCCGCCAAAGCGCATCCGTCACCTCGAGCGCGGGGGCAGCGCCGTCATGATCGGCCAGCGCCGCCCGGACCCGCCCGATCACGCCGGCATCCACCAAGGGGCGCGCGGCATCGTGGATCAGCACCGCCTCGGGCGCATGAGGCGCAAGCGCCTCGAGGCCTGCGCGGACGCTTTCGTTGCGTGTGGCCCCGCCATGGGCGAGGATCACGCCGTCGATGGCCGCTTCGGCAAGGCGCTCGGCATCCTCGGGATGGATCACAAGAACGACAGGGCCCAGATCCGCCACCCCGCGAAAGGCCGCGACCGTATGGGCCAGAACCGGCCGCCCGGCCAGCATCTGCCACTGCTTGGGCCGCGCCCCGCCCGCCCTTGTGCCGCGACCGGCCGCAACGATGATGATGGCGGTCTGCATCCTGTTTCCCTATGACAGCGGGACAATCGAGGGGGCGTTTCAGCGGCCCCTAGGGGCCGTTGCGTGCCCCGGATCCTTAATCTCTGCGCTCGCCGGGTGCAAATCCTCTCTCTTTCCGGCGCAATATGCGCAAAAATTAAGCACCTACTGAAATATGACGCAAACATAGCCACCTGAGCGTTGTAAGCGCGGGCGCAGCCCTTTACCTCCCACCCAGACGCATAACAATTAGGCATATGGACAAGTCAGCAGCAGCCCCATCGCCGGTTCCCTTTCCCGGGGTCGCAACGCCCCCCGTGGCGCTGGCGCCTTTGGCGGGCATCACCGATCTGCCGTTCCGACAGCTTGTGGCCTCTTTCGGGGCGGCCTGGGTCGTGTCCGAGATGGTGGCCAGCCAGGAGATGGTCCAGGCCCGCCCCGGCACCCGCGATAAGGCGGAACTGGGCTATGACCAGGCCAATACCGCCGTCCAGATCGCCGGGCGCGAGGCCTATTGGATGGCCGAGGCCGCACGGATGATCGAGGCGAACGGCGCCGCGGTGATCGACATCAACATGGGCTGCCCGGCCAAGAAGGTGACGAACGGCTACTCCGGCTCGGCGCTGATGCGCGATCCTGACCATGCGCTGCGGCTGATCGAGGCGGTGGTGGGGGCGGTCAGGATCCCCGTCACGCTCAAGACGCGGCTGGGCTGGGATGGCGATTGCCTGAACGCGCCCGAGCTTGCCCGCCGGGCCGAGGCGGCGGGGGTGGCGATGGTCACGATCCACGGGCGCACGCGGGCGCAATTCTATAAGGGCCGGGCCGATTGGGCGGCCATCGCCGAGGTGCGCCGCGCGGTCGCCATCCCGGTCATCGCCAATGGTGATGTCACCGACACCGCCAGCGCGCGGGCGGCGCTTGCCGCCTCGGGCGCGGCCGGCGTCATGGTGGGGCGCGGCGCGCAGGGGCGGCCCTGGCTGCTGGCACGGATCGGGGCCGAGCTCTCGGGCCGGGCCGAGGCTGTGGCCGAGCCAAAGGGATCAGAGTTTTCCGACATGGTTGCAAGGCATTACGAGGCGATGCTCACCTTCTACGGCGTCTCCCTGGGGGGCAAGGTCGCGCGCAAGCATATGGGCTGGTACATGGATCACGCGGGCACCCCCGCGGATCTGCGCCGCCCCATCCTCACGGCCGAGAGCCCGGCCAAGGTGCTGCGGCTTCTGCCCGTGGCGCTTGCGGCGCAGCGCGAAAAGGCGGCGGCATGATCTCGGACACCGCCCTCTGGAACTCGCTGCCCGTGCCGGCGCTGCTGCTGGCGCCCGACGACCGGATCGAAGACCTCAACCCGGCCGCCGAATCCTTCCTGAACCTGTCATCGCGTGCGCTGATCGGGGCTTCGGTCTGGGACAAGGTGATGATCGACGCGCCGCTGGAAGAGGCCTTCGCCCGCACCCGCGAGAGGCAATCCTCGTTGTTCGTCAATGACGTGGATGTCGGCTCGGGCGAACGCGCGCCGATCCAGTGCAACATCCAGTTCGCCTATCTGCAGGGCACCGCGGGCTTCATGCTGATGCTGATCTCCCCGCGCGAGATCGCCAGCCGCATGACGCAGAACGTGCAATCGACCAAGGCCGCGAAATCGGCCATCGGCATGGCCGAGATGCTGGCGCATGAAATCAAGAACCCGCTGGCCGGCATCGCGGGGGCGGCGCAGCTTCTGTCGATGGGGCTGAAGGGGGCGGATCTGGAGCTGACCGACCTGATCGTCGAGGAGACGCGGCGCATCGTGAAGCTGCTGGAACAGGTCGAGCAGTTCGGCAACCTCCGGCCGCCCGCGCTGCGCCCGGTCAATATCCATGACGTGCTGGACCGCGCGCGGCAATCGGCCTCGGTGGGCTTCGGCGCGCATATGATGTTCATCGAGGATTACGACCCCTCGCTGCCGCGCACCCTGGCCGATGGCGACCAGCTTCTGCAGGTCTTTCTCAACCTTCTCAAGAACGCCTCCGAGGCGGGCGGCGCCGGCGGCACGATCCGGCTGCGGACCTTCTATGAACCCTCGCTGCGGATGCGGCGCAAGGATGGCACGCTGGGCCGGCTGCCCTTGCAGGTCGAGGTGATCGACGACGGGCCGGGCCTGCCGCCCGAGATTGCCGCCGATGTGTTCGAACCCTTCGTCTCGGGGCGCGAGAACGGGACGGGGCTGGGGCTGGCGCTGGTGTCGAAGCTGATCGGCGATATCGGCGGCTGGATCTCGGTCGATTCGGTGCCGGGGCGGACGGTGTTCCGCATCTCGCTGCCGCTTGCCCCGCGCGAGGACGAGGCGCAAGACCTTCAAGACACTGGAGAAAACTGATGGACGGAACTGTTCTTGTCGCCGATGACGATCGCACGATCCGAACCGTCCTGACCCAGGCGCTGACCCGGGCGGGGTGCAAGGTTCATGCGACCTCGTCGCTGGTGACGCTGATGCGCTGGGTTGATGAGGGCAAGGGCGATCTGGTGATCTCGGATGTGATCATGCCCGATGGCAACGGGCTCGAGCAGTTGCCAAAGATATCCGAGGCCCGGCCCGGCCTGCCGGTGATCGTGATCTCGGCGCAGAACACGATCATGACGGCCATTCAGGCCGCCGAGGCGGATGCCTTCGACTATCTGCCCAAGCCCTTCGATCTGCCCGACCTGATGAAACGCGCGGCCCGCGCGCTTGAAGTGAAGCGCCGCGCCCCCGCGCCGCGCCCCGGCACCCCGGCCGAGGATCGCGGCAGCGATCTGCCGCTGGTGGGCCGGACCCCGGCGATGCAGGCGCTCTATCGGTTGGTCGCGCGGGTGATGAACACCGCACTTCCCGTCCTGATCACCGGTGAAAGCGGGACGGGCAAGTCCCTGATCGCGCGCGCGATTCACGATTTCTCGGACCGGCGGGGGCTGCCCTTCGTCGTGGTCTCGGCCGCCGATCTGCAGGGGGTCGAGGGGCCCTCGACCGTGCTGGCGCGGGCCAAGGGCGGCTCGATCCTGTTCGATGAGGTGGGCGATCTGAACGAGGATGCGCAGGCCCGGATCGTGCGGATGCTGGATACCCTGGGCGACAATGCGCCCCGGATCATGTCGACCTCGCAGACCGATCTGATGGGCCTGATGGAGAAGGGGGCCTTCCGCGAAGACCTGTTCTATCGGCTGGGCGGCGTGACCATCGCGGTGCCGTCGCTGCGCGAACGCGTCGATGACATCCCGCTTCTGGCCGAGCATTTCTTCGCCCGGTCCGAGCGCGACGGGTTCGCGATGCGGCGCCTCTCATCGGGCGCGCTCGATCTCGTGCGGACCTATTCCTGGCCCGGGAATGTGCGCCAGCTGGAAAACGCGATCCGCCGGCTTGTCGTCACCTCGTCGGAGGAAGAGGTCAGCCGGGCCGAGGTCGAGGCGGTTCTGGGCAACCAGCCGGCGATGGAGCCCCTGCGCGGCGGCACCGATGGCGACAAGCTGATGGCCAGCGTGGCCAAGCATCTGCGCCGCTATTTCGATCTGCACGGCGGGGTGCTGCCGCCGCCGGGCCTTTACAACCGGATCCTGCGCGAGGTCGAAACCCCGCTGATCGAGATCGCGCTGGATGCGACCGGCGGCAATCAGGCCAAATGTGCCGATCTTCTTGGGATCAACCGCAATACCTTGCGCAAAAAGATCACGGATCTGGATATTCGCGTGACACGGCGCCGCAAGTTGATGTAAAACCGCAACAGAAGCGTGGCGCCGGGGCCGCAAGGCCCGAATGACCACGCCGGCGGTGGGGGCCTTTGGCCCGATTGGTAGGCGGTCTCGGTGCGGCGGTCATTTTCAGGGCTGGACCTGACGCGATTCTCTCGCTGGCGGCGCACGCGGCGGGTCCAGAATGCTGCGACCCTGGGCCTTGTCATCCTTGGCCCGATCCTTGCGGCGGCGACCTATTTCGTTCTGGGCCCGCTGGATCAGGGCGCGAGCGCGCCGCTTCTGCGCGTCGTCCTGCTGGCCGATCTGGTCTATGTGATCCTTGTCGCGGCGCTGGTCCTGCAGCGCGTGGCGCGGATGATCGCGGCGCGGCGCGCGCGCTCGGCCGGGTCCGAGCTTCACCTGCGGCTGACCGGGGTTTTCGTGGCGCTGGCGCTGGTGCCGACAGTCACGGTGGCGATCTTCTCGGTGCTGACGATCAATGTGGGGCTTGAGGGATGGTTCTCGGAACGGGTCCGCAATGTCCTTGGCTCGTCGCTCGCCGCGGCCGAGGCCTATGAAGAGGAACACCGGCAAGAGCTGGCGCGCGACGGGCTGGCGCTGGCCGCCTATCTGAACACCGAACGCCAGGCGACCTTCTTCATGTCGGATGGCGAGGTGCGGCAGGCCCTGGGCCGGGTGCAGGTGCAGGCCGAGCGCGGCCTGACCGAGGTTTTCGTGATCGACGGCGCCGGAGAGATCCGCGCCCGCGGCCCGCGGTCCTACGAATTCGGCTATGAACAGCCTGCGCCCGAGGATTTCCTCGCCGCCGAACGGGCCGGGCTGATCATCATCGAGGATTGGGAAAACAACGAGTTCCGGGCGCTGATCCCGCTGGAAACCTTTGTCGACCGCTACCTCTATGTCACCCGCGCGGTGGACGGCAACATCCTGTCGCTGCTGGATGAAACCCAGGAGACGGTGGCGCTTTACGAACAGCTGGAACGCGACCGGGGGCGGCTTCTGTTCGAATTCGGGCTGCTTTACCTGGGCTTTGCCGTGATCCTGATCCTGGCCGCGATCTGGCTGGGGCTGTGGTTCGCCGAGCGCCTCTCGCGCCCGGTGGGGCGGCTGGTCAGTGCGGCGCAGCGGGTGGGCGCGGGCGATCTGGGCGTGCGCGTGATCGAGGAAGAGGGCGACGACGAGATCGCCCAGCTGGGGCGCGATTTCAACCGCATGACCGCGCGCCTCAAGGGCCAGCGCGACCGGCTGCTCGACAATACCCGCCAGATCGAGGAGCGGCGGCGTCTGTTCGATTCCGTGCTGGCCTCGGTCACTTCGGGGGTGGTGGGGCTGGATCCCGAAGGGCGGATCACCTTCGTCAACCGCTCGGCTCGGCGGGTGCTGCTGATGGAGGATTTCCCCGACGAGGTGGCGCTGTCGGATGTGGTGCCGGAATTCGCGCCGCTGCTTGACCGGCTGACGCAGGAGGGGCGCGACGTCCTGCAGGAGCAGATCAACATCGTGCGCGGCGGCAAGCAGGAAAGCCTGCTGGTGCGGATGGCGCCGCGGCGGGGTGAGGAGGGGGCGCTCGAGGGCTATGTGGTGGCCTTCGACGACGTGACCGATCTGGTCAGCGCGCAGCGGATGGCCGCCTGGGGCGATGTGGCCCGCCGCATCGCGCATGAGATCAAGAACCCGCTGACCCCGATCCAGCTTTCGGCCGAACGCATCAAGCGCAAGTTCCGCACGGCCGCCGGAGACGAGGCCGAGGCGCTGGACCAGATGACCGATGTGATCGTGCGCCAGACCAACGACCTGCGCCGCATCGTCGACGAGTTCTCGCGCTTTGCCCGGATGCCGGAACCCGACCGGATGGTGAACGATCTGACCGCGATCCTGCGCGATGCCGTGACCCTGCAGGAGGCCGGCCAGCCTGATGTGCAGATCACCGCCGATCTGCCCGCGCCGGTGCTGGCCGAGGTGGATTCGACCATGATCGGCCAGGCGCTGACCAACCTGATCAAGAATGCCGGAGAGGCGATCGAGACGCGCCGCGAGAAGATGAACGATGCCTTCCGCCCCGAGATCCGCATCCATCTGCACCCCGGCGAGGGCTCGGCGCGGATCGTGATCGCGGACAATGGCATCGGCCTGCCCGAAGACCGCGCGCGCCTGTTCGAGCCTTACGTCACCACGCGCGCCTCGGGCACCGGGCTGGGCCTGTCCATCGTGCGCAAGATCATCGAGGAACATGGCGGCACGCTTGTCCTTGACGATGCCGAAAGTTTCGACGGCGGGCCGCACCGGGGTGCGGCGGCCATCATCACCCTGCCGGTCTTGCCGGCGGGCAGTATTGCCGAAAGAGCAGCAGAATGAGGGACATATGGGCGATATCCTGATTACCGACGACGAACGCGACATCCGCGAACTGATCTCGGACATCCTCAAGGACGAAGGCTTCAGCACCCGTCTGGCCGGCAATTCCGAAGCCTGCATGGCCGAGATCGCGAAGGAGCCGCCCGCGCTGATGATCCTCGACATCTGGCTGAAGGACAGCAAGATGGACGGGATCGACATCCTCAAGACGGTCAAGCGCGAACATCCCGATATTCCGATCGTCATCATCTCGGGCCATGGCAATATCGAGATCGCGGTCGCCGCGATCAAGCAGGGCGCCTATGACTTCATCGAAAAACCGTTCAATATCGACCAGTTGCTGGTCGTCATCAAGCGCGCGATGGAAACCTCGAACCTGCGGCGCGAGAATATCGCCCTCAAGCGCGGCGATCAGCAAAGCGCCGAGATGCTGGGCGAAAGCGCGGCCTTCCGGGCGCTTCGGGCGCAGCTTGACAAGGTGACGAAATCGAACGGCCGGGTGATGCTGACCGGCGATCCCGGGTCGGGCAAGGAAACCGCCGCGCGCTATATCCACGCCAATTCCAATCGCGCCAATGCGCCTTTCATCGTCGTCAGCTCCGCCTCGATCGAACCCGACCGGATGGAAGAGGTGCTGTTCGGCCGCGAGGGGGCGGATCGCAGCGTCGAGAAAGGGCTTCTGGAACAGGCACATGGCGGGGTGATCTATTTCGACGAAGTGGCCGACATGCCGCTGGGCACCCAGTCCAAGATCCTGAGGGTTCTGGTGGACCAGACCTTTCAGCGGGTGGGCGGCGCCGAGAAGGTGCAGGTGGACCTGCGCGTCATCTCGTCGACCAACCGCGACCTGTCCGAGGCCATCGCCGAGGGCCGGTTCCGGCAGGAACTGTTCCACCGGCTGAACGTGGTGCCGATCGAAGTGCCCAGCCTCGAGGAACGGCGCGAGGATATCCCGCTTCTGGCCGAGCATTTCATCGCCGTCCTGAACCAGAGCCAGGGCCTGCCGCTGCGCAAGCTGGCCGAGGATGCCCGCGCGCTGTTGCAGACGATGGTCTGGCCCGGCAATGTGCGGCAGTTGAGGAACGTCGTCGAGCGCGTTCTTATCCTTGGGGAAAGTGGCGGAGACATCAGCGCCAAGGAGCTTCCCGCCCTTGATGACGGCGGCGGAGAGGAGGGCCGCGTCGTGCTGTCGGGCGGGCTGGCCACATTGCCGCTCCGCGAGGCGCGCGAATTGTTCGAGAGGGAATACCTGCTGACCCAGATCAACCGCTTCGGCGGCAATATCAGCCGCACGGCCAGTTTCGTGGGGATGGAACGCTCGGCGCTCCATCGCAAGCTCAAGTCTTTGGGCGTGGTGACATCCTCCAAGGCGGGCGCAAGGGTCGCCTATGTCGACGAGGAGTAACCGTCTTGACCCGATACCCCCCCTGTGGCCGGGTGATCCCGGCAGCTGAACCGGAGCGGCGGACATGAAGGTCATCATCTGCGGCGCCGGTCAGGTTGGCTGGCAGATCGCGCGGCACCTGTCGGGCGAGATGAACGACGTGACCGTCGTCGACAACAACCCCGACCTGATCCGCCGCGCGACCGAGGTGCTGGATGTGCAGGGCGTGACGGGCCATGCGAGCTACCCCGATGTGCTGGACCGGGCGGGCGCGCGCGATGCCGACATGATCATCGCCGCCACCCATAGCGACGAGGTGAACATGGTCACCTGTCAGGTGGCCCATTCCGTCTTTGGCGTCAGCCGCAAGATCGCGCGCCTGCGGGCGCAAAGCTATCTCGAGGTGGTCTATTCCGACCTCTACCGGCGCGAACACATGCCGATCGACGTGGTGATCAGCCCCGAGAAAGAGGTCGCCGGCGCCGCGCTGCAACGGCTGGCCGCCCCTTCGGCCTTCGATACCGAAAGCTTCCTTGGCGGCAAGGCCGAGCTTCTGGGCCTTTCGATCGGCGAGGATTGCCCGGTGATCAACACGCCGCTGAGGCAGTTGACCGAGCTTTTCTCGACCCTGCGGGCCATCGTGGTGGGGATCCGGCGCAACGGGCGGCTGTTCGCGCCCAGTGCCGATGACCAGATCTTTGTCGGCGACGATTGCTATGTCTTTACCGATATCGAGGATCTTCCCCGCACGCTCGAGATCTTCGGCAAGCCGCAGTCGCGCCAGGACCGGATCGTCATCATCGGCGCGGGCAATGTCGGGCTGGGGGTGGCGCGCAACCTGGAAGGGCGGGTCGACAAGGTCCGGGTCAAGGTGATCGAGCGCAACCTGCCCATTGCCGAACGCGCGGCCGACGCGCTTGAGCGGACGGTGGTGCTGCATGGCGACGGCCTTGATTCCGCGATACTCGAGGAGGCGGGGATCGCCAATGCCGATGCGGTTCTGGTGGTGACGGATGACGACAAGACCAACCTCCTCGCCTCGGTCCGCGCCAAGGAGATGGGCTGCCGCATGGCGATCTGTCTGGTCAACGACCCGACCCTCGTGCCGCTGATGAAGCCGCTGGGCATCGACGCCTATATCAACCCCCGCGCCACGACCGTCAGTTCGATCCTGCGCCATATCCGGCTGGGGAGGGTGCGCTGGGTCTACTCCATCGGCGATGCCGAGGCCGAGATGATCGAGGCGCAGGTTCTGGGCACCTCCTCGGTTGCGGGGAAGAAGATCAGCGACATCGACTTTCCCGAGGGCGTTCTTGTGGGCGGGGTGCTCAAGGCGGGCGTCGTGACCAAGGCGACCGGGGCGACCCGGATCGACGAGGGGGATGTGATCGTCCTTTTCGCCATGGCGAGCGACGTGCGCGAGGTGGAACGGCTGCTGCAAGTCTCGCTCGACTATTTCTGATGCTGCGCTTCCTCTCCACGCTGCCGTTCTTCGTGATGATGATGGGCATCGGATCGCTGGCGATGCTTCTGCCCTCGATCCATGCGCTGACACGCGGGGATTATTTCACCTCGCGGACCTTCTTTTACGGGGCGGTGCTGGGGCTGGTCCTGTCGCTCTTGATCGGCATCGCGCTGCAGGGATTGCGGCCCCGAAGCATGGTGCGGACGCAGCTGACCTCGCTGCTGGCGGCCTTTGTGGTGCTGCCGGTCCTCTTTGCCGTGCCGTTTCACGAAACGGTGCGGACCCTCAGCTTTCAGAACGCCTGGTTCGAGATGGTGTCAAGCTTCACCACCACCGGCGCCACCCTGTTCGACAATCCCAGGCGGCTGAACCCCTCGCTGCATCTGTGGCGGGCCACGGTGGGGTGGCTGGGGGGGCTTCTGGTCTGGGTCACGGCGCTGTCGATCCTCGCGCCGATGAACCTTGGCGGCTTCGAGGTGCGCGCCGTCCGGCCGACGGGGGGCACGCGTCATGCCGGACAGGCGCAGGGCAGGGGGCCGGGCAGTGGGCCGGGCAATGGGCTGGGCATGGGGCCAGGCATGGGGCCGGTCAGTGTGCAGGGCAGTCTGCAGGGGGGGCCGGGGGGCACGGCCGACCCCTCCGAGCGGCTGGCACGCTTCGGGCTGCGGCTCTTTCCGATCTATGCCGGGCTGACGGGGATCCTCTGGATCGGCCTGATGATGGCGGGCGAGCCCTCGGTCGTCGCCCTGTCGCATGCGATGTCGACGCTGGCGACCTCGGGCATCTCGCCCATCGGCGGGCTGGAGCGCAGCACCGGCGCGATCTGGGGCGAGGGGCTGATCTTCCTGTTCCTGTTCTTCGCCGTCTCGCGCCTGACCTTTTCGGGCCGCCTCGTGGGCGACGAGCCGCGCAACCTGCGCCGCGATCCCGAACTGGGCATGGCGCTGTTCTTCCTCGCCTCGGTCAGCGGGCTGCTGTTTGCCCGCCATTTCCTTGGCGCCGAGGGCGGCACGATGCGCGAGGCGGTGGCGGCCCTTTGGGGCGCGCTGTTCACGGTGCTGTCCTTCCTGACGACGACCGGCTTTGAATCGCGCAACTGGCTGGGGGCGACGGATTGGTCGGGGCTCAGGACGCCGGGGCTGATCCTGGTGGGCCTCGCGCTGATCGGCGGCGGGGTGGCGACCACGGCGGGCGGGGTCAAGCTGCTGAGGATCTATGCGCTTTACAAGCACGGCCAGCGCGAGCTTGACCGGCTGATCCATCCCTCCTCGGTTGGCGGTGGCGGCAGGGAGATGCGCCAGATCCGCCGCCAGGGCGCGCAGATCAGCTGGATCTTCTTCATGCTGTTCGCGCTTTCGGTGACGGTGGTGATGGCGCTTCTGTCGCTGACCGGGGTGCAGTTCGAAACCGCCATGGTGCTGGCGGTGGCGGCGCTTTCGACAACCGGGCCATTGGCCTCGGTCGCCGCCGAAAACCCGATTTCCTATGCCGGCCTGTCGGATACCGGGCGGATGATCCTTGCGGCGGCTATGGTGCTGGGCCGGATGGAGACGCTGGCCCTGATCGCCCTCTTCAATCCTGATTTCTGGCGATCATGACAGGCAAAGTTGACACAGGCGGCGGAAACCCCTGATTTTGGGCTGGAATACTCGCGGCGGCCACGACATACTGCCGCCGAAAAGAGACAGGGCCGGGTGCGCCCGCAAGAACAATAAAGGGACGGATGACATGGCGTCGGACAAGCAGAACCTGCAGGACGCGTTCCTCAATCATGTGCGCAAGACCAAGGTGCCGGTGACGATCTTCCTGATCAACGGCGTCAAGCTGCAGGGCGTGATCACCTGGTTTGACAGCTTCTGCGTGCTTCTGCGCCGTGACGGACAATCGCAGCTTGTCTACAAATCGGCGATCTCGACGATCATGCCGTCGCAGCCGATCAACCTTTATGATGGTGAAGACTGACCTTGCTGGAACATGACAGGCCCGTCACCCGGGCCTGGGTCCTTCATCCCGACATCAAGGCCGATCCCGACCGGCGCGATGCCGATTTCGCGCTCGAGGAGGCGGTATCCCTTGCCGCCGCCCTGCCGGACCTCGAGGTTCTGGGGGCCGAGATCGTGCGCCTGCCCAGGGTGCAGCCGGGGATGCTGTTCGGCTCGGGCAAGATCGACGAGCTGAAAGAGCGGCTGGGCGCGGACGAGGTCGAGCTTGTCCTGATCGACGGTCATGTCAGCCCGATCCAGCAACGCAACCTGGAAAAGGCGTGGAAGGTCAAGATCCTCGACCGGACGGGCCTGATCCTCGAGATCTTCGGCGACCGCGCCCGGACGCGCGAGGGCGTGTTGCAGGTCGAGATGGCGGCGCTGAGCTATCAACGCTCGCGCCTCGTGCGGGCCTGGACCCATCTGGAACGCCAGCGCGGCGGCCTTGGTTTCGTGGGCGGCCCCGGCGAAACCCAGCAAGAGGCCGACCGGCGGGCGATCGACACCCAGCTGGTCCGGCTGCGGCGGCAGCTGGACAAGGTGGCCCGCACAAGGACGCTGCACCGGGCGGGGCGGGCCAAGGTGCCCTATCCGGTGGTGGCGCTGGTGGGCTATACGAATGCGGGCAAATCGACGCTGTTCAACCGGCTGACCGGGGCCGAGGTTCTGGCCAAGGACATGCTCTTTGCCACGCTGGACCCGACGATGCGGCGGATCCTGCTGCCCTCGGGGCAGGAGGTGATCCTGTCGGATACGGTGGGCTTCATCTCGGCCCTGCCGACGGAACTGGTCGCGGCCTTCCGGGCGACGCTGGAAGAGGTGCTGGACGCCGACCTGATCCTGCATCTGCGCGACATCAGCCATCCGCAGACCGAGGAACAGGCCGAGGATGTGCGCGCGATCCTGACCTCGCTGGGCGTGGCCGAGGAGGTGCCGGTGCTCGAGGTCTGGAACAAGCTCGACCGGCTGGAGCCCGAGGCGCATGAGGCGGTGACGGTGCAGGCGGCGCGGACCGACGGGGTGCTGGCGGTTTCGGCGCTGACGGGCGAGGGGCTGGAGGCGCTGGTGGAGGCGGTCTCCGGGCGGGTCTCGGTGCCGCGGGTCGAGGATTGGGTGGAGGTGCCGTTTACGGCGGGGCGGGCGCGGGCCTGGCTCTTTGATCGGGGCGTCGTGCAGGACGAGGTGCAGGGCGAGGGCGGCTGGCGGCTGCGGGTGCTCTGGACAGAGGTGCAGAAGGCGCGGTTCGGCCGGCAGTCGGGGTAGGGCGGCGGTTTGGGGGCCGGTTTGGGGGGGCGGTGGGGGTGGGCCCCCCCACCCCCCCGCCCCCCCCCGCCC
>JBHYFN010000016.1:0-77573 GCA_051859505.1 Paracoccaceae bacterium
GTGATGATCCTCTCGCCCGTCTCGGTCAGACGACCGTCAGAGCGCAGGACGCTGTCGCCCTCGGCGAAATTCTCGCGGTCGCGCTGGGCCGCTGTCAGGGCCTCTTCGCGCTGCGCTTCGGTCAGGATGCCGCTGGCCGCCAGCCCCTCCATCGCCAGCGCCATCCGCGCCGAAACGAAGGTCGCGTGAAAGATCCCGTCCATCGGCCGCAGATCGGGCCGCAGCGGCGAGGGGTAGCGCTCGGAATAGGGGTTCAGCACCAGCAGCTGATCCTGCATCATCCCGAACAGCAGCGAATGCCCCGCCTCATGCGCCAGCACCTCGGCCACTTCGAGCGGGGTTTCGTGATACTTGGGGTTCAGCACGACAAGACCCCAGAACTGGTAATGCGAGGCGCCGTCGAATTCGACCTCGGCCTCGTCATCGCCCTGCGACAGCAGCACCACATGCATGATCCGGCGCAATTCGGCATGCATCTCGGGCAGGCCCCGGGCCAGGATATCCAGCCCCTCCGCCAGCAGGGCCGCAAAGGCCAGACGCGCGGTTTCCGGCACGGGGGTGAACAGCCAGGCATCCTTGCCCAGCCGCCGCTGAAAGGCCGCATCAAGCCGCGCCGCCTCGGCAGAGCCCATGGCAAGGACCGGCATCCCGGTGGGCCGCTCTCCGGCCTCCGACATGGCCCGGGCAAGCTCGGTTCCGGTCTCGATCTGGCCAGAGGTGACCGCCTCGACCAGTTCGAAATAGTCGCCGAAGCACTCCGGCGGCACGCGGCCGCCCCGCCGGAGCAGGCTCAGGATGGGGCCAAGGGCGGCTGCGACGCCGGGCGCCTTGTCGCCGCAGCGCTCGGCCACATGCGCAAGGCTTGCCGCCAGCTGGTCATGCATCCATTGGTCAAGCGCGATCGCGCGGCGCTCTGAAGGCTCGAAGTCGTGGATACCGGTGGCAGTCACTCTCCTGCCCTCCTTCCGCTTTCACCGCTCAGCGAGGTTCGAGGCGGCAGACCGCCCGACGTTCATGCCCCGGACGGGCCCCTGGACGGGCCCCCGGACTGACCGGCCTATTCGGATATGTCGATCAGGACATCGGCGCCGATGGATCCAAGCAGGGTCGGCCCCGGGTCATCGCCCTTCGTGCCCATCTTGAGCCCTGTCACCGACTGGTCCGGTCCGTTGTCGCCAGAAAGCGAGAACCCGGCAAGCCGTGCCGTATCGAGATGCGGTTTGGCGTTGGATTTGCCGGATGTCTTGCGAGGAAATGTCATACTCAATTCTCCATTTGTTGAGTGTTTCGTCTCAGTTATTCTGCGCCCCTGGGCCTAGACCCGCTTCCTGCGGATACCGGCATTGCCGCCAAAGAGCTTGCCGCCGTTCTTGTCGCCCATCTTCAGGCCGCTTTGCGGGCTGAGGGGGGTCTCGTCATCCACGGCCAGCCGGAAGCCGAACAGCATCCGGGGATCGATGGTGATCTCCGTGCTGTCGGCAGATTGGTTTGACGTTTCGTTCTCCATGGCGTTGGTCCCCTCCAACTCTTGGGTGCTCTGTTACTTGGTCGGTTGCAAGCTTGTCCGGACGCCGGCCCGGCGTCAGATCCGCTTCTTGCGGATCCCCGCATTGCCGGCATTGCCGCCGAACAGCTTGTTGCCGTTCTTGTCACCCATCTTCAGGCCACTTTGCGGGCTGAGGGGGGTCTGGTCATCGACCGCAAGCCGGAAGCCGAAAAGCATCCGCGGATCGATCAGAACGGCATCGCCGTCGGCAGTGCAGGTTTCGTTGAAATCCCGGGACATCTGTTCATCTCCTGTATCAAGACTGTTTTGCGGCAATCAGAGGCGCCTTCCGCGGGCCGGAAAATGCCCGAACAATCACTGGAAACAAACGGACCTGGGCCCATGGCTGGAAAGCTGCATGAGAATGGTGATTCGTGCAAGTCCTGCCCGGACCGCCGCGCGCAGATGGCCGCTGGTCAGAACGTTGCGAAACTGGCATCATGGGAAAATCCATTGCAACAGGCCCTGCATGCCCCCCGAAAAACCCCGCGATTACGAGGAACTCATCCGCGTCATCCATGACCGTCACGCCGGCATGAGCAAGTCCTACCAGCGCATCGCCGTTTACCTGACGCAGAACCCCAACGACGTGGCGGTACTTTCGGTGAATGCGATCGCGGAACGCTGCGGGATCCATGCCTCGAGTTTCGTCCGTTTCGCCCAGTCGCTGGGCTATGACGGCTTCAAGGAGCTGCAGGGCCTGTTCCAGCGGCGCCTGTCGACCGCGGCGCCGGGGTTCGAGGCGCGGATCAAGGCGCTGGAAAGCGAATTGGGCGCGCGGGATGACCGGAGCGAACAGGGGTTCCTGCACGAGCTTGTGGTGCGCGACATTGCAAGCCTGCGCGACCTTCTGGCCCAGATCCCGGCGCAAAGCCTTGTGACCGCGGTCGATCTGATGGAGCGGGCGGATACGATCTTTCTGGCGGGGCAGATGCGCTCGGCTCCGGTTGCGGATCTCATGCGCTATATCCTGACGATGCTGGGCAAGCGGGCGGTTCTGCTGGATACATCGGGCGGCTTTGCCACGCATATGGCGCGCACGATCCGCCAGAGCGATCTGCTGATCGCCGTGTCCTTCCGGTTCTATGCCAAGGAGGTCGTGTCGATCGTCGAGGAAACGGCGGCGCGCGCGGTTCCGATCATCGCGATCACGGACAGCACGCTGTCGCCCCTGGCGAAATCGGCGGAGGTGCTGTTCGCGGTGCCGGAACATGAATACACCTTTTCGCGGTCGCTGGCCGCGCCGATGTGTCTGGCGCAGGCGCTGACGGTCGCTTTGGCGGCACGGTCGCAGGGCGGGGAAGGCCCGCCCCGGCTGCCCACCGTCACCGCGACGGACTGAGGCAGGGCCCGAATTTGCAAAATTCGGGCGGGCGGAAATTTGGACAAATTTCCGCCGGGCCTAGACCGCAACCCAGGCTCTGCTCCGTGAGGCTTCGGCCACGGCTTCGACAAGCTGCTGGATCCGCAGCCCCCGGCCGAAATCGAACGGCGCCGCCGCCTCCCCGGCAATCGCGCGCAGGAAACCCGCCATCTCGATCGCCTTGAGATCGTTGAAGCCGATCTGGTGCCCCGGCGCCACGCAGAACTGACCATAGGGCGGGTGATCCGGACCCGCCTCGATCCTGCGGAACCCCTGCCGGCCGGCCGCGTCATCGACGCTGAAGACGTGCAGCTCGTTGAACCGCTCCTGCGAGAAGACCAGCGCCCCCTTCGTGCCATAGACCTCGAAATCATGCTGCATCTTGCGGCCGGTGGCGATCCAGCTGGCCTCGATACTGCCCGACGCGCCATTCGCAAAGCGCAGGAAGGCGCGCCCGATGTCATCGACCGTGACCGCCTGCCGCCGCCCCTCGGCGTCGCGACGTTCGGGAATGACCGTCACGAGATCGCCCATGACCTCGGCGATCGGGCCCAGCAGATATTCTGCCGTGGCCAGCGCGTGGCTGCCCAGATCGGCCAGGGCGCCGCCGCCTTCGGGCGCATGGCGAAAGCTGTAGGGCGCGGCGGGATCGCGCATGTAGTCTTCGGCATGGATGCCGCGGTAGCTGGTGATCGTCCCAAGCTCTCCGGCGGCGATCATCTCGCGGGCGAGGGCGAAGAGCGGGTTGCACAGGTAGTTGAACCCCACCTGCGTCACGACGCCGGCGGCGGCGGCGGCGCTGGCCATCTCGGCGGCCTGGTGTGCCAGCGGCGCGAGGGGCTTTTCGCAATGGACATGTTTGCCCGCGGCGATGGCGGCCAGCGCCATGTCGCGGTGCAGGGCGTTGGGCGCGGTGATGTGCACCGCCTTGATCGCGGGATCGGCGATCATGGCGCGCCAGTCGGTGGCGGCATGGGCAAAGCCCAGCTGGCGCGCGGCCCGTTCGGCCGCGTCCTGCGTCACGTCGACGACGGTGTGCAGAACGGGGGTCACGGGCAGGTCAAAGACCCGCGCTGCCGTGGCAAGGCCGAAGACATGCGCCTTGCCCATGAAGCCCGTTCCGATCAGGCCGATTCCCAGCTCTGGCCTATGCCCTGGCATGCAGCACCTCGGGATTGATGATCATGGACGGATCGACCCGCCCCGCCAGATGGTCAAGCGCGTTTCGCACCGCGGTCACGGCCATGCGCTCGGCCGCCTCGAGGGTCATGCCGGCGATATGCGGGCTGAGGATGACCTGATCGAAGCGCGCCAGCGGATGATCCGGCCCGGGCGGTTCGGCGTCGAAGACGTCGATCCCCGCAGCGCCGATCCGGCCGGAGGCAAGCGCCTCGGCTAGGGCCGCCTCGTCGACCACGCCGCCGCGCGCCGTGTTCACCAGGATCGCACCAGGGCGCAGGGCGGCAAGCTCGCCTGCGCCCAGCAGGGGCCCGTCGCCCTTGGGCACATGGACCGAGACGGCATCCGCCCAGGCCAGCCCCTCGCCAAGAGTGACGGGGGGCGCTTCGGCATCGGGCCAGTCCCTGCCGGCAAGCCAGGGATCAACGGCCCGCACCTCCATCCCGAAGGCGCGCGCCATGACCGCGAGGTGCCGGCCGATCCGTCCGAAACCCAGGATCAGAAGGCGCTTGCCCCGCAGCTCCCGCGCCTCGAGGCTGTTGCGCCAGCCCCAGCGCGCGGGATCGCGCGATGCCAGATCGCCGATCCGCAGCCGCTTCGCCGCAGCCAGAAGCAGCATCATCGCATGTTCCGCGACCGAAACGGAATTCACATCGCCCACGATGGCCAAAGGGATGGCGCGCGCCGTCAGGGCCTGCACATCCACCGCGTCAAAGCCCACCCCGTGACGCGAGACGATGCGCAGCCGCGGCGCCGTTGCGATGGCCGCCGCGGTCAGCGGCTGGGTGCGCAGGACCAGCGCCTCGGCGCGGGGCAAAAGCGGGGCCATCGCCGCCTCCGAGACCTCCTCGACATAGTCGAAGGTGACGCCCGCCGCCCCCTCCAGAAGCGCAAGTCCCGCAGGATGCAGCTTCCCGGCAATCACGAGATGCGGCATCAATAGGCCCCCGCGTCGGGCGTGGCCGTGCCCCCCATCAGGGCGCGCATCTGCGCCACGCTGGCCCCCGCAGCGGCCGCGAGGAACCGCGCGTCGCCGCCGACCGTGACCATGTCGAACCCCCAGCCGATGGCGCGCGCCGCATAGTCCGGCGTGCCGCAATGCAGCCCCGCCCGGATGCCGTTGGCCTTGGCCGCGGCCAGGATGCGGCGGATCGCTTCGATCATCTCGGGCTCCTGCCGGTCGAAACCGGGGCGCAGCGCGCCGTTGGAGAGCGACAGGGTCAGGTCGGCCGGCCCGATGTAGAGGCCGTCAAGGCCCGGCGTGGCGGCGATGGCGTCAAGATTGTCCATCGCGGCCTGCGTCTCGATCATCGCGAAACCGATGATCTGGTCATTCGCCTTTGCGCCGTAATCGCTGCCGGCGGCAAAGGCGACGCGGGTGGGGCCGAAGCTGCGCTCGCCCCGCGGCGGATAGCGCAGGCAGCGCACGAAGGCCGCGGCATCCTCGGCGCTGTTGACCATCGGGCAGATGATTCCGTAGGCCCCAAGGTCAAGCGCCTTCATGATCGCGCCGGGTTCGTTCCAGGGCACCCGCACCATCGGGGTGACACCGCTGGCCCGGATCGCCTGCAGCATCGGCAAAAGATCCTGCTGCGTCAGCGCGCCATGCTGGGCATCTATCGTCAGGCTGTCATAGCCCTGCGCCGCCATGATCTCGGCGGTGAAGCTGTTGCCCACAGAGAGCCATCCGTTCAACGCGGGCCGCCCCTCGGACCACAGTTTCACAAGACCATTCGGCACCATTCTTCTTGTCCACCCTTCACGACATCGGTACGGGGCTTCGGGATGATCGGCCCCGGGCCGGTTTCCTGCGCCCCGGCCGCCCGACCCTTGCCGGATCCGCGCCCCCTCCCGGTATCTTCCTGCCGGCATCTTCCTCCCGGTATCTGCAATGATCTTTGCAATCCTGTTGCATTGTCAATAGTCACTTCGTAATCTGCCGCAAATCATCCGCAACCCGGGGAGAGAGATCCGATGTCCGCACCGACAGTGCGCCTGACCATGGCGCAGGCCCTTGTCCGCTGGCTCTGCCGGCAGTTCACCGTGATCGATGGTGAAAAGGTGCCGCTTTTCGGAGGCGTCTTCGGCATCTTCGGCCATGGCAACGTGACCTGCCTGTCCGAAGCGCTGGAACCCGTGCAGGACCAGTTGCCCACCTGGCGCGGCCAGAACGAACAATCCATGGCCCTTGCCGCCATCGCCTATGCCAAGGCAAAGCGGCGGCGCCAGATCATGATCGCCACCTCCTCGATCGGGCCGGGGGCGGCCAACATGGTCACGGCGGCGGGTGTGGCCCATGCCAACCGGCTGCCGATCCTGATCCTGTCGGGCGATACCTTTGCGGGGCGCAGGCCCGATCCCGTGCTGCAGCAGGTCGAGCATTTCGGCGATCCGACGATCACCGTGAACGACTGTTTCAAGCCGGTCGCCCGCTACTGGGACCGGATCACCCTGCCCGAGCAGATCATCCAGTCCCTGCCGCAGGCGGTGGCGACGATGCTGGACCCGGCCGATTGCGGCCCCGCCTTCATCGGCCTGAGCCAGGACACCCAGGAACTGGCCTTCGATTATCCCGAGGCCTTCTTCGAGGAGCGCGTCTGGACGATCCCCCGCCCCCGCCCGGACCGTGCAAGCGTGACCGCTGCGGCCGAGCTTCTGAAGACGGCGAAACGGCCGCTCGTCATTGCCGGTGGCGGGGTCCGCTACTCGGGCGCGGAAGAGGCGCTGGCGGCATTCGCCCTCGACCGTGGCATCCCTATCGTCGAGACGATCGCGGGCAAGGGCGGCCTTGTCCATGACCATCCCGCCCATGCCGGGCCGATCGGGGTCATCGGCTCGACCTCGGCCAATGCGCTGTCGGGCGAGGCGGATGTCATCCTCGCCATCGGCACGCGGTTGCAGGATTTCACCACCGGAAGCTGGACGGCCTTTGCCGAAGACGCGCGCTTCATCGCGATCAACACCGCCCGCTGGGACGCGACCAAGCATCGCGCGCTGGCCGTGGTGGGCGATGCGCGCGAGGCCCTGGGCGATCTTGACGCGGCTCTTGGCGACTGGCGGGCCGATCCGGCGCGGATGACGCGGGCGCGCAGCCTGATGGCCGAATGGGATGCGCTGGTCGACGATCTGCAGGCGCCGACCAATGCCCCGGTTCCGACCTATGCCCAGGTCGTGGCCCGGGTGAATGCCGCGGCCCGGCCCGAAGACACGCTGGTGACGGCGGCCGGCGGCCTGCCGGGCGAAGTGACCAAGGGCTGGCGCGTCAAGGCGCCCCATACGTTCGATTGCGAATTCGGCTTCTCCTGCATGGGATACGAGATCGCGGCCGGCTGGGGCCATGCGATGGCGATGGAGGGCACCGGCACCCCCATCGTCATGGTGGGCGACGGCAGCTACATGATGATGAATTCGGATATCTGGTCGACGGTGCTGACCGGGCACAAGATGATCGTCGTCGTCTGCGACAACGGCGGCTATGCCGTCATCAACCGGCTGCAGAATTTCAAGGGCACCCCCGGTTTCAACAACCTGATCCGCGATTGCCGGATCAAGGAGGCCGTGCCGGTCGATTTCGCCGCCCATGCCCGCGCCATGGGGGCCGAGGCGCGCCATTGCGACAGCCTCGCCGATCTGGACGCGGCCCTTGCCTGGGCGCAGACCACCGACCGCACGACCGTGATCTCGATCGTCACCGATGCCTTTGCCTGGGTTCCGGGCGATGCCGCCTGGGATGTCGGCGTGCCCGAGGTCTCGGACCGCGAAAGCGTGCGCGCGGCCCGCGCCGATCACGAGGCGATCCGGGCGAAACAGCGGGTGGGTGTCTGACGATGCTGCAGGCAAGACTGGGGATCGCCCCCATCGCATGGTGGAACGACGATCTGGCCGAACTCAGCGATGATGTCAGCCTCGAGGAATGCCTGCGCCAGGCCGCCGAGGCGGGCTACACCGGCATGGAGACGGGGCGCCGCTTCCCGCTTGATCCCGCCGAGCTGGGTCCGGTTCTGGCGCGCTACGGCATCTCGGTCTGCGGGGGCTGGTTCTCGGGCCTGCTGCTGGATGGCGAGATCGCCGCCGAGAAGGACCGGATCGCACCGCAGATGGCGCTGTTCAAGGCGATGGGCGCGCCCTGCATCGTCTATGGCGAAACCGCCGGCACGATCCAGGGCGACCGGGCGGTCCCGCTGGCGCGCAAGCGCGTGCTGGATGAGGCCGAGATGCGGGCCTACGGGCGCAAGATGACCGAGTTCGCGGAATGGTGCGCCGATCAGGGGATGCCGATCTCCTACCACCACCACATGGCCGCCGTGATCGAGACCGAGGACGAGCTTGACCGCTTCATGGCGGCCAGCGGCGCGGGCCTGCCGCTTCTTTATGATGCGGGCCACATGGCCTTTGCGGGCGGCGATGTGCTGCGGGTGATCGACAGGCATCATGCACGGATCTCGCATGTCCACACCAAGGATGTGCGCGCCGATGTGATCGCCGGGCTGGACCGGAGCCGCGACAGCTTTCTCGATGCCGTCATCAAGGGGGCCTTCACGGTGCCCGGTGACGGCAGCCTCGATTTCGAGGCGATCGTCGGGCGGCTGGCCTTTCATGGCTATGAAGGCTGGTTCGTGGTCGAGGCCGAACAGGATCCCAAGGTCAGCCCGCCGCTCGAGATGGCGAAGAAGGGCCATGCCGAGCTTTTGCGCGTGATGGCGGCGGCGGGCTACAGCGTCTTGACGCCCTGAGATCTGCCCCCGGGCCGGCCCCCTGATCTGCCCCTCAGGGCTCCATGAGGATCACGATATTGCCCCGCTTGTGGCCCGTGTCGGCATGGGCGTGGGCGCGGGCGATGGCGCTCAGCGGAAAGGCCTCGCCCATCAGCGGGCGATAGGCACCGGCCCGGTAGAGGTCCAGCAGACGCGACAGCGCCTTTGGCGTCTCCTTGACCACGCCGGCGCAAAGCCGCCGTCCACCGGCGCGGCGCGGGCGCAGCATCGCGCCCAGCATGCCCGAAAGATCCGCCGTCACCAGCCCCAGCCGCCCGCCGGGCGCAAGGAGCCTCAGCGGATCGGCCAGCACCCCCGGCACGTCGATGATCACATCGAACGGCCCCTCCGCCCTCTCGCGGCGATAGTCGCGCACGACATCGGCCCCCAGTTCCCGCGCCAGGTCCAGATTGCCCTCACCGGCCAGCGCCGTGACATGCGCCCCCAGATGCCGCGCGATCTGCACCGCGGCCGAGCCCACGGCCCCGGTCGCCCCCACCACCAGCACCCTTTCACCGGGCTGTGTGGCGCATTGATCCAGCAGGAAATCCGCAGCCGTCAGCCCGCCAAAGAAGAAGGCCGCCGCCTCGGGCGGGGGCAGATCCTCGGGGCGGGGCAGGATCAGCCCCGTCTCGCGCACCGTGACAAACTCTGCATGCGCCCCCATCCGCAGCGCATCGGTGATGCCGAAGACGGCGTCCCCCGGCGCGAACCGCGTCACCCCCTCCCCCAGCGCGACCACCCGGCCCGCATATTCCCGCCCCAGCACCGGCCGGCGCGGGCCCCGCAGACCAAAGACCAGCCGGATCATCGGCCCCATCCCCCGGGGCGCCCGCGCCGCCCGGATCCGGGCATCCCCGGTCGTCAGGCCGGCCGCCTCGACCGCCACCAGAACCTCGCCCGGCCCGGGAGAGGGGGTCGGCAGTTCGGCAAGACGCACGACCTCGGGCGGGCCATAGCGGTGCTGGACGGCGGCCTTCATGCTGCACCCTCCTTGCGGCGAAGAAACCCGATCACGGCCTCGCCCAGCCCGATCATGCAGAGCCACCAGCCAAGAAACACAAGATCCGACGCCAGCCCCGTGACCGGCGCCCCCGTGACCAGATAGATCGGAAACATCACCAGCGCGACCGTCGCCCCGCCCATGCCGATGGCATAGGCGCGGATCATCCCGCTCCGGTGCGCCTCCCTCCGCCCGGCGCGCGCCGCCCGCAGCCCCAGCAGCAGCACCGCGATCAGGGCCGCCCCAAGACCCGCGCGCCCATAATCCAGAAGCGGCGTGTCGATACTCTCGACCCGCCAAAGCAGCGCCAGCCCCGACGCCCCCATCACCAGCCCCGCCAGCACGAAGACCCGCCCCGAGATCCTGTGCACCACCCCGAAGCGCGACCGCAGCGCACGCGCGAATTGCAGCGGCCCCAGCACCCCGAACAGGATCGCCGAGCCGGAGTGCAGCCAATGCGCCACCGGCGCCACGGCAAGGCGCAGGCTGTCGTCTGGCAGGCCGCCCGCGGGGATCTGGATCACCCGGACAGCGGCCACCATGACCGGGATGAAGCTCGCAACGGCGAGAGAAAGGACAAGCGGCATCGGCCGCTCCAACAGGCGGATCATGTCGGTTTCGCTTTCGGTTCGACGATCACTCGTCGTGATAGATGAACACGTCCTCCACCCCGACGCCGAAATGGCGCGCGATGCGGAACGCAAGCTCCAGCGTGGGCGCGTATTTCCCGTTCTCGATCGCAAGGATCGTCTGCCGCGTCACGCCCACATGGGCGGCAAGGTCTTTCTGGGTCATCTCGCCGGCCTCGAAGCGAAGCCGGCGGATCGTATTCTCGATCCGCGCCATTAAAGGCCCCGGCGATAGGCACGAAGCTTGGCCAGATTGCCGGCGGTATCGCCGATGGCGCAGCCCGCAAGGATCAGGTTCATCGCGGCGATGACCTCTTGCCCCCAGGCAAGCGCCGCGATCGCGCCCACGATCCCGATGGCGGTGACGATGCCCTGCACCTTCCAGCCGATGCCCGAGATCGCACGATCCCTCTCGTCGCGCTCAAGCTCGCTCCCCTCGCCCGAGATCACTTGCCACAGGATCGCCATCACCACCGCCAGCACGATCCCGATGACGATGCTGACGCCGATCAGCTTGAGCACCAGTATCGCCCAAAGCTGCACCCCGTCCGGCCCGTCAAAGCGGCCAGCGGCATGACCCGCGACCAGAAACCACAGGAAGAGGCCGATGATGATGACATTGGCCAGGATCTCGGTCAGGACATTGCGTTCTTCATGCGACATGGGGGATCCGGCTCGGGATAGGTAAAGTATACCATACCTTAGGTATGGTGATTCGAACCCTGTGTAAAGAGTTTCATACCATCCGCCCCATGCGCGCCCCGCTTGCCGGGCCGGTTTCGACCCCCGCCCTTCCGTCCTGCCAGCTTTGCCGGGCCGCTCGGGCGATCCTTCCATCTCACGGAAATGTGCAGGGAAATCCCGCTTCGGGGCGGGCGATCCACCATCCGCCACGGGCTCCCCTCCCCCTTTTCGCTTTGACCTCGGTCGATGCCGCGGCCTAATCTCGGCCCGGGCAGGAACCGGGGACTGGACATGCACATGACACGACGTTTGTTGTTGGCCGGCCTCGGCGCCACGGCGCTTGCAAGCTGCGGCGGCCCGCGCGGCCTTGGCAGTGGCGCCACCGCGCGCCCCGCCGCGCCACAGGCGCCGGACCCGGCCTTCCTGCCGCAGCCCAACTCCGGCTTCGACGCCTGGCTTGCCGCCTTTCGCGGCCGGGCCGCGTCGAACGGCATCGCCCAGGGCACGCTGGATGCGGCCCTGCGCGGCGCCGGCTTCCTGCCCGGCGTGGTCGAGCGCGACCGCAACCAGACCGAATTCACCCGCACGCTCGAGGATTACCTCTCGATCGCCGCCTCCGACGAACGCCTTGCCAAGGGCCGCGCCAATTTCGCGCAATACCGGTCCCTGCTGTCGGAAATCGAGGGCCGCTACGGCGTCGAATCCCACGTGGTCACGGCCGTCTGGGGGCTGGAGAGCATGTATGGCGAACGCCGCGGCACGATCCCGGTCATCTCCGCCACGGCCACCCTGGCCTATGACGGACGGCGCGGCGCCTTTTTCGAACAACAGCTGACCGCCGCCCTGCGTATCCTGCAGAACGGCGACACCACGCCCGACAGGATGACCGGCAGCTGGGCCGGCGCCATGGGCCATACCCAGTTCATCCCGACCACCTACCTCAGCTTCGCGGTCGATTTCCGCGGCGACGGGCGGCGCGACATCTGGTCCGACGACCCGACCGACGGCCTTGCCTCGGCGGCGAATTACCTTGCCCGCTCGGGCTGGACCCGGGGCCAGCCCTGGGGGATCGAGGTGCGCCTGCCCGCAGGGTTCGACTGCGGCCAGACCGGGCGCGGCACGACCCGGCCCGTCTCGGACTGGAACGCCCAGGGCGTGCGCGACATGGACGGCCGCCCCCTCCCCGATCACGGCGCGGCGTCGATCATCATACCGGCCGGCGCCTCGGGCCCGGCCTTCATGACCTTCCGCAATTTCACCGTCATCACCCGCTACAACAATTCCGAGAACTACGTCATCGGCGTCGGCCATCTCTCCGACCGGCTGCGCGGCGGCCCCGAGATCCGCGGCGCCTTCCCCCCCGATGCCCAGGGCCTGACCAAATCCGACCGGCAAGAGATCCAGCGCCGCCTCACCGCCGCGGGCTTCGACACTCAGGGCGCCGATGGCGTGATCGGCCCCAATACCCGCAGCGCCATCAGCGCCTTCCAGTCCGCCCGCGGCCTGCCGGTGACGGGCGAGCCCTCACCCGCCCTGCTCGCGGCCCTGCGCTGACGCCGCCGCCCTCTTCCGGCCTGCTGCTTCTTTTGTTTGAAAATATCCCGGGGGAATCGCCGCAGGCGATGGGGGCAGCGCCCCCGACCACGGCTCAGACAGCGCAGTGACGGCAGAACGGGGTCCAGGGCAGAAGGTCCAGCCGCTCTTCGAGGATCCTTTCCCCGCATTTCACGCAGAAGCCATACTCACCCGCCTCGATCCGAGAGAGCGCCGCGTCGATCCTGACGATCTCGGCACCGGCATCAATACCCTGCCGCTCCAGAACCTCATCGCCTTCGCGCTCGGTCGCGCTGTCTTCCCAATCGGGATTGTTGCGGCTTTCAAGCTCGTGCTCGACCTCGCCTACCCGTTCGACAAGCTCGGCCCGACGGGCGACAAGCTCGGCCTTGCGATCCTGAACTGACTTCATGACGGTCTCCCTTCTGCCTCCACCCTGCCCCGGGGCCAGGCCGCCCACCATGATCGAGGTCAAATCCTGACCGCACCCCAAGGCCTGCATGCCCATCGCGCCGGAGGGCCGGCAGGGCCTCGCCTCAGACCGGAAATCAGCAGGGAATGGGGCCGCGCGACGTGCCCAGCCCCGCGGTTCGCGCTCACACAGTCGGCCCGTCAACCCCCAAGGCGGGCCGTCAGGGCGGCCGCAGCCTCCTTCAGGGCCGCGCCGATGGCCTCGATCCGCGCCAGGTCCATCCGGCTTTTCGCGCCCGAGACGCTCAGTCCGTACTGCACCTGACCACCGTGATCGCGCACCGCGACCCCGATGCAGCGCAGACCTTCGACCGATTCCTCGTCATCCACGGCATAGCCAAGCCGGCGCGCGAGGGTGAGTTCGTCCCGCAAGCCCTCGAGCGTCGTGCGCGTATTGGGCGTGTAGCGCGGCAGGGGCAGGGTCGCGAGGATCGCCCCGGCCTCGTCCTCGGGCAGGGCGGCAAGGATCGCCTTGCCCAGCGAGGTGGCGTGCCAGGGGTCGGTCTCGCCGGCCTTGCCTTCCTTGCGCATGGAATCGGGGCGGTTCAGAACCCGCACAAGGACAACATGGTCGCGCTGGCGCATGGCCAGGTTGATCGACTCGCCGAACCTGCCTTGCAGGTCCAGCATGATCGGCTCGGCCAGGGTAAAGACGTCGCGGTTCTCGACGGCATGGGTGCCCAGCCGCAAGAGGCCAAGTCCCAGCCGGAACAGCCCGGTGCGGTCGTGCCGTTCGACAAGGCCATGTTGCGACAGGCTGAGAAGATAGCGCAAGGCACTGGATTCGTTCAGCCCCGTGGCCCGCGCCACCTGTTCAAGCGACAGTTCCGGCGCCGCCTCAAGCGCAAATAGAACCGCTGCCATGCGGTCAACCGAGTCCAGCGCGTATTTCGCAGGCTCTGCCCGTCTGCCCATCTGCCTCTCACCATCTGCGGTTTGCGAACAGGCTTGACACAAGCCCCGCGCAAACTCTAGCCTCCCCTCTATTGCACTGAAAGAAATGCAATTGCAATCAGTGCAATCATAGACGTGGATCCGGAAACCGAGCCCACCCATGACCAAGCCTCCCTACCGCAGTGCCGAATGGTTCGCCCGCGAGGGGAAATACGGGTTCATCCCGCGGTCCTGGATGAAGGCGCAGGGCTTCGGGCCCGAGCTTTTCGACGGCCGCCCCGTCATCGGCATCTGCAACACCTGGTCCGAGCTTGTGCCCTGCAACCGCCACCTGCGCGATCTGGCCGAGCATGTGAAACGCGGCGTCCTTCTGGCCGGAGGCTTTCCGCTGGAATTTCCGGTCATGTCGCTGGGCGAGCCCTTGATGCGGCCCACGACGATGATGTTCCGCAACCTGGCCGCGATGGATGTGGAGGAAACGATCCGCGCCAATCCCATCGACGGGGTGGTGCTGCTGGCGGGTTGCGACAAGACCACGCCCGCGCTTCTGATGGGGGCGGCAAGTTGCGACCTGCCGACGATCCTTGTCTCGGGCGGGCCGATGCTGAACGGCCGGTTCCGGGGGCGCGTGCTGGGGTCGGGCACCGATGTGTTCCGGCTGGACGAGGAATATCGCACAGGCGCGCTCGACAAGGCGGGCCTCGATGCGGCCGAGGCCGCGATGAGCCGGTCCGCCGGATCCTGCATGACCATGGGCACCGCCAGCACCATGGCCAGCATCGCCGAGGCGATGGGCATCGCGCCCAGCCTGAACGGCGCGATCCCGGCCGCGGACAGCCGCCGTTCGGCGCTGGCGGAAACCGCCGGCAAGCGGATCGTGGATCTGGTGCGGAACGACACCCGCATGTCGCGGATCCTGACCCGCGCCGCCTTCGAGAATGCGGTGGTCGTGACCGGGGCCATCGGTGGGTCGACGAATGCCGTCCTGCATCTGCTGGCGCTGGCCGGGCGGCTTGGCGTGCCTTTCACGCTGGACGATTGGGACAGGCTGGGCCGCGACGTGCCGTGCCTTGTCGATCTCAAGCCCTCGGGCCGGTTCCTGATGGAAGAGTTCTTCGAGGCCGGCGGCCTGCCCGTGGTGATGAAGCGGATTGCCGACCGGCTGCATCTTGACGCGGCCACGGTGGACGGCCCGACCCTGGGCGAGGTGATCGCCCCGGCGGTGGGCCATGACGACGAGGTGATCCGGCAACCGGACAACCCGGTCACGGCGGATGGCGGTCTGGTGGTGTTGCGCGGCAACCTTGCGCCACAGGGGGCGGTGATGAAACCCTCTGCCGCCACGCCCCGCCTGATGCAGCATCGCGGCCGCGCCATCGTCTTTGCCGATGCCGAGGATTTCCGCGCCCGGATCGACGATCCCGACCTCGAGGTCGATGCAGACAGCGTGCTGGTCCTGCAGAACGCCGGCCCCCGCGGCTATCCGGGCATGCCCGAGGTGGGCAGCATGGCGATCCCGAAAAAGCTTCTGGCCCAGGGCGTGACCGATATCGTCCGGCTGTCGGATGCGCGGATGTCGGGCACGGCTTACGGGACGGTCGTGCTGCATATCGCGCCGGAATCGGCCATTGGCGGCCCGCTTGCCCTGGTCAGGACGGGCGACATGATCCGGCTGGATGTCGCCGCCCGGCAGCTCGAGCTCGAGGTGGACGCGGCCGAGATGGCAGAGCGGCGGGCCGCATGGGTGGCACCCGCGCCGCATCACGACCGGGGCTACGGGCGCATCTTCCTTGACCATGTCCAGCAGGCCGACCGGGGCGCCGATTTCGATGTTCTTGTCGGCGGCAGCGGGACGCCGCCTTCCAAGGTTTCCTTCTAGACGAAAGGCCTGCCGATGTTCCAACCCTTCACCCCGCGGACGAACCCGCCGCTGCCCGAAAGCTGGGACGAGCTGTTCACCGGCCTTCTGTCCGACGCGCTTGACGCGGTCGGGCTGACCGAGCAGGCGATGCATCCCGGCATCCGGCCGCTGGACGACAGTCTCAAGCTGTGCGCCCGCGCCCGGACCGGGCTGTATGCCGAGGCAGGATATGTCCCGCCCGGCGCGAACCCCTACGAGCTTGAGATCGCGCTTGTCGATGACCTCAAGCCCGGCGATGTGGCGGTCTTTGCCTGCGGCGGGTCGCAGCGGATCGCGCCCTGGGGCAGCCTTCTGTCCACCGCGGCGCGGGCGCGGGGGGCGGCGGGTTGCGTGACCGACGGTTTCGTGCGCGACACGCTTGAAATCCGCGAGATGAGGATGCCGGTCTTTTCCGGCGGCATCGCGCCCTTGGACAGCAAGGGCCGCGGCCAGATAGTGGCGACCGATGTGCCGATCCTCTGCGGGGGCGTGCGCATCTCGCCCGGCGATCTGGTCTTTGGCGATGCCGACGGGCTGGTCGTCATCCCGCAAGAGGCCGAGGCCGAGGTTCTGCGCGTCGCCTTCGAGAAGATCCGCAGCGAGCGCCATTCGATGCGCGAGCTGAAGGCCGGCACGCTTCTGCGCGACGTCTATGCAAAATACGGGGTTCTCTGATGGCGGGTGCCCGGCAGGCGGCCAAGCCCGGAGGACTGGCGCGATTCCTTGCGCTGGAAGGCGTGCCCATCGCCATCGTCTTTGCCGTGCTGATCGGCCTTTTCGTGATCACCGCGCCGGGGGCCTTCACCGGCTACCGCATCTACATGAGCTTCATGGCCACGGTGCCGCCGCCGATGATCGTGGCGCTGGGTCTGACGCTTGTCGTTGTCGCGGGCGAGATCGACCTGTCCTTTCCGGCGGTGATCGCCTTCGCCTCCTACGTCTTTTGCCTGCTGTTCAAGGAATACGACCTGACCTTCGTGGCCTTTGGTGCCGCGATCCTTGCGGGCGTGGTGATGGGGCTGATCAACGGGCTGGTCATCACCAAGCTGGGGATGCCCTCGCTGATCGCGACGCTGGCGATGCTGTTCGTCTGGGGCGGCTTCGTCACCGTGGTCTCGGGCGGCATCTCGCTGGCGATCCCGACGGTGCGGGGCACGGCGATCCACACGATCTTTGCCGGCCGGATCGGCGTCTTTCCGGTGCAGTTCCTTTGGGCCATCGGCACGGCGGTGGCGGTCTGGTTCCTGCTGAACCGGCACCGTTTCGGCGAAAGCCTGCTTTTCATCGGCGACAGCCTCAAGGTCGCGCGCGTGGTCGGCATCGCCACGGACCGCGAGAAGATCAAGCTTTTCACCCTCATGGGGGGCCTGTCGGCCTTCGCGGGAGTGCTGCTCAGCCTCGAGACGGGCACCTACTTCTCGCAGGCGGGGATGGGCTACCTGCTGATCGTCGTCGCCTCGGTATTCATCGGCGGCACCTCGATCTTCGGCGGCTCGGGCAAGGTGATCGGCACGGTCTTCGGCGCGCTCATCGTCGCGGTGATCGAGGCGGGGCTGGTCGCCAGCGGCATCCAGGGCTTCTGGACGCGCTTCTACATCGGCGTGGTCTTCATCGTGGCCGTCACGATGAACACGGCAATCGAGGACCCCGACAAGGTCCCGCTACTGCGCGACCTGCGCGCATTCACACGGAACTGACGTTCCAACAGAGGAGTAAGGCCCGATGAAAAGACTGCTTGCGACACTGGCCGCGGCCGCGTTTTCGGTCAGCGCGCTGACAACGGCCGCCACGGCGCAGGAACCCGTGGACAGCGGCATGACCATCTATTTCCAGATGGGCGGAAATCCCGGCGACGCGGCCACCCTTGCCCGCGAGCTTGGCGCAAGGGATGCGGCACGCATCCTCAACGTCACGCTGATCGAACAGCATTCGGGCTGGGATCCGCAGCGCATGGTCGTTCAGGCGAACGAGGCGCTGGCCGCCCAGCCGGACGCCATCGTCGTGATGGGCCACGCCGGAACCGATGCGATGCAGGTCTTTCTGGACCGCGCCGCCGATGACGGCATCGTCGTGATCGTCAACAACAACGCCCTGCCCGGAACCGGGCTAAGCTACTTCGGCCTCGACAATTACGGGGCGGGGCGCAACCTGGCCTCGCTCACCATCCAGAACGGCAATCTTTCGGCGGGCGACAGTGTCGTCGTCTACGGCGCCTTCATCGAAGGCGCCCCCGGCTTTGACGTGGCCAAGGGCACGACCGATGTGCTGGACGAGGCGGGCATCAGCTACGACACCCTGCAATGGTCGAACGAGGCGGTGCTTGACCCGGCATTGTCGGTTCCCGTCCTGATCGCCTATCTCGAGACCAATCCCGACACCAAGGCGATCATCGTGCCCGGCCATGGCGGCATCACCGCCGTTCTGGACCGTGTCCTGCGCGATGCCGGCAAGGCCCCGGGCGAGATCACGACCTCGGGCTTCGACATCTCGCCCGCCGCGATCGAGGGGGTGAAGGATGGCTACATCACCGTCGTCCTTGACCAGCAGCCCTATCTGCAGGGCTTCATGCCCGTGGTCGCGGCCGTGCTTGAAGCGAAATACGGCATCGCCGGTCTGGACCTGAACACCGGCGGCGGCTTCCTGACCCAGTCGAATGTCGAAGCGCTCGAGGCGCTGATCGCCACCGGCATCCGCTGATCCCGGGCCCGGGCGGAGGAGGTTCCGCCCGGGCCATTCCAACGGAGACGACTGACCATGACCGCCCCCCCGATTGTCCGGCTTGAGAATGTCACGAAAAGCTATGGCAAGGTCGAAAGCCTGCGCGGTGTCACGCTTGACATCGGCGCGAACGAGATCGTGGGCCTGATCGGTGACAACGGGGCGGGGAAATCCACGCTGATCAAGGTCTTGACCGGCGTCGAGCGCCCGACCTCGGGGTCGATCTTCATCAAGGGCGAAAAGATCGACGCGGCCTCCTATTCCGTGCGCGAGGCCCAGAAGCTGAGGATCGAGACGGTCTATCAGGAATCCTCGCTGGGCGAGAAACAGCCCCTCTGGCGCAACTTCTTTGTCGGACGGCCGATCACCAACCGCTTCGGCTTCATCAACGTCAAGGCGCAGCGCGAGGCGGCCGAGCATATCATGCGCACCACCATCGGCTTTCGCGGGGTGGGGATCGACGTGAACACGCCCGTTTCGTCGCTATCGGGAGGCGAAAGGCAGGGCGTGGCCATCGGGCGGGCGATGTATTTCGAAAGCGATCTGATCGTGCTGGACGAACCCACCGTCGCCCTGGCGATCAAGGAGGTGCAGAAGGTTCTGGACTTCATCCGCTCGATCAAGGCCGGCGGGCGGACCTGCATCTATATCGAACACAACATCCACCACGTGCACGAGGTCTGCGACCGGCTGATCGTGCTGGACCGCGGGCAGGTCGCGCTCGATGTGCCGACGTCCGATTTGACCTATACCGAGCTGACCGAGTTCCTGATGTCGCTGCACGCGCCTGCGCGGAACACGGCCTGATCCCCTGACCACGAAAGATGCCCGCCATGACAGCCCGCGCCCGCTGCGATTGCCACGTCAACATCTGGAACGACGAGGATGTGCTGCCCCTCTATCACCAGCAGCAGGCCCGCATCCGCAAGGGCGAGGTTGCGCCCAAGTCGGATGCCGAGACGCTGTTTGCCGAGATGGCCGATGTCGAAAAGGCCATCGTCTTTGCCATCGGCTACGGCGACAGTGTCGGCATCCAGAGCAGCGACGAGACGACGGCCGCCTGCGTGGCGAAATATCCCGACAAGTTCGTGGGCTTCGCCTATGTCGACCCCCGCCGCCCCGACTGCCTGGAGCGGCTGGAACATGCCCACAAGAGCCTTGGCCTGAAGGGCGTGAAGTTCGGGCCGATCTACAACGGCGTCGCGCTGTCGGACCCGCGGCTTGACCCGGTTTACCGCTATTGCCAGGCCAATGACCTGCCGCTCACGATGCATATGGGCACGACCTTCGCCCGCAACGCCCCCATCGACATGGGCCGCGCGCTGCATGTCGAACCCGTTGCCCTGCGCTATCCCGACCTGACGATGATCCTGGCCCATATGGGCCATCCCTGGCACGAGGATGCCATCGTCGTCGCCCGCAAGCAGCCGCGGGTCTTCCTCGAGGTCTCGGCCCTGTTCTACCGGCCCTGGCAATACTACAACACGCTGATCTGCGCGCAGGAATACAAGGTCATCGACAAGATCTACTTCGGCACGGATTTCCCCTTCGCCCGCGTGGACGAGTCGGTCGAGGGCCTCTTGCGGATCAACGATCAGCTCGAGGGGACAAGGCTGCCCCGCGTGAGCGACGAGACGATGCAGGCCATCCTGCAATCCGACCCGCTGTCCGACTGGTGGCAGGGGGACGGGCCGCTGGCGGCGTGAAGGGCCGGGCCCTGCCCTACCAGACCACCGGATGCGTCTCGCCCGTTGCGACATTGACAAAGCCCTGCGGCGCAAGCGGCGATGGCGCCACCAGAACCCAGCGCCAGGGCGCGCAGGTCAGCGTGGCAAAGGCGAGGCGTTCGGGAAAGCCGGGATACCAGTGGCGGGTGAAGCTGGGTTCGTACAGCCAGTCGATATCCTCGGCCGCCGCATAAAGCGCCTGCATCTCGGTATCCAGCGCCTCGGCGGGCCGCGCGGTCATCAGCCCGCCCACCTCGTAGCGTACGGTCGCGGCAAGGGCGCCGCGCTTGACCAGCGCCCAGCCGCCGTGGATGTCGCGCAGCGCGTTGACGGCCTCTGCCATGGCTGCATCGGACGATCCCGTCACCCAGATGTTGTGCTTGTCATGGCCAAGCGAGGCGGCAAGCGCCGTATCCGGGTCGCGCGGGCCGGTGCCAAGCCAGAACATCGCCGCCGTCTTCCCCTCGCCCGAGAAGCGGTCGACGATGGCGAATTTGGTCACGTTGCGGTCCGGGTCGCGCTGGACCGCGCCGTCGCGGACTGGCAGTTCCATCGTGATGAAATCGTCGTTCCAGTGGAACGGGCGCAGGAGCGCGGCTTGTGCGGTGGCCGCGTCACGCGGGGCGGGGATGGCGAAATCCTGCGCCGTGACGGGCCGGTCGATGCGGACCGTGTCGGTCGCCCAGGCGGGCCAGTCGATCCGGGGCAGCGCGCCGGTATAGCGCGGCCCGTCCGAGACCTGTTCGCCATCCGCCCAGACCTCGGCGATCTCGAGGCTCTCCACATCGCTCAGCAGCACCAGATCGGCAAAGCGCCCCGGCGCGATGGAGCCGACCCAGGCCCCCAGCCGCATATGGCGGGCGGGGTTCAGCGTGACCATCTGGATCGCGATTTCCGGCGCAAGCCCCGCGCCGATCGCCTGCCGGACATTGTGGTCCGTCGCCCCCAGCTTCAGCGTGTTGCTGGCAGACCGGTCATCGGTGCAGAGCGCAAGCTGGCTCCAGTCCGCGATCCCGGCCTGCAAGAGCCCCGCGACAAGGGCGGGCGTCGCATGGGGGCGCAGTTGCACGAACAGGCCGCGGGCAAGCTTGTCCAGCACCTCCTCGACCGCGCCCGCCTCGTGGTCCGAGGCGATGCCGGTGGCGGCGAAGGCGTTGATCTCATGCACTTCCACCAGCCCCGCGGCATGGCCCTCGACCACGCCGCGGGCGGCGAAGGTGGCGCGGATCATGCCCCAAAGGCGGTCGTGCGAGGGATTCTCGGGGTTCCAGACGGCGGGCCAGTCCATCACCTCGTCCAGCCCGGGCACCATCGGATTGGCCATGAAGCCCTGCTGTTCTGCCTCGCCATAATGCCCGCCGCCCCATTCCCATGCGGTGGGCGGCACGGCAGAACCGGGAAGGGGAAAGATCTTCAGCGGCGATCCCGCCAGCCGCGCGGTCAGCCAGAAATCGAGGTTCCGTTCGCCGTTGACGTTCGAGAATTCGTGGCTCGCCTCGCAGGTCCAGGTGCAGCCACGGGGCAGGACAAGCTCCGCCTCGTATTCCGGGGTCAGGTGGGTGGATTCGATATGCTTGTGCACCTCGCCAAAGCCCGGCACGGCAGAGAAGGGCCGCTCGATCCGTTCCGCCACCTCGCCCCGATAGGTGCCGGCGGGCCCGGTCCAGGCGATGCGGCGGCCCGAGATGACGATCTCCTGATCCTCGAGCCAGCAGCGGGTGTTCACGTCCAGCAGACGCGCCACGCGGATCGCCTTCGTCGCGGGCCGCTTGCCCAGCGCCACAAGCGTCAGGTGCTGGCGCAGGCGCACCTCGTCATCGGGCTGGATCAGCAGGTCGTCGGGAAGCGAACAGTCCATCACCGCCGCCCCCCGGCCCAGTCCACGATCCCGCCCCAAAGCGGATCATAGCCCGCCCAATCGACAAAGGGCGGCGGCGCCCAATGCGGGCCGCAGTCGCTGGCGAAGGCCACCGCGCGGCCCTTGCCATGGGTGCCGGCGACGATCAGGGGATCCTCGCCGACCTTTGCCACGACCTCGGCCCCCGGTCTGGCCGCGATCCGGTTGTAGCCCAGAAGCGCGGGCCATTCGACCGGTAGGCCCGCGACGATCGGGTGGTCGGCCAGCGTGACGCGTGGGGTGATGCCGGCGGGGTTCTCGGCCCGGTCGTCATGGCGTGACAGGGTGACGGGCAAAGCCTCCTCGACCGGCGATCCGGCATATTGGCCCTTGGCGTCGATCCCTTGGAACGTGAGGTAGCCGCCCACCATCACAAGGCCCCCGCCGCCCGCCACGTAATCGCGGATCACGGCCAGCCGGTTGGGGAGGGGCGTGGAGCGGAAGAAGGTCTCGGGGTGCAGAAGCAGCGTGTTCGCCCCGATATCGGACAGGATCACGCAGTCATAGGCCGCAAGCGCCTCGGCCGTCTGGGGAAAGCTGCGGGCGGCGACATGGGCGGGCTGGTAGTCGATCTCCCACCCGGCTGCGGTCAGCGCGCGCTTCAGATAGTCGCCGCCTTCGGCATATTCGGTCGTGGTGAAGCTGTCGAAGCCCTTCTGGTGGATCGAATGGATCGTCCAGCTTTCACCGGCGAAGAGGACTTTGGGGGCGGGCATGGGGCTCTCCTTGGCAGGGTCTCAGAAATCGTGCCGCGCGCGGAAGGCGGCGACAAGGGGCAGGCAATTGGCGACGATGCCGGCGATGAGTTTCCGGCCCGTGTCAGCCGTCGCCGGACGGGGATCGCCGAAGACGCCGGAGGCGGAGATTTCGCGCAGCTGCATCGGCTGTGTTCCGAAATCGGGCGGGAAGGTCGGGTAGTCGGGGCGGGCCTGATCCATCCGCACGGCATCTGGGCGCAGCGCCAGCATCATCGCCGTTTCCACCTCGTCGGCATGGTAGAAGCCCGGAGCGGCGGGGGTGCTGGTGCAATGGCGGGCGGCCAGCGACTCGAGCCCCGGATAGTCCAGATGCAGAACCGGCAGCCCCTCGGACGACAGCGTCCGGGCGGCCAGCGCGATGGGCTCTCGGTTGCCGAAATGGCCGTTGAGCGTGATGAGGGCGGGCAGGCCCATCCGGTACACACCGCGGCCGATATCGGTCACGAGGGCGCGCAAGGTCTCGGGGCTGGCGGAGAGCGTGCCGGGAAAGCTCTCGCAACTCCAGGCATCGCCATAGGGGATCGCGGGCAGCAGGAAAGCGTCCAGCGCCTCGGCCAAAGCGCGGGCGACGCCGGTGGCAAGGTCGGTGTCGGTGGTGAGCGGGAGGTGCGCGCCGTGCTGCTCGGTGGCGCCAATGGGCAGGATGGCGAGCGCGCCGCGCGTCACGGCGGCCTCGGCCTCGGGCCAGGTGGCGCGGGCGGCCTCGATCACGGGGTCCAGCCGTGGATGGTGAGGGGCGCGCCGGGCGCGAGGGTGGAGAGCGTCGCGCGGGTCGTGGCGGAATAGTCCACCGCGCCGCCGATGACGGTGCCCAGATGGGCATGGGCGATGTCGGCGTAGCCGCCCCCGCCCGCCAGAAGCGCGATCAGGGCGGCTTGCAGCGGCGGCAGGGTGGGGTTGAAGGCGACGCTTTCGAAGCTTGCCCCGGCGACGGCCTCGCCGCCCCGAAGTTCAAGCACCACGGCCCCGGGGCAGCGCGAATAAGGCGCCCAGGCCCGGCGGCCGGTCCGGGTCAGGAGCGGGGGGCCGTCGGAGGTGAGGGTTGGGAAGGTCTCGGCCCCCGGCACCGCGCCTTCCTGCCCCAGATAGGCGGGGTCGAAGGGCCAGGGATACAGGTCGGACAGGCGCAGGCGGTGGCCCAGCGGGTCGATCAGCCACAGCTCCGGCCCGCCCGAGAATTCCGACAGGAACTGGCGGCAATGGGCGCAAGGGTGTGCTTCGTCCAGCGCGATGGCACTCAGGCGCTGACCAAGCTGCATTGCGCGGGTCGCGACGAAGCCTTCGCCGTGGACGGTCATGCCCAGATGCGTGCCGGGAAACTCGAGGTTGCCACCAAGGATCACATCGCCCGAGGCCAGCAGCCCCACCGCGCCCACGAAGAAGCCCGAAACGGGCGGGCGGGCATGGGCGCGCGCGGCGGCGACCAGATGCAGCATCAGGTCTTCGGGTCCGGCAAGCCCCTCCTCGGCCACGATCCGCGCGACCTCGGCCGCCGGCAGGACAAGGCCCGGGGCAAGCGCGGCCAGCGCCTGGTCGCGGAGCCGCTCGGCATCCTGTCCGGCCAGCCGCAAGGGCACGGCGGGATCGGCCCGAAACGGGTTCACCGACATGGGCCACACAACCCTGCGCTGCGCGTGCACAAGGGGTTTGCCGGAAAACCGGGCAATCGCCTCCTGCAGGGCGGAATCGGCTGTCCGGGCGGGCTTTGCATTTGACAGACCTGTGAGATTTCGGATTAGCCTGTCGGAATAGACCGAATTCCCCTGCGCGGGTCAAATGGCATCTTTCCTTCTGCTCAACCCGACCATCCTGACCGTCGATGACCGGGACCGGACCTTCGCGCAGGGCTGGATCGCCTTGGCCGAGGGCCGTATCGCGGGCCTTGGCCCGATGGACACCGCCCCCGATCCGGCGGGCTTTGACGAGGTGCTGGACCTTGCGGGCCACCTTGTCATGCCGGGCCTTGTGAACGCCCATACCCATAGCGCGATGATCCTGTTCCGGGGCCGGTCCGAGGGCCACAGCCTGCTGACGATGGAGGGCTGGTACAACACGATCCGCGAACCGGAACTTTCGCTTCTGCCCTCCGACATCGGACCCGCCGTCGCGCTCTCTTGCGCCGAGATGGCGCTGTCGGGCACCACCACCTTCAGCGACCAGTATTTCTTTGCCGAGGAAATCGCCGAGGCCGCCGGAGCCTCGGGCCTGCGGGCGGTGATCGCCTATGGCATCGTGCAACTGGGTGACGAGGCGCGGGGGGAGGAGGAGCTTGGCAATGCCGTGGCCTTCGTCGAAGGGCAGCGCCGTGCCGGGGGGCGGGTGGTGCCGTGGTTCGGGCCGCATGCGCCTTACGTGGACAATGACGAGGCGCTTCTGCGGGCCGAGGTTGCGGCGGCGGTGCGGCTGGGATGCGGGATGCATCTGCACATGGCGGCGGGGCCCGAGGACAACGAAGAGACGCTTGCCCGCTACGGCCTGACCGCCACGCAGGCGCTGGCCCGCGACGGGTTCTTCGCGGGCCGCGTGCTGGCGGCGCATTGCCTTGACCTGTCGCCCGAGGATATCGCCACCTTCGCCGCCCACCCTTCCGCCAGCGTCGCCCATTGCGCCAGCGCCGGGCTGCGCTCGGGCCGCGAGGGCATCTGCCCGGTGGTGGAGTTGCGCGCGGCGGGGGTGACGGTCGCGCTTGGCACCGACAATGTGGCCGCGAACAACAGCTACGACATGGTTTCGGAAATGCGGATGGCCGGTCTGGTCGCCAGCCACCGCGAGGGGCGGGCGCAGCCGCTGTCCTCACGCGATCTGGTGCGGATGGCGACGATCGAGGGCGCCCGCGCGCTGGGGCTGGAGCACGAGACGGGATCGCTCGAACCCGGGAAGGCCGCGGATGTGATCGCCTTCGACATGACCGGGCCGGGCTGGAGCGAGACGCCCGATGTGGCGACCACGCTGGTCTATTCCGGCTCGGGCCGCGACCTGCGGCATTCCTGGGTCGCGGGCGAGCGGATCGTGGCGGACGGGCGGTTGACGCGGGCCGATCTGGGGGCCATCAAGCGCGACTATTCCGCGACCTATGCCGATTTCTGGGCGCGGGTCGCCAAGGCAAGAAAGGTGGCCTGAATGGCGCGCAACCCCCTGATTCTGGATACCGACGGCGGCGTGGACGATGCGCAGGCGCTGACCCTGCTGGTCGCGCATGGCGTGGTGCCGATGGCCGTCACCACCGTTTTCGGCAATGTCAGCCTCGAGGCCGCGACGCGCAACATGCTGTCCACGCTGGCCGTTCTGGGCGCGGATGTGCCCGTCCACATGGGCTGTGACCGGCCGCTGGTGCAGCCGATCATCGACGCGAAAGAGATCCACGGCGAGGACGGCCTTGGCAACGCGCCCCGCCCCGACAAGCAGGCCGAGGTCGCGGGCCGCGATGCCGTGACCTTCCTGCGCGAGACGTTCCACGATGCCGCGCAGGCGGGCGGCAAGGTGGATATCCTGATGATCGGGCCGCTGACCAATCTGGCGGTCGCGCTGCGGCTGGATCCCGACATCATCGCAGGCATCGGCACGCTGACGATCATGGGCGCCACGGTCTATGGCCGCGGCAACACCACGCCTGCGGCCGAGTTCAACATCTATGCCGACCCGGAGGCCGCCAGCATCGTCTTTGGCGCCGATATCGACACGGTGGTCGTGCCGTGGGAACCCTGCATGACCCATTCGATCCCCGGGCCGCGCGTGGATGCGCTCTTTGCCGAGGTGCCGCCTGGCATGCCCAAGGCATTCGCCCAGGCGCTGGCCCGCCACGCCCGGCAGGTGATCGAGGGCTATGGCGGCGGCGATACGCTGCATTTCGTCGATCCCTTCGCCGCCGCCGTGGCGGTGGACCCGACCATCGTCACGAAATCCACCCGCGCCTCGGTCGATGTGGCGCTGGCACCCGGCATCACGCGGGGGATGACGGTGGTCGATCCCTCGGGCCGGTTGGGCACCTCGATGGTGACGCTGGTCGAAGAGGCGCCGCTGGACACACTGATCGAGATGTATCGCCACTCGATCCACTACAGACCCGAACCATAACCAGAAACCCCGACAGGAGAGACTGCCATGACCATGACCATTTCCCGCCGCCGCGTGACGCAAGCCATGCTCGGCACCGCCGTCCTGACGCTGACCGGCGCGCGCGTCGCGTCAGCGCAATCGTCGATGTCTGTCGCGCTCGTCGTGCATGGCACGCTGGGCGACAAGAGCTTTTTCGACAGCGCCGCCGCCGGCATGGCGCGCGCCACGGCCGAGCTTGGCGCCGATGTGACGATCATCGAGGCCGGTCTTGATCGGGGCCGCTGGCAGCCCGCCCTGGATGACGCGGCCGATCAGGGGTTCGACGTGGTCATCGCCGGCACATGGGAAATGAACGGCTTCATGCAGGAGCTGTCGGGCGAATTCACCGACACCAAGTTCATCCTTTTCGACGATGCGCCCGATTTCTCGGGCGGGGCCTTCCCCAATATCCTCGCCATCACCTATCAGACCTCGACCGCCGCCTATCTGGCCGGTTACGCCGCCGCGAAACTGTCGCAGACGGGCAAGCTGGGCGCGATCCTCGGGGTCGAAGGCTCGACCATCCTTGAATTCGTGGTGGGCTTTGAACAGGGGGCCCGCGCCGCCAATCCCGATGTCGAGGTGCTGCGCGCCGTCGCCGGTGACTTTGGCGATCCGGCACGCGGCAAGGAGCTGGCGCTGGCGCAGTTCGGGCAGGGGGTGGATATCGTCTTCCCCATCGCGGGCGGCACCGGCATCGGCGCGCTGCAGGCGGCGCGCGACGAAGGCAAGCTGGCCATCGGCGTGGACAGCGACCAGGCCGAGATCTTTGCCCCCACCGACCCCGATCAGGCGGCGGTGATCTTCACCTCGGTCGAAAAGCGGGTGGGCGATTCGCTTGTCACCGCGCTTGAACAGACGATGGACGGCTCGGCCCCCTATGGCACGGCGCTGCTGCTGGGTCTGGCCGATGGCGCGGTCGGCATCTCGAAGAACAGCTTTTACGAGGCGATCGTGCCCGAAGACCTGCGCGCCGAGATCGAGGCGATCGAGGCCCAGATCATCGCCGGCGAGATCGAGGTCGACTCGGTGATGTGATCCATGGAAACCGGCCCCGCCCGGATTTCGGGCGGGGCCTTTCCGGCATGCAGGCCCTGACCCCCCTCATCGAGGCGCGCGGCATCCGCAAGGTCTATCCCGGCGGGACCGTGGCCAATGAAGACGTCTCGCTCACGGTGATGCCGGGCGAGGTTCATGCCGTCGTGGGCGAAAACGGGGCGGGCAAGTCGACGCTCATGAAGATCCTGTTCGGGATGGAGCAGCCCACCGCCGGAAGCCTGAAGCTGAACGGACAGACGGTCGAGTTTCCCAACCCCCGCGCCGCCATCGACGCAGGCGTGGGCATGGTGTTCCAGCATTTCTCGCTGGTGCCGACCTTCTCGGTTTACGAAAACGTGGTTCTGGGGTCCGAGCCGCGCGCCGGCATCCGCTTCGACCGCGCCCGCGCCATTGCCGAGGTGCAGCGCCTCTCCGAGACCTTCCGCCTCCGCGTCGATCCGCTGCCGCCGGTCGAAGAGGTCTCGGTCGGCCAGCAGCAGCGGGTCGAGATTCTCAAGGCGCTTTATCGTGACGCGAAGCTGCTGATCCTTGACGAACCCACCGCCGTCCTTGCGCCGCAAGAGGTGGAGGAGCTGTTCACCGCCGTCCGCTCGCTTGTCGCGCAGGGGCGGACGGTGATCTTCATCGCCCACAAGCTGCCCGAGGTGCTGGAAATCTCCGACCGCATCACCGTCATGCGCGGCGGGCGCACGGTGGGCGAGGTGATGAAGCGCGACGTGACCGAGCAGAGCCTTGCCAACATGATGGTGGGCCGCGAGGTGGCGTTGCGGGTGGATCGGTCCCAGACCTCGGGCGAGGTGCGCTGCAAGGTCGATGCGCTGCGGCTGGTGGGCGAGAATGGCGTGACGCTGGCCGAAGACCTGTCGCTGAGCGTGCATGGCGGCGAGATTCTGGGCCTCGTGGGCGTCGAGGGGAACGGGCAGGCGGAACTCCTCGAGGCCATCGCGGGCCTGCGCCCGGTGGCGGGTGGCACGATCACCGTCGAGGGGCAGGAAATCGACGCACTTTCCGTGCTGGACCGGCGCGGGCTGGGCCTTGCCTCGATCCCCGAGGACCGGATCGCCGAGGGGCTGGCGGCGGGCGCTACCGTGGCGGAAAACCTTGTCGCCACACGGCTGACCGATCCCCGCTTCGTGCGGCGGGGTGTGCTGGACCTCAAGGCCATCTCGGGCTTTGCGAAGGGCCTGATCGACCGCTTCTCGATCCGTGTGGGCGGGCCGGATTTCGCCGTGGGCACGCTGTCGGGCGGGAACATGCAAAAGGTCGTCGTGGCGCGCGAACTGGCCGAACAGCCGGGCGTCCTGCTGGTCAACCAGCCCACGCGCGGCGTCGATCTGGGGGCCACGCAGTTCATCTGGAAGTCGATCACCGATGCGCGCGATGCAGGTGCCGCCGTGCTTCTGTCCTCGGCCGATCTGTCCGAGCTGCTGGCCCTGTCTGACCGGCTGGTCGTCTTCTACCGCGGCCGGATCGTCGCGGCCTTCCACAATTCCGAGGACCTGACGCCCGAGACGCTTGGCCGCTTCATGCTCGGCCTCGAGACGCAGGACGACCAGACGATGCGAAAGGCGCTCCGATGACCGCATCCCCGGCGAAGATGGAGATCTTCCTGAAAGAGGCCGGCCGCGCGGTGGGCGCGGTGCTGGTGGCGCTCGGGGTGGCCTATCTGATCGTGCTGGGCACGTCCGAGGATCCGGGCAAGGCCTTCCGCACGCTTCTGACAGCGCCCATGTCCTCAAGCCGGACGCGGGGGCTCTGGATCGACGATGTGGCCAAGCTGACGCTGACGGGGCTGGCCTTCAGCCTTGTGTTCCAGGCGCGGCAATTCGCGCTGGGGGTGCAGGGGCAGGTCTATGTCGGCGGGCTATGCGCGGCGCTGGTGGCGCTGTCGCCCTTGGGCATCACGATCTGGGCGATCCCGCTGGGCATGCTGGTCGCCATGGCGGCGGGCGCGGTCTATGGTTTCATCCCCGGCTATGCCAAGGCGCGCTTCGGCGCCTCCGAGATCGTGTCCTCGCTCATGCTGAATTATATCGCGATCCGGCTGGTGAATTACGTGATCCGCGCGCATCTTGCGCCACCCGGATCGGGCCAACTGAACTCGCCCCCCTTCCCGCCCGAATCCGTCTTGCCCGCCATCGTGCCCGGCACGCGGTTCGATCTGGGCATCGTGATCGCGCTGGTGGCAACGGGGGTGGTTTGGTTCCTGCTGTATCGCACCGCCTGGGGGCTGAAGCTGCGGCTGGTCGGGCATAATGCCGAATTTGCCGAGTATGCGGGTATCCGGGCGAATTTCGTCATGGTCTCGGCCATGACGGTGGCGGGCGCGATCGGCGGGCTTCTGGGGGCGGTCTATGTGCAGGGGCGCGCCTTCGGGCGGATCGCCATCGACTTTGACGGCAACCTTGCCTTCGAGGGCATCCTCATCGCCATCGTCGCCCGCTCGCGGCCCCTGGCGGTGCCCTTCGTGGCGCTGGCCTATGGATACCTGCGGCAGGGCGCGCAGCTTATGGGGATCCGCACCGATGTGCCGGTCGAGATGATCGCCGTGGTCCAGGCGCTGGTGATCCTGCTCGTGGCCTCGCAGTTCACGGTGCCGGGGCGGCGCTGGTTCAACCGGCTGATGGGCCGGAAGGAGGCGGCGGCATGATGGACCTGATCGTCACCGTCTTTTCGGCCAGCTTCTTCGTCGCCGTGATCCGGGCCACGACGCCCCTGCTGTTCGCCACGCTGGGCGGGCTGATCTCGGACCTGGGCGGGGCGCTGAACGTGGCGCTGGAGGGGATGATGCTGATCGCGGCGCTGACGGCGGTGCTCGTGTCGGTGCATTTCCCCTGGTATGTCGCGGTGCTGGCGGGGATCGGGTCGGGGGCGCTTCTTGGCGCGATGATGGGGTTCTTCCATCTGAAGCTTAAGGCCGATGTGATCCTTGTGGGCTTTGCGGTGAACATTCTGGCGGCGGGTGGCACGGTCTTCGTGCTGTCACTGGCCACCGGGGGCGACAAGGGCACGTCGATCAACCTGCCGTCAAAGGCCGTGCCCACGGTCAACCTGCCCTTCCTCGAGGCGATCCCCGGCATCGGGCCCACGCTTCACGCGCTGTTCTCGGGCCATTCGATCCTGACCTGGCTCGCCTTCCTGTCGGTCTTCGGGGTCTGGTATTTCCTTTACCGCACGCCCTGGGGCCTGTGGCTGCGGGGGGTGGGCGAATATGCCCCCGCGCCCGAGGCGGCGGGGGTGCCGGTCAACAAGGTGCGGCTCTGGTCGCTGATCGCCTCGGGCGCTTTCGCAGGCATCGGCGGGGCGCAGCTGGCGATGTTCAACTACATCGGCTTCACCCGCGACATGACGGCGGGCCGTGGCTTCATCGCGCTGGGGGCGGTGCTGCTGGGCGCGCGCCATCCGGTGGGGGCGATGCTGGCCGCGCTCCTGTTCGGCGTGTTCGAGGCGCTGTCGATCGTGATGCCGGGCCTGTTCGACTGGATCCCGGGCGAGATGATCAATGTGATCCCCTTCGTCGTGACGATCCTGGCGCTGATCCTGTTTTCCTACCGCGCGCAAAAGGCGCGCGCAGCGCGGATCCCCAAGCGCGGCTAGGTCTGGCCCGAAACCTCGGGACTCCTCGGGCCGACTCTGCCCGGACGCTTCGGGGCCTGCGGCAAGCCGGCTTCGGATCCGCCCCCGGATTTCGCCCTACTTGCGGTCCTCGGCCAGCGTATGGGCAACCAGCGCATTGGCGTGGCCGTGGCCCATGCCGTGGGTCTCCTTCAGCCAGGCAACCAGCTCCATATGACGCTTGTCGCCTTGTGCGCGGATGATCTCCTGCCATTCGGCGATGGGGCGGCCATAGCTGCGTTCGATCGAGGGGAAGTAGGAGGCGGGGCCTTTTACGGGAGTGTCGGTCATGATCTGTCCTTTCGGCTGTCAGATTGCGGGGTCGGCGCCAAAGCCGCAAGGGCGGCAAGGCCCTGACGCAGCGTTTCGGGCAGGCCCTGCGGCAGGGTGCCATGACCGCGACCCGCGCGTCGATCCGTCGAAGAAGCCCGGTCATTCGCCGGGCGCCATGTGATCCGGGTGATCCGGGTGATCCGGGGCCATTTCGAGCCGGTTGTCGAAATCGGCGCCCAGACCCCAGCGCGGCCCCTTGCCTGCCCCCCTGCCCTCTCAGGCCGGCGGGAGTCCTGCCCCCGGCAGCCGGTCGGCCGGTGCGGGTTGGCCGGCCACCAGAACCGTCGAACCGGCCTCGCGCAATGCCGCCGCCAGTGCACCGCCCGGCGCGTCATTCGTGACCAGCGTCACCTTGTCGGACCAGGAGCCGTAGACCGTCAGCGAGGGGCTGTCGAACTTGCTGTGGTCGGCCACGATCACCGTGCGCGCCGCCCGGCGCATCATGCTGCCATAGATCAGCCCCGGACCCAGGCCCGCGTCATGCGGCCCCTCGGCCGTCAGCCCGCTGGCGCCGAGGAAGGCGATATTCGCCCGGAACCGGTGCAGCGCCTCGATCGTATCGGGCCCCTGCACCAGCCCTTCGCGCCCGTCGTACTGGCCCGGCAGCATGAAGACCTTGTGCGTGGCATTCGCCGCAAGCGCCGCCGCGATGGAAAACGCATGCGTGATCACCGTGACATGGTCGACCCTTGCCGCCAGCCTGCGGGCAAGGTGCAGCGTCGTGGCACCGCCCCCGATCATCAGGATGTCGTTCTGCCCGACCAGATCGACCGCGCGCTCCGCGATCCGGGTCCGTTCGTCCTGCAACAGGCCCTCGCGCTCGGCGATGCCGGGCTCGTAGGGAACCGGGCGCATGGCGCCGCCATAGGTCCGGCTGACAAGGCCGGCGTCGTCCAGTTCCGCAAGATCCCGGCGAACCGTCTCTTTCGAGACGGACAGCAGTTCGGCCAGTTCCTGCACCCGCAGCGCGGGCGCGGCCCGCAGTTCCGTCAGGATCCGGCTTTGGCGCTGCGTCTTGCGACGCCGGGTATCGGGCGCGTCCATCATCACCTTCCATCCGCCACCGGGCAGGCTGCCCGGGGTCTGCCGGGGCAGGTTAGCCCGCGTGGATACTGCTTGACAACGGGCAAGAGCCGTGCCAGCGATAGATAAATGTTGCAAGTCGGTCAGTATAGCGCCCGAAGGAGTGGCAATTGATGTTCGACTACGGTCACTTTCGTTTTGAGAACAAGCAGGAGCTGTTCGACAAGTCGATCCGCTACTGGAACCCCGACAAGACGAAGTTCTGGCGCAACGCGGGCATCGACCTCGTGATCGACCGGCGCGAGGGATACTGCCTGTACGACATGGACGGCCGCCGGCTGATCGACCTTCATCTGAACGGCGGCACCTACAACCTTGGCCACCGGCACCCCGAACTGGTTGAAACGCTGAAAGGCGCGCTGGACTATTTCGACATCGGCAATCACTGGTTTCCGTCGGTCGCCCGCGCCGCCCTGTCCGAAGTCATGATCAAGGCAACGCCCGGCATGGCCTATGCGGTCTTTGCCCCCGGCGGTGCCGAAGCGGTGGATATCGCGATCAAGTCGGCGCGCTACGCAACCAAGCGGCGCAAGATCGTCTCCATCATCAAGGGCTATCACGGCCATTCCGGCCTGTCGGTGGCCACCGGCGACGACCGGTTCACCAAGATCTTCCTTGCCGACCAGCCCGAGCATTTCGTGCAGGTTCCGTTCAACGATCTGGACGCGATGGAGCAGGCGCTGCGGGGCAACGATGTCGCCGCGCTGATCATGGAGACGATCCCCGCAACCTATGGCTTCCCGATGCCTGCGGACGGTTATCTTCAGGCCTGCAAGGCGCTGTGCGAGAAACATGGCGCGATGTATATCGCCGATGAAGTGCAGACCGGGATGATGCGCTGCGGCCAGCTTTGGGGCTGGATGACCTATGGCATCCAGCCCGACATCATGGTCACGGCCAAGGGGCTTTCGGGCGGGCTTTACCCGATATCGGCCTGCCTTGTGAACGAACGGGCCGGCGGCTGGCTGCACGAGGACGGCGCGGCGCATATCTCGACCTCGGGCGGGGCGGAACTGGGCTGCGTGGTGGCCCACAAGGTCATGGAGATGCTGCACCGGCCCGAAACCGTGGCGAATGTGCAGTCCGTCAGCGCCTTCTTCAGCGAGGCGCTTTCCGATGCGATGGAGCGGCATTCCGACATCTTCACCGGCGTGCGCCAGCGCGGTCTGGTCGTCGGGCTGGAGTTCAACCATCCCGAAGGCGCGGTCTATGTCAGCCGCGCGCTTTACGAGAACGGCGTCTGGGCGATCTTCTCGTCGCTCGACAAGCGGGTGCTGCAATGGAAGCCGGGCGCCCTTCTCAGCCACGACATGTGTCAGGAAATCATGGACCGGTTCGACGCAGCCATGCCGCGGGCGCGGCAACTTCTGCGGGAGGCAGGGGCATGAGCAGCGAGGCGATGCAGATGGACGAGGTTCGTTTGGCCATTCCCGACGCGGTCTACGAGCAGGCGCGGCTGAAGCTGGAGCGGTCTCGCTGGGCTGCCGCGAAGATGCGCAAACTCCCGCGCGAGGCGGTGGCGCGGATTGTCGATGCCGTGGCGGAAGCGGCGCATTCGCGGGCGCAGCACTATGCCGAATGGGCGGTGCGCGAAACCGGCATGGGCGTGGTCGCGCACAAGCGGATGAAGAACGAGGCCTGCTCGAAAGGGCTTGTGCAGATGTATGGCGGCGAGGATTTCGTCGGGCCCCGCATCGACGTCGCGCGCAAGATCGTCGAATTGCCGCGACCGGCAGGCGTGATCTTTGCCCTGATCCCTGTGACCAACCCGGTGGCGACGGTCTATTTCAAGGCGATCATGGCGCTGATGACGCGCAATGCCATCGTGCTTTCGCCCCATCCCGGCGCGCGCGAGGTCTGTGCCGACGCCGCCCGGCTGCTGTCCGAGGCCGCCTGTGCCGCCGGCGCCCCCGATGGCGTGGTCCAGGTGATCGACGAACCCACCATCCCGCTGATCGAGCGGCTGATCGCCGACGAACGGGTCGATCTGGTGGTCGCCACCGGGGGGCCGGCAGTGGTCAGGGCGGCCTATCGCTCGGGCAATCCGGCCATGGGGGTGGGCCCCGGCAATGCGCCCGTGGTCGTTGACGACAGCGCCGACCTGCACAAGGCGGCGCAGCGCATCGTGGCGTCGAAATCCTTTGACAACTCGATCCTCTGCACCAACGAATCCACGCTGCTTGCCTTCGATACCATCGCCGACACGCTGCTGGCCGCGATGAAGGCCGAAGGCGCGCATCTCTGCTCGGCCGAAGAGACCGCAAAGCTGCGCAGCCTGCTCTTCACGCCGCAGGGCTTCAACACCGCGATGATCGGCAAGGATGCCGCGGCCATCGCCCGCGCCGCGGGCTTTGCCGCAACCGGCGCGAAGATCCTGGTTGCCCCGGTCGAGATCGTGCAGCCCGAGGAACCGCTGGTGCGCGAAAAGCTTTGCCCGGTTCTGGCCTTCTGCCGGGTCGGCGGGATGGGACAGGCCATCGCCGCGGCGCGGTCGATGATGCGGACGGCCGGTCGCGGCCATTCCGCGGCCATCCACTCGCACAACGAGGCGAATGTGCTGGCCTTCGCGGCGGCGTTGCCGGCGCTGCGGGTGGCGGTCAACACCGGCTGCTCGCTCGGCTCCTCGGGGTTCGAGACGAACCTTGGCCCCTCGATGACGATCGGGACCGGCTTTGCCGGCGGGTCGTCGCTGACCGAGAACCTGACCCCGCACCACCTCGTGCAATATGCGCGCATCGCCTACAACAAGGAGGCCAGCGAGCGGTTCGGAAACTTCGAGGGCCTTGACCCGCTGGCCCCGCCCCGGACGGAACGCCCCGCGGTTGCGGCGCAGATCGGGCCGGGCGAGGACATGGACGACCTGCGCCGGGAACTGCGCAAGATCATCCTCGAAGAGATCAACGCGGTTCTGGCGGCCTGACCCATGGCAACCCTGCGCTCCTTCATCTTCATCGACCAGCTTCAACCCCAGACCATGTGCTACATGGGCAGCTGGGTCCGCGGCTCGCTGCCGCGCCGCAACATGGCGGCCCAGATCATCGAGGTCGCTCCGGGGCTTGATATCGAGGCGCTGACCGATGTCGCGCTGAAATCGGCCGAGGTGCAGGGCGGCATCCTCGTGGTCGAGCGGCAGTTCGGCTATCTCGAATTCCACTCGCGCGATATCGCCGCCGTCAAGGCGGCGGCCGAGTCGGTGGTGGCTGCGATGGGAAAATCGCCGGGCGATGCGATGCAACCGAAGATCCTGGCATCGCGGATCATCAGCCGCATCGACCCGGGCCACGCCTTCCTGATCAACCGCAACAAGGGCGGCTCCATGGTGCTGGCGGGCGAAACGCTGTTCGTGCTGGAAACGGAACCGGCGGCCTATGCGATCCTCGCCTCGAACGAGGCCGAGAAGGCAGCCAACATCAAGGTCGTGGATTATCGCATGATCGGCGCCACGGGCCGACTGTATCTGTCGGGGCGCGAATCCGAGGTCAAGGCCGCGGCGGCGGCCGCGCAACAGGCGTTGGGGGCCTGATCCATGGCACAGGGCACCACGACAGAACTGCGCGCCATGGTGAGGGAGATCCTGAAAGAGGCGCTGGCGGCGAAAGCTGGCCCGACTGCCGCCCCCACTGCCGCCCCGGTTCCGGCATCGCACGGCGCCCAGACCGTGCGGATCACGACGGATGCCGAGCTTCAGGCCTTCGTGGCGCATCTTGCGCGGCCGGGGGTCATCGAAAGCGTCCGCGAAGGCAGGCTGCGGTTCACCCTGGCGCCGACGGCCGTTGCCACGGTGGCGGGCCGGCCCGCTCCGGCCCCGGAGCCCGCACAGCCGGCGGCCGTCACGCTTGAGGGCGTCGTGTCCGAGCGGCGGTTGCAGTCGGTGCCGCGGGGCGGGTCGGTGCTTCTGGCCCCCGGCGCGGTCCTCACACCGCTGGCCCGGGATATGGTGCGGCGCATGGAAATCACCGTTCGGAGGCATGAGGGATGATCAAGGCGACGGTCACGGGCCGCATCTGGTCCACCAAGAAGGTTGCCGAAATGCCGGCAGGGTCGATCCTCGAGGTCAGGGTCGAGGGGTCGGCTGCGACGCTTCTTGCCTTCGACCCGCTGGGCTGCGGCATCGGCGAAACCGTGGTGGTGACGACCGGATCGGTTGCCGCCTCCTGGTTCCCCGGCAAAAGCCCCCCGATCGACGCGCTGATCATCGGATCGGTGGATGATGCGGAATAACCCCCAGAAAACGACAACCCCTTCATGAAGGAGACCCAGAATGTCCAGTAACGCACTCGGAATGATCGAGACCAAGGGCTATGTCGCCGCGCTTGCGGCGGCGGATGCGATGGTCAAGGCCGCCAATGTGACCATCACCGGCCGCGAGGAAGTGGGCGACGGCCTTGTCGCTGTCGTCATCTCGGGCGATGTCGGTGCCGTCAAGGCCGCGACCGAGGCCGGCGCCGAAGTGGCGGGACAGGTCGGAACGCTGGTTTCGGTCCATGTGATCCCGCGCCCGCATGCCGATGTCTCCAAGCATTTCACATCGGCACCCGGCAAGTGATTTCGCCGTTGCGGCCCCCGGGGCCGCGACCGGATGCAGCCGACCCGGGCCGGACAGGCCCGGGCCGAGGCATGAAAGGCTGACCCGTGGCAAGACCTGCCGGAACATCGAAGGGTGAATTGCGCGTCTTCCTGACGCTTGACACCCTGCAACCCCAGTTCGCCGCCTATCTGGGCACCCCGACCCGCGCCCGAGGCTATCCGCCCTATGCCGGCCAGCATGCGCTGATCATCGAGGTGGCGCCGGGGCTGATGATCGAGCGGGTGATCGACCTTGGCCTGAAGGCCGATCCCGATCTGGAACCCGGCATCCTGTTCGTCGAACGCCAGTTCGGCATCCTCGAGATCCACGGCAACGACAAGGCCAAGCTGATGCAGGCGGGCGAGGCGATGCTGTCGGGTCTGGGTCTGGCCGCCGCCGATCAGCTGGCGCCACGGTTGCTTTATGTCGACGTGATCGAGGATGTGGCCGATCAGCACGCGGTCATCATCAACCGCAACAGGCAGGCGTCGATGGTCCTGCCCGGGGAATCCCTGCTGATCGTCGAGATGGTCCCGGCGCTTTACGCCGCCATCGCCGCGAACGAGGCCGAAAAGGTGGCGCCGGGGCTGACCCTTGTGGATGTGCAGATGATCGGCGCCGCCGGTCGGCTTTACATGTCGGGCAGCACCGAAGAGGTCCGCCGCGGTCTGGACGAGATCGAGAAGGTTCTGGGCGCGATCACCGGCCGCAGCGCCTGACGCGGCCTGCCCCGTGGGTGTCAGGCGTCAGGCGTCAGGCGTCGGGCAGGTCCATCAGGGCGCAAAGCTCGTCGCTCGACATCACATGGCAGTAGATCATGTTGATGATCTCAAGCTCCTTGCGATGCAGCTCGTCTGATCCGGCGGCGCAGCAATCCTCGAGAACCACCACCTGAAAACTCTCGTCGGCGAGGCTTCGGACCGTCGAAGAGACGCATTGGTCGGTGAAGATCCCGGTGCAGATCACGTTGCGGATCCCCAGATTGTGCAGGATCAGCCGCAGGTTCGTGCCGGTCAGGGCGGAATCGGTGGTCTTGGTGATCTCGATCTCGTCGCCCACCGGCTGCAGCGCCTCGACGATCTGCGAAGGATGGCCGCGTTTGGGCAGCAGCAGGTTGTTCCATCCGGGCAGCTTCTGCGAAAGCGATCTGTCGCGCCCGTCGTCGGTATGGCAGGCGATGCGGGCGAAGATGCATTCCATACCGGCCTTGCGCGCCCGTGCCAGCAAGGCGGCGGTCCGGGGGATGACCTGGCCGTGCATCCGGTCGTGAAAGGGCGTCCAGGCATCAAAGGCAGCCTGCCCGGCGGGCGAAAGCGAGGCGCGGTCGGGCCGCTCGAGATAGGTGTTCTGGATGTCGATCACCAGAAGCGCGGTCTGCGCGACCGGAAGGTCCGGGTCGTCGGGTTCGGGGGCATCGGCATAATAGATCGACCGATAGGATGTCTTCCAGGACATGGGCGCCTCAATATCTGAAGGTGAACAGGCCACGGCGTTCATAGGCGGCGGCGGCTTCTTCCACGAAAGCGGCGATGCCGGGCGCGGCATGGAGGCTGCGCAGAAGCTCTGCCCGGTCCAGCAGATCCTGGCGCGATCTGGCCCGACCCGGCCGCAGCAGCTCGTAAGTGTCCATGATGACATCCTGCGGCACCGACACCAGTTCGGCCGCCCGCTCGAAATTCTCGGCCAGCGTCGCCCGGCCCGCCGCGCGGGCGATCTGGGCCTGGTTGCGCAAGGCCTCCGGGGTGATGCGCAGATCCTCCATCGTCACCTCGCCGGCCATCACCGCATCGAGCGTGATCTCGTCCAGCGTCCGCCCGCGCGGGCCGCGCACCTCTTCCGGGCAGGTTTCCGCCAGGGGATAGTCTTCTGTCCCGAACCGGGTCATCTCCGCTTCTCCTTCCGGGGGTCCGCAAATTCGAGCCGAATTTCCTCGGGCTCGGCGCCGTCCTCGGTGAGGGCGGTCTCGATCGCATAGATCAGCGCGACCCGCGCGTGATACCGCGATCCCATCGCCTCGCCCCGGGTCGGCACGACAACGGGTTCGGGCGCCTCCCCCAGCGCATGTGCCGCCGCATTCCGGCCCAGCGCGGCATAATGCTCAAGCAAGGTGATCGGAGCATTGGAGAAAAGCTCCAGATTGTTGTGCGGCAGGCGGTCGGCGGCATGGATCACGGCGGTGCCCTTCGCCTGCAGCCCGATCCCGATGCCCGACCCGGACAGTCGCGCCGCGGTCAGGCCCAGGAAGGATGTGTCGGCGGTGTGCCGCATCCGCACCACCCGCGCCCGCAGGCCGCGCCCCTCGATCCCCGCCACCAGAACCCGCAGCACCTCGGACAGCTTGTGCCCGGCGGTCGTGCGGAACAGCTTGAGCCCGAAGGCCGGGCTGATCCCGATCACCACCTCGTCGCGCCCCTCGCCCGGGCCGGCGCGGCCCCCGGGCAGATAGGCGATGGCGCGGGCTTCGCCGCCTTCCTGTTCCGCCTCGGCCCGCAGCACCGCGGGTTGGTCGAGCACGTCGCGGATCTCGACGATCTCGCGCCGTCTTTCCTCGGTCAGCCGATAGCCCGACCCCGGCCCGCTGTAGTCGTTGGGATCGTTGATCGCCGACAGGATGCGGCCGTCCCGGATCACGGCAGAGGTCTGGAGGTAATCCCCCGACAGCCGCAGCTTGACGACGTTCAGCAGGTTCCCGGCCTCTTCGGCAAAGCCGCGCCGGGCGAGGGCGCGGATGACATCCACCACATCGAGCCCCCGGTCACGGATCGCCTCGCTGATGGCGGCGGCATCGCCCGGCCTGTAGCTTCGCGTCTCCGCCGACCCCGATGCCGCGATGACACTGGCCTTCATGTCGGCCGTCGGGCGGGCCAGTTCCAGTTCCTCGAACACCGCCGCGAGGGCCTCGACCGCGCGCTGCCGGATGTCCAGCGCGCGCCCTTCGGCCAGCGGCGTCAACCCGCCGTCGGCCTCGAAATCGCGTTGCAGAACAAGGTAGTCCTCCATCTCTTCGCCATTCAGGAGCGAGGGGTTGAACGAATTGTCATAGGCAAGGATCGACCCGAAGCCGGAACAGATCAGGTCGGACCCGGCGATCAGATAGGGCAGGATCTTGGCCCCCACCCGGATCTCGCTCTCGGACGAGCGTGCATCGTTGCCCGAGGCGCATTCGAGGTCCAGCCAGACGGCGATCAGGTTCTCGGCCATGAGTTCCCTGACCCCGCCCGGCACCGTCGCGGTCAGGGGCGCGCCGTCGATGCCGCCGTTCTGGGTGCCCTGCACGCCCATGCCGCGCTGCAGGCACAGGCAACGCGCCTCGAGATACAGCAGCGTCTTCGATTCGTGGAACCCCATCAGAAGCTCGGCCCCCGCGCCCGAGGTGCAGCGCATCTTGATCCCGCGCGAGGCATAGGCCGCCGCAAGAAACGCCTTTGACCAGGGCGTGTCGTCGCCATCGGCAAAGCTTTTCTCGGTGCCATAGACCGAGACGGTTTCGGCATAGGAGGTGAACCCGGCCATCCCGATCAGAAGCTCCTCGGCCTCTTCGGAGGAACATTGCAGCAGCGTGCCCCAGCGCCCCACCGCCCCGCCCACGGCGCAGGCCAGCGCATTCGACCAGGCATTGCGCGACACCCGCATCGTCGTCTCGATCTCGTCGAAACCAAAGCCCACCGCGGTGGCGGCATCGGCGGCCATCTGCAGCGGGTCGTCCTTGGCATTGGTCACATGCGCCTGGTTTCCCGGCGTCTTGCGCGCCCGCATCTTGGAATAGGCGAAGGCGATCTCGAGCGCGTTGAGCCGCGACACCACATCCGCCAGCTTGGCCGGCGTCAGCCCCCTGGCAAGCCGCACCAGGGTTTCGCGGGGGACGTTCATGTCCACCAGCATCCGGGCAAGTTCGGCGGAATCGATCGCCATCGCCTCGGCGGCGATCTCGGGGTCAAGGTGGTGGCGCGCGATGAACAGGTCGATCAGGTCGAAGTCGCGCTCGAGCACGCCGTCCATGCTTTCGATCCGCCCGCCCGCGATGCCGACCCCCGGCTTCGGATCATGCGGGCTCGAGAAGGCGGCAAAGCCGTTCTCGGCATCCTCGCGGGCGAAATTGTCAAGCCGCAGCGGCCGGGCGTCCCAGTCGGCGAACCGCTGCCACCTGTTCGGTCTTTGCGCCTGGTCCATCCTGCGTTCTCCTTGGCGCTGGCGGTCGGGGTCAGGTCGGCTCAGACTGCTTCCTGCGGGCCAGGAAATCCTGCGCCAGTTCGGCCGTCACCCGCGCGAAATCGGGCGCAAGGGCCTGCGGTTCGGGCGCGTCGATATGGCTGCCGATCCAGGCCAGAAGCGCCATCCGGCGCAGCATCACGAAGGTGTCGATCTCGTCCACCTCGGCCTGCGACAGCGGCCGGACCGTCCGATACCCTTCGACCCAGGACGCCTTGAGCGCGGCCACCTGCGGATGATCCTCCATGAAGCTGATGCCGGTCGCGAAATCGTAGAGGAACCAGCCAAAGCCGCAATCGTCGAAGTCGATCAGCCGCGTCGCGCTGCCGTCGATCAGCAGGTTCGCAAGCCGCATGTCGGCATGGATCAGGCCATAGCGATCCGGCCCCTTGCCGAAGGCGGTCAGACGGCGGCGGACAAGGGCCTCGGTCTCTTCCAGAACCTGGCGGATGGCCGGGGTCATGTTCGGGCCGTCGCGCCAGTCGCCCCAGGTCGGGCTTTCGCCGAAGACCGCGTCCAGATCCCAGGTCAACCGCTCGAACGGCTCGGGCCGGGTCCAGGCCATCGAGTGAAGATGCGTCCGGGCCGCAATCGCCCCGAGTTCGCGGAACGGCTCGACAAGGTCATGATCCGGGTCGGGGGCGGTGCCCTCGACGAAGTGGAACATCACCATGTAGCGCGGGTTGGGCAGCCCGGCGGTGATCGCCTTCTGGATCACCTTGCCGTCCCGCCCGGCATAGACGCCGGGCGTGACGATATCCCCCGAGGCCTGCAGGGCTTCGGACCATGCAAGCTCGCATTCGATCGCCCGACGGCTGTGGTAGTTCTCGCGATGCACCCGCAGGATCGACCGGAAGCCGCCCGGTGCCGTGACCAGATAGGTGTTGTTCTCGGACACGTTGATCAGCCGGGCCTCGGCCCCGGCCGGCAGATCCCAAAGCCCCAGCGAGTCATTGGCAAGCCGGTGCAGAAGCTGCAGCAGCTCTTCATAGGGAATGTCGGACGATCCCATGTCGCGCCTCCGTGGCTCGAGTCAGATATCCGCGATGGCGGCAAGCGACTCCGGTATGATCTGGCCGCCGTCCACGACGATCTGCTGGCCGGTGATGTAGCCCGCCTCGTCCGAAGCGAAGAACAGCGCCGCATTGCCGATATCCTCGACCGCGCCCAGACGCTTGAGTGGGATCGACGCGGCCATGTCGTCAAGATACTGCTGGCCAAGATCCTGAAGACCCTCGGTATAGATGTTTCCCGGCATCACCGCGTTGATCGTGGTGTTGTAGCGCGCCAGTTCCATCGCCGCCGTCTTGAGGAACCCCAGTTGCCCGGCCTTCGAGGCGCCGTAATGCGACCATCCCGGATAGCCGGTGATCGGCCCGGTGATCGAGGAGGTCAGCACCACCCGGCCCTTGCCGGCCTTCTGGAAATGCGGGATCGCCGCCTTGACCGCCAGAAAGGCCGACCGCAGGTTCGTGGCCATCACGCCGTCCCATTCGTCGGGCTCCATGTCCACGATCTTGGTCTGCGGAAAGGCGCCGGCGTTGGCGCAGACGATGTCAAGCCCGCCCTGCGCCGCGGCAGTGCTGTCGACCATGGCGCGCACGCTGTCCCAGTCAGAGACGTCGCACAGCTCGTAGCGCAGGCTGCCCCCGGCGGCGTTCAGCTCGTCGCAGGTGCGCTTCAGCGCCTCTTCGCCGCGCGCCGCGATGGTGACCCTGGCGCCCTGCGCCGCAAAGACCCGGGCGATCCCCTTGCCGATCCCCTTCGAGCCGCCCGTGACGACGACGCTTTTTCCCTTGATGGATGTCAGCATTGCATCTCCTCCCTTTTCCGTGGTTGTTGAGCGGCCCGCCTCATTCGGCCAACCCTGCCTGCCCGCCCGGTCGGCGCAGCATCCAGCGCAGCGCGAAGGCCAGCGCGATCAGAAGAAACGAACCGATGACCGAGATCACGCCGAGCGTCGGCACAAGCGGCGAATACCCCGCGACCATCCGCGCATAGAGCCATTCCGGCAGGGTGGAATCGACGCCCGTGGTGAAAAGCGACAGCGGGAAATTGCCCCAGCTCAACAGGAACGCGAACAGCCCCGCCGAAATGACGCCCGGCATCAGCAGCGGCAGGGTGATCTCGCGCAGGATGGTGAAGGTCGAGGCCCCCATGTCGCGCGCCGCCTCTTCGAGGGCCGGGTCGAAACTGTAGGCCCGGATGGCGATGACCAGCGTCGCGATCGGCGCGATCCAGACCAGATGCGCCACGATGGCGGTTTTCCAGGTGGGGATGATCCCGACCGAGTTGAACCAGATCAGCAGCGCCAGCCCCAGCACGGCCTGCGGAAAGAAGATCGGCAGCAGGATGACCTTCTGAAACAGCGACCGAAAGCGCCACTGGTAGCGCGCAAAGGCCAGCGCCCCGAAGAAGCCGACCACCATGGATATGACCGTGACGATCACCGCGATCTTGAGCGAGGTCAGCACGATCTCGCGCACGGTGTCGCTTTGCATGGCGTCGGCATACCAGCGGAAGGAATATTCGCGGATCGGGAAGGTCAGGTACCGCGCGCGCGAGATCGAGGCAAAGCCCACCGATACAAGCGGCAGGTACAGCATGAAGATGATGAACAGGCCATAGACGAAAAGGACGATGCGCGTGGTCCGGGAAGCGGGCATCAGCGTTTCCTCCCCATGATCCGGTCAAGGTCGATGCGCGACAGCCCCACCATGGCCACGGCCGAGATGATGACGATCAGCGTCAGTGACAGTGCCGATCCCAGCGGCCAGTTCTGCCCGAAGGTGAAGGCGGTCTCGATGTCGTCGGCGATCACGATCACCGCGCGGCCCCCCAGAAGCTTGGCCTCGGCCAGGGCACCCGCCGCCAGCACGAAGGACAGGAGCGAGCCCACCACGATGCCGGGCGCGGCGAGCGGAAGGTCGATCTGCGTCAGGATCTGCCAGCGCGATGCCCCAAGGTCGGCCGCCGCCTGGCGGGCATCGTCGGGCACCATGGCGATGCCCTGGGCCAAGGGAAACAGCATGAAGGGGAAATAGACCTGCACCAGGCCGAAGATGATCGCAGGCACGTTGTACAGAAGCCCCTCGAACCCGACGCCGAACCAGGCCTGCAGGTGACCCTCGATCAGCCCGCCCTTCATCAGCGTCAGAACCCAGCCGAACAGCCTGATGTTTTCGGAAACGAAAAGCGTCATCACCACGGCGATGGTGATCACCAGGGTGAAGCGGCCAAAGACCTTGGCCATGCCATAGGCCAGCGGCCAGCAGATCACGAACAGGATGGCCGTCGACGCCACCGCCATGCCAAGCGACCACAGCAACGAGCGATAATAGCCCTGCGACACGATCACCGCGAAGGACGAGAAATCGGGCGCGTTCAGCAGGCTGAACACCCGCTGCGGCATGATCGAGAACACGGCCACCACCAGAAGCGGCGCAGCAAAGGCCAGCAGCAATATGATGCCGATCGGCAGCGCAGAGAGGGCCCCCAGCCTGCGATCCGTGCTTTCCATCATGCGCCTCCGATCACATGAACATGGTCGGCGTCGAAGCCCAGCAGTACTTCGGAGCCGGGCGCTCCGGCGAAGGCATCCTCGCGCAGTTTCTCGACCGTGGCCCTTTCGCCCGACTCGAGCTCGATCTCGTACTGGATGCGCGATCCCAGCGCATAGCTGGCGTGCAGCCGGCCGCGCACCAGGAAATCGGCCGTTTCGCCATCGGCAAGGAACCGCACGAATTCGGGCCGCACCATCAGCGTCGCCGCCCCTTGCGCCGGCAGCGCAAGCCCCAGTTGCTGCAGCGCGCCGTTGACATGAAGCCGGCCCGTATCGACGCGTCCGTCCGCCGCGACGGTCAGGTCGAACAGGTTCACCTCGCCCATGAACTCGGCGACGAACTTGCTGACGGGGCGGGCGTAGATGTCGTCGGCCGTGGCGATCTGCTCGAAACGGCCTGCGCGCATGATGGCGATCCGGTCCGACATGACCATCGCCTCTTCCAGGCTGTGGGTGATGTAGACGAAGGTCTTGCCGGTGCGGCCATGCAGATCCTTCAACTCCTTCTCGAGGACCTTGCGCAGCCGGTAATCCAGCGCCGAAAGCGGTTCGTCGAAGAACAGGATCTCGGGGTCGAAGGCCAGCGCGCGGGCCAGCGCCACCCGCTGCCGTTCGCCGCCCGAACACTGGTTGATGCGCTTGGAATAGTAGTCGCGCGGCAGGTGCAGCAGGTCGAGCAGTTCCAGCGCGCGGGCCCGACGGTCGGCGGGGCTGACCTTGCGCAGTTTCAGCGGGAATTCGATGTTGCCGCCGACCGTCATGTGCGGAAACAGCGCCAGCGACTGGAACACCATGCAGGTGGGCCGCTTGTTGGCCGGCACCTTGTCGATCCGCCCCTCCCGCAGCCAGATCGCGCCCGAGGTCACGTCATCCATGCCGACAAGCAGCCGGATCAGCGTGGACTTGCCGCTGCCCGAGGGGCCGACGATGGTGAAGAACTCACCGTCGCGGATCTCGAGATCGACACCATGAAGGGCGGTGAAGGTGCCGAAGGTCTTGGTCACGCCTTCAAGGCGCAGAATCGTGTCGGACACGGAATCATCCTGTGGGTCGCATCACTGCCCCGCCCCGTCGCATGGCGTGCATGCAGACGGAACGGGGCGGGATGTTGGAGTCTTTAGGCTTGCGACCTAGCGCCGCGCGGCCGTGTAGATCGCCAGAAGTTCGTCGTAGTCGGGCACGATCTGGAAATCCAGCGAACGCGACATCTCTTCCTCCAGCGAATCCCACTGGATGGCGTCAAGCTCTTCCGAGTCGAAAAGCGCCATCGTCTCGGGGTCGCCCATCTGGGCCACCGGGTTGTAGGTGCCCTCGGGGAAGGCCACGGCCTTCGAGATCTCGGGCAGCTGCACGAATTCGAGGAAGTTCTCGGCCATGATCGAGGGTTCGGGGTTGTTCACCGCCGAGGTCAGCTCGACCCAGACGACCCCGCCCTTGCCGTCCACCGGACCCGTCCTTGGGGTGATGCCGCGGATGTTCGTGGCGCCGTCGTAGCGTGCCGGCGAGGCGGTGTAGGTGCCGCCGGTGAAATAGGCGTCGATCTCGCCGTTGATCAGCGCGGTGTTGAGGGCCACCAGATCGTCGGTGCGCAGCCGCGAATTGCCGAAGATCTGCCCGGCCACTTCCCGGAACGTCTCGCGCCCGGCCTCGTCGGTCGGCGAGAACGGATCCAGCCCGGCGGTCAGCATCATGTGGATGACGTTCCAGTTGTCATAGGTCAGAACGCCGTAACGGCCCGCCATGTCCGGATCCAGAAACAGGTTCCAGCCCTGATCCTCGGCCATATCGCGCGAGATCTTGTCGGTGTTCACCACGAAGCTGAACGGCCCGTAGCGCTGCGGCATCCCGATCAGCTCGCCATCCTCGGCGAAGGCCAGATCATAGGGCCCCGAGAATTCGGGAAGCATCTTGTCGAAATAGGGCATGAACCGCTCTTTATCGAGCGGCTTGATCAGCCCTTCGGGATACATGTCGCGGGCCCAGGGCTGGTTCAGGTTGATCAGATCCCAGACGTTGATCTCGCCGGCGCGGATCCGGTTGATCATGTCGGGATCCGAGGTGCCGCTGGCGGCCCGGACGGTGACCCCCGGAAAGGCGCGACGGAACGGGCCGAGTACATCGTCGGTGTTGTACCCTTCCCAGCACAGGATGTTCATCTGATCGTCGCGCGAGGCGTGGGCCATGCCGGGAAACAAGGCGCTTGCCCCGAAGGCTCCGGCCAGGCTTGCGGAAAACTGTCTGCGGTTCATTTTCATTCGTTCTTGTCTCCCCGTTGATGGTGCGCCGCAAGGGCGGCTCCAAGGGGGTATGGTGGCCCGATTCGCCGGACCCGTCTTGACAGGAAGGGCCTCGAATTTGACACGAGACTGTCATACTGCCCGCGTTTCGCGCATTCCGCGCCTTTGCGGCCCTGACGGCTCCAACCTGCTTTGCACTGGACATTCGGGTCTGTTTTCCTAAGCTCGTTGTTTGAACGAGGAGTCGGTCACGGCCATGACGGCGACTGTCAGATCCCTCTCGAATGCGACACCGACCAAGGTGCTGTCGGCGGCGGCGACCGGCGCGGCCGACCTGTTTCAGCGCCATAACGGCGATGTCGATGCGATCTATGGCGCGGCGGGCATTCGCGCCGACGATCTCGACAGCCCGCTGAACGAGATCAACCTCGCCCAGTATTGCGCCATGTTCGAGGAAGCCTCGCGCCACACCGGGCATGACAACATCGGGCTGGAATTCGGCCAGGCGTTCCAGCCGCGCCAGCTTGGGATGCTGGGATTTGCGGCGGTCAGCTCGCCCACCCTGGCGGCGGCGCTGCGCAACCTGCAGGCCTATTTCCCCGCCCACCAGGGGCAGACCCTGTTCGGCCTGGTCCAGGATTGCGATATCCTCTGGCTGCATTATCGCATCTACGACGAACGCATCGACCGGCGGCGGCAGGATGCCGAACTGTCGATGGGAATGTTCTGCAACATCTTCCGCGAAGCGCTTGGGCGGGATTGGGCCCCGCTCGAGGTCTGTTTCGAGCACAACCGCCCCGACGGTGGCGGCGAACATGAACGGCGCTTTGGCGCGCCGGTCGAATTCGGTCGGCGCACCAATGCCATGGCCTTCCGGCGCTCGGACCTTGATGTCGGCATGCCCAATCAGGATCCCTACCTGTTCTCGGTGGTGCGCCCGTTCCTGGAAAGCCGCTGCCAGCCGACCGCCGATGTCGAGGTCTTTGCCGCGCGGCTGCGCAACGAGATCAAGGTGCACCTTCACAACGGCCTGCCCAGCCTCAAGGATCTGTCCGAGATCATGGGGATGTCCGAGGCGGCGGTTCAGCGGCTGTTGCGGTCCAACGGCATGACTTTCGCGGATGTCTTGCGCGCCGCCCGCGAGGAGCTTGCCATCCATTACCTGATCCGAAGCGACCTCTCGCTGACCGAGATCGCGTTCAACCTCGGCTATTCCGAGCTCTCTGCCTTCTCGCGGGCCTTCCGGTCCTGGACAGGGGTCAGCCCGCAACGATACCGGCGCAGGCCGATGCCCTGATTGATCCCCGCTTCGGGACGGTGCGGCCCGTCTCTCTGCTGCGCAGCGCTGACAAGCGGCGTGCAGCCCCCCCGGCAAAGCGGCGTCGGTTCAGCATCTGATCGGACGCCGACAGCCCGCCTCAGGGGCCAGATCCAAAGGCCGAAACGCCCTCAGAGCCTTGCGAGGATCCGCACCCAGGACCGGATACCCTTGTGGAACGACCGCAGGTCGTATTTCTCGTTCGGGCTGTGGATGCGGTCGTCCGAGAGGCCGAAGCCCGCCATGACCACATCCATCCCCAGCCTGTCCTTGATCAGCGTCGCCACCGGGATCGACCCGCCGCCGCCGATGAAGGCGGCAGGCTTGCCCCATTCCTCGGTCAGCGCCTCCTGCGTCTGCTGGAAGGGGGCCGCGCCCACGTCAAAGGCGATGGCCCGGCCGGCGCCATGTTCGATGAACTCGACCCGGCAATCGGCGGGGATGCGGGCCTTCACGAAATCGCGGAAGGCCGCGCGGATCTTGTGGGGATCCTGGTCGAAGACCAGCCGGAACGAGATCTTGGCCGAGGCGACAGCCGGGATCACCGTCTTGAAGCCCGCGCCCTGATAACCGCCGCCCATCCCGTTCACCTCGCAGGTCGGGCGCGACCAGGTCTGTTCCAGGACGCTGCGGCCCTTTTCACCGGCCGGGACCGAAAGGCCGACCTCGCCCAGGAAGGCCTCTTCCGAGAAGTCGAGCTTGGCCCAGCTGTCGCGCAGGGCCTCGGGCAATTCGGGAACGCCGTCGTAGAAGCCGGGCAGGGTGATGCGGCCGGTGTCGTCGCGCAGATCGGCGATGATGCGGGCAAGGATATGGTTGGGGTTGGCCGCGGCCGACCCGTAAAAGCCCGAATGCAGGTCGCGGTCCGAGGCGTGGATGATGATCTCTTCGCCGCAAAGGCCGCGCAGGCTTGTGGTGATGGCGGGCGTGTTGGCATCCCACATGTTGGTGTCGCAGATCAGCGCCACATCGGCGCGGAGTTCCTCGGTATTGGCCTCGAGAAAGCCGGGCAGGTTTACCCCGCCCGATTCCTCTTCGCCCTCCAGCAGGACGGTCACGCCAAGGGGCAGGCTGCCGGTCACGGCCTTCCAGGCGCGGCAGGCCTCGACAAAGGTCATGAGCTGGCCCTTGTCGTCGGCCGCGCCCCGCGCGACGATCTGGCGCGACCCGTCGGGCCGGGTGACGAGGGCGGGTTCGAACGGGTCGGTGTCCCACAGCTCGAGCGGATCGACGGGCTGCACGTCGTAATGGCCGTAGAACAGCACGCGGGTGCCCGCCGCCGCATGGTCATGGGCCAGCACGATCGGATGGCCGGGCGTGTCGCGGACCGAGGCGTCGAAGCCGATCGAGGCAAGGTCGCGCGCGTGCCATTCGGCGCAGGCGCGGGTTTCGGCGGTGAATTCGGGATCGGTCGAGATCGACCGCATCCGCAGCACCTCGAACAGGCGGGCAAGCGCCGCGTCGAAATCGGCATCGACCTGCGCCAGAACGGCATCGACTTGAGACATGACCTTCCCTCCCGAAGCTGTGTCAGAACGACCAGATAAGCGGCACCACGAAGACGCCAAGCACGAAGAACCATACCATCATCGGCAGGCCCAGTTTCCAGTAATCGCCGAAACGGTAATCGCCGGGCTCCATCACCATGAGGTTCGTCGCGGTGGCGACCGGCGTGAGGAATGCCCCCGCCGCCGCAAGGCCCACGCACATCAGGACCGGCTGGGCCGACACGCCCATCTGCGCGGCGGCCACCACGGCCACCGGAATGATGATCAGCGCGGTCGCGGTGTTCGAGATCACCTGCCCGAGGATCCCCGTCAGCAGGAACAGCCCCGCCAGCAGCGCCATCGGCCCGGCATCGCCGACCACCGTCACGATCCCCTCGGCCAGAAGCTGGGCCGCGCCCGTGATCTCCATCGCGGTGGCAAGCGGCATCATGGCGCCCACAAGGATCACGGTGGTCCAGTTGATCGCGCGATAGACCTGATCGACGTTCAGGATGCCCGACAGCAGCACCGCGCCAGCGGCCAGAAGCCCGGCCACCGCCGGCGGCACAAGGCCCGTGGCCAGCAGAATGACCATGCCAAGCAGGATCACGATCATCCCCTTGGCGCCCTGCCCCAGCGGCACCGCCTGCCGGCGGACCTGTTCGGGCGAGTTGACGACCAGCACCTCTGTCGGGGTCAGCCGCTGGTCAAGCGCGGACCATGTGCCCTGCAGAAGAAGCGTGTCGCCGGCCTCGAGCAGGTGGCCCGGCTCCACATCCTCGCCCTGCCGCTGGATGCCGAGCACGACCAGATCGCCGCTTTCCGTCACCATCCCCGGAAAGAACCGCTGCCCGATCAGCGGCGAGCGGGGCGCCACCAGCACCTCGGCCAGCCCGGATTCGCGGTTGAAGACCGACAAAGCCAGCCCGCCCGAGGCGAAGGGCTGGCCGTCATGCTTTTCCAACCCGATCTCTTGCGCGGCAGCACGGACCGCTTCGGGGGCGCCGCGGACGACGATGATGTCATCGGCCTCGATCGCATCGCGCCGCACGGTCTGGCCATCCGCCGTCTGGATCGTGACAAGAGAGACGCCCGCACCGTCGCCGAACCTCAGATCGGCCCGCGAACTGCCCACAAGCGGCGCGCCGGCGGGCACGGTCAGCTGATAGACATCGCTGGCAAGGCGGAACTGCTCGACCAGGGTTTTCGCATGCTGGCTCAGGTCGGGCGGCAGGCGCTTGCTGACCCGGTGGGGCAGCAGCCGTTCCCCGAAGAAGACGACGATCAGGATACAGCCGATCACCGCCGGGATGCCGATCAGGGCGAATTCGAAGTAGTTGAAGCCGCCGAAGCCCGCATCGGCCGAGGCGTCCGAGATCAGCACGTTGACCGGCGTTCCCGTCAGCATCAGCATCGACCCGGCATGCGCGCCGAATACCAGCGGCATCAGAAGCTGCGCGGGCGAGCGGCTGAGGCGGATGGCGATGACCACGACCACCGGCAACAGCGCGGCCACGGCACCGTTGACGCTGATCAGCGCGCTGAGCAGCGCCACCATCAGCATCATCAGCACCAGAAGCCGCGACCGGCTTTCGCCCGCCTTCTGCATCAGCATCTGACCTGCCCAGGTCGTCACCCCCGAAAGCTCGAGCCCGGCGCTGACCACGAAAAGCGAGGCGATGAAGATGACGGCCGGATCGCCGAAACCGGCAAGGCTTTGCTGCAGGCTCAGAATTCCGGTGAAATAAAGCGAAAGCGCCGCCCCGACGCAAACGGCGATGACCGGAAGCCTGTCCCACATGAAGAGGGCGATGATTCCCAAGATGATCGCAAAGACGATCTGGATTTCGGACATGCGTCTAATTCCTTGCCGTCATTCAGTTCGTATCGCAATCAACACGACACTCGTAACGGCCCGAAATCGCGCGCCACGGCCGCGACCGATCAACATTCCCAAGCTAGAAGTGCTGGGAGAAAGCGGTTCCGTCAAGGCAATTCTCGGGGTGCCGGACGGCCGAAAACCGCAGCGCATCGGGGCAAAGCAAGGCCCTTGCCAGAATCGTCAGACAGCGAATACTGTCCATTTCAAACAGGGGTTTATAACGTTCCCTCCTGCCATTCGGGTAATCTCGAGCGCGAACCAGTGCGCGAAAGCTGTTCTTGTTTCTGTGTAAGCGGATGACAGCGGGCAACTGGGAGGGGTCAATGGCTCAAGAGCCTGCCAAGGCTGAAACCACGGGGTTTCTGGCGACGATCGAGCGGATCGGCAACAAGGTTCCGCATCCGGCGATCATTTTCTTCATCCTGATCGGGATCGTGATCGTCCTGTCGGTGATCTTCGCCGCCTTCGGCACATCGGTGGTCTACGAAAGCTATGACCCGGCCACCAGCACCCAGGTCGAGCGGACGGCCGCGGTGCGAAGCCTTCTGTCGGGCGACGGCATCCGCTTCATGTTCATGTCGCCGGTCAACAACTTCCTTGGCTTCGCCCCGGTCGGCGTGATCCTCGTGGCGATGATCGGCGTAGGCCTGGCCGAGGAATCGGGCCTGATCGCCACGCTTGTGCGCAAGATCGTGGCGGCCGCGCCGAAGTCGCTCTTCACCTTCATCATCGTGATGGTGGGCGTCATGTCCTCGATCGCGGCGGATGCGGGCTATCTGGTGCTGGTGCCGCTCGGGGCGGCGGCGTTCCACAGCATGGGCCGGCATCCGCTGGCCGGGCTGGCGGCGGCGTTTTCGGGCGTGGCGGCGGTGTTTCTGGTCAACGTCTTCGTCACCCCCACCGACGCGATCCTTGTCGAGATCACGAACGAAGCCGTGCGCACCGTGAACCCGGCGCAAGAGATCACCATCGTCGGCAATCTCTATTTCATGATCGCCTCGTCCGTCCTGATGGCGATCGTCTGCACGATCCTGACCGACCGCTTCGTCGAGCCGCGCCTTGGCCCCTATACCGGCGGGCTTCCGGTCGAGGCGGCGCATGACATCACCGATGCCGAAAAGCGCGGCCTGCGCTATGCCGGCTTCGCGCTTCTGGGCTTCGTCCTGGTGATGGCCGCGCTGACCGCGCCGCCCAACGCCATCCTGCGCAATCAGGAGACCGGCGTGATCCTTGCCGGATCGCCCTTCATGAGTTCGCTGATCCTGATCATCAGCCTTCTGTTCCTGACCGTGGGCTATGCCTACGGGCGCGGCGCGGGCACCATCGCCAGTGTCACCGCCGCAATCGGGCTGGTGGTCAAGACCTGGGGCAGCCTTGCCGGGCTGGTCTTCCTGCTCTTCGTGATCGCGCAGTTCATCGCCTTCTTCGACTTCACCAACCTGGCGACCGTGCTGGCGGTGGTGCTGGCCGATGTGCTGCAGACCGCGCCGATCGGCGGCGTGGGCTACATCATCCTTTTCGTCCTGCTTGTCCTGATCATCGACCTGATCCTGACCAGCGGCATCGCGAAATGGGCGATCCTGGCCCCCGTCTTCGTGCCGGTCTTCATGCGGCTGGGCGGCGATCCCGACCTTGTGCTGGCGGCCTATCGGGTGGGCGACAGCCCGATGAACGTCATCACGCCGCTGAACGTCTATCTGGCGGTGATGGTGGGCTTTGCGCAGAAATACGTGAAGGACGCGGGGATCGGCACGATCGTGGCTTTGATGTTGCCCTATTCGATCGCGCTCAGTATCGCTTGGACAGCACTCCTCGTGCTGTGGTTCGTCCTTGGCATCCCCCTGGGTCCGGCCTGATGACCGGAAACGAGGACATGACGAATGCCCCGGCTGACCCGAAAAGCGAAGACGACCGCCCCCCATACCCGGAGACCGCCATCATGATGCGACTTCTGATCTCGACCGCCGCCACGATCATCGCCAATGCCGTCGGGCTTTTGCTGGCGGCGCTGGTCTTGACCGATTTCACCATCGACGCCCTGTCCTTTGTCGTGGTCCTGCTGGTCTTTACCGGCGTGATGATCCTGACCGGGCCACTGGTCACGAAGATCGCTGTCACCAGCGTGCCGCAGATCCGGGGAAGCATTGCGCTCGTCTCGGCCTTCATCGGGCTGAAGGTGACGGAATGGCTGATGCCGGGTTTCACCATCGGCGATGCGTCGAACTGGTTGTCGAACTGGCTGGCGGCGACGCTGCTTGTCTGGCTGGGCAGCCTTGTGGCGGAAATCCTGCTGCCGCTTTATGTGTTCAAGACGCTGGCGCGCAACGCCGGCAACAACATCAACATCCGCTGATCATTCCGCCCGGCCCTCCCCACCCCCGGGCCCAGGAACCCGGGAACGGGGCAGGCCCCGGTCAATCGAACAGAGATCCGACATGTTCCGCAAGCTTCGGTCCCTCGCCCTTGCCTCGGGCATCGTGCTGCCGCTGATTGCCCCGACTCAGGCAATGTCACAAGTGGCGTCGCAGGAGGCGCGGGGCGGGCTTCCCGATATCGAGGATGAATGCGTCGTCCTGGTGCATGGCCTTGGCCGAGGCGACACATCGCTCCTGCTGATCAGCGAAGTGCTTTCCGCGATCGGATATGAGGTGATCGACCTCGACTATCCGTCACGGGACGCCACGATCGACGACCTGCTGGCCTATGTCGAAGGCGCCGTGGCCGACTGCGGCGACGATACCGTGCATTTCGTGACCCATTCCCTGGGCGGCATCCTTGTCCGCGGCTTCATCGCCCAGGCCCCGCCCGAAAACCTTGGCCGCGTCGTCATGCTCGGGCCGCCGAACCAGGGGTCCGAGCTGGTCGACGAAATGGGCGATATCCGGCTGTATCAGTTCCTGACCGGGCCAGCGGGCCTCGAGCTTGGGACAGGGCCCGACGGCGTGGGCGCGCGCTTCGGCCCGGTCGAGTTCGAGCTGGGGGTGATCGCAGGGAACCAGTCGCTGAACCCGCTCTTCTCGGCCCTGATCCCGGGCGAGGATGACGGCAAGGTTTCCGTCGAAAGCACCAAGGTCGAGGGGATGGCCGATCACATCGTCCTGCCGGTGACGCATACCTTCCTGATGAACAACCCGCTGGTGATCGCGCAGACGCTGATCTTCCTCAACACCGGCGCCTTCGACCACAGCCTCGATTATCGCGAGATGATGCGCAGGCTGCGCAATTTCTGACGCGCCGCCCGCTCAGGGCATATTCAGCCGTTGCGACAGGGTGGCGATCAGCGCGTCCAGCCGGTCGGCGTAATCGGCCGGGATCGTCCAGTAGGGCGCGCCCGAGACACCTTCGCCGCTGTCAAGCTCCCGGTCGGGGGGCGGCAGGTTGAACAGCAGGGTCACAAGCACATCGTTGCTGACCCAGGGGTCTTCATACCAGAAGGTATGCGAGGTGCCGGCCGTACCGACCAGATTGGCGGGGTGGATCTGGACAAGCTGCAGGTCGCTTTGCTCCGCAGCCTCCAGCAGCAGGAGGCTTTCCTCCTCGGTCAGCTGCTGCACATCCGGCCGCCCGGCCCGTGTACCAAGATTGACGACCGAGGCCAGCAGCAGGGCGCTGTCGCGCAGGTTCACATAGGCGGTGACGCGGTTCGCACCGGGCGCATAGGCGGCCAGATCCTTGATGAACTGGCTTTGATCCGCATCGGGGGCGGCGTGGATCACCTCGCCCAGACGCGCGGCGGCAACGGGATCGGCGGCGGGCAGATGGCCCAGCGCATAAGAGCCGACGGTGCCCCCGGCGCTATAGGTGAAGACGTCGATATTCTCGACCTCGGTCTGTTCGACCAGAAGCGAGATCAGCTCGACCAGACGGGGGGCGCTGGCATAGGCACTTTCGATATCGCGGGAATAGCGCAGGAAATTTTCCGCCGTGGGCCAGACAAAGACCACGACCACCGCATTGCGCCCGGTGAAATGGCGCAGCATCGCCGCCTGACCGGCGGCCCGTTCGACGGTGGTATTGGCGCCGTGGACATAGACGAGGATGTTCTTGTGAGGGCTCAGGGCAAGGCTCTCGTTGATCTCGGCGATCCAGCGGGCGACCTCGGGATCGGCTGTTGCCTCCGCCTCCCCCTCTTGCGCCAGCGAGGCATATTCCTCCATCCGGCCAAGATGCACGAAGGGCCTGTCATCCCGGCCCGCCCCGGTCGTCCATTCGTAAAGCTGGGTCAGGGTCGTCCCTTCTTCGCCGATGCGCATATGCGCCCGGCCAAGGTGCAGGCGCGTATCGGGCGCGACCGTATAGACCCGCGCCTCCTGCGGGCCGATCGGAAAGCGGTTCGAGGCGTAGAACACCTCGATCATCGCGCCTTCGGCAAGGACTGGGCTTTGATCGGTCAGGGTCACGCGGCTGTCCTGAAACAGAAGCGGCGCAGGCATCAGCCGCATCGGCGGGTGGTAGTAGACGTAGAAGGCCGTCACGCCCAGAACGACGGCGGCCAGCCCTCCCAGCCCCCACCAAAGTCGCCTTTTGCGCTGCGCCATGCGGGGTCTCCGGTCGATGAATCTGGTGCCGGTATGGCAGTTGAATCCGATCTGTCAACCGGCCGCACCCCTGCCGTCACGGCAACCGAAGCGCGTCCTTGACACAGGGGGCCATGCCGTCGCCTATGGTTTGCATGGCAGGCGCTCCCTCAGGTAGCGCGGTGGGAGACCGGGAGCAAATGATGCACAGGCCAGGCGAAGACAGGCTGAAACCGGGTGCCGCGATGGCTGCGGCCGGCGTGCTGCTGCTGGCGGTGCTGGCGCCGCCGGTTGCAGCGCAGTCGGCGGGGGACGAAGTGTCGTGCAGCGGCGCCTTGCCGGACGACTGGACCTATGCCGCCCATGCGGTCGACGGCCGGTTCCTGCACATCATCTGGACGGGGCCGGCCGGGCAGACGCGGGTATCGCCCATGAGCTACCTGTCGACCAATGCCGACGGCTCTCCGGTTTTCGGCGGAACGCTTCAGGACACGATCATCGTCACCCTTGTCGATGCCTCGGGCGGAGCACCCGCGACAGGGACCGAAATCGTCATCCATTCCGAACAATACGGCTGGTTCCCGGCGACCTGCCAGACATTGGAAGATGCAACGCCCTACGGCGTCATTTCCGCCGAGGTGATTCGCCAGAACCTGATCGGCACGCGCGATACCACGGCAACGAACTGGCTAAGGCGCAATGATTTCACCCTGGTCCGCACCACCTCCGGGTCGGGCGATATCCGGATCGAGCGCTGGCAGCAGGATCCGTCCTATCCGGTCGATGTCTTTTATTCTGGCAGCATCGTTTCGGACGTTCTTCCCGCCGCGCCATAGCATTTTCCGGGACAGGGGACAGATCGGAGGCCGTATCCAGCCCAACGGCACAAGCCTCGGTCCATCTAACCCGACGTCAATGGCCGGCGATTGCGTGGCGAGACTTGATTTCCACATGGCACTTGTTAAGGGTCAACCATAGCGTGGGGAGGCTTGGTCTGCGCCTCCGTTGATGTGATCTCGTTTTTCCGATCGAAGAATCCGCGAACGCCTGTCCCGTGACCTGATCCGGGAACTTCAAAAAGGACGACCCCGTCATGGCAATGAACTTCGCCTCCAACCTGTGGGATTTCATGGTTGGCGCCTTCATCATCTTTCTTTTCATCATGTGGATCTGGCTGCTGATTTCCGTTTTCAGCGACCTGTTCCGCCGGAAAGACACCTCGGCCGGCGGAAAGATCCTCTGGATGATCCTGCTCTTGGTCCTGCCCTATATCGGCGTGTTCTTCTATCTGCTCACGCAGGCCGACGGCATGGCCAAGCGCGATGCCGACCGGGTGACCGAGGCGCGCGATCAGCTTCGCGCCACTATCGGCTATTCCGTCGCGGACGAGCTGGTGAAGCTCGAGGCGCTCAAGGCCGAAGGCAAGATCACCGCAGAGGAATATCAGAAGCTGCGCAACCGCCTGGTTTGAAATCAGGGCGGGGCGCGCCGTCTGGTGCGCCCCGCCTTTGGGAAAGGGGGCGTCATGAAAGCTCTGGCCGGAGTGCTTGTCCTGGTAGCGGGCGCGGTCCTTTCGCCGGGCGCGACCCTTGCCCAGACTCATGACGCCATGCTGCCCCCGGTATCGTTCCCGCTGTCCGCGCGCGGCAACGAGCCGTTCTGGGCCCTGCAGCTCGCAGAGGGGCAGATGACCCTTTCCCTGATGGCGGGCGATGCCATCGCCGTTGCCCTGCCCGCGCCCGAGCCCGCCGATGATGGCTGGCGCTTCGATGGCGGCGACGGGCTGGTCGCGCAGTTTTCCCCGCTCCTGTGCCGCGACAGCATGACGGGCATGCCCCATCCGTTCAGCGTGATCGTAGAGGCCGACGGCGCAACGCTTTCGGGCTGCGGCGGTGATCCGGTCGATCTTCTGGTCGGCGCGGACTGGTCGGTGACAGAGCTGCAGGGCGAAGCTCTGGCCGAGGACATCCCCGTCACCATGGCTTTCGAGGCCGAAGGCCGCGTCGCCGGCGGCTCTGGTTGCAACCGCTATTTCGGCGGGTTCCATCTGTCGGGCGAGGGCTTGAGCTTTGACGCGAACATGGCCGGCACGATGATGGCCTGCGACGATGCGAAGATGGCGGTCGAGCGAAGCTTCCTCGACACGCTTCCCACGGTCACGGGATTTGACATCGACCCGGACGGGGCGCTGGTCCTGCTGTCCGGCGACGATCCGGTGCTGCGCGCGGTGCGATAGGCGCCCCTTGTCGGGCCCGCACGGCGCGGGCCCGGTGGCTTTCAGGTTCGGCTGGCATTCCAGAAAGGAACACCACATGACGACACCCCTTGGACCGATCGAACTCATCGTCATCGGCTTTCCCGAGAATCGTTTCACCGGCGAAATCTCGGAGGCGCTCATGGATCTTGTCGATCGCGGCCTGGTGCGGATCATCGACCTTGCGGTGGTAATCAAGGATGCGACCGGCGCGGTGACCGTGCTCGAGTTGCGGGAATTCTCGGAAGAGGTGGCCGAGGCGATGGTCGCGCTGACCGGCGATCTTGTGGGGATGCTGTCGGAGGCCGATCTGATCGAACTGGCCGAGACGCTGGAACCCGACAGCACGGTCGCGGCACTTCTGTTCGAACATGTCTGGGCCACCAGCTTTGCCGAGGCGGTCCGCTCGGCGGGCGGTGGGCTTCTGATGGCGCAGCGCATCCCGCATGACATTGTCGAAGCGACACGCGAAACCCTTATCGCCGCGGCAGAGGCCCAGGGCTGAACCCGCGCGATGCGGCAACCGACACGACCAACCAGAGGAATGTGACATGCTCAGATCCAGAAGCGGCCGCCCCAGCCTGATCGGAAGCGCGGCCAGAACGGCAGGGCGCACCGCCGTGATCGTCGGCACGGCCAATGCCGTCACCGCCAAGCAGCGCGGCCGGGCCGAAGCCGCCGCGCCCGCCCCCCCGGCAACCGCACCGGCAGCCGCACCGGCCGCCGCCGCCGCACCGGCCGCCGGAGGGCTGAGCGACGACAGCATCGCCCGGCTCAAGCAGCTTGCCGAACTGCGCCAGTCGGGTATCCTGTCCGACGCGGAATTCGAAGAGCAGAAGGCCCGCATCCTGAACGGCTAGGGGCGGGCGCCCTTCCCCGCCCCACCCCCTGCCCTACCCCCTGCCCTTCCCGCCGCCACACCGCCCCGGACCACCCCACTGAACCCAAGAGGAACCGATGGCCCCCGAGATGAACGCCAGCGAAGCCTACCGCGCCTCTGCAAGGCGGGCGGTGCGGCGCTATTCGCTTTTCTACCTTGCCCAGGCCGCCCTGCTGGTCGCGGCCGGGGTGTTCGCGATCCTGTTTCCCTATTTCACCTCGACCGCCTTCATCTGGATGCTGGGGTGGCTTCTGATCATCTCGGGCGTGGTCCAGGCGCTCGGGCTGATCGGGGCCAGCGAGTCGCCCAGCTTCTGGCCGCAGCTGATCTCGGTGGTGCTGTCGGTGCTGATCGGGTTTCTGCTGCTGCGGGATCTGGGGCAAGCCATGGTCGTGGTGTCGATCCTGCTGATCATCCTGTTCATGATCGACGGCATCGCCCGCATCGTCTTTGCCCTGACGATCCGGCCGCTGACCAACTGGTTCTACGTCTTCCTGAGCGGGCTGATCGGGGTCGCCCTGTCGATCTGGCTTTGGGCGACGATGCCGGACACGGCGACCTGGCTGATCGGCCTGATGCTGGGGATCAACCTGGTCAGCGCGGGCGTGACGCTGGGCTGGCTGGCCTGGCAGGTGCGCAAGGCCGCTTGATCGCTCGACCGGCGTACTGTTCCTGACTGACCTGGGTTGCCTCTCATGCCCCGCTCCGAAAGACGGTCCTTCCTGACCACGTTCTCGCCACTCGGGCTTGTGCTCGGGACGATTTTCGTGGCCGCCTCGCTCACCCCCAGCCTGGTGCCGCGCCCGGCGGCAGTGCAGGGCGTGCTGAGCGGCCTTGCCCTGTCGCTGGGGTATCTGTGCGGCGTGGCGCTGCGGTCGGTCTGGGTCGGGCTGCAACTGCCCGAGATGTGGGGAAAGCCGCGGGAATACGCAGCCTATGGCGCCATCGGGGGCTGCACCCTTGTCGTCGGTCTGGCGCTGTGGTGGGCCTCGTCCTGGCAGAACCGCCTGCGCGAGCTGATGGAGATGGACCCGATCGAGGGGCTAAGCACCCTGACGATCTTTGCGGTCATGCTGATCGTCTTCGCGGTCCTGCTGCTTGTCGCGCGCCTGATCCGCTGGACCACCCGCGCCATCTGGCGGCCGCTTTCGCGCATCCTGCCCGGCCCGCAGGCCGCGCTGATCGCCGTCGTGCTGACGGCGATCCTGTTCTGGAACCTCGGCAACGGGGTGCTGATCGCCAATGTCTTTGGCGTGCTCGACACTATCTATACCGAGATCGACAGGCGGTTCGAGGAAGAAAGCCCGCGCCCTTCGGATCCGCTCAAGACCGGGTCCGACGCCTCGCTTCTGACCTGGGAGGGGTTGGGCCGCGCGGGCCGAGAGATGATCGCCCGCGGCCCCGATCAGGCCCGTATCGAAGAGGTGACAGGCCAGCCCGCGCTCGAGCCGCTACGGGTCTATGTCGGGCTTGGTTCGGCGGAAACCCCCGCGGAACGGGCAGAGCTGGCGCTGGCCGAGCTGCTGCGGATCGGTGCCTTCGAGCGGACCAACCTTGTCATCTCCACGCCCACCGGCACCGGCTGGATCGACCCGGAGGGCCAGACCGCGCTGGAATACGTCTTGCGCGGCGATGTCGCCACCGTCTCGGTCCAGTATTCCTATCTGGCAAGCTGGCTCGCGCTGATCGCGGTGCCGGACTACGGGGTCGAGACGGCGAAAGAGGTGTTCGGCGCGGTCTATGGCCACTGGACCACCCTGCCCCCCGACGACCGCCCGCGCCTGTACCTCAACGGTCTGAGCCTCGGGTCGTTCAACTCGGACCTGAGCCATGACCTGCATCAGGTGATCGGCGATCCTTTCGATGGCGCCTTCTGGATCGGCCCGCCTTTCAACAGCCGGACATGGCAGCACGTCACCCGGGCGCGCAACGAGGGCTCGCCCGCCTGGCTGCCGCGCTATGGTGACGGGTCGACCGTGCGCTTCACCTCGCAGACCAACGCGCTGGACGAAGGTTTCGCGCCGTGGAGCGGCTTTCGGGTGGTCTATCTGCAATATGCCAGCGACGGGATCACCTTCTTCGACCGCCGCTCGGCCTGGCGCAAGCCGGACTGGATGCAGGAACCGATGGGCCCCGATGTCTCGCCCGATTTCGTCTGGATCCCGGTCGTCACCTTCCTGCAGCTGGCCGTCGACCTGATGATAGCGGTGCTGCCGCCGCTGGGCCATGGTCACAGCTATCACTTCGATCACTATGTGGACGGCTGGATTGCGCTGACCGACGCGCCGGGCTGGACACCGGACAGCATTGCCGCTCTGAAGGCCCGGAACGAGGCCGACAGGCCCTGACGGCAGTAGGGCAGACGGCAGCAGGGCAGTAGGGCAGAACGGCAGCAACCAGGGCAGGATCGCATGGCAAAACCCTCGAAAGAGCTTCTTGAGCGCCGCAAGGGCGATCCGGTGCTTGTCGATCTTGCGCTTCAGGGGGGCGGGTCGCATGGCGCCTTTACCTGGGGCGTGCTGGACCGGCTGCTGGAAGAGGACTGGCTGACGATCGAAGGCATCTCGGGCACCTCGGCGGGGGCGATGAATGCGGCCGTTCTGGCGGCCGGCATGGTCGGCGGCGGCCGCGAGACGGCGCGCGAGATGCTGACCGCCTTCTGGCGCAGAACCTCGGAGGCGGCCCGGTTCAGCCCCTTCCGCCGCGGCCCCCTCGAGATCGCAACCGGGAGCTGGTCGCTCGACAACTCGCCCGCCTTCGTGATGATGGATCTGATGGCGCGGCTTGTGTCGCCCTATTCGCTGGGCGGCGCGGTGGGCAACCCGCTGCGCGATATCCTGTGCGACCTGATCGACTTTCCGGCCCTTGCGGGCGGCCCGATCAAGCTGTTCATCACCGCAACCAATGTCCATACCGGGCAAGGACGGGTCTTCCGCAAGCACGAGATCAGCGTCGAGGTGCTTCTGGCCTCGGCCTGTCTGCCCTCGCTCTATCAGGCGATCGAGATCGACGGCGTGCCCTATTGGGACGGCGGCTATGCCGGCAATCCGACGATGACGCCGCTGATCCGGGAATGCGAAAGCCTTGATACCTTCCTGATCCAGATAAACCCGGTCGCCCGCGACGAAACCCCCCGCACCGCGCGCGAGATCGCGAGCCGCCTGAACGAGATTTCCTTCAACGCCCAGCTTCTGAAAGAGCTTCAGATGATGGCGCTGCTGCGCCGCGTCATCGACCCGGGCAGCGGCGAGGCGCGCCACTGGAAGGATATGCGGATGCATCGCATCACATCCGACATCATGGTCAAGCTGGGCCATTCCTCGAAGCTGAATGCCGAATGGGACTTCCTGGAAATGCTTTTCGAAGAGGGGCGCCGCGCCGCCATCGAATTCGGCCGGGCGCATCTGGCCGATGTGGGGGTGCGTTCGACCTTTGACATCGAAACGCTGATAGACACCAACACGATGGAGGATCCGGCCTGAGCGCGGCTTGTCGGGTGGTCATTCGGCCCGGTCGGCGGGGCCAACAGGATTGAACGGGCATTCGCTGACGGGAAGGGTCGGCCCGCAATCAACCGCTGGTATTCAAATGCGCTTTGTAGCAGAATCCGCGCAGTTTTGAATGTGTGAAGCCGGTTGCCAAAACAATCACAACATCAAGGGGACGGAACCGAAATGACTATTGCAGCAGGCAACACTCCGAGCAAGGGGTGGCTCTTGTTCATAGGCGTCGCACTCGTGGCGCTTGGCGTCATCGGGCTTGGCATGGCCTACTCGCTCACGTTGGCCACGATCTTCTGGTTCGGCATTCTGGCCATCGTCGCGGGCGCCGTGCAGATCGTCGATGCCTTCGGCGGCCGCGGCTTCGGCGGGACGGTGTGGAACATCCTGATCGGGATCGCCTATATCATCGCGGGCATCCTTCTGATGACGATGCCGATCTCGTCTGCCTTCTGGCTGACGCTGTTCGTGGCGGCGTCCTTTGTCGTCGGCGGGGTGTTCCGGATGGCCATGGCCTTTACCTCGGGGATGGGCGCGGGAACGCGGATCTGGTTCATCCTTTCGGGCATCCTGTCGATCATCCTCGGGATCATGATCTACGGCTTTGTCATGCCGTCCGACGTTGCCGCACTGGCAACGCCCGAAGGTCAGCTTGCCTGGCTGTCCGAATGGGGCTGGGTTCTCGGCATGTTCGTGGCGATCGAGTTCCTCGTCGCGGGGCTGACCTATCTGGCCGCGGCCTTCACCCTTGACCGGGCCTGAACGACACCACGTCGCCACAGAGGCGCGCCGCAAGAGCGCGTCCTGACCGGAACAATGCGCTGCGCAAGGTTGGCCCTTGCGCAGCGCGTCCTTTTTGGGGGTTTCGACACCGGCCCAGCGGCATCCGGTGTCACGAAGCGGCCCGCTGCCCGCCGCCCGCCCCCGCTGCCCGCCCCCTCTGCCCGACGGCAGCAAGCGACCTTCTACCATTCGTCTCCGTGCTTGATCTCGCGCGGGCCGGCTGCGCCCGGCCCCAACGGGATCGGCCTTGGCAGCAACATGTCTTCCGAGCCGGGCAAGCCCATGCCGGTGGTTTCCTTGTGCAGCGTGTTCACGGATTTCAACCCGGCAAGCCGGTCAGATCCGGGGACCGACCCGGCGTCCTGACCATAGTGCTCGAACCACGGCAGGCCCGCGCGGGCATAGGCCTGCGCCGAAGGTGGTCGGGTGGGCGCCGGCTCTCCGGTCAGCGCGCTCCAGTGGCTCGCATGCCAGAGCGTGACAAAGACCCTTTGCGTCGCGCCCTGATCCCAATCCTCAAGAGCATGAGGGTCGTTCTTGATGGATTGCCGCATCCGCCCCCCGGCGCCAAGGCTCATTTCCTTGCCACTACTTGCACTTAGCAAAGGCATCAGGCGATGTTCCGCCCAAGGGCGGGCCGAGACTGACGGCCGCAGGCGCTCCCAGACCTCCTTCCGCATCGGCGTGACCGAGATCTGCAGTCCGCCCCATTCCGCCTCCTCCGTCAGCTGTTCCTCGACAGAATAGCCGTCGCCCAGCGGCATGGCGACGAATTGCCGGATCACACCGGGTTCTATGGCGAAACCGTCAAGCCACGGCTGCTTGGGGCAAACCATGTAGTCCTGGGGATTGCGGTTCAGGGAGGCGGTCCAGGCCTCTCCGGTCACGGCATTGATCTTGCCTGCCGCGACCTTGACCGCGACCGGCAGCTTGCACCACGGCCCGTTGCTGAACCTCAGCCAGAGCGCCTCGGCCTGCCAGATGGGCAAGATCACCCCGCCACGGCGCCGCGTCTGGGCGGGCAAGGCGGCATGGTCCTCGACATGGCGCAGCGGAAACCGGCCAAGGCCTGGCGGCAAGGGATAGTCGCGGTCGCTGTCGGGGATGCGCAGGGTGCGCTGGAAGGCGATGGAAAACTCCGCCTCCGGGTCGGTCTCGGGAAAGCGGAAGGTAAGGGCGTCGTCTTCAAGCGCGGGCATGGATGCGTTCCTTTCCAGTTACCAGTCACCGTCCCGCACCTCGCGCACGAGGCGCAGGACGGCATGATCGGGCATGTCCTTCAGACTGCGGATCAGCTCTGCAAACAGCTTGGGCCGTGCGAGGATCGCTGCGCGCAGGTCGGTCGAGATCTTGCCGCCGAGCGCCAGCATCACATCCGTGTCCTCGCCCAGTTCGGCCGCCAGGAGGCGCAAGACCTCCTCGCTTGGCGGCGCGACCTCGTCACGTTCGAGGCGCGACAGGTAAGGCGGCGTGACCCCGCAGCGCTGCGCCAGCTGCCGGAGCGAGAAGGCCGGATCAGTCCGCGCCTTCGCCTCGCGCAAGCCGCGCAGATAGGAGCCGAAGCTTTGATCCTGCTGTTGCATGTTGCGTATATAGGCATCGTCTAGATCAGGTGCAAGGGCAAGGGGGCACAAACAGACAGATCGAGGTCGACGACAGGCAGCTTTTTGCTGTTCGATCGGCGATGGCCCCCTGTCGCGGTCGAAGAGCGCCGCTGCGATGAGATCGCTGCCCGTCCGGGCATATTGCGGGATTCAGGTAGTGAATCCCTCACACGGCTCTTGCGGCCAACCTGTTGGGGATCATGTCGGTGCCATGCCGATCCCTGCCGTCACTCCAAGGCCGCGGCCGTCCGGCAAGGGCAGGTCGAAGCCGTCGGTTGCCGTCAGATAGGGCGAATCCGGGATCACATCCTCGGTCAGCTTCAGGGGAAAGCCCACTTCCGTGCAGGCCAGCGGTTCCGGCAAGGTCGCGGCGAAATGCAGCGAGGCGGCGGTGCCGATGCCGGTTTCGAACATGCTGCCCAGAACGATGGGAAGGCCGGCGGCCTCGGCCATGGCGGCGATCCTGCGGCCGCCGGTCAGGCCGGTCTTGAGGATCTTGATGTTGACCGCCCCCACCGCACCGGCGCGGATCAGGGTCATCAGATCGGTGGGCGTATAGATCCCCTCGTCGATCAGGATCGGCGTGTCGAGCGCCGCCACCAGCCGCGCCGTGCCGGCGATATCCCAGACCGGCAGGGGCTGTTCGAGAAACTCAAGATCGCAGGCCTCCATCCGCCGTAAAGTGGGCAGCCAGTCGGCCAGCCGGCAGCCCTGATTGGCATCCAGCCGCAGGTTGACCCGCGGCCCGATGGCAGCCCGGATCGCGCGGACGCGGTCGAGGTCGGTGGCCGGATCGGTGCCGATCTTGACCTTGATCGTGCGCGCGCCCCTGGCGGCATAGGCGGCGGCCTCGGCCTCCATCCTTTCGGTCGTGCTGATGCCGATGGCGCCGATGATCGGCACGCGGTCGCGCCGCGCGCCGCCCAGCATCCGCCAAAGCGGCAGGCCCGCCGCCCGGGCGGCCAGATCGTGGCAGGCGATGTCGATGATGGCCTTGGCCATCGGGTGCCCGGGAAGGGCCCTGTCCATCCGGGCCGCGATCACCTCGGTATCGCGCGGATCAAGGCCCCGGATGGCCGGCATCAGGTGATCTTTCAGCACCTGCCGCATCGTGGCCGGGCTCTCCGGGCCGAAGGGCACGGAATTGACGCTGTCGGCCAAGCCCGTCGCCCCCTCCTCGGTCGTCAGCCGGGCGATGACGAAGGTTTCGCCGGTGAAATCGGCGCTCGAGATGCCATAGCTTTCGCGGAAGGGGATGAACCGCTCTTCAAGCTGCAGATCTGCGATCTTCATGTGACCTCCTCTAGGTTTCCGGGGTCGATCTCGTGGCCCTGTGGCGGCTCTGTCCCCATGACGTGGCGGATCAGGAAATCCCACCGGCGCCGCAGGAAATACGGCTCGAGCGTGAAGTCATGGTGCCGCCCCGGCAGGATCATCAGCTCGAAATCCTTGCCCGCCGCGATCAGCGCCTCGGCCAGTTGCAGCGTGTGGGCGGGGTGCACGTTCTCGTCCATGTCGCCATGCGCCAGCAGGAGCGCGCCCTGCAACCGGTCCGCCAGCGCGGGCACGCCGGAGGTGGCAAGCGCCTCGGCCGTGGTGCCCCAGAGATCGGCCCAGGCGGCGTGATAAAGGCGCATGTCGTGGCAGCCGGCCGAGGCGACGGCGGCGCGAAACAGATCGCCGTGCAGCATCATCGCCTTGGCCGCCATATGCCCGCCGCCGGAATGGCCGAAGATGCCGACCCGTGACAGATCCATCCAGGGCCGCTTTGCCGCCAGCGCGCGGATCGCGGCGGCGTGATCGGCGAGCCCCGTGGCAAGGTCCGGGTCGGCAAAGGCCGGCGCGTGGAAGGCGCGGCTGCGACAGGGGGTGCCGCGCCCGTCGATCACCACCACGACGAACCCCAGTTCGGCCGTCGCGGCGGGCAGGAGCGCGTTTTCGACCGCGATCCCCACGCCGTTCTCGATCGGCCCGCCCGTGTCGAGGAGGAAGCCATGCGGCACGACGGTGACCTGGCTCCAGCCATAGATCGCATCGAGGACGGGATAGCGGCGGGCGGGGTCGAAGTCCGAGGGCAGATAGAGGGCCGCCTGCAGCTGCGTGGTGCCATCGGCGGCCGGCACCGTGATCCGTTCGGGCGGGCGATAGCCCCTGGCGAAGAGCTCCGCCGCATCTGCGGTCGCAAGGGTCAGCCGCTCGGCCCCGTCGCGGTCGCGCAGGACCGTGCGAGAGGGCATATCGGGCGCGCCCATCAGATCGACGAAATGGCGGCCGCAGGGCGAGGCAGAGATGAGATGCTCCAGCGGCTCGGTCGTCAGCCGTTGTGGCGGCCCGCCGTCGAGCGAGGCTCGCACCAGATGCCGGTGATAGGGATTGCCCGAGGGGCAAAGGCCATGCGCCGTGAACCAGATCGTCCGGCTGTCCTCATCCACCGCCAGAAGATCGCGCAAGCCATAGTCGCCCGGCCCGATCCGGTGGCGCAGCCGGCCATCGGGATCATGCAGGTAAAGCTGGCCCCAGCCGTCACGCTCGGAATACCACAGGATCTGGCCCGTCCGTGGCAGGATGCGCCAGTTGGGCCGGGCGAATTCGAAGGCGTTGAGGAAGACGGGCAGGTCGGCCCGGTCCTCGATCAGCGCGGTGGCCGCGCCGGTGGCGGGATCGACGCGATAGAGCGTCTGGCCCCGCCCGCCGAACTCCCGCCGGGTCAGGGTGATCCTGCCGTCGGCGCCCCAGAATTCCGGCCCCGCAAGGCCCTGACGGGCGAAGTAGAACGGGCTTTCCATCGCGGCGAAGGCGGGGATTTCGACGGGGCAATGCGCGCCCGAGGCGGTGTCGATGATCCAGTAGCTTGCGGTCTCGACCACCGCGTCGCCGACCAGCGGCACCTTGAGCGCATGGGGGCGGGGGCGTTGCCCGGGTCCGGGCGCGTGGTCGAGGAGCGGCATGGTGCCCACCGCGCGTTCGTCGCAGCGAAAGACCAGCAGCCAGCGCCCGCAGGGCGACCAGGCGGCCGAGGGCGCGGCGGGGGCGGCGGTCAGCGCATCCATCGTCCCGCCCGGCTCGGCCCCCCAGGCGAAATCCGGCACGCCATCATGGGTCAGCGGGCGGGGGCTGGCCGAGCCGTCTTCGAGCAGATGCAGGTTGTGGTCGCGCAGGATCACCGCCCGCCGCCCGCAGGGGGAGACGAGCCTGTCGGCCGGATCTGGGCGCGGGTCGGGGGTGAGGCCGGATCGCGGGTCGAAGCGCAGCCTTTCGCCCTCGACCGCGAAGAAAACCGCGTCCTCCGCGACCTCGATTTCGCGGAAAGGGAGGGCGGTTGGCGCGATCTCGCACCCCCTATGCGCGGACAGGGCCTGTGCCAGCGCGTCATGATCGAAGGCGGGGCTGATGCGGCCCGCCTCGGGATCGACCATCAGGAAAGAGACGCCCGACCGTTGGCGCAGCCGATACCAGAAGCGCCCGTCGGTGCCCGTCCAGCGCGGCTGGACCAGCCATTCATAGGCATGGGCCAGCGCATTGCCGGGCAAAAGCGCCTCGGCCCGGGCGTATGAGGGCGGGGGCATTGTCATGCGGCTCTCTCCGGCGCGAGCGGCAGGTCGAGCCGCGAGGGGTGGGCAGCACTGTGCAGGACGGTGATCCGGCCGGCCCGGCCCTCGGCGGCGCTCTCCGCATCCACCGCGCCGCCGCCCTGAAAATTGCGCTGGAAGTGGATCGAAGAGAGCGTCCGCAGGGTCAGCCGGATGCGGCTGCCGGCCTCGATGCGATGCGCGGCGAAGGGAAAGCCCGCGAACCGGACCTCGACCGGACCGCGGTGGTCGAACAGGTCCGGCCCCTCTTCGGCGCGATAGCGCAGGCGCAGCCGGTCTTCGCCCAGGATCAGGACGCTGCCGTCGGGGGCGACCAGTGCCAGGATCACCTCGAGATCGGCGTCGGGCAGGTCGGTCGAGAGCCAGAGGTGCAGGTCCGGATGCCCGGCCAAGGGCAGATCGTGCGAAAGCGGCGCAGAGAGCCAGGTCAGCCCCTCGGGCGGTGCCTCTTCGGTGATCACCTCGGGGAACGGCGGCCGCGCGGGATCGTGGCCGATGCTGTCGCGCGGGTCGGAGTGCCAGTCCCGCTGCGGGCCTTCGCCGCCCTCCATTCCCGACAGCGGCAGCGACAGCCGCCGCGCCCCCAGCGCCGCGAGCGTATCGGCCCCGCGCCATTCACCGCTGCCCGTCTCGAACCAGCGCAGACGCCGGGACAGGAAATCGGGCCGCGCGGCGCCCTTGAGCACCCAGTCGAAGAAGCCCAGCGTCAGCGCCGTCAAATCCATCGCCCCCGCAGGCGCGGCTTTCGGCGCCTCGGCGACGGGTTGGCCCGACCTTGTGCCGCCATGATCCCAGGGGCCGATCACGGCGAAATGGCGGGACGGATCGCCCTCGGCCTCGTGCTGGGCGAGATAGGCGAGCGCGCCGGTCTGGGCGTTGTCATAGGTGCCGGTGATGGTCAGGACCGGCAGATCAAGCTGCGGCCAGACCTCGGACGGGATGCGCAGCCTTTGCCAGAAGGGATCGCGCGCCGGATGGTCGAGGTAGAGGTCGAACCAGCGCGACCCCTTGCCCAGCGCGCGCGGCAGGTCGCGGAAGGCGGCACCGCTGTCGAAATGCCGGCGGAAGGCGGCCTGCCAGATCGCGGTCTCTGAAAAAAGCTCGAAGGGCGCCGACCGGCCCGAGACCAGCAGGAGCCAGAGCAGCATGTAGGGCATCCGCTGCGGGCCGCGCCAGGCCGTGTCGGCGGGCATGTAGGTCGCGGCGGAGGGCGCGATGGCGGCCAGATGCGGGGGGCGCGCGGCGGCCGTGGCCCATTGGTTTTCGCCCTGGTACGACCCGCCCCACATCGCCACGCGCCCGTCGCAGAAGGGCTGCGCGGCCAGCCATTCGACAAGGTCATAGCCATCCGCCGCATCGCAGAACGAGGGGTCGAAATCCCCCTCGCTGTCGCCGCGCCCCCGGCAATCGGCCACCGCTACGGCATAGCCGCCCCGGGCAAGCTGCATCGCCGTGGCGTGGTTGCGGTCCATGCCATAGGGGGTCATCGTCAGAAGGACCGGCAAGGCTCCGGCACCCTCGGGCTGATAGAGCCGCAGGGCAAGGCGGACCCCGTCGCGCAGCGGGGCGAAGAGATGCCAGGTCACGCGGATCTCCATGCCTCAACCCTCGACCAGATGGCAGGCGGCGCTTTGCCCCGGCCCGATGGGGCGCAGGGCCGGCACCTCGCGGCGGCAGACGTCCTGTGCGATGGGGCAGCGGGGGTGGAAGGCGCAGCCGGGTGGCGGGTTGCGGGGCGAGGGAGGCTCTCCGCCAAGGCGCTGGCGTGGACCGGAGCGGCTTGCCGGATCGAGCACCGGCACGACCGAAAGCAGCGCCTGCGCATACGGGTGCCGAGGGCGCGCGAAGAACACCGGGCGGGGGGCGGTCTCGACGATCCGGCCCAGATACATGACCGCGACCGTGTCGCACATGTGCCGGATCACCCCCAGATCATGCGAGACGAAAAGGTAGGTCAGCCCGAACTCGCGCCGCAGATCGCCCAGAAGCCGCAGGATCTGTGCCTGCACCGAAACATCAAGCGCCGAGGTGGGTTCGTCCAGGACCAGAAACTCGGGCCGTGTGACAAGGGCGCGCGCGATGGCGATGCGCTGGCGCTGCCCGCCCGAGAACTGATGCGCCCGGCGCCGGGCCTGCTCGGGGCTGAGCCCGACCTGCGCCAGCACCGCCAGCGCCGTCTCGGCCCGGCTGGCGCGGCTGCCGATCCCCTGCAGGAGGAGCGGGCGGCTGACCTGCTCCAGCACCGTCATCGTCGGATGCAGCGCGGCCATCGGGTTCTGGTGGATCATCTGCATCCGCCGCCGCAGCTGACGCATGGGGCCGGGGCGCAGGGCAAAGACATCCTCGCCATCGAAGAGGAACCGGCCCGCCGTGGGTTCCTGCAGCCGCAACAGCACCCGCGCGGCGGTGGATTTACCCGAGCCGGATTCGCCCACAAGGCCGAGCGCCCCCTGCCGGGGAATGTCGAATGAGACGCCGTCGAGCGCGCGCACGGCGGGGCCGCGCCGGAACAGGCCCGGCGATCCGTAGTGCTTGGCCAGATCGGTGGCCTGGACAAGCGCGGTCATGCCGGTTGCTCCGCCACAGGCGCCGGGGCCGGGCCGGGATGGTGGCAGGCGACTTCCTGACCCGGGCCGGCCGGTTGGATGGCGGGCTTGTCGCTTCGGCACAGGTCGCTTGCGCGCGGACAGCGCGGGTGGAAGCGGCAGCCGCGCGGCGGGGCCACCAGATCGGGCACCCGCCCCTCGATCACCGCCAGATCGGCGCTGTCGGTATCGGCGCGCGGGATCGCGGCCAGAAGCGCCTGGGTATAGGGGTGCCGGGGCGCGGCAAAGATCGCGGCGACCGGCCCCGTCTCGACCACGGTGCCGGCATACATCACCGCGACCCTGTCGCAGACCTCGGCCACGACGCCAAGGTTATGCGTGACCAGCACGACGGCCATCCCGATTTCCGCCTGTAACTCGGCAATCAGGTCAAGCACCTGCGCCTGCACCGTCACATCCAGCGCCGTGGTGGGTTCGTCGGCGATCAGAACCTCGGGCCGGCAGGCCAGCATCATCGCGATCATCGCGCGCTGCCGCATCCCGCCCGAGAACTGATGCGGATAGGATCGCGCGGCCCGTTCGGGATCGCCGATACCGACCGTCGCCAGCGCGGCGGCGATGCGGGCGCGCAGGTCGCCACCGCCCTCCTGCCGGCGCAGGGTCTCGGCCAGTTGCGCGCCGATCGTCATCACCGGATTGAGCGAGACCATCGGATCCTGAAAGATCATCGCGATCCGTCGCCCGCGCAGCTGGCGCATTCCGGCCTCGTCCATGGCCAGCAGGCTTTGCCCGCCCAGCCGGATATCGCCCCCGGTGATCCGGGCCGGCGGGCTGGGCAGAAGCCGCATGGCCGAGAGGCCGGTCACGCTCTTGCCGCAGCCGCTTTCGCCGACAAGCCCCAGCGTCTCGCCCCGCGCGACGGACAGGGTGACGCCGTCCAGCACATGGGCCGGCCCCCGGTCGGTCTGGAACTCCAGCGTCAGCCCCTCGATCTCGAGCACGGGGTCCATCTCAGTCCACCTCGCGCGGATCGAGGACGTCGCGCAGCGCGTCGCCCACAAAGTTGAAGGCCATCACCGTCAGCACCAGCGCCAGCCCCGGAAAGACCGAGATCCACCAGGCATCGCGCATCGCCTCGCGCCCGTCGTTCAGGATCGCGCCCCAGTCGGGCGAGGGGGGCTGCGCGCCAAGGCCGAGGAAGCTGAGGGCCGAGGTTGTCAGGATCGCGGCCGGCACGGTCAGGGTCGCCAGCACGAGGTTGGGCGCGACCACGCCGGGCAGGATGTAGCGTGCCAGGATCGCGCCCTGCCGTTCGCCGATGGCGATCCCGGCTTCAACTTAGTCGCGCTGGCGCAGCGACATGGTCTTGGCCCGCGTGACCCGCGCGAAGGGTGCCCATGAGGTGATGGCGATGGCGATGATCACATTCTCGAGCCCCGGCCCCAGCGCCGCGATCAGCCCGAGTGCGAGGACCAGCGGCGGAAAGGCCCAGACAAGGTCGATCAGGGCCGAGATCACCCGGTCCGTCCAGCCGCCGAAATAGCCCGCCAGAAGGCCGAGCGTGACGCCCACGGCCAGTTGGATCGCCACCACGATCAGCGCCACGCGCAGCGCGATCCGGCTGCCCCAGACCACCCGGTCGAACACGTCGCGCCCGTAGCGGTCGGTGCCGAACCAGTGTTCGGCCGAGGGCGGCGCGCGCATCTTGGTCAGGTCCTGCGCGTCATAGCCGGTCGGGGCGATCAATGGCGCGGCAAGCGCCACGCAGATCAGGAGAAGGATCAGCACCACCCCGATCTGCCCCGGCACATGGCGCCGGAAGCGCCGGATCAGCCGCTGGGTGGTGGAGGGGCCGCCAGCCCGATCCCCTGCCCCGTCCCTTGCAACGGCCTCTGCCCCGTCCCCCGCCACGGCCCTTGCCCCGTCCCTTGCCACGGCCTCTGTGCCGGCCTCTGTTCCGACGGGGGCCGGCGGTCCGGCGGGCTGCAGGTTTGGCTCGACCGTCACGACCTGTCGTCCTGGATACGGGGGTCGATGGTCGCGGCCACGACATCGCCCAGGATGTTGGAGAGGATCGTCAGCACCGCGATCATCAGCAGCAGGCCCTGAATGACGGGAAAATCCTTGCGCATGATCGCCTGAAAGAACAGCTGCCCCATTCCCGGCCAGGCAAAGATGTTCTCGATCACCACCGCGCCGCCGATCAGCCAGGGCAGGGCCAGGAAGAGCCAGGTCACCACCGGCACGGCCGCATTGCGCAGCACATGGACATAGGTGACGCGCAGCGGCGCAAGCCCCTTGGCCCGCGCCGTCAGCACATAGTCATCGCGCTGCGTGGCCAGCATCTCGGCCCGCATCAGCCGGGCCACCGCCCCGACCTGCGGCAGGCCAAGCGCAAAGGCCGGCAGCACCAGATGCGTCCAGCCCCGCGCGCCAGAGACCGGAAACCACTGCAGCCCGATGGCGAAGACCAGGACAAGGATCAGCGCCAGCCAGAACTCCGGCGTGGAATAGAGCAGCATCACCACGCCCATCGTCAGGTGATCGCCCAGCCCGTTCTGCCGCGTCGCCGCGAAGATGCCGAGCGGAATGCCGAGGACGATGCTGATCAGGAAGGCGCTGAGCGTCAGTTGCAGCGTATAGGGCACCCGCGCCCAGATCGTGTCGAGGACCGGGCTCCGCGTCATCAGCGAGGTGCCGAAGTCGCCCCCAAGCACCCCGCCAAGCCAGCTGGCGTATTGAACGAAGAACGGCCGGTCTAGGCCCAGCTCCGCCCGCAGGGCGTCTTTCTGGGCCTCGGTCGCGCGGATGCCGAGGATCGCATCGACCGGATCCCCCGGCGTGAGGTAAAGGATCGCAAAGGCGATCACCGTCACGCCGAAGATGACCGGCAGCGACAGGACCAGCCGCCAGAGAAGCCGCCCCAGCATCCGCGCGCCGCCCTATTCGACGATGCGGATGTCGTTCAGGATCAGCCGGGCCGGGGCGACCACCTCGAGCCCCTCGACCCAGGACCGCGCGCCGATCAAGAGGACCTCGGACAGAAGCGGCACGATGGGGGCATCCTCCATGATCGAGACCTGGATCGCGAGATAGGCCTCGGCGCGTTCGGCCGGATCGGCGACCATGCGGGCCGCGTCCAGCGCATCGGCCAGTTCGGGCGGGGCATATTGCGAGGGCGAGGCCCCTTCGGTGAAGCGATAGGTCAGGATATCGGGATCGACCCATTGAAAGCCGGAAAAGCCGAAGTCGAAGGTTCCGGCATCCATCAGATCGCTTAGCGTCGTGCCGTCGACCATGGCGATGCGCGCATCGACGCCCACGGCGCTCAGCTGGGCCTGCAGGACAGGGGCGGCGCCCGTCTCGACCGCCGAACCGGAATCGATCAGGAGTTCGACCGACAGCTCGACCCCGTCCTTGTCCAGGATGCCGTTGCCGTTCGTGTCGACCCAGCCCGCTTCGGCAAGGGCGGCGCGGGCGGCGTCGGGATCGGCGGGATAGAGCGACTGCATGACGCCGGCCGCCTCGGGGCTATAGGCGATCATCGCTTCGGTGACGAAGGCCCATTGCGGCACGGCCGCCCCTTCAAGGGCAAGGGCAAGCTGGTCGCGGTCGACCGCCATTGCCAGCGCGCGGCGCAGGTCGGGATCGTCAAAGGGCGGGCGGGCCGTGTTGAAGGCCAGCCCGGTCATCTGCGGCGCCTCGAGCGCGAGGAGCTGGTAGTCGGGATTGTCGGCCATATAGCGCAGGGCCGAGGCCGGCAGCCCCTCGACGATATCGACCGTGCCCGCCTCAAGCTCGTTCGCGCGGGTCTGGGCGTCCGAGATCAGCCGCACCGTCACCTGCCCGACATGCGCCGCCCCCTGATTGGCGACCATGGGCATGTTGGTGCGATGGTCGTCGACGCGCTCAAGCTCGAGGTCCATGCCGGGCACCCATGGCTGGCGATCCGGAACAGGCCGACCGAGACGGGATTGGCAAGGAAGGCATCGCCCATCTCTTCGGCCATCAGGGTATCGTAGGGGGCGCCGAAGCTGGTGATGAAGACCGGCAGCATGACGTTGAAGCCGATCTCGTTGTCGATCTCGAGCGTCCGGTCGTCGATCACCCGGATCTCGGTCATGCCGTCATAGTCGAAGGCATAGGGGCTGACCTCGACATAGCGCTCGATCGAGGCCTTCAGCGCGGCGGCATCCAGCGGATTGCCGCTGGTGAAGCTCAGCCCCTCGGGCAGGACCAGCGTCATCGTCATGCCATCGTCGGAAATCGAGAAGCTCTCGAGAAGGTCGGGCACGAACTCGCCGGACTCGCTGTCGAAACGCAAGAGGGGCTGGCTGAAGAGCTCGTGGATCAGGGCGTGGCCGGACGTGCTGACCTGTCCGTCAAGGATGTCGGCCGTGACCTGGGTTGCGATGACGAGGTGGTCCCGCGTCGTATCCTAGGCCGCAGCGGGGAGGGCAAGCAGGGCGAGGCAGGTGGCAAGGGCGGTGGTGGTGCGGATGGTCATGAAGGCGTCTCCTGTCGGTGCGGGTTGTTGGTCTTATGGGTCTGAGGCGGTGTCGGGGCGCAGCCCCTCGACGATGGTGCGCAGGGCGGTGCGGACCTCGTCTTCGTGCCGGGCAAGAGGGGCGTTCTCGTCGCTGACATGGTCGATGAAGAGCATGTATTTCGCGGCAAAGACGGTCCTCGACATCGTATCGGCATCCAGATCGGGCCGGAGGCTGCCGCGGGCCTGCAACAGGGCGATGCAGCGGGTCATCAGGCCGCGCAGTTCCTCGGTCGTCCGGGCGTAGTCGCGGGTGAAGGCGCTGTCGGGATATTCAAGCGTTGCGGCAATGACCTGCCGCCAGGACGCCTTGCCGAGCGCCGCAAGGGCTTCCCGCGAGTCATGAAGGGCGATGGCACAGATCGCCTCGACCGGATCCTGCGGCAGATCGGCGAAGATCGCCTCGGCCCCGGCGATGGCCGAGCGGTCGGACTCGGTGACCAGCGCGATCAGCAGGTCCGATTTGCGCTCGAAGTAGTTGTAGCAGGTTCCGACCGCGATGCCGGCTGCCTGCGCGATCTCCTCCATATACGTATCCTCGAAGCCTCGCTTGCGGAACATGTCGCTTGCGGCGGCAAGAAGCGCCTCGCGGGTCTCTGCCTTGCGCCTTTCGCGCTTGCCTGTCGGCGGTCGGGTCATGGTCAATAAATGAATCGGTTCATCTTTTGATCGTATCGCCGGTGCGACCGGCAGGCAACGCCTTTGTGAGGACCGGTCCCGACGATCCGGGATGGTGCTTTTCGCAGGAGAGCGGCTCTGATGATGGGTTGGGTAGCCCCTCCTGACGGCACTTGTGCCACTGTGATCCATGCAGGATCAGGAGGAGTTG
>JBHYFN010000017.1:0-69291 GCA_051859505.1 Paracoccaceae bacterium
GCCCTACCGACCGTTTCCTGCAACTCTGCCGTCGCAGCACCGGGGCCGCCCATGATCGACAAGCTCGAGATGTTCATCGCTCTCGCCCAGGCCCGCCATTTCGGCCGTGCCGCCGAAGGCCTCGGCATCACCCAACCCACGCTCTCGGCCGCGATCAAGCAGCTCGAGGGCGAATTGGGCACGATGCTCGTCCTGCGCGGCTCGCGCTATGGCGGCCTCACGCCGGAAGGCGAACGCGTACTCGACTGGGCGCGCCGCATCGTGGGCGATGCCCGCACCATGAAAGAGGAAATCCGCGCCGCCCGCGAGGGCCTGACCGGCACGCTGCGCCTGGCCGTCATCCCCACCGCCCTGACCGCCGCCTCGGACCTGACCACCCGCTTCGCCCGCGCCCATCCCAACCTGCGCTTTTCCGTTCTCTCCACCACCTCGATCGACATCCTCCAACAGCTCGAGGATCTCACCGTCGACGCCGGCATCAGCTATCTCGACAACGAACCCCTCGGCCGGGTCGTGACAGTGCCGCTTTATGCCGAGCGCTACGTCCTGGTGATCCCCGCCGACCATCCTCACGCCGGGCGGACGAGCATCCGCTGGGAGGAACTGGCGGACCTGCCGCTCTGCCTCCTGACGCCCGACATGCAGAACCGCCGCATCATCGCCGGTCATCTCGCCGCCGCCGGCGTGACCGCGCAGCCCGCGCTCGAGACCAATTCGACCATCGTTCTCATCAGCCATGTGATGCGGGGCGGCTGGGCCACGATCCTGCCCGAACGCGCGGCCGAGGTCTTTCTGGATACCGGCCCGCTTGTGGCCCTGCAGATCACCGATCCCGACGCGCGCCATGCCGTCGGCCTGATCGCCCCCTGGCGCGAACCGCATACGCCGCTGATCGCCGCTCTTCTGCAGGAGGCGCGGCGGATGAGCGCCGCTTGATAGAGAGTATCTATCAAACGACGAAACTGCGATATTGATTCACCGCAGTAAATGGCATTCACTGGTATGCAAATCGCCACGCCAGAGGGGGCCCATGACCCTGCATCCCGCCAGCCTTCACAGCCGCATGTCCGAAATTCTCAAGGCCCATCAGGGGCTTGAAGGCCCGCTTCTGCCGATTCTGCATGCGGTGCAGGCCGAATGGGGCCATGTGCCCGACGACGCCCTGCCGGTGATCGCCGAGGCGCTGAACATCTCCCGCGCCGAGGTCCATGGCGTGATGACCTTCTACCACGATTTCCGCGACCATCCGGCCGGGCGGCGCGTGGTCAAGATCTGCCGGGCCGAGGCCTGTCAGGCGGTGGGCGCGGATGCGCTGGCCGATCACGCGAAGGCCGCGCTCGGGGTCGACTGGCACGGCACCACGACCGATGGCGCCGTCACGCTGGAGCCGGTCTATTGCCTAGGCCTCTGCGCCTGCGGGCCGGCGGCGCTGGTCGACGGCAAGGTGCTGGGCCGGGTGACGCCCGAAGCGCTGGACGAGATCATCGCGGAGGCGCGCGCATGACGACCGGGACCATGAATATCTACGTCCCCCGCGACGCGGCCGCCCGTGCCTTGGGTTCCGATGCCGTGGCGAAGGCAGTAGAGGACGAGGCCACCCGCCGCGGCATCGAGGTGACGCTGGTGCGCAACGGCTCGCGCGGGATGATCTGGCTCGAGCCGTTGGTCGAGGTGGAAACCGCGGGGGGCCGCACCGCCTTCGGCCCGATGACGCCCGCCGATGTGCCGGCGCTGTTCGAGGCGGGCGACCACCCCAAGGCACTGGGCCCGGTCGAGGCGATCCCCTTCTTCGCCCGCCAGACCCGCCTTACCTTCGCCCGCGTGGGCCTGATCGACCCGCTGTCGCTTGGCGATTATCAGGCGCATGGAGGGCTTGCCGGCCTGCGGCGCGCGCTGGAGATGACCGAGGCGGATATCGTCGAGGAGGTCCGCGCCTCGGGCCTGCGCGGCCGGGGCGGCGCGGGGTTCCCGACGGGGATCAAATGGGAAACGGTGCGCAAGGCACAGGGGCCCCGGAAATACATCGTCTGCAATGCGGACGAAGGCGACAGCGGCACTTTCGCCGACCGGATGGTGATGGAAGGTGACCCCTTCACCCTGATCGAGGGCATGGCGATCGCGGGCCTCGGCGTGGGGGCGACGAAGGGCTATGTCTACCTGCGCTCGGAATACCCGGACGCGATCGAGGTGATGCAGGAAGCGGTGCGGATCGCGCGCGCCGAGGGCGTGCTGGGGCCGTCGGTCCTGGGGTCCGGCACGGCCTTCGACATGGAGATCCGCGTCGGCGCGGGCGCCTATGTCTGCGGCGAAGAGACCTCGCTCCTGAACTCGCTCGAGGGCAAGCGCGGCATCGTGCGCGCCAAGCCGCCGTTGCCGGCGCTGGAAGGCTTCCTCGGCCGGCCGACCGTGGTGAACAACGTGATTTCGCTGGCCACCGTGCCTGTGATCTTCGAAAAGGGTGCCGCCTTCTATCAGGACTTCGGCCTTGGCCGGTCGCGCGGCACGATCCCCTTGCAGATCGCGGGCAATGTGCGCTTCGGCGGGTTGTTCGAAACCGCCTTCGGCATGCCGCTCGGCGAGATTGTCGAGGGCATCGGCGGCGGCACGGCGACGGGTCGTCCCGTGAAGGCGGTGCAGGTGGGCGGGCCGCTCGGCGCCTATTTCCCGCCGTCGAAATTCGACACGCCCTTTGGCTACGAGGATTTCGACGGTCAAGGCGGGTTGATCGGCCACGCCGGGATCGTGGTGTTCGACGACACGGTCGACATGGCCGGCATGGCGCGGTTCGCGATGGAATTCTGCGCGGTGGAAAGCTGCGGCAAATGCACCCCCTGCCGGATCGGCGCGGTGCGCGGGGTCGAGACCATCGACCGCATCCGCGCGGGCGAGGCGGGGGCGATCCCGCTGCTGACCGATCTGTGCGAGACGATGAAGGACGGCTCGCTTTGCGCGCTGGGGGGGTTCACGCCCTATCCGGTGATGTCGGCGCTGAGCCATTTCCCCGAGGACTTCACCCCGATGCGTGAGGCTGCGGAATGAGCGGGGGCGATTTCTGCACAGAAATCGCTGCGAAAACTGATCAGTTTTCGCCTTCCCGGATGACACGAACAGGAGCCATGAGATGAAGGATTTCATCCTCCCCGCCTTCGACGAACGCGACATGGGCACCAAGCCCTCGCCCTCGACCGAGACGGTCACGCTCACCATCGACGGCTTCCCCGTCACCGTGCCCGCCGGAACCTCGGTCATGCGCGCCAGCGCCGAGGCCGGGATCCAGGTCCCCAAGCTTTGCGCCACCGACAGCCTCGACGCCTTCGGCTCCTGCCGCCTGTGCGTGGTCGAGATCGAGGGCCGCCGCGGCACGCCCGCCTCCTGCACCACGCCTGTGGCCGAGGGGATGGTTGTCCATACGCAGACCGGCAAGCTGAAAAAACTGCGCCGCGGCGTGATGGAGCTTTACATCTCGGACCACCCGCTCGACTGCCTGACCTGTGCGGCCAACGGCGACTGCGAATTGCAGGACATGGCCGGCGCCGTCGGCCTGCGCGACGTGCGCTATGCCAAGGGCGATAATCATTTCGAAGTGCGCAGCCCCACCGCCGAGAACCCCCGCTACATCCCCAAGGATGAGAGCAACCCCTATTTCACCTATGACCCCGCCAAATGCATCGTCTGCTCGCGCTGCGTGCGCGCCTGCGAAGAGGTGCAGGGCACCTTCGCGCTGACGATCGAAGGGCGCGGTTTCGACAGCCGGGTCAAGGCGGGCGGCAAGGCCGACAGCTTCCTGACCTCGGATTGCGTCTCCTGCGGGGCCTGCGTGCAGGCCTGCCCGACCGCCACCCTGCAGGAAAAATCCGTGATCGAGATCGGCACGCCCGACCGGTCCGTCATCACCACCTGCGCCTATTGCGGTGTGGGCTGTTCCTTCAAGGCCGAGATGCGCGGCGATGAGGTCGTGCGCATGGTGCCCTGGAAGCACGGCAAGGCCAATCGCGGCCATTCCTGCGTCAAGGGCCGCTTCGCCTGGGGCTATGCCAGCCATTCGGACCGCATCCTCAACCCGATGATCCGCGAGCGTATCACCGATCCCTGGCGCGAGGTTTCCTGGGACGAGGCCATCACCTTCGCCGCGACGCGCCTGCGTGACATCCAGGCGAAACACGGCCGTCAGGCCATCGGCGGCATCACCTCGAGCCGCTGCACGAACGAGGAAACCTACCTCGTCCAGAAGATGATCCGCGCCGTCTTCGGCAACAACAACACCGATACCTGCGCCCGCGTCTGCCATTCGCCCACGGGCTATGGTCTGGGCCAGACCTTCGGCACCTCTGCCGGCACGCAGGATTTCGACTCTGTCGAACAGACCGACGTCGTCATCATCATCGGCGCCAACCCGACCGACGGCCACCCGGTCTTTGCCAGCCGCCTGAAAAAGCGCCTGCGCGAAGGCGCGCAACTGATCGTGATCGACCCCCGCCGGATCGACCTCGTGAAGACCCCGCATGTCGAGGCCGCCCATCACCTGCCGCTCCGCCCCGGCACCAACGTGGCCGTGGTCACCGCGCTGGCCCATGTCATCGTGACCGAAGGCCTGTTCGACGAGGATTTCATCCGCACCCGCTGCGACTGGGACGAGTTCCAGGATTATGCCGCCTTCGTCAGCGATCCCCGCCACGCGCCCGAGGCGACCGAGCTTCTGACCGGCGTACCCTCCGAGGAGCTGCGGCAGGCCGCGCGCCTCTTTGCCACGGGCGGCAACGGGGCAATCTACTACGGCCTTGGCGTGACGGAACATTCGCAAGGCTCCACCACCGTCATGGGCATCGCCAACCTGGCCATGCTGACCGGCAACCTCGGCCGCCCCGGCGTGGGGGTGAACCCGCTGCGGGGCCAGAACAACGTGCAGGGCGCCTGCGACATGGGGTCTTTCCCGCACGAGCTGCCCGGCTACCGCCATGTCAGCCAGGACGCGACCCGCGAGGTGTTCGAGAAACTCTGGGGCGCGGTCATCGACAAGGATCCCGGCCTGCGCATTCCCAACATGCTCGATGCGGCGGTCGAGGGCACGTTCAAGGGGCTTTACGTGCAGGGCGAAGACATCCTGCAATCCGACCCCGACACGAAACATGTGGCCGCCGGATTGGCGGCGATGGACTGCGTCATCGTGCAGGACCTGTTCCTGAACGAGACGGCGAACTACGCCCATGTCTTCCTGCCCGGCTCGACCTTCCTGGAAAAGGACGGCACCTTCACCAATGCCGAACGCCGCATCAACCGCGTGCGCAAGGTGATGCAGCCGCGCAATGGCTATTCCGACTGGGAAGTGACCATGCTTCTGGCCAATGCGATGGGCGCGGGCTGGACCTATACCCATCCCGCCCGGATCATGGACGAGATCGCGGCGACCACGCCCAGTTTCGCCAATGTCAGCTACGAGATGCTGGACGAAAAGGGATCGGTCCAGTGGCCCTGCAATGATGACGCGCCCGAGGGCACACCGATCATGCATATCGACGGCTTCGTGCGCGGCAAGGGGCGGTTCATCGTCACCGAATATGTGCCGACCGACGAACGCACCGGCCCGCGCTTTCCGCTGTTGCTGACGACCGGGCGGATCCTGTCGCAATACAACGTGGGCGCCCAGACGCGGCGGACCGAGAATACGGTCTGGCATGCCGAGGATGTGCTGGAAGTCCACCCCCATGACGCCGAGAACCGCGGCATCCGCGACGGCGATTGGGTGCGGCTGGCCTCGCGCTCGGGCGAAACCAGCCTGCGCGCGAAGATCACTGACCGGGTGGCGCCGGGCGTGGTCTACACGACCTTCCACCACCCCGAGACTCAGGCCAATGTCGTGACGACCGATTATTCCGACTGGGCGACCAACTGCCCGGAATACAAGGTGACGGCGGTGCAGGTGTCGCTGTCGAACGGGCCCTCGGCCTGGCAGCGCGACTATGCCGAGATGGCGGATCAGTCGCGCCGCATCCTGCCGGCGGCGGAATAGGGGGCGGGCGGTGAGCGTGCATACCCCGCCCTCGCGCCTTGTCGCGGCCTCGGGACCCGAGGATTTCCGCGCCCTGCCCGAAGAGGTGGCGGTCGCGCTGGTCTATAACGGCTCGACCCAGGCGGTGATGATGGCCACGCCCGCGGATCTCGAGGATTTCGCGGTGGGCTTCACCCTGACCGAAGGCTTTGCGACCCCGGCCGAGATCGGCGATCTGGAGATCGTCGAGCACGGAACCGGCATCGAGGCGCGGATCTGGCTGCCCGAGGAGCGGTCCGGCGCTCTGGACGCGCGCCGCCGCGCCAGTGTCGGGCCGGTGGGCTGCGGGCTTTGCGGGATCGACAGCCTGGATCAGGCGATGCGCCCCCTGCCCCTTCTGGCCGCCGGCGGGCTGCGCCTGACGCGCGAGGATGCGCGGGCCGCGCTCGCGGAATTGCGCCGCTGGCAGCCGCTGCATGACGAAACCCATGCCGTCCATGCGGCGGGCTTCTGGCAGCCGGGCCGGGGCATCACCGTCGCGCGCGAGGATGTGGGGCGGCACAATGCGCTGGACAAGCTGATCGGCGCGCTGGCGCGGGACGGGATCGAGGCGGGCGCGGGCGCGATCGTGCTGACCTCGCGCGTGTCGGTCGAGATGGTGCAGAAGGCGGTGATGGCGGGATGCCCGGTGCTGCTGGCGGTTTCCGCCCCCACGGCCCATGCGGTGCGGCTGGCCGACAGCGCGGGTCTGACCGTGGCGACAGCGGCGCGCGGCCAGATCGCGGTTTTTTCCCATGCCGACAGGATCAATGACGGAGCAAGCGATGCCACTTGACCACGAAGGCGGCCACCACAGCCCGCAAGAGCGTCTGGTCCATATGGCCAACCAGATCGCCACCTTCTTTGCCACCCAACCCGGGCAAAGCCCGGCCGAAGGCGTGGCGGGTCACCTGCGCACCTTCTGGGAGCCGCGAATGCTGAACCAGCTTTATGCGCTGATCGACGGCGGCGCGGATGGTATCTCGCCCCTCGTGATCGAGGCGGTGCAGATCCTGCGGAGGCGCGCCACCGCCTGAGGGGCTAGCGCCCCGGGTCCGGGTGCTGTCAGACTCTCCCAAGCGGAGAGGCAAGGGTGGATCCGACTCTTCCCCGCCGCGCCCCATGGCATTTGAACCAGGCCGATAGCCGGCAGGCCATCGTCGTCGGGGCGGACGCCCTCGAATTTGTCCAAATTCGAGGCCCGGAATTTTCCAAATTCCGGCAGGAGGATTTTGGCCAAAATCCTCCTACCCCACCGCCCGCGCCTTCATTCCCCAGCGGATGCGCGGCACAAGGACCGAGGCGATCAGCAGCAGGCCAACAACTCCGGTCTGGATATGCCCGGTGATGTTCATCAGCGCCATCCCGTTGCGCAAGCTCAGCACGATCAGGATCGCCAGCAGCGTGCCCATCAGCGTGCCCGAGCCGCCGAAGATGCTGACCCCGCCCAGAAGCACCATGGTGATGATGTCCAGCTCGAACCCCTGCGCCACATCGCCCCGCACCGCCCCCACCCGCGCCGCGAAGAGAAGCCCCGCAAAGGCCGAGATCGCGCCCGACATGATGAAGATCATCAGCTTGTGGCGCGCCGTGTCGATGCCGGCATAATCCGCCACCTCGCGGTTGGTGCCGATCACATAGGTCTTGCGGCCGAAACCCGAATGCTGAAGCACGATGTAAAGCAGCACGAACAGCACCGCAAAGGCAATCAGGCCGAAGGGCACCGGCCCGATCAGGCCGCGCTGCCCCAGCGCGTTGAACCAGTCGGGAAAGCCGCTCACCCCCCGATCCTCGACCAGCACCCGCGCCAGCCCCCGAAACCCGATCAGCGTGGCCAGCGTCACCACCAGCGAGGGCAGCCCGACCCTGGCGATGAACCAGCCGTTCAGCGCCCCCCCGGCCACCCCGATCAACAGGCAGATGCCGATGGCCATCACCGGATCCACGCCTTGCTGGAACATCCAGCCGAAGGCGCAGGCCGACAGCCCCATCATCGAGCCGACCGACAGGTCGATCTCGGCATTGATGATGACGAAGGTCATCACGAGGGCCACGATGATCTTTTCGATCGAGAGCTGGAACAGGTTGATCTGGTTGCCCACCGTCAGGAAATTGGGCGAGAGCCAGGAATTCCCGACCACGATCACCACGAGGACGAGGAACAGGAACCCTTCCCAGCTTTGCAGACGCTGCATCATCGGGCCTCGGCCTCCTTCCGTTCCTTCTCGCGCCGCACGCGCAGCGCGATCAGCCGCCGCATCAGGATCGCATCCACCGCCACCGCGGTCAGGATCAGCGCGCCCAGCACCGCCTCGCGCCAGAATTCGGTGACGAAGGGCCAGCGCACAAGGCTCGTGTCGATCAGGTCCACGAGGATCGCCCCGATCAGCGCGCCGATCACCGTGCCCGAGCCGCCAAAGATGTTGACGCCCCCCACCACGGCCGCCGCGACCGATTTCAGCTCGAACCCCAGCCCCGCCACCACGGTGATATTGCCGAAGCGCGCAAGGAACATGAACCCCGCCAGCCCCGCCAGCGCGCCCGAGAGCACGAAAGCGGCAAAGACCGTGGCCTTGAGGTTGATCCCCGCCATCTCGGCCGCCTCCGGGTTCGATCCCACGGCATAGAACTTGCGCGCCGGGCGCAGGCGCATGAGGGCCACATGGACGGCGATCACGATGACGACGGCGGTGACGAAGGCCGCGCGGAACTGCACGCCCGCCACCTCGAACAGGACCGTGTTGGGAAACTGCACCAGCCATTGCGGCAGCGTGTCCGAGGTGATGGACCGCGCGCCGGAATATTCCACCAGAAGCGACCGGAAGATCGCCATCGTCGCCAGCGTCACGATGATCGCGGGCACCCGCGCATAGGCGACCAGCAACCCGTTCACCACGCCGAAACAGGCCCCCACGAAGATCGCGTAGCCCGCCAGCAGCAGCGGCGGGATCTCGGGCCAGCCCGCCACCATGTTGCCGGTGGCAAAGGCCGCAAAGCCCACGATCGAGCCGACCGAAAGGTCGATGTTGCGCGTCAGGATCACCAGCGTCTGCCCGCAGGCAATGAGCGCCATGATCGCCACGGAAGACGAGATCCGGTTGAACAGCCGCGCATTGAAGTAATTGTCGATCTGGCTTGCGAAGAAGGCCACCACGAGGCCCAGCACCACCAGAAGCGCCAGAATTCGCAGCGTCTGCGGGCTGATCCGGTCCATCAGGCCGCCCCCTGCATCTGCCCGGTGGCCAGCCGCATCACCGCTTCCTGACTGGCCTCTTCATGGCTGAGGATCCCCATCTGCCGCCCCTCGCGCATGACGAGGATCCGGTCGCCCAAAGCCAGCACCTCGGGCAGGTCCGAGGAGATCACCAGCGCCGCCCCGCCCTCGGCCACGAAATCGCGGATCAGGTCATGCACCTCGGCCTTGGCGCCCACGTCGATCCCCCGGGTCGGTTCGTCGAAGATCAGAAGATCGGGCTTCATCTCGAGCCATTTGGCCAGCATCACCTTCTGCTGGTTGCCCCCCGAGAGCATTCCCACCGAAAGCTCCACATGCGGCGTGCGGATGTTCAGCCGCTTGCGATGGCTTTCCGCCACCGCCCGTTCCTGCCCCAGCCGGACAAGGCCAAGCGGCGAGAGCACCTTCCCCAAGGTGGCCAGCGTCACATTCGCCCGGATCGGCATCGGCATCGCCAGCCCCAGCTTGCGCCGATCCTCCGAGACATAGGCGATGCCTGCCGCAATCGCCTCGGCCGCGTCGCGGGGGCGCCAGGGCTGCCCCTTGTAGCGCGCCTCTCCCTCGGTCGCAGACCGGATGCCGAACAAAGCCAGCGCCACATCCGTGCGCCGCGCGCCGATCAGGCCCGCCATGCACAGAACCTCGCCCCGGTGCAGATCGAAGCTGACGCCGGAAAACACCTCCGCAACCCCCAGCCCGCTGACCGAGAGGATCACCTCGTCCCGTGCCTGGCTGGGCGCCTTGGCGTAGAAATTCCCCACCTCGCGCCCGACCATATCGGCGATCAGGCTGTCGGGCGTCACCTCGCCCACGGGCTTGGTCGAGATATGCTGCCCGTCACGGATCACCGTCACCCGGTCGGCCACCTCGAAAATCTCTTCCAGCCGGTGGCTGATATAGACGACCGCCACGCCCTGCGCCGCCAGCGTCCGCGCCACGCGCCGCAACTCGCCCGCCTCATGGGCCGAAAGACTCGCGGTCGGTTCGTCCATGATCAGGACGCGCACATCCTGAGACAGCGCCCGCGCGATCTCGACCGCCTGCTGCTCGGCCAGCGTGAGGCCCGCCGCGATCCGGTCCACATCGAGCCGCATCCCGATCCGGTCGATCAGCGCATGTGCCTTGTCGCGCAACTGCCCGCGGCGCTGCAACAGCCCCAGATCGGTCGAGGAAATGAAGATGTTTTCGGCCACATCCAGATCGGGAAAGACCATCGGCTCCTGATAGATCGCGGCCACGCCAAGCTCGCGCGCGGCCTTGGTGCCGGGGATCGTGACCACCTGCCCGTCGACCTGGATCCTGCCCGAGGTCGGCTGATGCACCCCGGTCATGATCTTGATCATCGTGGATTTTCCGGCCCCGTTCTCGCCCACGATGGCATGCACCTCGCCCGGAAACAGGGTCAGCGACATGGCAGACAGGGCCTGCGTCATGCCAAAGCTTTTCGACACGTCCTGAAGGGCCAGAACCGGTGCGGTCATGGAGCGGGTCTCCTGGGAAGAAAGAGGCCGCAGGCGACGGGAGGTCCGCCTGCGGCCCGCTCAGGCCCTTTACTGGGCAGCCGCCTCGACATTGTCCGAGGTATAGACGGTGAAGGGCCCCATCAGGATGCGCTTCGACCCGTCCCGACCGGGATCTTCCTCGATCGTGTATTCGCCCATCCGGCCGGCGACGAAGCTTTCGCCGATCTCGCCGGTCAGCTGGCCGGTGGCCAGGCCATAGGCGGTGTAGTAGGTCAGATAGCCAAGGTCACGGAAATCCCACAGCGCGAATTCCGGCGCACAGCCGTTCATCGTGTAGCTGACCATCTCGGACGGCAGACCAAGGCCAGAGGTCTTGACCTGATCGCACAGGCCTTCGTCCTGCATCGCCTTGGCCGCGGCCTGGATGCCCACGGTGGTGGGCGACATGATCAGGCCCAGATCGGGATGGCTGTCCACCAGGGCGAGCGCGCGGTTGTAGGAAACCTCGGCCTGATCGTCGCCATAGACGATATCGACCAGCTCGATGCCGGCATATTTGTCGTCTGCCTCAAGCGCTTCCTGCATCGCGGCGATCCAGGCGTTCTGGTTGGCCGCATCCGGCGTGGCCGAAAGCACCGCCATCTGCCCCGACCCGCCCAGGATCGAATGCGCCATATCGGCCATCACCACCCCGATCGAGCCGAAATCGACCTGCGCCACGAAGACATCCTCGCCCGCACCACCCGGGATCGGGCTGTCCCAGGTCACGACGCGCGTGCCGGCCGCCTGCGCCGCTTCCGCCGCCGGGGCGATCTGGTCGCCCGCGTTGTTCGACAGCAGCACCGCGCCCACGGCATTGGTGGCCGCCGTCGTCATGATCTCGATCTGCCCCGCGACCGAGTTCTCCGGCGTCGGCCCCTGGAACAGGAGGCTGCCCGGATTGCCAAGCTCGGCATGGGCCTCCTGCGCGCCTTCATTGGCCTGGTCGAAGACAAGGATCCCCAGGAACTTGGGCAGAAGGACCATATCGGTCTCCATCCCGGGCTCCAGCGTGATCGCATCGGCAAGGGCCACAGTGGCCGTGCCGGCCAGAAGCGCCGCCGACAGGCTCAGTTTCGTCAATTTCAGCATGATCGTCCTCCCGGAGGGTCGTTGTCGATCCGGCAGTGCGGGGGGCCCTCCTGCCCCCGCAACCGGAAACGGATGCGCGCTACATCGGCACCGGCTTGCGCGGCCCCTCACCCCGAAGCGCGCGGGCCACATCCTCGGCCACAAGGCCCTGCAACCGCCCGATGGCGGCCTCGGAATACCAGGCGGCATGGGGGCTCAGCATCAGGTTCGGCGCCCCCCGCAGCGGGCTGTCGGCGGGCAGCGGCTCGGTGCGGAACACATCCAGCGCCGCCCCCGCGATCACCCCGTCGCGCAGCGCGGCCGCCAGATCCGCCTCCTCGATCAGCAGGCCCCGCGCGGTGTTCACGATCATCGCATGGGGCTGCATCCGGCCCAGATGCACGGCATCGAAAAACCCGGTCGTGGCCCCGGTCGCCGGCGCATGGAGCGAGATGATATCTGCGCGCGCCAACAGCGTGTCGCTGTCCACCAGCTCCACCCCCAGCCGCGCCGCCTCCTCGGCCGAGACGCCCGGATCGGCCGCGATGAAGCGAAAGCCAAAGCCCGTCAGCCGCGCCAGCACCGCCCGCCCGATCTGCCCCAGCCCGAAGAAGCCGAAGACCGTCTCGGAAAACGGCTTCATCGGGCGGGCCACCTTCACCGCCGCCCAGTCCCCGGCCCGGACCGAGGCATCCATCGCCATGAGCTTGCGCAACAGCGCCAGCGCCGCCGCCGCGGTGTGATCGGCCACCTCGTCGGCGCAGTAATCGGGCACATACCCGACCCGCAACCCCGCCGCCCGCGCCGCCGCAAGGTCGATATTGTCATAGCCCACGCCATAGCGGATCACCGTGCCGCCGGGCACCATGGCCGCCGCAGCCTCGGCCCCGAAGGCCGCGAACTGCACCAGCGCCACATCCGCCCCGGCCACGGCCTCGGCCACCTCGGCCGCAGACTTGCACTGATGCGCCGCGAACCCGGCACCGGCCGCCTGCGCGGCCGCCTCCTCCTGCGCAAGACCCGGAAAGGTATAATCGGTAACGACAACCCGCTTCACGCCACGATCCCTGCTTCTTTTGTTCCCAAATATCCCGGGGGGAGGGGCCACAGGCCCCGGGGGGCAGAGCCCCCCACGGCAGAAATTTGGCCAAATTTCTGCCCCGCCCGGCGCACCCGCGACTCGCTTGGTCCTGCTGCCATGCCGCTTCCCCCCAAACCCTTTGACAGACCGGCCTCCACAGCCTAAGACGTCAAGTGGTCAGACCAATTAATCGCAACACCCGGCACAAGGTCAAGAGAAATGTTCAACCTCGCCACCGTCCCCGTCCCCTCGCTTTCCGGCAAGACGATCCTCGTCACCGGCGCCGGCCGCGGCATCGGGGCGGAACTTGTCCGCCAGCTCGTGGACCACGGCGCGCAGGTCTTTGCCGGCTTCTACGGCGCGGCCGACATGGGGGCGCTCGCCGGGGCCGTGACCTTCCCGCTTGACGTGACGGACGCGGCCTCCGTCGCTAGCGCCGTCGCCAAGCTCGAGGCCTTCGGCGGCCGGCTCGACGTGCTGGTCAACAACGCAGGCGTGATCGCGCCCATCGGCCATCTCGAACACCTGCCCGCCGATACGCTCAAGCCCGCCTTCGAGGTCAATGTCGTCGGCCTCCAGCGCATGGTCCTGGCCTGCCTGCCGCTCCTCAAGGCCTCGAAAGGCGTGATCGTCAACGCGGGCACCGGGGCCGCCACCACCCCGATGGAGGGCTGGACGGCCTATTGCGTCTCCAAGGCCGGCGCGCGGATGCTGACCCAGATGATGGCGCTGGAACTCGCGCCCCACGGCATCCAGTCCTTCTTCATCGGCATCCCGCCCACCGATACCGCCATGCAATCGGAAATCCGGCAGGCGGGCCTGAACCCGATCAGCCAGATCCCGCAGGAAAAACTCGTGCCCACCGCTGTGCCGGCCTCGGTGATGGCCTGGCTCTGCTCGGATGCGGCGCGCGCGGTGGACGAGGTTCTGCTCGACGTGCGCGAGGAGCGGTTCACCGCGATGATGAACCTCTGAGCCGCGCGCCCGCCGGCCTCAGCCCTGGATCAGGGCGCTGATCTCGGCCACCTTCCCGGCCAGTAGCGCCCTGTCGCCCCGCGTCTCGACATTCAGCCGCAACACATTCTCGGTGTTCGACGCCCGCAGGTTCGCCCGCCACGCCCCCATATCAAGGCTGAGGCCGTCGAGCCGGTCCACGCCCTTCGCCCCCGGCAGATAGGCCGCCTCGAACCGCGCGATGGCGGTCGCCTTGTCCTCGATGTGGAAGTTGATCTCGCCCGAGGAGGGAAAGGCCGCCCGCATCTCGGCCAGAAGCGCCGAGAGCGGCTGGCCCGACCGCGACACCAGCTCGGCCACGAGGATCCAGGGGATCATCCCGCTGTCGCAATACATGAAGGCGCGGAAATAGTGATGCGCCGACATCTCGCCGCCATAGACCGCGTCCACCTCGCGCATCTTCGCCTTCAGATGCGCATGCCCCGTGCGGCAGACCACCGCCTCGCCGCCGCCCTTCGCCACCACATCCACCGTGTTCCACATCACCCGCGGATCATGCACGATCCGCGCGCCGGGCTCTTTCACAAGGAAAGCCCGCGCCAGCAGCGCCACGACATATTCGCCGTCCACGAAGGCGCCGGTTTCGTCGAAAAAGAAGCAGCGGTCGAAATCCCCGTCCCAGGCCACGCCCAGATCGGCCCGCGTGGCGCGCACCGCCTCGGCCGTGGGGGGCTGGTTCTCGGGAAGGAGGGGGTTGGGGATGCCGTTGGGGAAACTGCTGTCGGGATCGTGGTGCATGCGCACAAAGTCGAAGGGCACGTTCATCGCCGACAGCCGGTCGGCGATGGCATCGAAAGCCGGCCCGGCCACGCCATTGCCCGCATTCACAAGGATCCGCAGCGGGCGCAGCCCCTCGGGATCCAGATAGGCGGCGACCCTGTCGGCATAGGCATCGCGGGGGTTCTCGCGCCTGAGCGCGCCCTGCGGCCGGGTGGGGCCAAAGTCATCGGCCAGCACCAGATCATGGATCAGGTTGAGCCCGGTTTCGCCCGAGACCGGGCGCGCGCCGTCACGCACCATCTTGATCCCATTGTAATCAATGGGATTATGCGAGGCCGTCACCATCAGCCCGCCGCCCGCGCCGTAATGATCGGTGGCGAAATAGACCTCTTCCGTGCCGCAGAGGCCAAGGTCGATCACATCGACCCCCTCGTCGCGCAGGCCGGCGATCAGGGCTGTCTGCAGGGCGGGGCTTGATTCGCGGATGTCGCGGCCGGTGACGACCATCGTGGGGGCCAGCACGCGGGCGAAGCCACGCCCGATCCGATAGGCCAGAGCCTCGTCCAGATCCGCGCCAAGGCGGCCCCGGATATCGTAACTCTTGAAACAGGCCAGCCGCTCTTGTGCCATCAAGCCTCCGCGCAATGCACCTCACATCGGGCGGACGCTATGCGCAACAGGCAGGCAATGCCAAGGGGAAAGCTACTCGCTTACCTCTTCGCCCGTGCCAGTGCCCGTGCCAGTGGCCGTGCCAGTGCCAGTGCCCCCTGCTGCCGCTTCGGCAAGCGCGGGTCGCAGGCGGGTTTCCAGAACCCGCTGGGTCACAGGGCCGGCCACCCGCATCACGACCCGGCCCTCGCCATCCACCACAAAGGTTTCCGGCACGCCGTAAACGCCCCAGTCCAGCGCGGTGCGCCCATCGGGATCGGCGCCGACGCCGACATAGGGATCGCCCAGCTCGTCAAGAAAGGCCAGCGCATTGCCCGGCGTATCCTTGTAGTTCACGCCATAGACGGCCAGGCCCTCATCGGCCAGTTGCATCAGCGTCGGATGCTCGACCCGGCAGGGCGGGCACCAGCTGGCCCAGTAGTTCACCAGCTTGACCTCACCGTCGCGCAGGTTCGCATCGTCAAGCTCCGGCAGGCTGCCCAGCGGGCCCAGCGTCATCGACGGCGCCTCGCGGCCGGCCAGCGCGGTGGGAAGCTCGTCGGGATTGTCGCGGAACATGCCGAAGGCGAAAAGCGCGGCAAAACCCGCGAAGACAAGCGGCGGCAAAAGGACAAGGGGACGGACCCTAGCCATCCTCGCCCCGCTCCATGCGCTCCATCTCGGCCTTGACGCGGGCGTAGCGCCGGATGCTCAGCCAGACGATGCCGCCCAGGATCGCAAGGCTCACCGCATAGGCCGACAGCACCTCGGCCGCATATTTCCCCAGATCGGGCATCAGACCACCTGCTCGGCCCGGTCGGCCCGGGCCTGAAGGGCGCGCATCCGGCGCACCCGGATCTCGGTCGCGGTGCGCATCAGCACCAGCGCCAGGAACAGGCCGACGAACCCCGCCATGCAGACCAGAAGCGGAAACCAGAAGACGTTGTGGATGTTCTCTTCCGGGTTCATCGACAGCGACGGCCCCTGATGCAGCCCCTGATTCCAGAAGAACACCGCATAGCGCGACAGAAGCGCAAAGACCGATCCCACCATGCACAGAACGCTTGTCAGATCGGCGGCCGTATCGGGATCGGGGATCGCCTCCCACAGTGCCATATAGCCCAGATAGAACAGGAACAGGATCAGGAAGGCCGTCAGCCGCGGATCCCAGACCCAGGGCGTGCCCCACATCGGCTGCCCCCAGATCGCGCCGGTCAGAAGCGCGATCACCGTCATGGCAAGGCCCACGGGTGCCGCAGCCCGGGCGGCAAGGGCGCTGACATGGTGGCGCCGGATCAGCCAGATCAGCGAGGCGACCAGCATCATGATCCAGGCATTGATCGCCATGAAGGCCGAGGGGACGTGCAGATAGATGATCTTGACCGTCGAGCCCTGCCGGAAATCATCGGGCGTGAAGAAAAAGCCCCAGATCAGCCCGGTCGCGATCAGGGCAAGCGCTATCCCCATCACCCAGGGCACGATCGGCGCCGTGGTGGCGATGAACTTCTTCGGATTGGCATATTCCCAGATCGACATGGCCCTCATCTAGCCCGCAATGCGCCCGGCCTCAATGGCCCGCGGCGGCCCCTTCACTTGAGATTGACCCGCAGGGCCGCCGCAGTGGCGAAAGGTAGCAGCGCCACGCAGCCCGCGGTGATCCCCGCCAGCATCAGAAGCGGCGTCGTGACCGCCAGCCCCTCGGCCCCGCGGCGCACCACCTCGGCCCCGAAGATCAAGGTCGGCACATAAAGCGGCAGCACGATCAGCGACAGCAACAGCCCGCCGCGCCGCAGGCCCACGGTCAGCGCGGCCCCGAAAGTGCCGATCATCGACAGGGCCGGCGTGCCCAGCGCCAGCGCCGCCAGAAGCCAGGGAAAGGCCGCGGCCTGCATGTTCAGCAGCGTGCCCAGAACCGGGGCGACCAGCGTCAGCGGCAGCCCGGTGGTGATCCAGTGGGCCAGGCCCTTGACCAGCGCCACCGCCTCCATCGGCAGGGGCGAGGTCGCCAGAAGCGGCAGCGAGCCATCCTCGTAATCCAGCGCAAAGATCCGGTCGAGCGACAGAAGGGCCGCCAGAAGGGCCGCGACCCAGAGGATGCCCGGTGCGATCCGGCTGAGCACCGAGGTCTCGGGGCCCACGCCGAAGGGCACCAGCACCACGACGATCAGGAAAAACGACAGGCCAAGCCCGAACCCGCCCCCCGCCCGCACCGCAAGGCGCAAGTCCCGGATCAGGAGCGCCTTCACAGAAAGGCCTCGTCCGATCCGCCCGCCGCATCGGCGGCGGCCTTGAACGGGCCCAGCTCCAGCACCGGCGCCTCGAGGCCCAGGTCGATATGGGTGGCGATCACCGCGATCCCGCCCCCGGCCAGATGTGCCTCGCGCAGCCAGCCCGCAAAGCGCGCGACCGAGGCGGTGTCGAGCGAAACCGTGGGTTCGTCCAGGAACAGCACCTCCCGCCCCGTCACGGCAAGCCGCGCCAGCCCCAGCCGCCGCTTCTGCCCCGCCGACAGGGTGCCCGCCATCCGACCCCGCAGGAGCCGCAGGTCAAAGGTCTCAAGCACCGCCGGATCAAGCTTGCGGCCATGGACCTCGGCCCAGAAATCAAGGTTCTCCTCGACGGTCAGCGTGGGCTTCACGCCATCGGCATGGCTGGCATAGGCCGCCACTTCGGGCGGCATCTCGATCCGCCCCTCCACCGCCGGCTGCAGGCCCGCAAGCGTGCGCAGAAGCGTCGTCTTGCCGATCCCGTTCGGCCCCCGCAGGATCAGCGCCTCGCCCCCGGCCATGCGAAAGCTCACGCCCGAAAGCACCGGCGCCCCGCCGCGTGCGCAAGCCAGATCCTGAACCACCAGTTCCATCGTCTCAGACCGGCAGCAGCGCGAGGCCGATGCGCCGCCCTTCGGACAGCAGGACGTTGTAGGTCCGGCAGGCGGCGGGCGAGGCCATCGCCTCGACCCCGATCCCCGCCGCTTCGAGCGCGGTGCGAAAGGCGGCCGGAGGATGGGCGATCTCGGCCCCGGTGCCGACGAAAAGCACGTCGATCCGGTCGGCGGCCGCGATCAGCGCGGCCCTGTCGTCATACCCGCCCCAAGCGGCGATCCCGTCGGGCAGCACCATGACGGCGCCTTGATGCACTTCGCCGCCGATGCGGAAAAAGCCCGGACCATAGCCCTCGACCGGGCGGCTGCCGTCATACCGGATCTCGTTCAGCCGCATGGCACTCCTGCCCTTTCGCCGTTCCGTTCTGGTGCCCGGGCCGCAGCCCCAGGGCGCCGCACCGGCCGCAAGGCCGCGTCACGCGTCGATATTGGCGTATTCTCCACCATTGCCCTTCTTGGGTTTGTCGCCGCGCGGCAGGCCCAGATACAGCACCACGTTCTTGGCGACATAGACCGAGGAATAGGTCCCGATGATCACGCCCAGAAAGATCGTGAAGGTGAAACCCCGGATCACGTCGCCGCCGAAGATCAGCATCGCCCCCAGTGCCAGAAGCGTGGTGCCCGAGGTCACGACCGTCCGGCTGAGGGTCTCGTTGACGGTGAGGTTCATCACGTCGCGCAGGGGCATGACCTTGTATTTGGTCAGATTCTCGCGCAGCCGGTCAAAGACGACGACGGTGTCGTTGATCGAATAGCCCAGGATCGTCAGCAGCCCGGCGATGATCGCCAGATCGAAGCGGATCTGGAACAGGGCAAAGACCCCGATGGTGACGATGATGTCATGCACCAGCGCCACCACGGCGCCCACCGCATATTGCCATTCGAAGCGCAGCCAGATGTAGATCAGGATCCCCCCGGTCGCCGCGAGCATGGCCAGGATCGCGGCAAGGATCAGCTCGGACGAGACCTTGGGCCCCACCGAATCGACCGCCGTGAAGCGCACCTCGGGGTCGATCTCGCGCAGCGCTGCCTCGACCGCCTGGATCGTCGCGCCCGTCACCGCCTCGGCCCCGTCTTGCGCCGACAGCCGGATCTGCACCACATGCTGATTGGCGGCGAAGGTCGGGTCAAAGACCTCGGTGATGGCGACCTCGCCGACATTCAGCCCGGTCAGGACCGAGCGGTAGTCCGACAGGTCGATCGGGGTCGAGGTCTCGGCCCGGATGGTGGTGCCGCCCAGGAAGTCGATCCCGAAGTTCAGCCCCATCACCGCCCAAAGGATCAGCGAGGCCACGACCATCACGATCGAGGCGCCCAGCGTGGCGCGCTGCAGGCGGAAGAAGTCGATATTGGTCTTTTCGGGAACCAGCCTCAGTCGCATCTTCTCGCCCCCTCAGACGGTTACGGCCTTGGGCCGCGCGCGGTTGAACCAGAGCGTGATCAGCGCCCGGGTGACGAAAAGCGAGGTGAACACGGCCGTGACGATCCCGATCCCCAGCGTCACGGCGAAGCCGCGCACCGGCCCCGCGCCCACGGCGAACAGGACGGTCGCGGTGATGAAGGTCGTGATATTGGCGTCCACGATGGCCGAGAGCGCCTTTTCATAGCCCAGCTCGATGGCGCGGGCGGGTGTCTTGGTGCGGCCCAACTCTTCGCGGATCCGCTCGAAGACAAGCACATTGGCATCCACCGCCATGCCGATGGTCAAGACGATCCCCGCGATCCCCGGCAGCGTCAGCGTGCCGCCCACGATCGAAAGCGCGGCGAAGATCAGCGTCATGTTGATCCCGAGCGAGATGCTGGCGAAGACACCGAACAGGCCATAGGTCGCCACCATGAAGGCCACGACCGCCAGCATCGCGATCACTGCGGCCACCTTGCCCGCGTCGATGCTGTCCTGGCCCAGATCGGGGCCGACGGTGCGTTCCTCGAGGAACTCAAGCCCCGCCGGCAGCGCGCCGGCGCGCAGAAGCACCGCCAGGTTGACCGTATCGGGCACCGAGAACTGCCCGGTGATGATCCCCGATCCGCCCGGAATATGCGACTGGATCGTCGGCGCCGAGATCACCTCGTCATCCAGAACGATGGCGAAGGGCGCGCCGATGTTCTGCGCGGTATAATCGCCGAAAGCCCGCCCGCCCTGGGTGTTCAGCCGGAAACTCACCGCCGGGCGGCCGTTCTGGTCGAACGAGGGCTGGGCGTCGATCAGCTGCTCGCCGGTGATGACGGGGCTGCGTTCGAGGATGTAGTACAGCCCCGGCTCGTCGATCGAGGGCAGAAGGATATTGCCGCTGCCGGGCGGCGTGGTCGGATCCGAGGTGCGGGTGACGACCGGGTGGAAGGTCAGCTGCGCCGTGGTGCCGATCAGATCCTTGACCTCTTGCGCGGATCCCACGCCCGGCACCTGCACGAGGATCCGGTCCTCGCCCTGGCGCATGATCGTGGGCTCGCGCGTGCCCACTTCGTCGATCCGGCGGCGCACGATCTCGACGCTTTGCTGCACGGTCAGATTGTCGGTGATGGCGCGTTCGGCGTCGCTCATCGTGATGGTGATCAGGCCGTTCTGGGCGCGCACGTCCAGATCGGTCGCCCCCGCCCCGGTCAGCGAGGCGACGGGCCGCGCCAGACCGCGCACAAGCTCGAGCGCCTGGGGCGTGGCCTCGGGGTTCGAGATCCGCACCAGAAGCTGATCGGCCGGCCCGTCCTCGCGGGTGACAAAGCCCAGCGTATCGCGCTGGGCGGCCAGCAGATCGCGCACCTCGGGCCAGAGGCCGTCCATCCGGCTTTCATAGACATCGGCGACCTGCACTTCGGCCAGAAGATGCGCCCCGCCCCGCAGGTCGAGGCCCAGGTTGACCAGCGATCCCGGCAGGAACGACGGCCAGAGCGCGGCCGTCGCCTCAAGCTCGGCATCGGTCAGGCCCGAGGCGATGATGGCGCGGGCGTCATTGGACCTCTCGACCCGGTCGTAAAAGGCATTGGGCAGCGCAAAGAGCAGCCCGCCGATCACGACGACGGAAACGAGGATCCAGCGCCAGAGCGGAAGATACAACATCCCGATGCCGGTCCGTCAGGACTTGGCCGGTTCTGTCTTGTTCAGCACGCTCGAAATCGTGCCGCGCACGACGCGCACATTCACATTGGGCGCGATCTCGACCTCGACCTCGTTGCTGTCGTCCTTGACCTTGGTGACCTTGCCGATCACGCCGCCCTGGGTGACGACCTGGTCGCCGCGCCTGAGGGCCGCGACCATGGCCTGATGTTCCTTGAGCTTCTTCTGCTGGGGCCGGATCAACAGGAAATACATGATCGCAAAGATCAGTATCAGCGGGATCAGGGATTCGAGGCCTTGCATGTCGGTCCTTTGTTCTCTCGGGCGAGGCAGCCGCCCCGCGAAGTCGGCGCAATCTAGGTCGGCGGCTTGCCATTGGCAATGGCAAGCGGGGGCAACAGGCCCCGTGGTCAGGCGTGGCGCCCCGTCGCAGGTGGCCGTCGCAGGTGGCCGTCGCAGTTCGCCCCGGGGCGGCGGCTGAGGGGGATATAGGCAACCGGGCCGGCAACACCAATGCCAAAACCGCCCCGATCACATCTGCGCCGGCCCTGCCGGCGCGCGTCGGTTCGGGCAGGGCGGCAGAAATTTGGCCAAATTTCTGCCCCCCGCCACCACGCGCCGCGCTGAACGGCTAGAGCCGCCCGCCCCGGACCACCTCGTAGCCGCGCTCCTCGGGCTCGTCGTCCACCATCTCGGCCGGGAACCCCGGCGCCAGCACCGAAACCCCCGTCGCCTCTTCCAGCCGTTCGATGATCCGGTCGGACTGCGCCCGCTCGCCATAGCGCGCGATCCCGTCCTCGAAGATCGACACCATCAGCGGGCTGATCTCGAGCGGCACCCCCCTGTCCTCGGCGATCTTCTGGAACAGTCCGATATCCTTCTTCACCAGATCCATGGTGAAATTGATGTCGCGGCAGCCGTTCAGGATCATCTGGCTCTCGGTCTCGTGCACGAAGGAATTGCCCGACGAGATCCGGATCGCCTCATAGGTCGTCGCCGGATCAAGGCCCGCCGCCTTCATCGTCACCATGGCCTCGCAAAGGGTCAGCAGATTGGCCGTGGCCAGGTAATTCGTCATCACCTTGAGGATCGAGGCACTGCCCAGCGGGCCGGTATGCAGGATGCGCCGCCCCAGCACGGTGAGGATCGGCAGGACCGCCTCGAAGGTCGCGCGCTCGCCCCCCATGAAGATCGAGATATTCCCCGTCGCCGCCCGATGACAGCCGCCCGAGACGGGGCATTCGGCGGCCATGCCGCCGCGCGCGATCACCTCGCCGCCTAAGCGCTGCACCTCTGCGGCGTCGGTGGTGGACATCTCCATCCAGATCTTGCCCTGTGTCACCTCGGGCAGCATCTCCTCCACCACCGCGGCACAGGCCGCGGGGGAAGGCAGGCAGGTGATCACCCCGTCGCAGTCGCGCATCATCGCGGCCGGGCTGCCCCCGTCCCGCGCACCCGCCCCGACAAGCGCGGCCACCGCCGCCGGATCAAGGTCATGGACCGACAGATCCAGCCCGTTGCGCAGCAGGCTGCCCGCGAGCTTGGCCCCCACATTCCCCAATCCGATGAATCCGATGCGCATCCTGTCTCTCCCTTTGGCGGGCTCCGCGCTCCGGCGATCGGCCCTCGGTTGCCTTCCGCTGCCGATCTCGACCAGCCTGCCCTCCGCTGCGCGCCCAAAAGCGACAGATCGCAGCCACAGTCTCCTCAAACCGGGCAAGCCCGCAGCCGGACCCGTCCTCGCCCGCCTGCAGCACGGCTCCACGCAACCATGACAGGACGCCGCTTCAGCCCCCCGGACCACAGGTCGCCGCGCCCCACCCTCGCCCCCCAAGTGCCTCGCGCCCCCCTGCCTCGCGCCCCCGCTTCTCGCCCCGTACCTGTCTCCCCCCCCTTCCGCCTCCCCCCTGCCGGATACCCCGCGCGCGGATCCGCGTGACCCGTTCCGTCGAACCTGCTATCGGCGGCGCATGCAGCCCCTGCCCCCTGCCCTGGCACTTGCCGCCCTGATCCTGATCGCCGCCTGCGACGGCTCGCAGGGCTGGCCCGACCTGCCGGTGACGACCGAGGCCAGGGCCGACGGCGCGTTTCCCGCACTTGTGCCCCTCGGCCCCCTGCTGGAAGGCGCAAGCGCCCTGCCCTCCACCCCCCCGACCGCAGACCTGCCGGCCCGCCTGAACCGGCTGGCCCAGCGCGCCCAGGGCCTGCGCGGCCCGGTCCTTGCCCCGCCCGACCGCGCCCGGATCGAGGCCCGCGCCCGGGATCTGCGCAGGCGCTAGACCGGCGCCGGCCCTGATGACCGCCCCGCCGGTGCAGGACGGCCGGTCAGGCGGCCGGGATCTGCCCTCCCGCCGGTCGGGGCGCTCCAGCTTGCCCTGCGGGGATGAACCGGCTAAGCCCCTGCAAAAGCCGCAAACCGGGACCAGACCGATGACATCACCGCTTCGCCTTGGCATCGCCGGTCTGGGAACCGTGGGCGCGGGAGTCGTCGCGATCGTGCAGCGCCATGCCGATCTGATCGCCGCCCGCAGCGGGCGCCCGGTCACGATCAGCGCCGTCTCGGCCCGCAACCGCGACAAGGACCGGGGCGTGCCGCTTTCGGCCTATGACTGGGAAGAGAATCCCGTCGCCCTCGCCCGGCGGAAGGATATCGACGTCTTCGTGGAGCTGATGGGCGGGTCGGACGGCCCCGCCAGGGCCGCGACCGAAGCCGCCATCGCCGCCGGCAAGGATGTGGTCAGCGCCAACAAGGCACTGCTCGCGATCCACGGCCAGGCCCTCGCGCTGGCAGCAGAGGCCGCGGGGCGGCTGATCCGGTTCGAAGCGGCGGTGGCCGGCGGCATCCCGGTGATCAAGGCCCTGACCGAGGGGCTTGCCGCCAACGAGGTGACGCGGGTGCTCGGCGTGATGAACGGCACCTGCAACTACATCCTGACGCGGATGGAGGATGCGGGCCTGAGCTATGAAGAGGCCTTCGCCGAGGCCGACGGGCTCGGCTATCTCGAGGCCGATCCCCAGCTGGATGTGGGCGGGATAGATGCCGGGCACAAATTGTCGCTGCTCGCCGCCATCGCCTTCGGCACGGAGGTCGATTTCCCGGGGGTCGAGCTCGAGGGGATCGGCGCCGTGACGATCGAGGACATCCGCCAGGCCGCCGACATGGGCTACCGGATCAAGCTCCTGGGCGTGGCGCAGATGACGGGGCGGGGGCTCGAACAGCGGATGTCGCCCTGCCTCGTGCCGGCAAGCTCACCGCTGGGCCAGCTGCAGGGCGGAACCAACATGGTGGTGCTGGAAGGCGATCAGGCCGGTCAGATCGTGCTGCGCGGCGCCGGCGCCGGCGCCGGGCCCACGGCCAGTGCCGTGATGTCGGATGTGATCGACATCGCGCGCGGCTTCCGCCTGCCGGTCTTCGGACGCCCCGCGGCCGAGCTGAAGAAGGCGCGCACGGCACGGGCGGCGGTGCCCGCCCCCTATTACCTGCGCCTGCAACTTCTCGACAAACCCGGCGCCCTGGCCAAGATCGCCCGGGTTCTGGGCGACAACGGCATCTCGATCGACCGCATGCGGCAATATGGCCATGACGACACCACGGCCCCGGTCCTGATCGTCACCCACAAGACGACGCGTGGCGCGCTCGACGAGGCGCTGGTCGGCTTCGCTCAAACCGGCGTCGTGGCCGACGAACCCGTAGCAATCCGGATCGAATCGGTCTGACGCGATCAGAGCGCAGCGGGGTCTGAGCGGAGCGGCCGGCCCGCAGCCCCTCTCTGCTGCTTCTTTTGTTTGAAAATATCCCGGGGGGAGGCGCGGCACGCGCCCGGGGGGCAGAGCCCCCCGCAGGGTTTTCGACGAAAACCCTGAAGTCCAAGAAATTTCTGCGAAATTTCTTCCCCCCGGCCCGACCGGAACACCCTATCCCGACCGATGCCGATGCCCCGGCGGATCATGCGGCACGAGCGAATGGGGCACGTCCTGTCCGTGCCGCAGCATCAGGCCAGCGTCTCCCAGCACCGACCGCGCCGGGCCATCCGCACGCAGGCCCCCCTCGTCGATCAGGATCACGCGCGGGCACAGCTCGAGGATCAGTTCCAGATCGTGACTGGCCACGATCATCGCCTCCGCCCGCCCCTGCAGAAGCGAGATCAGCCGGCGCCTGTTGCGCAGGTCAAGCGCCGCGCTGGGCTCGTCCAGCAGCATCAGCCGCGGCTCCATGACCAGCGCCCCGGCGATGGCCGCGCGCCGCTTTTCGCCGCCCGAGAGGTGATGCACCGGGCGCCCGCCCAGTCCGGTCAGGCCGCAGGCCTCCAGCGCGCCGCGCACCCGCTGCTGCAGCGCCGCCCCCGACAGACCAAGGTTGCGCGCGCCATAGGCCACATCCTCTTCGAGCGTCGGACAGAAGAGCTGATCCTCGGCCTGCTGGAACACGAGCGCGACATCGGGCCGAAAGCTTCCCGGCCTGCAAGGCTGATCTCCCACGATCACCTGCCCCGCCAGCGGCGCCAGCACACCGGCCAGCGTCAGGAAGAGGCTCGATTTCCCCGCCCCGTTCGGCCCCACCAGCCCGATCCTTTCGCCCGCGGCGAGGGTCAGGTCGATCCCCTGCAGGACGGGCGCCTGCCCCGGCCAGCCGACCGCCAGCCCCTGGGTCCGCAATGCGAGGCTCACAGGCTGTAGTCCAGGAGGGCGATGGCAAGGGCCAGGCAGATCGCCCCCAGAACGGCCAGGCGATCGGTCCGCGCCAATGCAGGCTGACCGGCAGCAAGGCCCGAGGCATGCCCGCGCAGGCGCATCGCGGCCCAGACCCGCTCGGACCGGGCCTGCGCGCGCAGCAGCGCCGCCGCCACGATCCGGCCATGATCGCCCAAAGCCGCCCCCAGCGCCCGCAGCCCCCTGCCCCGGCCGCCGCCCCTGAGCCGCCGGGCCAGGCGGGCGCGGGCCAGTTCCGCGCCAAGCTCGTCCAGATAGCGCAAGGTCAGAAGCGCCAGATCCGACATCAGCCGCGGCAGGCCCAGCCCGCTCAGGCCCCGCGCGATCTCGAGCGCGTCCCGGCCGTGAAACAGCGCCAGCGTCACCGTCACGATGGCCAACAGGCGCCCGCCGATCAGCACCCCCGCCGCCAGCCCCTCGGCCCGGATCGCGACGGGGCCTGCCTGCCAGAGGAGCGTTTCCCCCGCCACAAGCGGCAGGACCAGGACAAAGCCCAGGGCCAGAAGCGCCGCCCCCCGCAACCGGGGCAGCAGCGCCCGCCCCACCCCGGTCAGGATCACCACGCCTGCGGCCACCAGCGCCAGAACCGGCAGGAGCGTCACCTCGCGCACCGAGGCAAAGCCGAAGGCCAGCGCCAGCGCGATCAGGATCCGGGCGCGCAGATCCCGCGGCAGAAGGGCCGCGGGCTCAGCCATGCGGCACAAGCCCCGGCTCGATCCGGCGCAGAACCCGCAGGATCACCAGCACGACCACCGCCTCGGCCAGAACCAGCGGCAGATGGGCCAGCACCAGCACGCCCAGCGCCGCCCGTTCGGCCGCGCGGTCGATCTCGACCGGCAGGCCCGCAAGCAGGATCACGGAAAAGATCGCCATCGCCGCGATCACCGCACCCCCTCCTGCCAGAAGGGCGGCAAGATCCGGCGCGCGCCGGCCCAGAAGGTGCCAGAGCCCCGCCGCCAGCAGCGCGGGCAGCCCCAGGATCAGCCCGTTCAGCCCCAAAGTCGTCAGCCCGCCATGGCCGAACAGCACCGCCTGCAGGAACAACCCCACAAGGATCGCGGGCATAGCGAACCAGCCCAGCATCACCCCCATCAACCCGGCCAGCATCAGGTGAACGCTGGTCGGCGGCACCGGGATCGCCACCAGAGAGGCCGCGAAAAAGACCGAGGTCATCATCGCCGCGCGCGGCACGGCGGCATTGGGATCGGGCAGCCGGCCAATGCGATGAAGCGCCAGCGCCGCAAGCCCACCCGAGGCGGCATAGCCGGCAAGCGCCAGGCCGACCGGAACGATGCCGTCAGGAAGATGCATCCGCCCCGCCTGTGCCTGTTGCCCTTTGCCCCGTCCCGCCGCCCCGCCGGAAAAATAGCGCCGTGCCCAGCGCCCCCCAGAGGACCAGCGCCACCATCACCCCCCGTTGCAGCCAGTGCGGGATCGCCGTGCCGGAGGTGACGACCACCGCGCCCTGCGCGTCAGAGGCGCCGCGCTCGACATGGATCATCGCGCCGTGGCCCGCCTGCCGGACCTGCACCGTCCATGCGCCCAGGGGCTCGGCCGGCAGGACCAGATCGAACCGGCCCTCGGCATCGGTCTCGCCCCGCGCCCAGACGGTCGCGGGGTCGTCGGGCGCATAGATCATGACCTGCGCGCCCGCCATCGCCTCGCCCGTGTCATATTGGGCGGTGATCCGCACCGCCTCGACCGGCTCTGCGGCGATCAGCGCGGCATGCGCCGCCGCAATCTGCGGCGCAAGCACGAGGAGCAGAGCAAGCGCCGCCCTAGCGCGGGCTGACATGGCAATGGCCCTCGCCGACATGGCCCAGATGCAGGTCGGCCAGCGTGAACATCGCCATGGGGCCATGTTCGGCAAAGGCGTCGAAGCCAGGCGCATCGAGGTTCATCCCGTCATCTGCGGGCTTGTCGGCGCGGCCAAAGAGATGGTCCAGATGCAGCGTGATCTCGAGATCGCCGCCAGCATCCGCCGTCACAAAGCCCTTGCGTTCGTCGCCCTGATATTCGCCGCAGGCATGGAACACCGCGTCGGGCGTGGCAAGGGTGAAGGCGATTTCATCCCCGTCCCGCGTCGCCACACCCTCGAGCACCAGCGAAAAGCCCGCGAATTCCCCCTCTGTGGCCGGGACCAGCGCCCAGGAGAGCGCGTTGTAATGGCCCGCCTCGGCGGGAAGGGTGGCAAGGGCCACGCGGTCGTCCGCATCCGCCTCGACCAGATCGACGGTGAAGGGGCCGCCAAGGACCAGGGACGCTCCGGTGATCTCGGGGCCACCGGCCATGAAGGGCGGGTCGGTCTGCCAGGCCGTCACCTCGTCGAAGGTCGCGATGACGCGGGTGAAGCTCAGCGCCCAGCCATCCTTGGTGAGTTCGGGGGCGGTGAAGCCTTCGGTCGCCAGATCCTCGCCGCTGGCAAAGAGGGTCAGGCTTTCGGCGGTGGCGAAAGCGGGCAGGAGGGCCAGGAGCGTTGCGGCGGGAAGGCTGCGGCAGGTCTGCATGGTGGGGGGGCGTTTCCTTCGGGGTGTATGAATTTCTCGCTCGTTTTTCATACGCTATGGCGGGGCGGGGTCAACCGATTCCGCCGGGCCGGGGCGCAGGGGTGGGACGACCCGGCGCAGGACGACCGGGGACGCCCGAAGACGGCGGGGAGCATCGCCCAATAAACAGGCAGATCACGGCCCGGACTTTAGCGTGGTTAAAGTTTTCCTTGCGCGAATCGATTTCTTTAGCGTCACTAAAGCCATCGGAGGGACGATGACCGACAATCTGGACCGTGCAGAACAGGCCGACAGCGAACCGGGGCTCGGGGCGCGGCTTCGGGCCCGGCGCAAGGCGCTGGGGCTGACGATGCAGCAGGTGGCCGACAGCGCGGGCCTGACCATCGGCTTCATCAGCCAGATCGAACGCGGCATCGCCTCGCCTTCGCTGTCATCGCTGACAAATGTGGCGCGGGTGCTGGACATGGACCCGGCCACGCTTTTCGCCCAGCCGCCCAGCCCCGGCGAGGTGACGACCGCCGGCACCCGGCCGGTCTATGGCCTCGACCCCGCCAACATGACCTATGAACGGATCAGCGCCGCCTTTCCCGGCCACACCCTGCGCGCCGTGCTGATCCACGAGGCGCCGGGCCACCGGTCCGAGCCGATCCGGCACGAGGGGGAAGAGATCTTCTATGTCCTGCAGGGCGCGCTCACGGTCGAGATCGAGGGGCAGCGCCATGTTCTGGCGGCGGGCGATTCCATCCATTTCGCCTCGACCCGGGTGCATTCCAGCTGGAACCACACCGACACCCATACCTCCATCCTGCATGTCTGCACGATGGATGTCTTCGGCGACGGCACACCGCCGCGCCATTCCGACGAAACAACCAACCACCAACGGGGAGAATGACCATGACGAGACTGCTCAAGGGAACTGCCTCGGCCGCCGCGCTGGCGCTGATGCTGGCCGCCGCGCCCGCCACGGCGCAGAACGTGCTCCGGCTGGACGAGGTGCCGGTCGGCGAGCTTGATCCGGCGCTGGCGACGGATTACGCCGACTCGCTTCTCAGCTTCAATGTCTACGACACGCTTGTCCTGCCCGCGCAAGGCGGCCCCGGCCATGTGCCGCATCTGGCCACCGGGTGGGAGATCGACGGCGCCAGCTTCACCTTTACCCTGCGCGACGATGTGACCTTCCATTCCGGCAATCCCTTCACCGCCGAGGATGTGGTCTTTTCCATCGAGAGGATGCAGGCACTGGGTCAGGGCCTGTCCTTCCTTCTGACCTCGGTCGACAGTGTCGAGGCGCTGGACAGCCACACCGTCCGCATCACCCTGTCGGAACCCTATACGCCCTTCATCGCCTCGCTCGTGCGGGTGCCGATCGTCGACAAGGCCGCGGTGATGGAGAACCTTGCCGAAGGCGAGGGCGAGATGGGCGATTGGGGGACGGCTTACCTGATGTCCACCGGCGCGGGCACCGGGGCCTACAGGGTCGTCAGCCACAACCCGCAGGAAGAAACCGTCATGGCGCTCAACCCCGACTATTTCGGGGAAGTGGCCGAGGGTGCGCCCTCCGAAGTGCGGCTGCGCTACGGCCTTGAGCCCGCCACCGTGCGCGCGCTGATCGCGCGGGGCGAGCATGACATCTCGTCCCAGTGGCTGCCGCCCGAGGTGATGGTGGCGCTGGCCGGCGAAGGGGCGCAGTTCTTCGAGGAATCGGGGACCGGGGCCTTCTACATCAAGCTCAACACCCAGAAGGCGCCGCTTGACGATGTGAACTGCCGCCTCGCCCTTGCATCGGCCTTCGACTACCAGACCGCCATCGCCATCACCCAGATCACCGAGGATGTGGCCGGCGGCGTGCCCGCGACCGGCGCGATCCCGGTGGGCATGTTCGGCGCCAACCCGCCCGAGATGGCACAGGCGCAGGACATGGAGGCGGCGATGGCCCATCTGGCCAACTGCGCCCATGATCCGGCCGATTTCACGCTGGAAATCTCGTGGATCGCCGAAGTGGCCATCGAGGAACGTTTCGCGCTTCTGATGCAGCAGAACTTCTCGGCCCTTGGGTTCAACACGGAAATCGTGCGCGTGCCCTGGGTTCTTTTCACCGAGCGCGTGACGAGCGTCGAGACCACGCCCCATATCAGCCAGGTCTTTGTCACCGCCACCACGGGCGACCCGGATACGCTGCTTTACCCGATGTATCACTCCTCGGCCTCGGGGACGTGGCAATCGCCGGAGTATCTGGTGGATGAAGAGGTGGACCGCCTGCTTGAAGCCGGCCGCACCGCGCCGGACGAAGCGGGGCGGGAAGAGGCCTATGCCGCGCTGAACGCCCGCCTGATGGAGCTTGCGCCCACGATCTACGGCTTCGACCGCAATTCCGTCTTTGCCGCAAGCACCCGGGTTTCGGCCCCGGCGCTGTCCGACCCGGATCAGGCCTTCGGGTTGGACGGGATGGGCTTTGCCTTCCGGCTGATGACCGTCTCGGAATGACGTTTCGCGACTGAGTTCTCCCACCTGCCGGGGTTTTCGCCACTGGCGAGGCCCCGGCGCTTTTCTTCGGGAACCAAGATGCCCCCCCTGTTGCGCCAGATCCTGCGGCGGGTCGGCATGTCGCTCCTTGTGCTTTGGGGCGTCTCCGTCCTGATCTTCGCCATCGCCCGGGTGATCCCCGGCAACCCCGCGCGCGTGGCGCTGGGGCCGAATGCCACGCAGGAGCAGGTGGATGCCCTGGCCGCGAGCCTTTACCTCGACCGCAACATCCTGGTGCAATACGCCTTCTGGCTGCGCGACCTGATGCGCGGCGATCTGGGCCGGTCGCTTTACACCAACCGCCCCGTGACGCAGGACATTGCCGAGTTTCTGCCTGCGACGCTCGAGCTGATCTTCCTGGCCGCGACCCTGATGATCGTGGTGGGCCTGCCGCTTGGCATCCTTGCCGCGCGGTTCCGGGGGCGCTGGCCGGATCATCTGGTGCGGGTCTTCTCGCTTCTGACCGTCTCGGCCCCCTCATTCGTCTGGGCTGTGGCCCTGATGCTGGCCTTCGCCTATTTCCTGCCGATCTTCCCCATCGCGGGCCGCCTGTCCGAGGCCTATTCGATCCCCCGCGTGACCGGCTTCCTGACCGTCGACACACTTCTGGCGGGCAATGTCGACGCCTTCGCCAACGCCCTGCGCCACATGGTCCTGCCCGCGGTGGCCCTGTCACTGTCGGGCATCGGGCAGGCCGCGCGGCTGACGCGGGCCAACATGATCGAAACCTACGAGAAACCCTATATCGAGATGGCAGAGGCCTATGGATACCCTGAAGGCCGCATCGCGCGCAGCTATGCCTTCCGCCCCTCGCTGATCCCCTCGCTGACGATCATCGGCCTCGATATCGCGGCGCTTCTGGGCAATGCCTTCCTTGTCGAGGCGGTGTTCGGCTGGCCGGGCCTGTCGCGCTACGGGGTGCAGGTGATCCTGCGCAAGGATCTGAACGCCATCGTGGGCACGGTGCTTGTGATCGCGGCGCTGTTCCTGATCGTCAACATCATCGTGGACATCCTGACCGTGCTTCTGAACCCCCGCATCCGATTGGGCGAGGCGCGGCCATGAAGCGCGCGGCCTTCATCCTTGCCTCGAACCCGCTGACGCTTCTGGGGGTGATGCTGGTGTCGCTGGTCGTGATGGCCGCGGCCCTGGCCGATGTTATCGCGCCCTTCCCCGAACATCGCGGCGCGGTGGTGGATTTCGTCAACTTCAACAAACCGCCGGGCGGCGATTTCCTGATGGGCACCGATGTGGTCGGGCGCGATCTGTTCAGCCGGATCCTCTACGCCTATCGCATCTCGCTTCTGATGGCGGTCGTGGTGCTGGCCATCGCGGTGCCGGTGGGCGTGACGCTGGGCCTCATGGCGGGCTATATGGGCGGGCGCTGGGAATACGGGCTGATGCGGGTGACGGATGTGTTCCTGTCGATCCCGCCGCTGGTTCTGGCGCTGTCGATCCTGGGCGTGATGAAGCCCACGCTTCTGAACGGGATGATCGCCGTCACCGCGATGTGGTGGCCCTGGTACACGCGGCTGGTCTACAACATCACGCGTGGCGAGAAGGCCGAAGGCTATGTGCTGGCCGCCGAAGTCACCGGTGCATCGCGCGCGCATATCATGTTCCGCGAGATCCTGCCCAACTGCCTGCCCGCCATCGTCACCAAGATGACGCTGGATGCGGGTTTCGTGATCCTGATCGCCTCGTCGCTGTCCTTCCTTGGCCTTGGCGTGCAGGCCCCCACGCCCGACCTTGGCAGCATGGTGGCCGAAGGCGCGCGCTACCTGCCCGATCAATGGTGGCTTTCGGTCTTTCCCGGCCTTGCCATCCTGATCGCCGTCTTCGGCTTCAACCTGATCGGCGATGGCTTGCGCGACATTCTGGGCGGCGACCGATGAGCGCGCTTCTGGATATCGCAGAGCTGCGCCTGTCGTTCCGCCTCTGGTCCGGCACGGTCGAGGTGCTGCACGGCATCTCGCTCTCCATCGCCAAGGGCGAGAGGGTGGCGCTGGTGGGCGAAAGCGGCTCGGGCAAGTCGGTCACGGCGCGGATCGTGCTGGGGCTGATACAGGAGATGAAGGGGGCCAGCGTCGCGGGCCGGATCAGTTTCGACGGGCAGGATCTGGGCCGCCTGTCCCCCCGCGCCCGCCACGCCCTGCGCGGCACCGAGATGAGCATGATCTTTCAGGATCCAACCTCGTCCCTCAACCCCGTCTTCCCGATCCTGCGCCAGTTCCGCGAGGTTCTGGCCCGCCGCGACCCTGCCATCACCGAGGCCGAGACCCGCGCCCGTGCGACCGAGGCCTTGCGAGAGGTGGCGATCCTCGAGGCCGACCGGGTGCTGGCCTCCTACCCGTTCCAGCTTTCGGGCGGGATGAACCAGCGGGTGATGATCGCCATGGCGCTGGCCAACCGGCCCAAGCTGCTGATCGCGGACGAGCCCGGCACCGCGCTGGATGTGACGGTGCAGGCGCAGACGCTCGACCTGATGCGCAAGCTGGTCGAGGATCACGGCACCGCCGTCCTCTTCATCAGCCACAACCTTGGCGTGGTGCGCGAATTCGCCGACCGGACCTATGTGATCTACCGGGGCCGGATCGTGGAGCAGGGGCCGACGGCGGCCGTCTTTGCCGATCCCCGCCACGCCTATACCCGCGCCCTTCTGGCCGCCCAGCCGCGCCTGACCGGCGGGGCCCTGCCCGAGATCGCCGAACGCGACCCGGCCTTCGAGGATCCGATGGAGGTGCATCCGTGATCCTGAGCCTCCGCGATCTGGGCAAGACCTATGCGACCGGCACCCACGAGGTGCAGGCGCTGACCGGTGTGACGCTGGATGTGGCCGAGGGCGATTGCCTGGCCGTGGTCGGCGAAAGCGGGTCGGGCAAGTCGACGCTGGCGAACCTGATCCTTGGCCTGTTTCCGGCCACGACCGGCGAGATGATCTTCGACGGCGCCCCCCTGCCCGCCCGCCGCACGCTGGCCCAGCGCCGCGCGATCCAGCTGGTGCAGCAGAACCCGGCCTCGGCGCTGAACCCAAGGCGCAGCGTCGGGGCCTCGATCCGCCTGCCGCTTGATGTGCACGGGATCGGTGCCGCGCGCGAACGCGGCCGGATGGTCGAAAAGCTGCTGGCCGATGTGGGCCTTGATCCTGCGATGGCCAGCCGCGCGCCCTCGGCCCTGTCCGGGGGCCAGCGGCAGCGCGTGGCCATTGCCCGCGCGCTGGCCTGCGGTCCGCGGCTTGTGGTGCTGGACGAGCCCACCTCGGCCCTCGATGTGCTGGTGCAGGCGCAGGTTCTGCGGCTACTGGACGATCTGCGGCGCAGGCTGGGCCTCACTTACGTCTTCATCACCCATGACCTTGCCGTGGTGCGCGCCATCGCCACGCGGGTTGCCGTGTTCAACAAGGGCCGCCGGATCGAGGAGGGCGCGACCGACGCCCTCTTCGCCGCCCCGCGCGAGGCCTATACCCGCGCGCTGATCAGCGCCGTCCCCGTCATCACCGAAGAGGAGAAAGCCATGCGCGACGCACTTGCCCGGGGGGCCGCATGACACCGCTGGAAACCGCCCTGGCCCGCGCCGAGGGCCAACCCGAAGCCGCCCTCGACGCGCTTGGCGCGCTGGCGGCCGAGGTGACCGGCGCGCGCCTTGTGACGCTGATGACCGCCGACCCCGACACGGGCGAGGCCGAGCGGATCTGGTCGAACCACCCTACCGAATATCCCGTTTCGGGCCGCAAGCCCTTTCAGCCGAACCGCTGGACCGAGACCGTTCTCGACCGGCATGAAACCTTTGTCGCCAATGACTTTGCCGGCATTGCCGAGGTCTTTGGCGATCACGACCTGATCCGCAGCCTGGGTTGCGAAAGCGTCATGAACCTGCCCGCCATCGTCGATGGCCGCGTCCTTGGCACGGTCAACTGCCTTGATGCCGCCGGCCATTTCACGCCCGAAAGGCTGGAGCGGGCCGAGGCGCTGCGCCTGCCCGCGACGGCCGTTTTCCTTCACCACCTCCTCCACAGGAAAGGAGCGACCCGATGACCCGCACCCTGCGCGTCGCCACCGATGTCGGCGGCACCTTCACCGATCTTGTCGCCTTCGAGATCGGCGAGGGCGGCGCCCCGACGATCCGCACCGCGAAATCCGACACCACGCCGCCGAATTTCGAACAGGGCGTGCTGGATGTTCTGGAAAAGGGCGGGGTCGACCCGGCCGAGGTGGATTTCCTGGCCCACGGCACCACCGTCGTCATCAACGCCCTGACCGAGCGCAAGGGCGTGACCGTGGGCCTGATCACCACCCAAGGCTTCCGCGACACGCTGGAAATCGCACGCGGCAACCGGCCCGATTTCTTCAACCTTTTCTACGAGAAGCCGAAACCCTTCGTGCCGCGTTACCTGCGCCGCGAATTGCCGGGGCGGATGACCTACCAGGGTCAGGAACTGGCCCCGCTGGACCTGTCGCCGCTGGCGGGTATCGTCGCGGATTTCAAGGCCGAAGGGGTCGAGGCGGTCGCCATCTCGCTTCTCCACGCCTATGCCAACCCCGCGCATGAGGAAGCGGCCCTCGCCGAGTTGCGCCGCCTCTGGCCCGAGGTGCCTGCGGTCGCCGCCCACCAGATCGCCCGCGAATGGCGCGAGTATGAGCGGACCAACACCGCCGTCCTGTCGGCCTATGTGCAGCCGGTCGCCGAACGCTATCTCACCCGTCTGGCCGAGGGGCTGAAGGCCAAGGGGCTGAAGGGCCAGCCCTATATCATGCAGTCGAACTGCGGCGTCGACACGCTGGAAGCGACCGCCCGGACGCCGATCACCATGGTCGAAAGCGGCCCCGCCTCGGGCTTCTGGGGCGCGGCCGAACTGGGCCGCCTGATCGGAGAGCCGAATGTGCTGGCGCTCGACATCGGCGGCACCACCGCGAAATGCAGCCTGATCGAGGACGGGCAGGTCAAGATCCTGACCGACTACTGGATCGAGCGGGACCGCCGCTCGGCCGGTTATCCGATCATGGTCCCCGTCGTCGATCTGGTCGAGATCGGCAACGGCGGCGGCTCGATCGCCTGGGTGGACGATTTCGACAAGCTCCATGTCGGCCCGCAATCGGCAGGCGCCAGCCCCGGCCCCGCCGCCTATGGGCGGGGCGGCGATCAGGCCACGACGACCGACGCAAACCTCTGGCTGGGCCGGATCAACCGCGACTATTTCTGCGGCGGGGCGGTCGAGGCGGATATGGTGGCCGCCGAAAAGGCGCTTTCCGCCATCGGCGCGAAGCTGGGCGTTTCCACAAGCGAAGCCGCGCAGGGCATCATCCGCATCGCCAACAACAACATGGTCAATGCGCTCAAGCTCGTCTCGCTGAACCGCGGCCACGACCCGCGCGACTTCAGCCTTGTCGCCTTCGGCGGCGGCGGCGGCATGCATGCCGTGGCGCTGGGGCAGGAGCTGGGCGTCAAGCGGGTGATCATCCCCTATGGCGCCTCGGTCTTTTCCGCCTGGGGCATGATGATGTCGGACCTGCGCCGCGACTATTTCGTGACCCGCCTTTCGGGGCTCGAAGCCGGCGCGGCGGACGGCATCGACGCGGCCTTCGCGGGCGTCGAGGATCAGGCCCGCGCGCAGTTCGCCACCGAAGGCATCGGCGCGGACAAGGTGAAACTCCAGCGCTACGGCAAGTTCCGCTACCAGAATCAGGAACACACCGTCGAAGTGCCCCTGCCCGCCACGATCACCGACGAAGGGCTGACCGCCATCGCAGACGCCTTCCACGACACTTACGAGCGCGAATACACCTACCGCCTGCCCGCCCCGGTCGAGATGGTGGGCCTGCATGTCGTGGCCTCGGCCGAAGTCGGCAAGCTGACCATGCTTGATGCCCCCCTCGGCCCCGAGGACGCCACCCCCGCCGTCAAGGGCAGGCGGATGGTCGATTACGCCCTCGAAGGCAGTCACGAGGCCACAATCTATGACGGCGAGAAGCTTGCCCCCGGCATGAGCTTCCCCGGCCCCGCCGTGATCGAGGATCCCGGCACGACCATCGTGCTCCACCCCGGCAACGCGGCCCGGGTCGACGGTTTCGGCAACATCCACATCAGCCTGTGAGGAACGCCCCCATGGAAAACGATCCCATCACGCAGGAAATCATCCAGAACTCGCTTCAGGCCGCCGCCGACGAGATGTTCGCCGCGATGAAGAAAACCGCCATGTCCTCGATCATCTACGAGGTGCTGGACATGGGCACCGGCATCCTTGACGACCGGGGCGAGCTTGCCTGTTCCGGCGCGGGCATCCCGGCCTTCGTCGGCGTTCTCGACAAGGCCGTCCGCGTCATCATCGAACGGGCAAAGGGCGACGTGAAGCCCGGCGATGTCTTCGCCACGAACGACCCCTATTACGGCGGCGTCACGCATCTGAATGACATCATCGTCGCCATGCCCGTTTTCGTCGATGGCACGCTGATCGCCTGGACCGCCAACATCGCGCATAATTCGGATGTGGGCGGCATGGCGCCCGGATCCCTCACCGGCGAGGCGACCGAGATCTTTCAGGAAGGTCTGCGCCTGCCCGCGATCAAGATCATCAGCGAGGGCCGCCCCATCGAGCCGGTGATGGAGATCATCAAGGTCAATTCCCGCATGCCCGACGTGCTGACCGGCGATGTCTGGGCCGCCATCGCCAGCGTCCGCATCGGCGCGAAACGCCTTGAGGAGCTGGCGCGGAAATACGGAACGGGCACCTTCCAGCGCGCCATGAAGGGCTTCATGGATTACGGCGAACAGGTCTCGCGCCGGGCCATGGCGGGCCTGCCCAAGGGCAGCTTCGACCTGGCCGAGGAACAGGACGACGGCACGATCTACAAGGTGCGCATCACCATCACGGACGACACCTTCGAGGTGGACCTGACCGACAATCCCGACCAGTCGAAAGGCCCGGTCAACACCACCCGCGACGGGGTGATGGTCGCGGCCCAGATGCTGTTCAAATCGCTGACCGATCCCTATTCGCCCGCGAACGAAGGCAGCTTCCGCCCGATCAGGCTCCACACCCGCAAGGGCAGCGTCTTCGACGCCGCCGAACCCGCCCCCCTCGGCTTCTACTACGAGATCGAGCTGCGCGTGTACGACATCATGTGGCGCTGCCTCGCCCCCCATATCCCCGACCGTCTGGCGGCAGGCCATTTCGCATCCGTTTGCGGCACCTTCATCGGCGGCATCCACCCCGACACGGGCCGGCAATACACGATCATCGAACCCCAGATCGGCGGCTGGGGCGCGCGCGCCGGCGCCGACGGCAATTCCGCCATGTTCTGCGGCTTCCATGGCGAGACCTACAACTGCCCTGCCGAAGTGAACGAGGCCCGCAACGGCGTCATGGTCGACCGGATGGAGCTCAACACCGGGCCGGGCGGCGAGGGCGAATTCACCGGCGGGCGCGGCATCGTGATGGATTACCGCGTCCGCGCCGAAAACGGCTATCTGACCGCCGGCTACACCCGCTCCAAATTCCCCGCCTGGGCGATGGAGGGCGGGCACGAAGGTTCTTCCAACCTTGTAGAGTTCCGCCCGCAAGAGGGCGAACCCACACGCTATGCCTTCGTCTCGGGCCTCTCGACGAAAGCGGGCGACGTGATCCGCGTCATCACCGGCAATGGCGGCGGCTACGGCGACCCGAAGCGCCGCGACCCCGCCCGCGTGGCCGAGGATGTGAAGAACGGCCTCATCACCCCCGAACGCGCCGCCGAGATCTACGGCTGGCAGCCCGAAACCTGAAAGGAGGACGCCCATGACCCGCCGCATCATGTTCCACAACCCGGTCGGCAACGGCACCTACGACGGCATGTTCGCCGAGGTGCTCGCGAAATACCGCCTGCCGGGAACCGAGATCCACGTCACCTCGCTCCCGCCCGAAGAGGGCGCCTTCTCCCATATCGAATACCGCGCCTACGAGGGGCGGGTGACGGGCGGCATCCTCCGCTCGGCCCGCGCCGCCGCGAAGGAAGGCTTCGACGCTTTCGTCATCGGCTGCTTCTACGACACCGGCCTCCATGACGCGCGCGAGGTCTCGGGCGAGATGATCGTCACCGCCCCCTGCATCGCCGCCTGCGAAATCGCGGCCTCGCTCTCCAACCGCTTCGGCATCATCGTGGGGCGGCGCAAATGGGTGGCGCAGATGCAGGCGACGGTCCACGAATACGGCTATGGCGACAAGCTCGCGGGTTTCTACCATGTCGAACTGGGCGTGACCGATTTCCAGAAGGACCATGCCGAAACCGAACGCCGCCTGCTCGAGGCGGGCCGCCGCGCGGTGGAAGAGGATTACGCCGAAAGCCTGATCCTCGGCTGCACGCTGGAGATCGGCTTCCACAAGACGCTTGAAGACAAGCTCGGCGTCCCCGTGATCGACCCCTCCATCGCCGCCCTGAAACGCGCCGAATATGCCGCCACGCTGAAGCAGGATTGCGGCTGGATCCCCTCGCGCAAATGGTCCTGCGAAGCCCCGCCCGAAGCCGAGATGGCCGCCATCGGCGGCTTCGACGTGAACCGCCCCTTCGGCAACCGGATCGTCGTTCCGGCCTGAGGCCAACCGCTCCTGCTTCTTTTGTTCCCAAATATCCCGGGGGGAGGCGCGGCACGCGCCGGGGGGCAGAGCCCCCCTCCCCCTCACCTCAAGGAGACCCCGCCATGTCCGACACCCGCCTCGCCGCCCTCCGCGCCCGGATGAAGGAAACCGGCACCGATCTCGTGGCCCTCGGCCCCGGCCCCAACATGCACTGGGTCGCGGGCTTTCATCCCCATGCCGACGAACGCCCCTGCCTCCTGATGGTGACGGCCGACAGGGCGGGCTTCCTGATGCCCGCGCTCAACGCCGCAGGCTCGCGCGACCTGACCTCCCTGCCCTTCTGGACCTGGGCCGATGCCGAAGGCCCCGACGCGGCCCTGCAACAGGCGCTGGCCGCACTCTCGGCCACCACCGCCCGCAAGGTCGCGGTGGACGAGGCGATGCGCGCCGATTTCGCCCTTCTCCTCCTCGACGCCCTGCCCCAGGCCGGCCACAGCTTCGCCTCGGAAACGCTGGGGGCCCTGCGCCTGTGCAAGGATGCGGGCGAGCAAGAGGCGCTCCGCCGCGAGGCCGCCATCGCCGACGCGGCGATGGAGGCCATCTTCGCCGCGATCCGCCCCGGCATGACCGAGGCCGACCTCGCCGCCGTGGCGCGGGGCATCTTCAAGGATCACGGGGCACTGCCGCTCTTCACCATCGTTGGCGCGGGGCGCAACGGCGCCTTCCCGCATCACCATACCGGCGACACCGTCCTGAAGCCGGGCGATGCGGTCGTGATCGACATCGGCGCAAGGGCCGGCGATTTCTCCTCCGACATCACGCGGATGGCCGTCCTCGGCGACGGCCCCACCGGATATGACGAGGTCCATGCCGTGGTCGAGGCCGCGGTCCAGGCGGCGCTTGCGATCTGCCGGCCCGGCATCCGCGCCTCCGACCTCGACCGGGCGGCCCGCGCAGTGATCGAGGAGGCAGGCTTCGGGCCGCAATTCGTGCACCGGCTCGGCCACGGCATGGGGCTCGAAGGGCATGAGCCGCCCTGGATCTCGGAAAGCTCCGACACGATCCTGCAGCCCGGCATGGTCTTCTCGATCGAACCCGGCATCTATCTCGAGGATCGCTTCGGCCTGCGCCTCGAGGATATCGTGATCCTGCAGGAGGACGGCCCCGAAGTCCTCTCGCGCCTGCCCCGAGATGTGATCCGGGTTCCATGCTGAGCACCCGGCCCGGGCCGGGGACCGAGATTTTGTCCAAAATCTCGGCCGGAATTTGCACAAATTCCGGGTCCCGGCCCCATCGTCGCGCCCCCCTCTGAGGAAAGCCCATGCCCCGTGTCTGGACCATCCCCGCCTATACCGGCTTTCCCGGCCTGACCCTGTCGGACGAACCCCTCGAAGACCCCGGCCCGGGCGAAGTCCGGCTGCGCGTCCGGGCCTTCGCACTGAACTGGGGCGACATGGACCTCATGCGCGACAACTACTCCTTCAGTTTCCCGCGCTTTCCCGCCCGCATCGGCATCGAGGCCTCCGGCGTGATCGAGGCTCTGGGCGAGGGTGTCACGGACTGGTCCCTGGGGGACGCGGTCGGCACGCTTCCCTATTTCTACTGGAACCGCGGCGTGAGCGGCGATCAGGCGATCGTCGACGCACGCTATCTGGCGCCCACGCCGCCGGGCCTTTCGGCGGTCGAGGCGGCTTCGATCTGGATGCAGTTCCTGACCGCCTATTATCCGCTCTGCGAGATCACCCCCGTCGGCCCCGACAGCGCCATCCTGATCCCTGCGGGCACCAGCACCGCCGGGGCCTCGGCCATCGAGATCGCCCGGATGCGCGGTGCGCGCATCCTGACCACGACGCGCGATCCCGCCAATGCCGCCTATCTGCGCGCGCTGGGCGCGGATGAGGTGCTGGTGACGGATGGCACCCCGCTTGCCCCGCGCATTCGCGCCACCACCGGCGGAAGGGGCGTGGATCTGGCCTTCGACCCGGTGGGCGCGGGGCTGATCGGGGACTATTCCGGCGCGCTTGCCAAGGGCGCGCGGATCTATTTCTACGGCACGCTGGACACGCAGCCGCCGCAGCTGCCGCTCATGGAGATGTTCCAGTCCAATGCCGTCTTCCACCCCTATTCCGTCTTCAACTATGTCGAGGATCCCGCCGCCCGCGCCCGTGGCATCGCCTTCGTGACCGAAGCCATCGCCGCGGGCCGGCTTCGGCCGCGGGTGGACCGGGTCTTTCCGATGGAGGGCTATCGCGAGGCCTTCGACTATCTGCGCGCGCCACGCCTGAGCCATGGCAAGGTGGTGGTCGAGACCGGGCTGTGACGGCCTCCCCCCCTCGGGAGGCCGGCAGGGGCGGTCATGATCCCGTCACCCTGAGCGTGATCGAAGCCGGGCTTGCCGCCGCCGCGGACGAGATGTTCGCCACCCTGCGCAAGACGGCGATGAGCCCGATCATCACCGAGGTGCTGGATTGCGGCACCGGCGTTACCGACGCGACGGGGCGGCTGGTCTCGTCCGGGGCGGGGATCCCGACTTTCGTCGGCGCGCTCGACAAGGCGGTGGGGCATCTTGTCGGTCGCTTCGGGGCCGGGATCGCGCCGGGCGACATCTTCCTGACCAATGACCCCTGGCAGGGCGGCGTCACCCATCTCAACGACATCGTTGTCGCCATGCCGGTGTTCCACGACGGCGCCTGCATCGCCTGGGCGGCCTCGATGGCGCATCACAGCGACCTGGGCGGCAAGGTGCCCGGCTCGATGGCGGTGGACGCCTCCGAGATCTGGGCCGAAGGGCTGCGCCTGCCGGCGCTGCGCCTGTTCGAGGCCGGCCGTCCGGTCACGCCGGTCTTCGAGATCCTTGCCGCCAACAGCCGTCAGCCCGCGCTGCTGACCGGGGATCTCTGGTCCCAGATCGCGGCCTGCCGCCGCGCCGCGCTGCGGATCGAGGCCATTGCCGCGCGCTATGGAGCCGAGGCCTTCTCCGCGGCCATCGCGGCGGCCTTCGACCGCGGCCGCGCCCGGGCGCTGCGGGGCCTGTCGCGGCTGCCGGAGGGCCGCCATATGGCCGAAGTCGCGCAGGATGACGGCACGCTCTGGCGGGTGGCCGTGACAATCGCGGCGGACGGGCTGACGGTGGATCTGCGCGGCAATCCCGCTCAGACGGCAAGCCCGTGGAACCTGTCGCGCGACGGCGCGGTGATCGCGGCGCAGATGATCTTCAAGGCGCTGGCCGATCCCGTGCCCGAGGCCAATGACGGCAGCTTTGCGCCGCTCTCGGTCCTGACCGATCCGGGCAGCCTCTTCCACGCCCTGCCGCCCGCGCCTCAGGGCTATTACTTCGAGACACGGATCCGCCTGCTTGATCTGATCTGGCGCTGCCTGGCCGAGGCCCTGCCCGACCGTCTGCCCGCTGGCCATTTCGGCACGATCGGCGGGGTGGTGATCGCAGGCAGCCATCCCGAGACGGGCCGCCCCGTCACCATGGTCGAGCCGCAGATGGGCGGCTGGGGGGCGAGTGCCGGGCGGGCCGGGCCGGATGCGATGTTCTCGGCCAGCCATGGCGAGACCTTCAATTGCCCGGTCGAGATCGCCGAGGCGCGCTATGGTCTGCGGGTTCTGTCGCGGGGGCTGTCGGAGGAGCCGGGCGGGGCGGGCCGCCATCCCGGTGGGCGCGGCGTGGAGAGCCTGTTCGAACTGGCCGGTCCGGCGGTGCTTTCCGCGGGGTTCAGCCATGTCGTCGCGCCGGTCTGGGGATTGGCGGGCGGGGGGCCGGGGGGTCGAAACGCCCTGACGGTCGAGCGGGCGGACGGGCGGGCGGACGGGCGGCGCGAGGCGCATGGCGCGGTCAGCGGGCTGGCCCTGCAGGCCGGGGACCGGGTGCGCATCCGCACGGCCGGGGGCGGTGGCTGGGGGGGCCGGGAGGCGGAACCGGAACCGGCAGAACAGGCGCCGGGCGGATAGCGCAGGCGGTTGGGGCAGCCAGAAATTTGGCCAAATTTCTGGCGGGGGGCGCTGCCCCCCGGGCCCGGGCGGTGGCCCCCCCCCCGCTATTTTTTGACAAAAAAAGCAGGGGGGGGGGGCGGGATCAGAAGGCGATGCCAAGGACGGGGGGCCCCAGAACCAGGAAGACCGCATAGATCGCGGTGATCGCGACCAGGTTCATCACGATGCCGGCGCGCACCATATCGCCCAGCGACAGCCCCTCATAGGCGAAGACGATGGCATTGGGCGGTGTGGCGACCGGCATCATGAAGGCCATCGACGCGCCAAGGGCCACCGGCACCGTCAGCACCATCGGATCGAGGCCAAGTCCCAGCGCCACCGCGGCGAGGATCGGCAGGAAGGTCGCTGTCGAGGCGGTATTCGAGGTCACCTCGGTCAGGAAGACGATCGTCACCAGCACCGCCAGGACCAGCAGCAGCACTGGCACGCCGACGCCTGCGACCGAGCCGCCGATCCATTCGGCCAGCCCGGTCGTGGCAAAGCCGTCGGCCAGGGCGAGCCCGCCGCCCACCAGGATGAGGATCCCCCAGGGCAGATCGCGCGTCGCCCTCCAGTCGAGCGCAGGCCGCCCCTCGGGCCGCGAGACGGGGACCGCGAAGAGGATCAGCGCCGCGATCATCGCCACGGTGGCATCCTCGAGCGGCAGTCCCGTCAGGCGCACCAGCGGCTCGCGCAGGATCCAGCCGGCCGCGGTGGCGGCAAAGACCAGGGCCACGAAGCGCTCGCCCCTGTCCATCGGGCCCAGGCTGTCGCGCGCCGCCCGCACGGCCGCAAGCGCATCGCCTTCGGACCTGCGCCCCAGCGGGTGCATCACCCGCGTCAGAAGCAGCCAGGCCAGGGGCAAGAGGATCATCGTCAGTGGCAGGCCCAGCAGCATCCAGCGGGCAAAGCTGATCCCGCTGCCGGTCGCCTCGACGAGGAAGCTGGCGAGGAGGGCGTTGGGCGGCGTGCCGATCAGCGTCGCCACCCCGCCGATCGAGGCGGCATAGGCGATCGCCAGCATCAGCGCCACGCCGAACCGCCGCCCGCCCGCGGGGTCTTGCGGGGAGGCGACCTGGGCGATGACGGGAAGGGCCACCGCATACATCAGGATCGCCGTCGCCGTGTTCGAGATCCACATCGACAGAAAGGCCGTGGCCAGCATGAAGCCCAGCACGATCTGCCGGGGTGCCGTTCCGGTGCGTGCCACGATGGCCAGCGCGATCCGGCGATGCAGCCCGACACGCTCCAGCGCGAGCGCCAGCAGGAAGCCGCCCAGGAACAGGAAGATCAGCGGATTGGCATAGCGCTCCGCCGTCTCGGGCAGGTCGCGCAGGCCCAGAAGCGGCATCAGCACGACCGGCAGCAGCGCCGTGGCCGGAAGCGGCAGGGCCTCGCTCACCCACCACAGGACCATCCACAGCGTCACCGCGACCATGGCCCAGCCTTCGGCCGAAAGGCCCTCTGGTGCCGGAAGCAGCAGGATCAGCGCCGCCCCCAGCGGGCCGGCGACAAGCCCGGCGATCCGTCGGTTGCGGGTCCGGCGGGGCGTGATCTCGGCCCCCCCCGCGCCCGGTTCAACTTTGTCGGCGCACACCGAAGGCCTGCCTTCCCCATGAATTCGACCGCTGCCCGGTGTCTTCTGTCGCCGCAGGGACCGGGTTTGTAAAGGCCGGGGCACGCGCCCGGGCGCGCGCACGCGAGAAAGAGAGACGGCATGTTCCGGCCCTCGACCTTCCCTGCTATTGCAAGGACAAGACAGAGCGGCAGCGGCAGAGCCATCGCTGCAGGACAGGAGGATCCGGCCATGTATCCCGACCTCGCGGCGATCTTCAGGCGCCAGGCCGAGGCGCCCGCGCGCCCTTTCCTGCTGCTCGAGGACGGCAGCACCCTCACCTATGCCGATCTCTACCGGCAAAGCGGGGCGCTGGCCCATGTCCTTTCGGCCGCAGGGCTCGGTCGCGGGGATCGCCTTCTCGTGCAGCTGGAGAAGGATCCGGTGATCCTCGCGCTCTATCTGGCCTGCCTGCGCATGGGCGCGATCTTCCTGCCGGTCAATCCCGCCTATACCCTGCCCGAGACGCGGCATTTCATCGAGGATGCGGAACCTGCCCTGATCGTGACGGGGCCGGAACGGGCGCGCGCCCTGGCCGAGGCGGGGATCGCGCCTGCCGAACGCCTCATTGTGCCCGAGGGCCCCGGCGGCCCCGACGGCCCCGGCGGCCTTGCCGGCCTGGCCGGGCGGGCGGCGGACTGGCCCGGGGATTTCGCCGATCCCGCCCATCGCGGCGATGACCTGGCCGCGATCCTCTATACCTCGGGCACGACGGGCCGCTCAAAAGGCGTGATGCTGACGCGCGACAACCTCGCCTCGAACGCCCATAGCCTCCGCGAGATCTGGGGTTTCGGCCCGGAGGATGTCCTGATCCACGCGCTGCCGGTGTTTCACACCCATGGCCTTTTCGTTGCGACGAACTGCCTCATGATCGCCGGGGGGGCGATGATCTGGCAGGCGCGCTTCGAACCCGAGGCGGTGCTTGCCGCCCTGCCGCGGGCCACGACGATGATGGGCGTTCCCACCTTCTACAGCCGGCTGCTCGACCATCCGGGCCTGACGCGAGAGGCCTCGGCCCATATGCGCCTCTTCATCAGCGGATCGGCGCCGCTCTCGCCGGCCACCTTCGCGGCCTGGGAACAGCGGACCGGGAAACCGATCCTCGAACGCTACGGCATGACCGAAACCAACATGATCACCTCCAACCCGCTGCAGGGAGAGCGCATCGCCGGAACGGTCGGCCGACCCTTGCCGGGGGTCGAGATGCGCCTGACCGATCCCGCCACCGGCGCCGCCCTGCCGCAGACCGCGCCTTCCCCGGGTAATGACGCACCCACCGGCCGGATCGAGGTTCGCGGGCCAAATGTCTTCAAGGGCTACTGGCGCCTGCCCGAAAAGACCGCCGCCGAGTTCACGGACGACGGGTTCTTCGTCACCGGCGATCTGGGCGCGCTGGACGCGCAGGGCTATCTGCGGATCATGGGGCGCGAGAAGGATCTCGTGATCAGCGGCGGGCTCAATGTCTATCCGGCCGAGGTCGAGGCCGCGCTCGACAGCCTGCCCGGTGTCGCGGAATCGGCGGTGATCGGGCTGCCGCACCCCGATCTGGGCGAGGCCGTGGTCGCCTGCATTCGCCCCCAGAACGGGGACAGGCCCGATGAGGCAGAGCTGCGCCACGCGCTGCGCGACAGGCTCGCCCCGTTCAAGATCCCGAAACGCATCCTCGTGCTGCCGGAACTGCCCCGCAATGCCATGGGCAAGGTGCAGAAATCCGACCTCAGATCCCGGCACGCGGGCCTGTTCTCACAAGACCCCTAACGCCACCACACACGACGCTTCAGGGCCGCACGCCACCCCTGCTTCTTTTGTTCGAAAATATCCCGGGGGTAGGCACCGCAAGGTGCCCGGGGGGCAGCGCCCCCCGCCAGAAATTTGGCCAAATTTCTGGCTGCCGCCCCCAGCGCAGCCCCCAGCGCAGCCCCCAGCGCAGCCCCCAGTGCAGCCCCCGGTGCAACCGCGCCTCAGCCGCGCTTCAGACCCAGCCGGATCTGCTTCTCGATCTCGAGGATGGCGAAGAACACCACACCGACCCCCACCACCACGATCCCGTCGCCCAGCGGCACCGCCCGGGTGCCCAGCACCTCCTGCAGCGCCGGCAGATAGGTCACGGCGAATTGCGCCAGCGTCACCGCGATCACCACCGCCCAGATCACCCGCGTCCCCCGGATCGCAGCCCAGGTGAGCGAGGTGCCATGCAGGTTGCGCACGAAGAACAGGTTGAAGATCTCAAGCACGACGACCGTGTTCATCGCCATGGTCTGCGCCAGCTGCAGCGAATGGCCCTTCTCGATCGCATAGGTATAGACGCCGAAAGCCGCGAACAGGAACAGGACCGAGACGAAGACCACCCGCCAGACCAGTTCCCCGGTCAGGATCGGCGCATCCCGCGGCCGGGGCGGGCGGCGCATCGTGCCCTCCTCGGTCGGCTCGAAGGCCAGCGCGATGCCCAGCGTGATCGCGGTGATCAGGTTGATCCAGAGGATCTGCACCGGCGTCACCGGCAGCGACAGCCCCAGGAGCAGCGCCAGGATGATCAGCATCGCCTCGCCGCCATTGGTGGGCAGGGTCCAGGTGATCACCTTCTTGAGGTTGTCATAGACCGTGCGCCCCTCGCGCACCGCCGCCGCGATGGTGGCGAAATTGTCGTCGGCCAGCACCAGATCCGAGGCCTCCTTGGCCGCCTCCGACCCCTTCAGCCCCATGGCGATCCCCGCATCCGCCCGCTTGAGCGCCGGCGCATCGTTCACCCCGTCGCCGGTCATCGCCACCGAAAGCCCGGCCGCCTGCAGGGCGCTGACAAGGCGCAGCTTGTGCTCGGGGCTGGTGCGGGCGAAGATGTCGACGCTGCGCACCTCGATCCCGAGCTGCGCCTCGTCCAGCTTGTCCAGATCCGCCCCGGTCAGAACCTGCCGGGTATTCTCCAGCCCGATCTCGGCGGCGATGGCCGCGGCGGTGCCGGCATGATCGCCGGTGATCATCTTGACGCGGATCCCGGCGCGGCGGCAGTCGGCCACGGCGGCGATGGCCTCGGGGCGGGGCGGGTCGATCAGCCCGACAAGGCCCAGAAAGCGCAGATTGCCGTCCAGCGCCTCCTCGTCGAGCCGCGCGCCCGCCTCCCGCGCCTCGGCCAGGGCCAGCACCCGCCGCCCCGTCGCGGCCAAGGCGTCCGAACGCGCATACCAGTCCTTCAGGTCGATATCGCCGCACATGCCCAGAACCCGCTCGGGGGCGCCCTTGACATGGATGACCCTTTCCCCCTCGGGCCCTTCGCTCAGCACCGCCATGTAGCGCAGCCGCGCATCGAAGGGGATCGCGTCCTTCCGCGTCCAGCCCGGGCCCGAGGCGCCTGATCTGGCCCCCGTATCGGCCCCCACCCTCGTGCTGGCCTTGGCGGCAAAGGCCAGCAGTGCGCCCTCCATCGGGTCGCCCTCGACGCTCCAATGGCCCTCCGTCTCGACCAGGGCGGCATCGTTGCAGAGCGCCGCCGCCAGCCCCAGCGCCTGCAATGCGGCGGGATCGGCATCGCCCTCGGGCGGCACCTCGCCCTCGGGCGCATAGCCGTCGCCCCCGATCCCGAAGGTGCCCTGGGGCGTTTCCACCGCCGTCACCACCATCTCGTTGCGGGTCAGCGTGCCGGTCTTGTCGGTGCAGATGACCGAGACCGAGCCGATCGCCTCGATCGCGGGCAGGCGGCGCACGATGGCCCGCCGCCGCGCCATCGCCTGCACCCCGATCGCCAGCGTCACCGTCATCACCGCCGGCAGGCCCACCGGGATCGCGGCCACGGCCACGCTGACGGCGGCCATGAAGATCTCGACGAAGTCGAGCCTGACGACATAGAAGCCCCAGCCCAGAAGCAGCCCCGCGATCAGGAGGATCAGCAGGGTCAGCCAGCGGGCGAAATCGTCGATCTGGCGCAGAAGCGGCGTGGTCAGCTGTTCGACATGGCTCAGAAGATCGCCGATCCGGCCGATCTCGGTCGCCTGTCCGGTGGCCACGACAAGACCGCGCGCCGTGCCATGGGTGACAAGCGTGCCCGACCACAGCATCGAGGCGCGATCGCCCAGCGCGGCCTCGGCCTCGACCGGCCGGATGGCCTTCTGGACCGGAACGGATTCGCCGGTCAGGATCGCCTCTTGTGCGGCAAGGCTGTTGGCCTCGATCAGGCGCAGGTCGGCGGGCACCTTGTCGCCGGGCTCGAGCAGCACGATATCGCCCGGAACCAGATCGGCCCCGTCCACCGTGACCCGCTGACCATCGCGCAGCACGGCGGCCCGGGGGGCCAGCATGTCGCGGATCGCGGCCATGGCGGCTTCGGCCTTGCCCTCCTGCACGAAGCCGATGATCGCATTGACCAGCACCACCGCGACGATGAAGCCGGTGTCGATCCAGTGGCCAAGGGCCCCGGTCACAAGTGCGGCGGCGGCCAGCACATAGATCAGCAGGTTGTGGAACTGCGCCAGAAACCGCAGGAGCGGGCCACGGGACTGCCGCTCGGGCAGCCGGTTGGGCCCGTGCTCGGCCAGCCGCCGCGCCGCCTCTGCGGCCGACAGCCCGGTGGCATCGGTTGTCAGCGCCTCGAGGCAGGCTTCGGCCTCAAGGCTGTGCGGATTGCTTGGCGGCATGTCCCCTCCTGTGATCCGGCGCGGCCGGAGTGTGCCAGCAGCGGCAGGGGAAGGAAAGCCGATCTTCCCCGGGGTGCTTGCATATGGGGGCGCGACCAGAGCGGGGCGCGCGCGAAGCGGGGCGCGGCCTCAGCCCGGCGCGATCCGGGCCCGCACTTCGGCGGCGAAATCCTCGCCGCGCTGTTCGAAATTGTCATATTGGTCGAAACTGGCCGCCGCCGGGGCCAGCAGGACCACCTCGCCCGGGGCCGCCTCGGCGATGGCGCGTTCGACGGCGCGGGCCATGGTGGAACAGACCTCGGCCTCGATCCCCTTGAGGTGCAGCGCGAAACCCGCCGCCTCGCGCCCGATGACATAGGCCTTGACCACCCGGTCCATCCGCCCCTCGAGCGCGGCAAGCCCGCCTTCCTTTTCCAGCCCGCCGCAGATCCAGCGGATCCGGTCGAACGCGGCCAGCGCCTTGATCGCGGCATCGACATTGGTGGCCTTGCTGTCATTGACGAAGACCACGCCGCCGGCCTCGGCGATGCGCTGGCTGCGATGGGGAAGGCCCGCGAAGCTGGCAAGTGCTGCCTCGATCACCCGCGGGCCAAGGCCCAGCGCGCGGGCCACGGCATAGGCGGCGCAGGCATTCTGGTGGTTGTGGCTGCCCGGCAGGCCGGTCACGCCGCGCAGGTCGATCGAGGCCAGTTGCCGGCCCTGCCGCCATTCCGCCAGAAAGCCCTTGCGCGCCACGACCGACCAGGCGGCGCCTTCAAGCTTGCGGGTGACGGAGAGGCCGATCACCCGATCATCCTGCGGCCCTTCGGCCAGCTGGTTGGCCAGATAGCGGCCCTCGGGCTCGTCCAGCCCGATCACCGCCCGGTCCGGCCCGCCCTCGGCGAAGAGCCGGCGCTTGGCCGCGAAATAGCCGCCCGGGCCTCCGTGGCGGTCAAGATGGTCGGGCGACAGGTTGGTGAAGACCGCGATATCGGGGGTCAGGGCGCGGGCAAGCTCGGTCTGGTAGGAGGACAGTTCGAGGACGACGACCGACCCGTCTTCGGGCGGGTCGATGTCAAGCACGCCGCGCCCGATATTGCCGGCCAGCTGCGCGGGACGGCCCGCCTCGGTCAGGATGTGGTGGATCAGGGCGGCGGTGGTGGATTTGCCGTTCGAGCCGGTCACCGCGACGATGCGGGGCGGGGTGTCGAAGGCGGCCCAGTCCGCGGTGGCGCAGGAGCGGAAGAACAGCCCGATGTCATTGTCGACCGGCACGCCGGCGGCCCAGGCGGCGGCGATCACCGGATGGGGCGCGGGATAGAGATGCGGGATCCCCGGCGAGGTGACAAGAAGCGCCACATCGGCGAAGGCGCCCGCGCGGGTCAGATCGGTCACGGCCAGCCCTTCGACGGCGGCCGTGGCGCGGGCCTCGGGGCTGTCGTCCCAGAGAAGCGGCTCGGCCCCGCCCGCCGCCAGCGCCGCCGCCGTCGCCCGCCCCGTCCGCCCGAGGCCGAGCACCGCCACCCGGCGGCCCGCATAGCCCTGCACTGGAATCATCGCCCGCCTCCTCTTTCGCCCGAGACTTAGAGCATGTTGCGCAAGAGTGGGAACCGGTTTCGCCGCGGAAAGGGCGGAGGGGGGCGCTGCCCCCCGGCCTTCGGCCTCCCCCCGGGATATTTGGGAACAAAAGAAGCTGAAGAGGGAGAGGGGCGGGGGGCGGGTGTGTGGGCGGGTGTGCGGGCGGGGCGGTCAGTTGTCCGGCTGGTCCTGCCGGTCGGGCGGCAGGCGGCTGAGGGCGCGGTCGATGTCGCGCAGGAGCGCGCTGGCCTGCAGCGTGGCGGGATGCGAGGGGCCGAAGTGGCGCTGGAACATCTCGGCGGCGAGCGCCGCCTCGGGCCGGGCGGCGGCGGGGCGGTCGGCCTCGGCCAGGGCGAGGGCGAGATTGAGATGGGCCGCGGCCGTGTTCGGGTGGTCGGGGCCCAGAGCCGCTCCGGTGACGGAGATCACCTCGACCAGCAGGGCAAGGGCCTCGTCGATCCGCCCCTGCAACAGGATCGCGATCGCCAGATCGTTGAGCGTGGCAGCATGGGCCGGGTGATCGGCGGGCAGGGTCGCGGCCTCGAGGGCGGCGGCCTCGCGCAGGATCGCCTCGGCCTTTGCGCCGTCCTGGCGCTGCAGGTGGAGGCTGGCGAGGGTGAACAGGAGTGCGGCCAGATCCTCGGGCGCGAGGTCGGGCGTGTCGCGGGCCTGTGCGACCACCTCTTGCAATGCGCTTTCGGCCGGAGCCAGGAGCCCCAGCGAGGCCAGGATGCGGGCGTGATTGGCGCGCCAGATCAGAACCTCGCGGTGGTCGGGGCCGAAGGCCTCGGTCCCGATCCGGCGGGCCTCTTCGGCGTGGTAGAGGGCCATCGGCCGGTCGGCGATCTGCAGGTAGAGGAGCGAGAGGTTGTCATGCGCGAGGCCGAGCGCGAGCGGATCGGGGACGGGGTCGCCTTCGATCAGGGCGAGGGCGGCGCGGAAGGTGGCAAGGGCCTCTTGCGGGTTGCCGGCCTCTTGCTGGGCGGAGCCGAGCCAGCCCAGCAGGCTGACTTCGTCGAGCGCGGCCAGCACATCGGGCGGGGAGTCGCGGTGGAGGGTGGCGAAGACATGGGCGGCCTCGGTGAACCGGCCCGCGAGATAGAGGGCCTGGCCCTGGTTCAGCCGGGCCTGCGCCTCGGGGGCGTCCAGGGCGGCGGGTGGGGGCGTGGGGTCGGGGGCCGTCGTTTCGGGGGCGGTCGTTTCGGGGGCTTCGGCCTGCGCGGGGGTGGGCAGGAGCGGGGCGTTGCCGATGGCAAGCGCGAGCGCGAGGGGGGCGAACCCGATCCGCATGTGGCACCCTTTCACCCGTGACCGTGACCGTGACCTGAGGCCCCTGCCCCGCAGTTGCGTCCCGGACCTTGCGACCCTGAGCCTAGACCCGGGCCTGCCCCCCGGCAGCCCTCCCGCCTCAGCGCACCTTGAGCGTGGCCAGGCCGATCATCGCGAGGATCAGGGCGATGATCCAGAAGCGGATCACGATCTGCGGCTCGGCCCAGCCCTTCTTTTCGTAGTGGTGATGGATCGGCGCCATCAGGAAGACGCGCTTTCCGGTGCGCTTGAAATAGGCAACCTGGATGATGACCGAGAGCGCCTCGACCACGAAGAGGCCGCCGACGATGGCCAGCACGATCTCGTGCTTGGTGGCGACCGCAATGGCGCCCAGAGCGCCGCCCAGCGCCAGCGATCCGGTATCGCCCATGAAGACGGCCGCGGGCGGCGCGTTGTACCACAGGAAACCAAGGCCGCCGCCGATCAGGCCTGCGCAGAAGACCATGATCTCGGCCGTGCCCGGCACGGCATGGATGCCGAGGTCATTGGCGATGGAGGAGGAGCCCACGACATAGGTGATCACCCCGAAGGTGCCCGCCGCGATCATCACCGGCATGACGGCAAGCCCGTCCAGCCCGTCGGTCAGGTTCACCGCATTGGCCGCCCCCACGATCACGATCATCGCGAATGGCACGAAGAACCACGACAGGTTGAACAGCACATCCTTGAAGACCGGCACGGCCAGCTGGTTGGCCAGTTCCGCCGGGTGATAGGCGGCGGCCCAGTAGCTGGCGATGGCGGCGACCAGGAAGCCCGCGCCCAGCCGCAGCTTGCCCGAGACGCCGGCGGTCGTCTGCTTGCGGACCTTGGCGTAATCGTCGGCGAAACCGATCAGGGCGAAGGACAGCGTGACGAAGAGCAGCATCCAGACGAAGGGATTGTCGAGCCGCGCCCAGAGCAGCGTCGAGGTCAGGAGCGCGCCGACGATCAGGAGGCCCCCCATCGTCGGCGTGCCGGCCTTGACGAAATGCCCCTCGGGCCCGTCAAGGCGGATCGGCTGGCCCTTGCCCTGGGTGCGGCGCAGGGCGTTGATCAGCGGCGGGCCGAAGACAAAGCCGAAGAACAGCGCCGTGAAGAACGCCCCCCCGGCCCGGAAGGTGATATAGCGGAACAGGTTGAAGAAATCCCCGCCCTCGGAAAAGGCCGTCAACCAGTATAGCATCGCCTACCCTTCACCTTCGTCACGGGGCGCTCGTTGCCCCAGTTTGCGGATCGCGTCAACGAGAAGGCTGACCCGGCTGCCTTTCGATCCCTTGACCAGCACCACATCGCCGGCATCCACCAGCCGCGCGATATCGGGAAGAAAGGCCTCGGGCGTCTCGGCCCAGCGGCCGCGCCGGTCTTCGGGCAGGGCGCGGTGGAGGGCCTGCATCCGGGGGCCGCAGCAATGGACGGTGGCGACGGCCTCCATCCCCGGCAGGCTGGCGAGGGCGGCGTGGAGCGCCGTCTCGTCCATGCCAAGCTCGAGCATGTCGCCGAGGAAGGCGACGCGGCGGCCGCGGCCGACCCGGCCCACGCCATGCAGCGGCGCCGTGGCGGCGAAGACGGCGATCGAGGCGGCCATCGAGGCGGGATTGGCGTTGAAGGCGTCGTCGATCAGCTCGAAGGTCTCGCCCTCCTGGCCGCCCGACAGGAGGATCACCTCGCGCGCGCCGCGCCCCGAGGGCGGGGCCCAGTCGGCCAAAGCCAGAAGCGCGCGGGCCCGGTCCGCGCCCAGGGCCTGAACGACCGCCAGCACGCCCAGGGCATTCAGCGCGAAATGCCGCCCCTCGACCCCGAGCCGCAACAGGAAGGGCGTGCGCCAGGCGCGCCCCTGGCCGACCGTGGCGCCTTCGCGCAGGCGGATATCGGTCAGCCGGTGATGATTGGCGCGCGCCTCGCCGAAGGTGAGGATCCGGGCGCCCGCGGCACGGGCGGCGGCGCGCAGGATCGGGCTTTGGGGAATGTCGCCGTTCAGGACGGCCAGGCCGCCGGGTTCGAGGCCGGCGCAGATCGCGCCCTTCTCTTCGGCGATGGCCTCGATGCTGCCGAAGGCCTCGAGATGGGCGGCGCCCACGGTCGTCACCATCACGACATGGGGCTGGGCCAGACGGGCCAGGGGGGCGATCTCGCCGGGGTGGTTCATGCCGATCTCGATCACCGCATAGTCGGTCTCGGCCGGCATCCGTGCGAGCGTGAGCGGGACGCCCCAGTGGTTGTTGTAGCTGGCCTCGGCGGCATGGGTGCGGCCCTGGGCGGCCAGCACGCGGGCCGTCATGTCCTTGGTCGAGGTCTTGCCGACCGAGCCGGTGATCGCCACGACCCGTGCGGAGGTTCGCGCGCGCGCGGCGCGGCCCAGGGCTTCGAGGGCGGGAAGGACCTCGGGGACGATGAGGAGGGGCGCATCCTCGGGCAGATCCGGGGGGCGGTGGGAGACGAGCGCGGCGGCCGCGCCGGCGGCAAGGGCCCGGGCCACGAAGTCATGCCCGTCGCGCGCCGCCGAGAGGGCGACGAAGAGATCGCCGGGGGCGAGGGTCCGGGTGTCGATGGAAACGCCGGTCGCGACCCAGGGGCGGGTCGCGGTGCCGCCGGTGGCGCGGGCGGCGTCGTCGGAGGTCCAGAGCGGGGTCATGGTGCGGTGCCGGCGGGCAAGAGGTGAGAGGTTCGGGGGCGCGTGGGCTTTGCCCACCCTACCGGATGAGGGCGTAGGGTGGGCGAAGCCCACGCGCCCCCGGGGACGGGCCCTTCACCTCCGCCGCTCACCCCCGACCCTCGAGCGCGGCCACGGCGATGCTGGCCTGTTCGGCATCGTCGAAGGGAAACACGTCGCCGCCGATGATCTGCCCGGTCTCATGCCCCTTGCCGCAGATCAGAAGCGCATCCCCCGGCCCCAGCCTGTCGACCCCGCGCAGGATCGCCTCGGCGCGGTCGCCCACCTCGCTGGCGACATCGCCGCCGCCGCCGGAAATCACCCCGTCCATCACCGCGGCCCGGATCGCGGCCGGATCCTCGTTGCGGGGATTGTCGTCGGTGACGATCACCACATCGGCATTCTCGGCCGCCGCCGCCCCCATCAGGGGCCGCTTGCCCCGGTCACGATCCCCGCCCGCGCCGATGATGGCGATGATCCGGCCCATCACATGCGGCCGCAGCGCGGCCAGCGCCGTGGCCACCGCATCGGGCGTATGGGCGTAATCGACAAAGACCGTGGCCCCGTTGCCGCGGGTGGCGACAAGCTCCATCCGTCCGCGCACCGAGGCCAGCCGGGTCAGCACGCCGAAGACCGCTGCCGGATCCTCTCCGGCCGCGATGACGAGGGCCGCGGCCAGAAGCACATTCTCGGCCTGGAACCCGCCGATCAGGCCCAGCGGCACCTGCCGCCCCACCCCCTGCCAGTCGAAGCGCAATTCCTGCCCCGCCGCCTCGAAGCGCTGGCCGGTCAGCCGCAGCCGCGCCTCGCGGTGGCGGCCCACGCCGATCACCTCCTGCCCGCGTTCGGCGGCGCGGGTGGCAAGCTCGCCCCCCGCCGGATCGTCGAGATTGACCGCGATGACCCCGTCCTCGGACAGCAGCCGCGAGAACAGCTCGGCCTTGGCCTCGAAATAGGCCTCCATCGTCGGATGGTAATCCAGATGGTCCTGCGAGAGGTTGGTGAACCCCGCCGCCGCGAGCCAGACGCCGTCAAGCCGGCGCTGGTCCAGCCCGTGGGACGAGGCCTCCATCGCCGCATGGGTGATCCCCGCCGCCGCCGCCTGCGCAAGCGCCTGGTGCAGCGTCACCGGATCGGGGGTGGTGTGGCGCAGGGGCGCGTGCCAATCCCCCTCGACCCCGGTGGTGCCGATATTGACGGCCCGGTGCCCCAGTTCCTGCCAGATCTGGCGGCAGAAGCTGGCAACCGATGTCTTGCCGTTGGTGCCGGTCACGGCGACGACCGTGGCGGGCTGCGCCCCGAACCACAGCGCCGCGGCGCGGGCGAAATCGGCGCGGGGATCCTCGGTCACGATCAGCGCCACATCGCTGGCCGCCAGCACCTCGGCCGCCAGCACCGCACCATCGGCATCGGTCAGCACCGCCCGCGCCCCCGCCGCAAGCGCGGCCCCGATGAAGGCCGCGCCATGCAGCGTCGATCCGGGCAGCGCGGCAAAGAGCATGCCCTCGCGCACCGCGCGGCTGTCGGCGGTCAGCCCGCTGACCGGGCCGTCCCGCCCCCCCTGTGCCGTCAGGCCAAGCTCGGCCAGAATCTTCTGCGTCACGACTTCACCCAAGGGGCCGCCGGACCCCACCTCAGTTGCTCGAGAGGGTTACACCGTCCATGCGGGCAACTTCAACCTGGGGCCTGAGGCCAAGGAGCGGTGCCGTGCGCCGGATCATCTCGGCCGCGACGGGCACGGCGGTCCAGCCTGCCGTCCGGCGCGGCTCGGAGCCCGAGGTCTCGACCGGTTCGTCCAGCGTCACGATGATCACATAGGCCGGATCGCTGGCCGGAAAGACCCCGGCGAAGGTGGCGATGACCTTGTCGGGATAATAGCCCCCGCCGGCCGCGCGCGGCTTGTCGGCGGTGCCGGTCTTGCCGCCCACCTCATAGCCCGGCACCTCGCCCAGCGAGGCGGTGCCGCGGGTCACGACCTCGCGCATCATATGCGTCACCTGCCGCGAGACGGTTTCGCTGATCACCCGGGGGCCGTTCTGCGGCCCGTCCTGCTGCAGAAGCGTCGCATGGACCATGGTGCCGCCATTGACCATCGCCGCATAGCCCTGCGCCAGATGCAGGGGCGAGGTCGAGAGGCCGTGCCCGTAGGAGATCGTCAGCAACGAGATCTCGGACCAGTCGCGCGGCAGAAGCGGCGCGCCGGTCGGGGCCTCGATCATCTCGATCCGGGTGGCCTCGAGAAAGCCCAGACTGTCAAGGAAGGCGCGCTGGCGCGGGATCCCGATCTGCAGCGCGATCCGTGCCGTGCCGATGTTCGAGGATTTCACGAAGACATCCGTGACCGAGAGCGAGGGACCGTAATTGCGGAAATCGCGGATCCGGAACCGGCCCCAGGTCAGCGGGCCGCGGGTGTCGATCTCGGTCTGGGGGTTCATCAGTCCGAGATCAAGCGCCTGGGCGATCGGAAACATCTTGAAGACCGAACCCAGCTCATAGACGCCCTGCAGCGCGCGGTTGAACAGCGGGCTGTCGCTCTGGTCGCCCGAAGTGGGCACGCGGGGGCGGTTGTTGGGGTCGAAATCCGGCAGGCTCGCCATCGCCAGGATCTCGCCGGTATGCACATCCATGATGATCGCCGAGGCGCCCTTGGCATTCATCAGGGTCATGCCGCCGTAAAGCACCTCTTCCATCGTGGCCTGAACCGTCAGGTCGATCGACAGGGCCAGCGGCTCGGGCTGGTCGGGGTCGCGCAGGCGGTTCTCGAAGAACCGCTCGACGCCGGCCACGCCGATCACCTCGGCGCTGTTCACCCCCTCGCGCCCGTAGCTTGCCCCGCCAAGGATATGCGCCGCGATCGAGCCGTTGGGATAAAGCCGCATCTCGCGCGGGCCGAACAGGAGGCCGGGGTCGCCGATGTCATGCACGGCCTGCATCTGTTCGGGGCTGGCCTGCCGGCGCACCCAGACGAAGCGCCGCTCGCCGGTGAAATCGCGCAAGAGCCGCGCCTCGTCGAGATCGGGAAAGATCCGCGCCAGTTCGCGCGCGGCATGGGCCGGGTCGATCATCTGCGGCGGCTGGGCATAGATCGCATGGGTATCTATGTTCGTCGCCAGCACGCGGCCGTTGCGGTCCACGATATCGGCGCGAAAGCCGATGATCGGGTTGCCCGCCGCCGCCGCGCGGGGCAATTCGGCCTCGCCCCCGGCGATGACCGCCATCCGGCCGCCGATGGCCATGAAGGCCGCGAGCAGCATCACCCCCAGCATCAGAAGCCGCCCTTCGGCCCGAAGCCGGGCCTTGTCGCGCATCTCCTCGTGACGCAGGCGGATGTTCTCGGCCTCGATCGCATCGGGATTGTCGCCCTCGGCGCGCGCCTTGAGGATACGGGCAAGCGGGCGCAGCGGGCGGCGGGTCATAGCGGCTCCTCGTCGGGATTGTAGAACTGGGCCGAGACGTCGATCCCGCCCAGAAGCGGCCCCAGCGGTTCGGGCGGATGGGCGACCAGATCGACCCGGCCGAAGGCATCCGGCGTCATCGGCAGAAGGCCCAGCCGGTCGAAATTCAGCGTCGCCAGATCGCGCAGCCTGTCGGGGCGGTTCAGATAGGCCCATTCCGCGTTCAGCATCTTGAGCCGCGCCTCGGCGGCGCGGATCTCGGCATTGAGCGCGCGCACTTCGCGCAGCGCCGTCTGGGTGCGGTAATTCTCGCTATAGGCCCAGAAGGACAGGGCGATGACGGTGCAGGCCGCCAGAACATGCACAAAGCCCTTCACCGACCCTTCCTCCTGCTGCTGCTGCGCCCGTCCCCGCCCGAAACCCGCCGCCGCCCCTCGCCGGGGCGCGGGCGTGGGGTGCCCGGCATCTGCGGCATGCCCAGATCGGCCGGCGCGACCCCGCCCGCAGGCGCCTGCGTCCGCCGCGCCACCCGCAGCCGGGCCGAGCGGGCGCGGGGGTTGGCGGCAAGCTCTTCCTCATCCGGGCCGACGGATTTTTTCGTAACGATTTCAAAGGCCGGAGCCTCGGTGCTTTGTTCGGGCGCATGGCGGCTGCCGCCCCCCGCCCCGCCCGAGCGCATTTGCAGGAAGCGTTTGACCATCCGGTCCTCGACCGAATGGAAGCTGACCACCGCCAGAAGCCCGCCCGGCTTCAGCGCGCGCTCGGCCGCCGCAAGGCCGCGGGCCAGTTCGCCGTATTCGTCATTCACCGCGATGCGCAGGGCCTGAAAACTGCGGGTCGCGGGGTGGCTCTGGCCCGGTTTGGGGCGCGGCAGGCAGCGGGCCACGATCTCGGCCAGTTGCAGGGTCCGCTCGACGGGCCGTGCCGCCACGATGGCACGCGCGATGCGCCGGCTGGCGCGCTCTTCGCCATATAGAAACAGGATATCGGCCAGCTCTTCCTCGCTGGCCTCGTTGACGATGTCGCGCGCGCTGGGGCCCTCGGCGCCCATCCGCATGTCAAGCGGGCCGTCCTTCTGGAACGAGAACCCCCGCTCGGCCGTGTCGATCTGCATCGAGGACACGCCCAGATCCAGCACCACCCCGTCAAGCGGCCCGCCTGCCAGCCGGTCGAGGTCGGAAAACGTGCCCTCCCGCAGGACCAGCCTTTCGCCAAACTCCGCCGCCCAATCGGCCGCCATGCGAAAGACGGTCGGATCGCGGTCCACGCCGATCACCCGCTCGGCCCCCGCCGCCAGAAGCCCGCGCGCATAGCCGCCCGCGCCAAAGGTGCCATCCAGCCAGACCCCCGAGACGGGGGCGACCGCTGCGAGCAGCGGCCTCAGAAGAACGGGAACATGGGGCGTGGCGGCAGCGCTGGTCATCCCTCAGCCCCCGCCTGGCTGACCCAGAATGCTGATCGGATCGAAATTCGGCCCGTTGTCGGCCAGCCAGTCATCGACCGATTTCGCCGTGGTGTCGGCAAAGGTCTCGGCCTTCCAGATCTCGCAATAGCCGCCGAAGCCCATGAAGCTGACCTCGCCCTCGGGCACGCCGATCTTGTCGCGCTGGCGGGCGGGCAGGACGATGCGGCCGTCCTTGTCGACCTCGAACTCGGCGCTTTGGGTCAGATAGACATAGGCCAGGTTGCGCATCTCGGCCGAGCCGTCGAGCTTGGCCTCGATCCGGGCCTTGATCGCATCGAAGCCATGCATCGTGTAAAGACGCAGATGGCCCTTGAGGTGGTTGCCATAGGCCAGCTGAAAGCGGGGAAGCGTGCCGTCGGGGCGGTCGGGATCACCGGCATCCAGCACGCGACGGATCGCGGCGGGGATCATCACCCGCCCCTTTCCGTCGACCCGCTGGGCGTATTCTCCGGTGAAGCTCAGAGTCACAATGTCGCAACCACTTCCGAACCCGCCCAGATGTGTTAGATTTCAATGTGAAAACGGCGGATTGCGCTGCTGCCACTGCACAATCCGCCGCCCTCGTCCCGTTTCCGGGATGTCCGACTGCGCGCGCCACCTGGGGGGATGTCTGCTCGCTCGCGCGCCGGATTCTGTCGTCTGGTAAGTTGGGGGTGCCTGTATGAACTCTGCCGTATCGTCTTCTTGTCCTGCGGGTGACTGATCTGATGTCTGTCTGCCCGTGGTGTGCTGCCCTTCGTTACCGTGCCTATAGGTATGACGTGGGATGATCTGGGTCGCAACGGTTTTTTCTGGGATTTCCCGGGAAGTGCTGGGCAGCAACGCAATTTTCGACAAATTTTTCGCATCGCGACGAAAGACTTGACTCACCAGATGGTGATTTTGCGCCTCCTCCCATCAATATCTTGTGTTTTCGGCCTTGAATCGCCCCTTTGGGCGGCCCTGTCGTTTTTTCGGGTTCAAGCCATCGCAGGCTGCCCCGAACCGGGCTTCGGGCCCCTTCGCCCCCCGTTTCCCGGCCGATCCCAGCCGTTCCCGGCCCCTGTCCCGGCCCCTGTCCCGGCCGAATCTGCGCCCCGCTCCCCGCAATCCCGGCGAATCCCACCCCGTCCCGGATGCGACAGGCCCCCGCCGCCGGGATGGCGCTGACCGGCGGTTCGGTCCGGCAACAGTTGCGGCGCGGTTTCGTCGAAACCTGTCCGCTTTCCCTTGCCCCCGGCTGTCGCGGCGGGCCATCCTGCCCTGGCATCATGCATCGGAGCACCCCGGACACGCGACAGGAGCCTTGTCAGCCCCATGACCGAAACGATCACCCGCGACGCGCCCGCGCTCGCCCTCCCGCCCCTTGGCCCCGGAGATCCGGCGCCGCATTTCTCTGCCGCCACGCCTTCGACCCCGCGGTTCACCTTCGATGTGGTGGCCGGGCGGCATCTGCTTCTTCTGTTCGTGGGCAGCAGCGCCGATCCGCAATCGGCCGCCGCGATCGCCGCGATGCGGGCGATGCCCGAGGTCTTTGACGATACCCATGCCGCCTGTTTCGTCGTGACCAACGACCCAGCCGATGCCGGACGCCTGCCCGAACAGATCCCCGGCCATCGCGTGTTTCACGATTTCGACCGGGCGGTGTCGAGGCTCTATCATCGGGTGGCGCCGAATGGGGCGATCGCCCGGGCCTGGGTTCTGATCGATCCGACGATGCGCGTCCGCGCCGTGATTCCCTTCCGCCCCGACCAGTCCGACCGGGACGAGGCCATCGCCCGGCTGCGCGCCCTACCCGCGCCCGCGCTTTACGCCGGGATGCCGCTGCAGGCGCCGATCCTTGTGTTGCCGGATGTGTTCGAGCCTGCGCTCTGCGACCATCTGATCGCGCTTTACGAGGAGAAGGGCGGCATCGCCTCGGGCTTCATGCGCGAGGTCGACGGCAAGACCGTCCCGGTCCACGACACCTCGCACAAAAGCCGCAGCGACCTTGTGATCGAGGACAAGGCCCTGATCAGCGCGATCCAGACGCGGTTCATCCGCCGGGTGGTGCCCGAGATCGCCAAGATCCACCAGTTTCACGCGACCAGGATGGAGCGCTATATCGTCGGCTGCTACACGGCCGAGGATGGCGGCCATTTCCGCGCCCATCGCGACAACACGACCAAGGGCACCGCGCACCGCCGCTTTGCCGTCTCGATCAACCTGAATACCGAGTTCGAGGGCGGCGAGGTCAGCTTTCCCGAATACGGGCCGCAAAGCTTCAAGGCGCCCAAGGGGGGCGCGGTGGTGTTTTCCTGTTCGCTGCTGCATGCGGTCAGCCGGGTCACGGCGGGGCGGCGCTATGCGTTCCTGCCGTTTCTCTATGACGATGCCGCGGCGGCGATCCGCGAACAGAACCTCGGCTTCATCGCCTCTGCGCCCGGCCAGCCAGGGCCGTGACGCGCATCAGCCCGCGCGGCCCACGGGGTGCGGGGCCCACGGGGTGCGCGGCGGTGACCGGACGATTCGCCTGCCGCGGCCCCTGACGCCGGAAAGCCGGCCTTCGGCGGGGTCGGGGGAGCGGGCGGGGGCGTCACGAAAAGGTAACTTTTCTGACCTAAACTGAGGGATCGCCCCGCCCTGTCCCTTGACGAAACCGCCGCTGGCCGTTCACAGGGCGCCCGTTTTGCAGGCAAGTCTTCCAGCTTTTCGGCAGAACCGGCCGCGTCGTTGCAGGGTCGCCTGCGGAACAAGCGAGGCGCCTTGAATTAGGTCAGCAATTCGTATGCATTTGCTGCATGGCAGCATTGCCGAAAGGGGTCATTGTGCAAGCGCAGCATTCGCCTATCTTCAGTCTCGACAGCGCTAACAGTAGGGCGCTGGTAACGAGAGCAGAAGAAAAGAGAGATGAACATGGCTTACGCAACCGAGACCCGTACCGGTGTCCTGTCGGTCGGCCAGCGGATCAACGAATTCCGGGCGACCCTCGAGGATCGTCTGGCGAAATACAAGATGTATCGCGCCACCATGCTCGAGCTGAACACGCTCAGCGACCGCGATCTGGCCGATCTGGGCATCAGCCGCGCGATGATCAAGGACATCGCGGCCACCGCCGCCTACGGCAAGTGAATTTCCTTTCGGTCGGGCTTTCCTCCTCCCTTGTCCCGACCGGATCCGCGCCTGCCCCCGACCTCCTCCCCGGGGCGTGGGCGTGACCAGAGCGGCGGCACCACCTCCTCCCGGTGCCGCCGCCTCTGACAACCTGATACCGGCGGCGCACCTCCTCCCGCGCGGCCGGAAACCGGAGACCGGATCACCTCCTCCCTGATCCGGGATCCACAAAGACCGGATGCACCGTCCTTCCTCCTCCCTGGACGGGTGCAGACGTAAAGGCGGCGGCACCTTCCTCCTCCCTGGTGCCGTCGCCACCCCTGAATTCGGATCGGGCGCCCTCCTCCTCCTCCCTTGGGTGCCTGAAGACTGGAACGGCGGCACCACCTCCTCCCGGTGCCGCCGTTTTTTTCTGTCCAGACGATGGCCCTGACTATTGCCCCGACGATGGCCCCGCCTCAGCCGCGCTCGTCTTTCGGCGATTGCATCACGATATGCGAGGTGATCGAGCGCACCACCGGGACGGTTCCCAGAACCTCGGTGTGAAAGCTCTTGTAGGCGGCCAGATCCCGCGCCTCGACCCGCAGAAGATATTCGAACGCCCCCGCGATGTTGTGGCATTCGACAACCTCGGGCGCGGCCTGCATCGCGCGTTCGAACCGGTCCTGCGCGGCCTTGGTATGCTCTGACAGCCCCACCGCGACATAGACGACATAGCCCCGCCCCGCCTTGGCCGGATCCAGCACCGCGCGATAGCCCCGAATCACGCCCCGCCGTTCCAGATCCTGCACCCGGCGCAGACAGGCCGAGGGCGAGAGGCCCACCCGGGCCGAAAGCTCGAGATTGCTGATCCGCCCTTCGCGGGAAAGAACCTGCACTATCCTGTCGTTTATGCGATCCGTATCCGTCATTTGTTGCGCAGTATCGGCACGGAAACGCATCTTTGCAATTTCATTCGCGCAACGCGGCCATAATCTTGCGCCACCATGACCCTTGACCTGTTGCCCGTCTTTGCCCTTGTCACCTCGATCACGCCGGGGCCGAACAACCTGATGCTGATGGCCTCGGGGGCGAATTTCGGCATCCGCAGGACGGTGCCGCACATGCTGGGCGTGGGGCTGGGCTTTGTGGTGATGGTGCTGGGGGTCGGGCTGGGGATCGTGACCCTGTTCGAGCGCTATCCCCTCAGCCGGCAGGTGCTGACGGTCGCCAGCATCCTCTATCTGGGCTGGCTCGCCTGGAAGATCGCCACCGCCGCGCCGCGCGCCTCGGATCCCGAAGGGGCGGGCCGGCCGATCACCTTTCTGCAGGCGGCAGCCTTTCAATGGGTCAATCCAAAGGCCTGGGCCATGGCCCTGTCGGCCGTCACCCTTTACGCCGCCGATCAGAGCCTTGCCGGGGTCGCGACGGTCGCGCTGGTCTTTGGCGCGATCAACCTGCCGGCGGTCAGCCTCTGGGTCGTGATGGGCCAGCAGATGCGCCGCATCCTGACCAGCCCGACCCGGCTGCGCGCCTTCAACCTGACGATGGCGGGCCTGTTGCTGGCCAGCCTCGCGCCCTTTCTTCTGTAGGCCGGCCCCTATTCGAGTTCGATCAACAGATCCTTGGCGTCGATCTGGGCCCCGGCCTGCACATGGATCGCCTTGACCACGCCGTCGCGGTCGGCGTGAAGCCCGGTCTCCATCTTCATCGCCTCGATGGTGAGAAGGAGGTCGCCCTTGTGGACCGGCTTGCCCGCCACGGCGGCGACCGTGGCCACGACCCCCGGCATCGGCGCGCCCACATGGGCGGAGTTGCCCGCTTCGGCCTTGGGCCGCTTGGGCGCGATGGCGGCGGCCTTGCGATTGGGCACGCGCACGGCGCGCGGCTGGCCGTTCAGTTCGAAGAAGACGCGCACTTCGCCTTCGTCGGTCGTCTCGCCCACGGTCTGCAGCCGCACTTCCAGCGTCTTGCCCGGGTCGATCTCGACCGCGATCTCCTCGCCCGGGCGCATGCCGTAGAAGAAGGTGCGCGTCGGCAGGGCGCGGACCGGGCCATAGGTACGGTGGCGGCCCATGTAATCAAGGAAGACCTTGGGATACATCATGTATCCCATCAGATCCTCGTCATCGACCGCGCGGCCCTCCAGCTCTTCCGACAGTTTCGCCCGGGTCGCTTCAAGATCGACGGGCTCCATGTCCTTGCCCGGGCGCTCGGTCAGCGGCGCCTCGCCCTTGAGCGCCTTTTTCAGGATCGCTTCGGGCCAGCCGCCGGGGGGTTGGCCAAGGTTGCCCTTCAGCATGTCGATCACGCTGTCGGGGAACACCACATCGACCTCGGGATCCTCGACCTGCGCGCGGCTCAGCCCCTGGCTCACCATCATCAGCGCCATGTCGCCCACCACCTTGGAGGAGGGCGTGACCTTCACGATATCGCCGAACATCATGTTCACATCCGCATAGGCCTGCGCCACCTCGTGCCAGCGCTCCTCGAGGCCAAGCGAGCGCGCCTGCGCCTTGAGGTTGGTGAACTGCCCGCCCGGCATCTCGTGCAGATAGACCTCGGAGGCGGGGGCCTGCAGGCCGCTTTCGAAGGCGGTGTAATGGGCGCGGACCTGTTCCCAGTAATTGCTGATCTCGCGGATCGCGGCGATATCGAGGCCGGTATCCCGCTCGGTATGGCGCAGCGCCTCGACGATGGAGCCAAGCGTGGGTTGCGAGGTGTTGCCCGAGAAGGCATCCATCGCCGCATCGACCGCATCCACCCCGGCGGCGCTCGCGGCCAGGATCGTGGCGATGGCCGCGCCCGAGGTGTCATGCGTGTGGAAATGCACCGGGATCGAGACCTCGTTCTTCAGGGCCCGGATCAACGCGGTCGCGGCGGGCGCCTTCAGAAGGCCCGCCATATCCTTGAGGCCCAGGACATGCGCGCCCGCATCCTCAAGCTGGCGGGCCATGCCGACATAGTATTTCAGGTCGTATTTCGCCCGGTCGGGATCGAGGATATCGCCGGTGTAGCAGACCGTCCCCTCGCAGACCTTGCCCGCCTCGATCACCGCATCCATGGCGACGCGCATGTTCTCGACCCAGTTGAGGCTGTCGAAGACGCGGAACACATCGACGCCGGATTTCGCGGCCTGCGCGACGAAGGCCTGCACGACGTTGTCGGGATAGTTGGTATAGCCCACCGCATTCGAGGCGCGCAGCAGCATCTGCGTCATGATGTTGGGCATCGCCGCGCGGATATCGCGCAACCGCTGCCAGGGGCATTCCTGCAGGAACCGATAGGCCACGTCGAAAGTGGCGCCGCCCCAGCATTCCACGCTGAACAGGTCCGACATCTTGGCGGCATAGGTCGGCGCGACCCGGATCATGTCGATCGAGCGCATCCGTGTGGCCAGCAGCGACTGATGCCCGTCGCGCATCGTCGTGTCGGTGATCAACAGCCGCTGTTGGCGCAGCATCCAGTCGGCCACGGCCTTCGGCCCCTCCTGATCAAGCATCTGGCGCGTGCCCATCCGGGTGCTTTCCAGCGTCTTGACCGGCGGGCGGGGCGGGCGCAGATCCTCGGGCAGGACGGCGCGGCCGGCGGTTTCGGGATGCCCGTTCACGGTGATATCAGCGATATAGGTCAGGATCTTGGTCGCCCGGTCGCGGCGCTTCTTGAACTGGAACAGCTCGGGCGTCGTGTCGATGAACTTGGTCGTATAGGTGTTGTCGAGGAAGGTCGGGTGTTTCAGCAGGTTGATGACGAAGTCGATATTCGTGCTGACGCCCCGGATCCGAAACTCGCGCAGCGCCCGGTCCATCCGCGCAATCGCCATTTCGGGCGTGGGCGCGCGGGCCGTGACCTTGCTGAGCAGCGAATCGTAATAGCGCGTGATGACCGCGCCGGAATAGGCCGTGCCGCCATCCAGCCGGATGCCCGGGCCGGTGGCCGAGCGATAGATCTGGATGCGGCCATAGTCGGGGATGAAATTGTTGGTCGGATCCTCGGTCGTGACCCGGCATTGCAGGGCGTGGCCGTCAAGCTTGACCTTGTCCTGCGACGCGACGCCCGTCGCCTCGGCCAGCGTCTTGCCTTCGGTGATCAGGATCTGGGCGCGGACGATGTCGATCCCCGTCACCTCTTCGGTGACGGTATGTTCGACCTGCACCCGGGGATTGACCTCGATGAAATAGAACTGCTCGGTGTCCATATCCATCAGGAACTCGACCGTTCCGGCGCATTGGTAATTCACATGCGCGCAGATGCGGCGGCCCAGCTCGCACAGCTCTTCGCGCTGCGCTTGCGTGAGGTAGGGCGCGGGCGCGCGTTCGACGACCTTCTGGTTGCGGCGCTGGACGGAACAATCCCGCTCCCACAAATGGTAGATGTCGCCATGACTGTCGCCCAGGATCTGCACCTCGACATGGCGGGCGCGCAGGATCATCTTTTCCAGATAGCCTTCGCCATTGCCGAAAGCGGCCTCTGCCTCGCGCCGGCCTTCACGGACCTTGTCCTCAAGCTCCTCTTCGGAGTTGATCGGCCGCATCCCCCGGCCGCCCCCGCCCCATGAGGCCTTGAGCATCAGCGGATAGCCGATCTCTGCCGCCTCGGCCCGGATCGCGTCCATGTCGTCGCCCAGCACTTCGGTCGCGGGGATGACGGGCACACCGGCCTCGATCGCCACGCGCCGGGCGCTGGCCTTGTCGCCCAGTTGCCGCATCGTCTCGGCCTTGGGGCCGATGAAGGCGATGCCGGCGGCGGTGCAGGCATCGACGAAATCGGGGTTTTCCGACAGAAGGCCATAGCCCGGATGGATCGCATCCGCCCCGGAAAGGCGCGCCACCCGGATGATCTCGGGGATCGAGAGGTAGGCCGCGACCGGCCCCAGCCCCTCGCCGATGCAGTAGGCCTCGTCGGCCTTGAAGCGGTGCAGGCCGAGCTTGTCTTCCTCGGCAAAGACGGCGACGGTCTTCTTGCCCATCTCGTTGGCGGCGCGCATCACGCGGATGGCGATCTCGCCCCGGTTGGCGACGAGGATTTTCTTGAATGTGGGCATCGGCGCGCTCCGGGATTGGTCGTTCAGTTGCGTCACTCTAGCCCTGCTGCAGTGCGGCGCAAGGCCCGGGGTCGCATTCGGGCGAGAGGGCTTTCGCCCTGTTGCGACAGACTTGCGAACCAAACAAGAACAAGTCTTTTCCCGCCCGCGCCCTTGGGCTATCGTCTCCCGCATGAGCAGTTTCTCCGAAGACGACGCTTTCGAGGCTGCGGCCCGTGCTCCGACGCTCTCGCAGGCGGCGATGGCCGCGCGGCCCGCGCCATATCTGGACGACCTCAACCCCGCGCAGCGCGAGGCGGTGCTGGCCATGGACGGCCCCGTCCTGATGCTGGCCGGCGCAGGCACGGGCAAGACCAAGGCGCTGACCACCCGGATCGTGCACCTGCTGGCCCAGGGCCGCGCGCGCCCGCATGAGGTGCTGGCCGTCACCTTCACCAACAAGGCCGCGCGCGAGATGAAGTTGCGCATCGGCCGGCTCCTGGGTGAAACGGTGGAAGGCATGCCTTGGCTTGGCACCTTCCATTCGGTCTGCGTCAAGCTTCTGCGGCGGCACGCGGAGCTGGTGGACCTCAAGTCCAACTTCACCATCCTTGATACCGACGACCAGATCCGGCTGATGAAGCAGCTGATCCTGGCCGCCAATATCGACGAAAAGCGCTGGCCCGCGCGGATGCTGGCCGGCATCATCGACGGCTGGAAGAACCGCGCCATCGGCCCCGAAGCGGTGCCGGTGGCCGACGCCAGCGCCTTCGACGGCAAGGGGCCGCGGCTTTACGCCGAATATCAGGGGCGGCTGCGCGATCTGAACGCGGTGGATTTCGGCGATCTGCTTTTGCACATGGTGGCGATCTTCCAGGCGCATGAGGATGTGCTTGCGCAATACCAGCGCATGTTCCGCTACATCCTTGTCGACGAATATCAGGATACCAACGTGGCGCAGTATCTGTGGCTGCGCCTTCTGGCGGGCGGGCACCGCAACATCTGCTGCGTGGGCGATGACGACCAGTCGATCTATGGCTGGCGCGGGGCGGAAGTGGGCAATATCCTGCGGTTCGAGAAGGATTTTCCCGGCGCCGTGGTGGTGCG
>JBHYFN010000018.1:0-61258 GCA_051859505.1 Paracoccaceae bacterium
CGCGGCTCAGCCCTTTTCGGCCGCCGCGACGTTCAGCTTCACCGCGCGGAAGGCATCCGGCGTGACCGAGATCGAATCGATCCCGAAGCCCACGAGGTGGCGCGCAAAGCCCGGGTCATTGCTGGGCGCCTGGCCGCAAAACCCGACCTTGGCGCCCACCGCATGGGCCCGGCGGATCACCTGCTCGATCATCCACAGCACCGCCGGATCATCCTCGCGAAACAGCGGGGCGAGCGTCTCGCTGTCGCGGTCGACGCCCAGGGTCAGTTGGGTCAGGTCGTTCGACCCGATCGAGAATCCGTCGAACCGCTGTGCGAATGCCTCCGCCAGGATGACATTCGAGGGCACTTCGCACATCACATAGACCTGCAACCCCCTCTCGCCCCGGCGCAATCCGTTCTGCGCCATCTCTTCCAGCACGCGGTCGGCCTCTTCGGGGGTGCGGCAGAAGGGGATCATCATGACGATGTTGTCAAAGCCCTTTTCCTCGCGTGCCTTCGCGATGGCCCGGCATTCAAGGGCAAAACCGTCGCGATAGGCCGGCGAATAATAGCGCGAGGCGCCGCGGAAGCCGATCATCGGATTTTCCTCGACCGGCTCGAACTGCCGCCCGCCCAGAAGGGCGGCATATTCATTGGTCTTGAAATCGCTCATCCGCACGATGACCGGATGGGGATAATGGACCGAGGCGATCCGCGACAGGCCCAGCGCCAGCTTGTCGACGAAATAGTCGGTCCGGTCGGCATAGCCTGCGGTCAGCCGGTCGATCTCGTCGCGGACGACCTGATCGGTCAGCTGGTCGAACCGGGTCAGCGCCAGCGGATGCACCTTGATCGCATTGTTGACCACGAATTCCATCCGCACCAGCCCCACACCGTCGGAGGGCAGCCGCCACCAGCGCGAGGCGGCGGCCGGGTTGGCCATGTTGAACATGACCTTCGTGCGGGTCTCGGGCAGGGCGCCGAGGTCGATCTCCTCGATCTCGACCTTTGCGATGCCGCCATAGACATGGCCTTCCTCGCCCTCGGCGCAGCTGACGGTGATCTCCTGCTCCTCGTGCAGAAGATGGGTGGCATTGCCGGTGCCGACGATCGCCGGCAGGCCCAGCTCGCGGCTTACGATGGCGGCATGCGAGGTGCGCCCGCCGTGATCGGTCACGATGGCCGAGGCCCGCTTCATGATCGGCACCCAGTCGGGATCGGTGGTCGAGGTGACAAGCACCGCGCCGTCGACGAAACGGTCGATATCGGCGGCCGTCTCGATCAGGCAGACCCGGCCGGTGGCCACGGCCCCCCCCACGCTCAGCCCGCTGAGGATACGCGGGCCGGCATCGCGGATCGTGTAGCTTTGCATCGCGGTCGAGGCGCCGCGCGACTGCACCGTTTCGGGCCGGGCCTGCACGATGTATAGCTTGCCCGTGCCGCCGTCGCGGGCCCATTCCATATCCATCGCACAGCCGTAATGATCCTCGATGATGCAGGCCTGGCGGGCCAGATCGCAGATCTCTCCATCCGACAGGACAAAGCGCGCGCGTTCCGCCTTCGAGGTGGGCACGTTGCGCGTCTGCGCCCCGGCGCCGGCATAGATCATCTTCTTTTCCTTGGCGCCCAGGCTGCGCTCGATCACCGGGGTCAGGGCCGGGTCTGCAAGATGCGGCTTGAAGACGATGTATTCGTCGGGCGTGACGGCCCCCTGCACCACATTCTCACCCAGGCCCCAGGCGGCATTGATCAGCACGACCTTGTCGAACCCGCTTTCCGTGTCGATCGAGAACATGACACCCGAGCCGCCCGTATCGGCGCGCACCATCTGCTGCACGCCCACCGAAAGCGCGACCTGCATGTGATCAAAGCCCTGCAGCGTGCGATAGGTGATCGCCCGGTCGGTAAAGAGCGAGGCATAGCAGCGCTTGCAGGCCTTCAGCAGATCGGCCTCGCCCTCGACATTGAGGAAGGTCTCCTGCTGGCCGGCAAAGCTGGCATCGGGAAGATCCTCGGCCGTGGCGGAAGACCGCACCGCAACCGAAGGCCGCGCCGCTCCGGTGCGGCGGGCCATCTCGGCATAGGCGGCAAGGATTGCCGCGCGGATCGCCTCGGGCCAGTCGCCCGCCACGATCATCGCGCGCACCCGGGTGCCGGCCTCGGCCAGCGGGATCTTGCCCTCGGCCAGCGCCGCCATTTCGGCAGCGATCCGGGATTCGAGGTCATTGGCGGCGATGAAGGCGCGAAAGGCATCGGCGGTGGTGGCAAAGCCGGTGGGGACGGATATTCCCTTGGGGCCGAGGGTTGCGACCATTTCGCCCAGCGAGGAGTTCTTTCCCCCCACGCGGGCAACATCGCCCCGGCGCAGATCTTCGAACCAGATGACGCTATCGCTCATGGCAGTTTCCTCCTTGCCGAACCGCCCCGACCTTGCCGCAGCGGGCGGCGGGGCGCCTTGATGCAGGTCATGCCGCCCGCGGGCAGAAATTTGGCCAAATTTCTGCCCCCCCACCGTGGCGCAACAAAGCCCGCCGGCGCGCAGCCCCTCTTTCATCCCCCGCCGAATCCCCTATGCTGGGATCAGTTTACCGGAGGCCCATGGCAGTGACCCGCTCGATCGACTACGGCAACCTGATGCATCGGGCGATGCGGGGTCTGATCCAGGAGGTGCTGGCGGATGTGGCGCTGAACGGCCTGCCGGGGCAGCATCACTTCTTCATCACCTTCGACACGATGCATCCCGATGTCGAAATCGCCGACTGGCTGTCCGACCGCTATCCGGGCGAGATGACGATCGTCCTGCAGCATTGGTTCGCGGACCTCGACGTCACCGACGAAGGCTTTTCGGTCACGCTGAATTTCGGCGATAATCCCGAACCGCTCTACATCCCCTATGACGCGATCAAGACCTTCGTCGATCCCTCCGTCGAATTCGGCCTGCGGTTCGAGACCCAGTCCGACTCCGGCCATGACGGCGAAGATGACGGCGATAGCCAGGGCGCGCCGATGGAGGAAGACGCCGAGCCCGAGGACAGCTCGGCCCGCGCCGCGGCCGAGGTCGTCAGTCTGGACAAGTTCCGCAAATAGGTCGCGGCAATCTGACTGTTGCCCGAGGGGCAGGGCGGCGCTAGACAGCATACAATCGTATACCATGTCTCTCCGCAGAAGGCCCTGCCCATGTCCGACACCGTCACCCGCACCGAATCCGACAGCTTCGGCCCCATCGCGGTGCCCGCCGACCGCTATTGGGGCGCGCAGACCCAGCGCTCGATCCAGAACTTTCCCATCGGCTGGGAGAAACAGCCCATCGCCATCGTCCGCGCGCTCGGCTTCATCAAGCAGGCCTGCGCCGAGGCGAACAAGGCGCGCGGCAAGCTGCCGCCCGAGATTGCCGATGCGATGATCGCCGCCGCGGCCGAGGTGGCGGGCGGCAAGCTTGACGATCATTTCCCGCTGGTGGTCTGGCAGACCGGCTCGGGCACGCAGTCGAACATGAACGCCAACGAGGTGATCAGCAACCGCGCGATCGAGATGCTGGGCGGCGAGATGGGCTCGAAGACACCCGTCCATCCCAATGACCATGTCAACATGGGGCAAAGCTCGAACGACACCTTCCCCACGGCCATGCATGTCGCCGTCGCCATGACGGTGCGCGACGTGACACTGCCGGGGCTGGAGAAACTCCACGCGGCGCTGCTGGACAAGGTCGCGGCCTTCGACGACATCATCAAGATCGGCCGCACCCATACGATGGATGCCACGCCGCTGACGCTCGGGCAGGAGTTTTCCGGCTATGCCCATCAGGTGGCGATGGGCATCCGCCGCATCAAGGCGGCGCTTCCGGCGATCCATGAGCTGGCCCAGGGCGGCACGGCGGTGGGCACCGGCCTCAACAGCCCCGCAGGCTGGGGCGAGGAGATCGCGGCCAATATCGCGCGCCTGACCGGTCTGCCCTTCGTCACCGCCCCCAACAAGTTCGAGGCGCTGGCCGCCCATGACGCCCTGGTCGAGATCTCGGGCGCGCTGAAGACCGTGGCCGCGAGCCTTTACAAGATCGCCTGCGATATCCGGATGCTGGGCTCCGGCCCCCGCTGCGGGCTGGGGGAATTGCGCCTGCCCGAGAACGAGCCGGGTTCCTCGATCATGCCGGGCAAGGTGAACCCGACCCAGGTCGAGGCGATCACCCAGGTCTGCGCCCATGTCATGGGCAATGATGCGGCCGTGGGCTTTGCCGGCAGCCAGGGCCATTTCGAGCTGAACGTGATGAAGCCGATGATGGCCTATAACGTGCTGCAATCGCTGCAATTGATCGGCGATGCGGCGGGGGCCTTCACCGACAATTGCGTGGTGGGCATCGAGGCCGACCGCGACCGGATCGGCCGGCTCATGCGCGAATCGCTGATGCTGGTCACGGCGCTGGCCCCCACCATCGGCTATGACAACGCGACGACGGTCGCCAAGACCGCCCACAAGAACGGCACCACGCTGAAGGAAGAGGCGATCCGGCTGGGCTTTGTCGACGCGGAAACCTTCGACCGCGTGGTCCGCCCCGAGGAGATGATCGGCCCGAAATGACCACGGATCCGAAGATCGTGAACCTCAACAAGGCCCGCAAGGAGCGGGCCCGCGCCGAGGACAAGGCGCGTGCCGATGCCAATGCGGCGAAACACGGCCGCACCAAGGCGCAGCGCCTGATCGAGGCGGCGCAGGCCGACAAGGCGCGCCGCGTGCTTGATCAGGCGAAGTTCGAGGACGAGGGCTGAGGCGGCATGAGCGCCCGCCCCCTCAAGCGCTCGCTCACCCTGCGCGGCCACCGCACAAGCGTCTCGCTGGAGGAGGCCTTCTGGCAGGAATTCCGCCGCATCGCAGAGGCGCGCGGCCAGTCGCTGAACGCGCTGGCCGCGCGGATCGACGCGCAAAGGGGGGATGTGGGGCTGGCCTCGGCGATCCGGGTCTTCGTGCTCGAAAGCCTGCGCGCGGCGGCTATGGATCGCGTCACATCGCCAGCGCGGGAAAGCCGATCCCCGGCGCCAGAGGGACGCTGACCGGACCTGCCTCGACAAAGCCCTGCGCGTGGTAGAAGAGCAGGGCGGTCAGCCCGGACAGGCCTCCAGCCGCCGGAGGCCCGCCGCCCCTGCGGTGATCGCCCCGGACATGCGCCGCTTGGAACGAAAAAGGCCGCGCCCTGCGGCGCGGCCCTGTCGATCCAAACCGGACAGGCAGATTACTTGATCTTGCCTTCCTTGTATTCGACATGCTTGCGCACCACGGGATCGTACTTCCGTACGGTCATCTTCTCGGTCATGGTGCGGGCGTTTTTCTTGGTCACATAGAAATGCCCGGTCCCCGCGCTGGAGTTCAGGCGGATCTTGATCGTGGTCGGCTTCGCCATCGGTCTGTCTCCGGATCGCGGGGCGGGCGCTGGCGCCGTGGCGGACTGGCTGCCCCGATGGGATATGTTGAAGCCCGGCTTTTAGCTGCCCCGCGCGCCCTGTCAACCGCAAAGCGGTGCGGGTTCGGCGGCCGACCTTGGGCTTTCGCGGCCGGCAGGCCGGAATTTTCCAAATTCCGGGCTTCGGGGGGCGCTGCCCCCCGTCCGCTGACGCGGACTCCCCCCGGGATATTTGAGAACAAAAGAAGCAGGGGGGTGGTCGGGAGCGCCGGTCCGAGGCTCTAGCCATCACGCAGAGGGGCCGGGGTAAGGTGCAGGCTTCTGTTGCCAGGTGCCTGCGGACCCCGCCTGGAGGGGCTAACCCCCAGGGCTTAGGTTCGGCGACCCGGACTGCTTACGCAGCCAGAGCCATTGCCGGAGCACGGTTGTCGTTGGCAACTGTACTTTGCGGACCGATAACGGTGGTACCTCACCGGGACAAAGCAATCCCCTTTACACGTTCGTCGATCCTGTTTCGGCCCCCTCTGCCCCCAACGAGGGTTTGATGGTGGAGCCGCCGGGTACCGCCCCCGGGTCCGATCCGCTTATTACGAGCGCGTTTATGTCCATAGTCCCGAAGGACAGGGAAGATATAGGCGGGGCGGGCCCGCGCCACAAGAGGCTGCGCCGTAGGGGGCCGCGCCCGGGAGGGCGCGAAACGGGGGGGGCTCCCGGGAGGACGCGCAACGGGGGGCCGCGCCCCGGAGGCGCGAAACAGGGGGCTGTGCTGTGGCGCATCGTGCCTCTTGTCTGAAACTCGGTTGCCCGACTAACGTCGCGGCGCGGCCTCTTTGATCGGGCCGGCATTTTCAACAGGGGGATTTGGATGACTACGCGGTTCCGTTTGCTTTCCACCCCGGCTGCGGCGCTGGTCGCGGCGTTCGGGGCGTCGTCCGGCCTTGCGGCGGAGGAGGCCTGTGCCGCCTTCCCCGTCGGGGCCGAGAGCCATAGTTGCAGCTGCGCGCCGGGTGCGGGCGGTTCGGTCTGGGGCAGCGGGCCCTATACCTCCGACAGCAGCATCTGTGCCGCCGCCCGCCACGCCGGGGCGATCGGCGAGGCGGGGGGCCCGGTCACGGCGGTGGCCGCGCCGGGGGCGGCCTCCTATGCCGGCTCGATCCAGAACGGCATCACCAGCCGCGACTGGGGCAGCTATCCGACCAGTTTCGAGATCCTGCCACCCGCCCCCGACATCGCCGAATGCGGCCGCTTCCCCGAGGATGAGGCCGGCGTGACCTGTTTCTGCGCGCCGGGGGCGGAGACAGGCAGCGTCTGGGGCTCGGATCCCTACACGGTGGACAGCGATATCTGTTCGGCCGCCATTCATGCCGCGCTTATCGACCATGACGGCGGTGTCGTCACGGTGCTTCGGGTGATGGGGCTGGAGCGCTATTCCGGGTCGGAGTTCAACGGGATCAGCACGCGCGACTGGGGCAGCTACAGTTCGAGCTTCACCTTCGATTACAACTGAGGCTGATCCGGGCGGAACGGGAGCGGGCGGAACAGAAACGGGCGGCCGGGGGGCCGCCCGTTCGGGAGTGTCGCGGGAGAGCGGCTCAGAAGCCGGCCTTGATCATCTCGAAGGTTTCGGCATGGCGTTCGCGATGTGCATTCGTCACCGAGATCTGCGCGAAAAGCGGCACGCTGACTTCGCCAAGGCCCGAGGCCTCGAGCTCTTCGGCAGAGACCTGGGCGTTCAGCGCCGTCTCGTTGGACGTCCCGAAACCCGCCTCAAGGAGCGGCACGGTCGAGGAGGGGGCGAGGAGCGCGTTGATATAGTCATAGGCCTTGTCCTCCGAACCCGGGGCATTGGCCATCCTGACCATGCCGCAAAGCCAGACCGAGGAGCCTTCGGCCGGTTCGCGCTCGAAGGCGATGGCGCGGCCTTCCTCGACCATCGTCGGATAGATCTCGTTCCAGGCCCAGGCGACCAGAACCTCGCCGGTCGACATCAGCTGGGCCAGTTCCGACGTGTCGGTCCAGTAGGTGCGCATGTTGGCATGGGCCGCGCGCAGCCAGTCGGCGGCGGCGTTGAACTGTTCGTCGGTCACATCGGACCAGTCGGTCACGCCGGTGGCGAGATAGGCCAGCGCCCAGGCATCGTCGAGATTGTCGGGGATCGTCATCCGGCCGGCGAAGGCCGGGTTGTGGAACACCGAAAGCGAGGCGACATCCTCGGCCGAGACCTGCTCGGGGTTATAGGCGATCGCGGTCGAGCCCCAGTCGACGGGCACGAAGTAAAGCGGCTCGTCGGGGTCGAAATCCTTGCCGATGAGGGCCGCGTCAAGATCGGCGAAGGCCTCGATGCGGCTGGCATCCCAGGGCGCGATCAGGCCGCTTTCCGTCCATTTCGCGATGGAGCCGCCACAGATATGCGTCAGATCGGTCTGAAATCCCGAGCGCACCTTCTGGAAGGCTTCGTCCTCGTCGCCGAAGAACGAGAAGGTCGGGCTCATGCCGTGGGTTTCGACATAGCCGGCATGGAAGGCGGGATTCTCGAAGCCGGCATAGTCGAGGACGCTCAGCTCTGCATCCTGCGCCGCGGCTGCGGTTGCGAACATCATCAGGCTTACCGCCGGAAGGGCGGGGGCGATCTTCATTGGGCAAACTCCTGTCGTGTCGGTGAGTGGGTGGATGAGAGGTTTGCGACACGGGCCCCTGAATATCGTTCTTGTTGCAGTGCAGCAAGGGCCGCGGGATGACGACATCCTGAGCGGGCGCTTCCGCAGCCATGGGGCGGACGGCCCCTTGCGGTGATCGGGTTCCCCTGTCAGCATCCCGAAGGCCTGTCGGGCCGCGAGGGGCACGGGCCCCGGCGGCAGGAGGGGCGCAGAAGGGGGGCGGAATGCAGATCACACCGGATTACTGCCGCCTGATGGCGGGCTACAATGCCTGGCAGAACGATGGTCTGCGGGCGCTCTTGCGCGACCTTCCCGAGGCAGAGTTGCGGGCCGACCGGGGGGCGCATTTCGGGTCGATCCTGGGCACGCTCAACCATCTGCTCTGGGCCGACAGGATCTGGCTGCACCGGCTGACCGGCGCGCCCCGGCCGGGCGGCGGCCTGGCCGAAAGCGTTGAGATCACGCCCACCCCCGCCGTCTGGGGGGCCGAGAGGTTCCGCACCGATGGCCAGATCCGGCTTTGGGCCGAGCGTCTGAATGCTGTCGATCTGGTGGGGCAGCTGCGCTGGCAATCGGGATCGGCGGGGGCCGAGGTCTCGCGCCCGATCCAGATGCTGGTGGTGCACATGTTCAATCACCAGACGCATCACCGCGGGCAGGTTCACGCCATGCTGACCGCGATCGGCGTGGCGCCGCCGCCGACGGATCTGTTCCTGATGACCGGGGCGGATCGGGACGGCGAAGACAAAACATGAAAGGAAACAAGATGTTCAAGGCCCTTCTTGTCGAAAAGGATGAAGGCGGAGTGACCCGCGCCGGGGTGGTGGACCTGCCCGAGGACCGCCTGCCCGAAGGCGAGGTGACGGTGGATGTCGCCTACTCGACCCTGAACTACAAGGACGGGCTCTGCCTTGGCCCCGGTGCGGGGCTGGTGCGCAATTATCCGCATGTGCCGGGGATCGACTTTGCCGGTACCGTCGCCACCTCGGACGATCCGCGCTACAAGCCCGGCGACGAGGTGGTGTTGACCGGCTGGCATGTGGGCGAGCGGCATTGGGGCGGCTATGCGACCAAGGCCCGCGTCAAGGCCGACTGGCTGGTGCCCCGGCCCGAGGGCCTGAGCCTGCGTCAGACGATGGCGGTGGGCACCGCCGGATTGACGGCGATGCTGGCGATCCAGGCGCTCGAGGATCACGGGCTGACCCCGGCGAAGGGAGAGGTGCTTGTCACAGGCGCTGCGGGCGGGGTGGGGTCGGTCGCGGTGGCGATCCTGGCGAACCTTGGCTATCAGGTGGCCGCCGTGACGGGGCGGCCCGAGACGGAAGGCTACCTGCGCGAACTGGGCGCCGCCCGCATCGTGGCGCGCGAAGAGATCGCCGAGACGGTCAAGCGCCCGCTGGAATCCGAGACCTGGGCTGCTTGCGTCGATGCCGTGGGCGGCACCATGCTGGCGCGCGTTCTGGGCCAGCTCAAGATGCACGCCAGCGCCGCGGCGGTGGGCAATGCGGGGGGGCTGATGGTGCCGGCCTCGATCATTCCGTTCCTGTTGCGCGGGGTGAACCTTCTGGGCATCGATTCGGTCCAGCAGCCCTATGACAACCGGGTGCGCGCCTGGGGCCGGATCGCCGCCGACCTGCCGATGGACAGGCTCGAGGCGATGATCCGGCCCGCGACGCTGGCCGATCTGCCCGAACTTGGCCGCGCCATCCTGAAGGGGGGCGTGCAGGGCCGGGTCGTGGTGGATGTGAGCGCCTGAGCGGGGGCCGGATGGATCTGCGCCTTGCCCGCCTGATCGACCCCGAGCTGCACGAGGGGCAGGGGCTGACCTGGGTCAACAAGCTCATCCTGGCGGTGATCCTTCTGTCGACCCTTGTGGGCATCCTCGAGACCGAGCCGCTCCTGCGCGAGGATTACGGAAGGCTGTTCATCCTGGCCGAGCTGAGCTTCCTCGTGATCTTCACGGTCGAATACGGGTTGCGGCTTTCGGTAGCGCATCACAATCCGCGCTATGGCGGGGCCTGGGGCTTTGTGCGCTCGCCCACCGGGCTGGTCGATCTGTTCGTGATCCTGTCGATGTTCGCCCCCTTCATGGGCCTCGAGCTGACGGCGCTGCGGCTGGTCCGGGCGCTGAGGATCGTGCGGCTGGCGCGCTTGGGCCGGTTCTCGCGGGCGATCCGGCTTTTGTCGCGCGCGATTGTCAGCCGGGGCCCCGAGATGGCGGTCAGCGTGGTCTTTGCCGCGATGCTGCTGCTGTTCTCATCGGCCTGCCTCTATCTGATCGAGGGGGGGCATCAGCCGGATGATTTCGGCTCGATCCCGCGGGCGATGTGGTGGTCGGTGGCGACGCTGACGACGGTGGGCTATGGCGATGCGGTGCCGATCACCGCGGCGGGGCGGTTCTTCGCGGCGATGACCGCGCTGACCGGGATCGGCATCATCGCGGTGCCGACCGGCCTGATGGCCGGCGCCTTTACCGAGGCCTTCCAGCAGGTGCGCGAACATCACAAGGCGGAACTGGCCGCGCGGGCGGCCGCAGAAAGGGCAGATGAGGCAGATGGGGCAGACAGGAAGGAACCGGAGCGGCATGGCGCGAACGACACTTGATATCGCATGGGTGCGGGACCAGTTTCCCGCCTTCGCCTCGGACGCCTTGCGCGGCCAGGCGTTTTTCGAGAATGCCGGCGGGTCCTACACCTGCCGGCAGGTGATCGACCGGCTGGACCGGTTCTATCGCCACCGCAAGGTGCAGCCCTATGCGCCCTATGCCGCCTCGGAACTGGCCGGGGCCGAGATGGACGAGGCCCGCGCGCGGCTGGCCGAGATGCTGGGGGTGGAGACGGACGAGGTCTCCTTCGGGCCGTCGACGACGCAGAACACCTATGTGCTGGCCCAGGCGGTGCGGCGCTGGATCCGGCCGGGACACCACATCATCGTCACCAACCAGGATCACGAGGCGAATTCGGGGCCGTGGCGTCGGCTGGCCGAGGAGGGGATCGAGGTTCGGGAATGGCAGCTTGACCCCGCGACCGGATCGCTGGATCCCGAGGTGCTGGCGGGGATGCTGGACGAACGCACCGCGCTGGTCTGTTTTCCGCATTGCTCCAACGTGGTGGCCGAGATCAACGATGTCGCCCGGATCACCGCGATGGCCCATGCGGCGGGGGCGAAGGTCTGTGTCGACGGCGTGAGCTATGCCCCGCACGGCTTTCCCGATGTGGGCGCGCTTGGTTGCGATGCCTATGTGTTTTCCAGCTACAAGACCTATGGTCCGCATCAGGGGATCATGGTGATCCGCCGCGACTGGGGGATGGAGCTGCCCAATCAGGGGCACCTTTTCAACGGCGGGACGCTTTACAAGCGCTTTACCCCGGCCGGCCCCGACCATGCGCAGGTGGCCGCAAGCGCCGGCATGGCCGATTACCTCGAGGCGCTGTCGGCCCATCACGGCGGCGGCGGCGGGGCCGAGGCGGCGCGGGTGGCGCATGATCTGATGCGGGCGCATGAGGTGGCGCTGCTGGCGCCGCTTCTGGACTATCTGGCGGATCGCAACGACCTGCGCCTGATCGGCCCGGCCGATGCGGCCTTGCGGGCGCCCACGGTCGCGGTGGCCCTCGACCGCCCCGGCGAGGATCTGGCCCGGGCGCTGGCGCCTTTCGGGATCATGGCGGGGGGCGGTGATTTCTATGCGGTGCGGCCGCTGGAGGCGCTTGGGGTGGATCCGGGCAAGGGCGTGCTGCGGATGAGCTTTGTCCATTACACCGAGGCGGCCGAGGTCGAGCGGCTGATCGCGGCGCTGGATCTGGTGTTGTGAGGGCTTGCCGTTGCAAGCCGGAAATTCAGGAAATTTCCGGCGGGGGGCTGCGCCCCCGGGCCGCCTTGCGGCCCTGTCGCGGGTGGGGATGGGGCGCCCTTGTGATGCCCGGCGGGGCGGGTGCGGACCGGGGGGGCCCTTGACCCTGTGCGGGCCGTGCTAGGTAGCGCGCGACCGGAAGACGAAAGGGCGTTGGCGTGACGGATCGTTCCCCCATCCTGATGTGGTATCGCCGTGACCTTCGGCTGGGCGATCACCCGGCGCTGTCGGCGGCCTGTGCCACGGGGCGGCCGGTCATTCCGGTCTTTCTCTGCGACGAGGGGGTGGAGGCGCTGGGTGCAGCACCCCGGTTCCGGCTGGGCCTGTCGCTCTCGGCCCTCGCGCGTGAGCTTGAGGGGCGCGGCAGCCGGCTGATCCTGCGGCGGGGGCCGGCGCTTCAGGCCCTACAGGCGCTATTGGCCGAGACCGGGGCCGGCGCGGTCTGGTGGAGCCGGCTTTACGATCCGGTCTCGCGCCGCCGTGACGAGGCGGTGAAGGCCGCGCTGAAGGCGGCGGGCATCGAGGCGCGCAGCTTTGCCGGGCATCTGCTGTTCGAACCCTGGGAGGTCGAGACCGGCTCGGGCGGGTTCTACCGGGTCTATACGCCGTTCTGGAAGGCGCTGCGCGGGCGGGATGTGGCCGCGCCAACGCCCGCGCCGGGGCGCATTGCCGCGCCCGATCGCTGGCCCGCCTCGGATGTGCTGGAGGCCTGGCGGCTGGAGGCCGGGATGCGGCGGGGCGCCGCGGTGGTGTGGCCCCATGCCGAGGTGGGCGAGGCGCGTGCGAGTGACCGGCTGGAGGCTTTCATCGCCGGGGGCATCGCCGATTACGACCGGACCCGCGATCTTCCGGCGATCTGTGGCACCTCGATGCTGTCGGAAAACCTGGCCCTGGGCGAGATCGGCCCGCGGCGGGTCTGGGCGGCGGGGATGGCGGCGCATCTGCAAGGCGCGCCGGGGGCCGAGACCTTCCTGAAAGAGATCGTCTGGCGCGAATTCGCCTGGCATCTGATCCATCACACGCCCCATATCGTCAGCGCCAACTGGAAGCCCGACTGGGACAGCTTCCCCTGGACCACCGAAGAGACGCCCGAGGTCATCGCCTGGAAGCGCGGGCGCACCGGCATCCCCTTCGTCGATGCGGCGATGCGGCAGATGTATGTGACCGGCCGGATGCACAACCGGGGCCGGATGATCGTCGCCTCCTACCTGACCAAGCATCTGATAGCGCATTGGAAAATCGGGCTGGACTGGTTCGCCGACTGCCTGACCGACTGGGATCCGGCCTCGAATGCGATGGGCTGGCAATGGGCCGCGGGCTCGGGCCCGGATGCGGCGCCCTATTTCCGCGTCTTCAATCCGGTGAGCCAGCTGGACAGGTTCGACCCCGACCATGCCTATCCGCGCGCCTGGATCGCCGAAGGGCAGGCCCGGCCGCCCGAGACGGCGCTGTCCTATTTCGAGGCGATCCCGCGGGGCTGGCAGATGGCGCCCGATGATCCCTATCCCGCTCCGGTCGTCACACCCGAGGCGGGGCGGGCGCGGGCGCTTGCCGCCTATGCGGCGCGCAAGGGCTAGGGCTGTTGCGCCAAAGCCCATGGGCCGGTGCCTTGACGCCACGAAATCCGTGACTTCGCGTGACAACGACCTAGAATGCCGGAAAGGTCTTGGATCGCCCGTTCCTGCAACGGGGCGTAACCGAAGCCGGCACAGGGACAGACTTCAGGGAGATCGGATGATCCTGACAACCACCGCCGGGCAGGACAACCTGCCCCGCTATTTCGTACCCGTCTTCGAGAAGATCCTGAACATCCCCCGTGGCCGGGTCGATATCATCCTGCCCGACGGCCGGCACTTCCGGGCCGAGGGCAAGGGGCCGGGCTTCGTGGCCGAGGTCCATGTCCACAATCCCGACCTCTTTGCCCGGCTGATCCGCGAAGGCGATCTGGGCTTTTCCGAGGCCTATCTGGATGGCTGGTGGTCCACGCCCGATCTGATGGCCTTCATGGATCTCGTGCATGACGAGGCCGAAGAGATCTATGACGGCTTTCCCGGTCAGGCGCTTGTGCGCGCCTACGAGAAGCTGCGCTTCTGGTTGCAGTCCAATTCGCGCCGGCAGGCGAAGAAGAACATCTCCTACCATTACGACCTGGGCAACGAGTTCTACAGCCTCTGGCTGGACGAGACGATGACCTATTCCAGCGCCAAGTTCGAGACCGGGCAGGAAAGCCTCGAACGGGCGCAGGAACAGAAATACGCCAGCATCATCGACGAGATGGGCGCCCAACCCGGCGATCATATCCTCGAGATCGGCTGCGGCTGGGGCGGTTTCGCCGAATATGCCGCCGGGCAGCGGGGGCTGAAGGTCACGGGCCTGACGATCAGCGAAGAGCAATACAAGTTCGCCGTCGAGCGGATCGAGAAGGCGGGGCTCTCCGACCGGGTCAGCTTCAAGTTGCAGGATTACCGCGACGAGCGGGGCCAATATGACGGCATCGCCTCGATCGAGATGTTCGAGGCGGTGGGCGAGAAATACTGGCCCGCCTATTTCGATACCCTGCGCGAACGCCTCAAGCCCGGGCGCAATGCCACGCTGCAGATCATCCTCGTGCAGGACGCCCGCTTTGACGCCTATCGCAAGGGCGTTGATTTCATTCAGCGTTACATCTTTCCCGGCGGCATGCTGCCCGGCCCCAGCGTGCTGCGCCGCGAGGTCGAGAAGGCGGGGCTGTCGGTCGCCCATTCCATCGAATTCGGCAAAAGCTACGGCCTGACGCTGCGCCGCTGGCACGAGACGTTCAACGAAAAGTGGGATCAGGTCTCGGCCCTGGGCTTCGACGAGCGGTTTCGGCGGATGTGGAACTTCTACCTCACCTCTTGCGCGGCCACTTTCGATAGTGGAATCTGTGACGTGACGCAGATCACGGTGACGCGACCCGGCTAGGCCGGGCGGCGCGGTCCGGTCAGAAGGAGCAGTGCCGATGCCTACCGCCGCGAAAGTCGTCGCCGCGATCCTGTTTGCGGCTCTGGCCTGGGTCACGTCGGAAATGATCAAGCCGCTGTTTCCCGACGAACGCAATGTCGGCCGGTTTTCCGAGGTCAACGCGGTGATCGGCCTTTTCGTCGGCTGGATCGTGGCGGGCAGCCGGGCCAAGACGACGCTGGCCAATGCGGTCAGCTACGGGCTGACGGCGACGGTTGCCCTCGTCTTCTGGAGTTTGCTGCTGCAGAGCTTCGGAGAGATGATCCGCTTCTCGCTCAACAAGCGCTATGACGGCCCGGCCGAGGCGGTGATCGGCGTCTTCTCGCTGATGTATGAATACGGGATGCTGATGGCCGAGCTGCATGTGATCGCCACGCTGGTGATCGGCGGGATCCTGGCCGGGCTGATCACCGAATTCTTCGGGCGCCGGTTCCGCTGAACATGGGGCTTTTCCTCTATGGCACGCTGATGCATGCGCCCTTGTTCGAGGCGCTGGCCGGCGGGCCGGTCGCGGGGGCAAGGCGGCTCGAGGCGCGGCTGGCCGGGCACCGGGTCGAAAGGGTGGCCGATGCGCGCTATCCGCTGATCCGGCAGGCGGAAGGGGGCGAGGCGACCGAGTCGACGTGGGCCACAGGGCATCTCTGGATCGACCTTGATCCCGCGGTGCGCGCGCGGCTGGATGCCTATGAGCTGGCCTTTGGCTATGCCCTTTGCCGGATCGAGGTGCAAAGCGCGCAAGGCCCGCTTGTGGCCGAGGCCTATTTCCCGCCCGAAGGGCTACAGGGTTCGGGCGAGCTGTGGTCGCTGGACGATTGGCTGGCGGGAGAGGGGGACGAGATGGTCCTTGCCGCCGAAGAGATCGCGGCCCATGACCCGCCCCTTTCGCCTGCCGAGATCGCCCGCCAATGGCCGATGATCACCGCGCGCGCCGCGGCGCGGGCGCGGGCGGCCCGAACGCCGGTGCCGGCGCAACGGCGCCATGCGGCAACGCCCGGCGATTACGACTGGCGCCGGCTGCGCCCGCCCTCGGGCGGGTTCTTCAAGCTGGATGCGATGGAAATGGCGCATCGCCGCTTTGACGGCTCAAGGGCCACGGGACTTACGCGCGAGGTTCTGGTCGGGGTCGATGCCGCGCTTGTGCTGCCCTATGATGCGGCGCGCGACCGGGTTTTGCTGGTCGAACAGTTCCGCACCGGCCCCGCCCGGCGCGGCGACCGTAACCCCTGGACGCTGGAACCCGTGGCGGGCATCGTCGATGGCGACGAGTCCCCCGAAGAGGCCGCGCGGCGCGAGGCCTTTGAAGAGGCGGGCATCGCCGCCATGGCGCTTGAGGCGATGTTCGCCTTCTATCCGTCGCCCGGATCCAGCTCGGACCATTTCCAGTGTTTCCTCGGGCTCTGCGACCTGCCCGATGACCACCCCGCCTTTGGCGGGCTCGAGGCCGAGTCCGAGGATCTGCGCCTCCATATCCTGCCGCGCGCCGACGCGCTGGGGTTGATCGAAAAGGGCGAGGTGACGGCAGGTCCGCTGATCGCGATGCTCTATTGGCTTGACCGGAGGAGAGGCGGGCAGGGGGCTTTCGGCTTGGCTTGAGTTCGCGGCCTCTGCCCCCTACACAGGCGCAACAAGCGAAAGGCCCCGAGATGACCGCGATCAAGACTGACCTCTCTGCCGCCGTCGGCAACACGCCCCTGATCCGGCTGCGCGCCGCCTCCGAGGCGACGGGCTGCGAGATTCTGGGCAAGGCCGAATTCATGAACCCCGGCCAGTCGGTCAAGGATCGCGCCGCCCTTTACATCATCCGCGATGCGGTGGCGCGGGGCGACCTCAAGCCCGGCGGCACCATTGTCGAGGGGACAGCCGGCAATACCGGCATCGGGCTGGCGCTGGTGGGCGCCTCGATGGGGTTCAAGACCGTCATCGTGATCCCCGAAACCCAAAGCCAGGAAAAGAAGGACATGCTGCGCCTTGCGGGGGCCGAGCTCGTGCAGGTGCCCGCCGCGCCCTATCGCAATCCCAACAATTACGTCCGCTATTCCGGCCGTCTGGCCGAGGCGCTGGCAAAGACCGATCCCAATGGCGTGATCTGGGCCAACCAGTTCGACAATGTGGCCAACCGTCAGGCCCATATCGAAACCACCGGCCCCGAGATCTGGGACCAGACCGGGGGCAAGGTGGATGGCTTCATCTGCGCCGTGGGTTCGGGCGGCACGCTGGCGGGCGTGGCGATGGCGCTGCAGGGCAAGGGCGTCAAGATCGGGCTGGCCGATCCCGATGGCGCGGCACTGCACAGCTTCTACACGACCGGAGAGCTGAAATCCTCGGGCGACTCGATCACCGAAGGCATCGGGCAGGGCCGGATCACCGCCAATCTGGAGGGCTTCACCCCCGATTTCAGCTACAACATCCCCGATAGCGAGGCGCTGCCCATCGTCTTTGACCTGCTGGAGCATGAGGGGCTGTGCCTGGGCGGATCCTCGGGCATCAATGTCGCCGGTGCGATCCGCATGGCGCGCGAGATGGGGCCGGGTCACACCATCGTGACGATCCTGTGCGATTACGGCACGCGCTATCAGTCCAAACTCTTCAACCCCGATTTCCTGCACGGGCGCGGCCTGCCGGTGCCAAGCTGGATCGACCGGGCGCCGGCCTCGATCCCCGGTGTGTTCGAGGACTCATGACCCGCGCGCGCGCCGGGCGGTTCCTGCTTGGCAGCCTGCACCGGCTGGGCGCCCTCTGGCTGGGCGCCCTCTGGTTGCCCGTCCTCTGTTTTACTGCCCTCTGGTTGACCCTCAGCGCAAGCCTCCTGACCGCCCAGGAGGCACCGCCTCCGGCCGACCCGCGCACGGGCGGACCCTCTGCCGCCACCCAGCCCGCCACCCAAGCGGCGACCCCGGGCGCCACGACATCGCTCGGAGCGGATTACGCGGAATGGGAGATGGTCGCGGCCCGGGCCGAGGCAACCTTGCAGACGGGCCGGGCCACGACCTTTGCGCTGCAGCGGACGCGGGCCGAGCTGGTGATCTGGCGCGACATCTTCCTGGCCGAACAGGGGGTGAATGCCGCGCGCATCGCCACGGTGCAGTCGCAGATCGCAGCCCTTGGCCCGGTGCCCGCCGAGGGCGCCCCGCTCGAGGATCCGCGTGTCGCCGAACGCCGGGCCGAGCTCGAGGCGCAGCTGGCCGAATTGCGCGCCCCCGCGATCATGGCGGCCGAGGCCTATGCCCGCGCCAATGGCATGATCGGCGAGATCGACAGCCAGCTGCGGTCGCGCCAGACCACCCAGCTCATGACGCGCGGGATCTCTCCGCTCGCGCCGGCCGCCTGGATCGAGGCCTGGAACGCCATCACCAACCGCAGCATGGGGCTGTGGAAAGAGGTCAACACCTCGCTCCGCAGCGAGGTCCGGCGCGAGACGCTGCGCAAGAACTGGCCCTCGGTGCTGTTCTACCTCGCGCTTTCGGGGGTGATCCTGTTCCGTGCACGGCGCTGGATCGACATGTTCGAGGTCGAGGTCGTGCGCCTCGTGCCGCGGGCGAACCGGATCCTGCGGCTGCTGTTCTCGACCAGCGCGGTGCTGGTGCCCTATCTGGGCCTCCTGGCGCTGACCTGGGCGTTCGAGGCTTCGGGGATGTTCGGCTTCCGCGCGACCCAGCTGATCAATACCGTGCCGCTCGCGGGGCTTCTGGCGCTGACCGGGCACTGGCTGGCCGATCAGTTCATGTCGCGCAGCTACGAGGCGCCGCCGCCCTTCGACTTTTCCGACAATCGCAAGGCCAAGGGCCGGCGGCTGATCGTGCAGGCGGGATGGGTGATGGCGGCGGTCACGCTGTGGCAGGCCTTTCTTGCCACCGGCGATATCGTGCCCCATGCCCGGGCCGCGCTGTCCCTGCCGTTCGATCTGGCGCTGGCCTTCGTGCTGTTCCGGCTGGGCAAGCTGTTCAGCCGCACCACGGCCGCGGTGCAGGAGGGCGAACCCGACGGCACCACCTTCCGGCGCAACACCTTGCGCTTTGTCGGGCGGCTGACGATGCTGACGGCGACGCTGGCTCCGACGCTGGCGATCATCGGCTTTTCCGCGGCGGCGGCGGCGATCCTTGTGCCGACAGTCTCGACGCTGTTCGTGCTGGCGGTCGTGGTGCGGCTGCAATGGCTGGCGCATGACCTGTACAGCCTTGTCCTGCGCTCGGAAGAGGCGAGCCGCGACGCGCTGATCCCGGTGCTGGTGGGGATCCTCCTGCTTTTGCTGGCGCTGCCGGTTCTGGCGGTGGTCTGGGGCGCGCGGGTCGAGGATCTGGTCGAGATCTGGGCCCGCTTCCGCGAAGGCGTGAGCTTTGGCGATACCCGCATCTCGCCCTCGGATCTGGTGGCGCTGGTCGTCGTCTTCGGCATCGGCTACGCCCTGACCCGGCTGATCCAGAGCACGCTGCGCACCACGATCCTGCCGCGCACCAAGCTTGATCCCGGCGGGCGCATGGCGGTGGTGGCGGGCGTCGGCTATGTCGGGATCTTCGTCGCGGCCGTTGCGGCGATTTCCTCGGCCGGGCTGGATCTGTCGAACCTTGCCATCGTGGCCGGCGCGCTGTCGGTGGGCATCGGCTTTGGCCTGCAGAACATCGTGTCGAACTTCGTCTCGGGCATCATCCTGCTGATCGAGCGCCCGATCGGCGAGGGCGACTGGATCGAGGTCAACGGCAACATGGGCTATGTGCGCGACATCTCGGTCCGCTCGACCCGGATCGAGACCTTCGACCGCACCGATGTGATCGTGCCGAACTCGGATCTGGTCAGCGGGCAGGTCACGAACTGGACGCGCGGCAATTCGGTCGGCCGGGTGATCATCCCGGTGGGCGTGGCCTATGGCACCGACACAAGGACGGTCGAGGGCATCCTGCGCAAGGTCGCCGAGGCGCATCCGATGGTGGTTCTGACGCCGCCGCCCTCGGTCATCTTCATCGGGTTCGGGGCGGATTCGCTGAATTTCGAGATCCGCGCCGTGATCCGCGACGTGAATTTCTCGATGGCGGTGCGGTCCGAGACGAACCATGCCATCGCCCAGGCCTTTGCCGAGAACGGGATCGAGATCCCCTTCGCGCAGCGCGACATCTGGTTGCGCAACCCCGAGGCGCTGCATCCCGGCGCGACAGGCGATCCCGCCGCCCCGCCGCCCGGCCCACCACCCAATCCGCCGCCCAACCCGGCCCCCACCGCCGCCGAGCCCGCCCCGCAAGCGCCGCAGCGCGACGCATTCGCCCCCGAGGTCGAGCTCGATCAGGACGCCGGAGAGTCGGATGGGGGCGGGTCCGAAGGCGGCCCGCAGGATCAGGGCGGCTGAGCGGGGCGGCTGAGCGGGGCGGTTGAGCGGGGCGGTTGAGCGGGGCAGGGCCACGCCCCTCGGGCGGATTTGCGTGGATTGACCGCGATGGCGGCGGCTGGCTAGTCTGCGGGTTCAAACTGTCGAAAGGGTGCGGGATGCGGTCTTGTGGGGTGGCCCTTCTGGTCGTGTTGGTGTCTGCCGGGGCGCCGGCCGTCGCCTTGCAGTTCGAAGGCTGCACCAAGGTCCAGATGGAAAAGGCCGGCGATGCCGTGGCGCAGGCCAAGGAGATGACCGAAATCGCGCTCGAGGCCTTTGGCAACACGCAGGATTACCTGCGCTGGTTCGGCACCTACAGCACCGCCAATGCGACGACGGTGCAGACCAACCTCACGGCGATCGACCTTGTCCTGGGCACGGATGCGATCACGCTGGTCTGCAACCGGGTGGGGCGCGAAGGGTGCATGGCCGACACTTTCGCCAATGTCTGGCCGGACAAGCCCTTCGTGATCAACCTCTGCCCCGGTTTCTTCAACATGCCCGCCGTGATCGAGCTGCATCCCGGGCATCCGGATTTCCAGAACGGCTCGCGCGAGGGCACGATCATTCACGAGGTGAGCCATTTCACCGTCATCGCGGGCACCGAAGACGAATGCTATTCGCGCCGGGTCTGTTCCAACATGGCGCGGAACGATCCCCGCAGGGCGATCAACAATGCCGACAGCTATCAGTATTTCGTCGAGGATGTGTTTCTGGGGGCGGAACTCGCCAAGGAATGATCCGGCGGCCCCGGGGCCCGCATCTGGCGGGCAGGGGCCCCCCAACGTGTCACGGGCACGGCGGGCGCGGCGGGTGTGGCGGGCGCGCCTGACGGCCGTGTGACCCTGCGCTTGCAAATGTCATATACCCGTTACAGAACCGTCACAGAAGCATTGCGCAGCCTGCTTATCTCGCGTGGCGGGGCTGGGCGCCGGCGCGCGCGTTGACCCCGCCAAGGCGCTGCAGTCCAACGGCCCGACGGGTGTGGCGCAAGCAAACAACTGGATCGGAACAGTCTCATGACCGGCAATGACCCCCATACGGTTTCGGCCTATGACCGCGACCTCGAAGTGCTGCAGGCGATCATCGTCAAGATGGGGGGGCTGGTCGAGGATGCGATCCTGAACGGCTCGGACGCCCTGGCCCGGCGTGACCGGGAACTGGCCGACCGTGTGCGCAAGGCCGACAAGCTGATCGACGCGCTGGAAGAGCAAGTGAACGACGCGGCGGCCAAGACGATTGCGCTGCGTGCGCCGATGGCGACGGATCTGCGCGTCATCCTCGCGGTGCTCAAGCTGGCGGGATCGCTGGAACGGGTGGGCGATTACGCCAAGAACATCGCCAAGCGCACCACGGTCCTGGCCGAGTTGCGCCCGATCGACGGGGCCGAGGTGACGCTGCGGCGCATGGCGCGCGATGTGCAGCTGATGCTGAAGGACACGCTTGACGCCTTCGTGCGCCGCGATGTGGCCCTGGCGCGCGATGTGGTGACGCGCGATCAGGATGTCGATCAGATGTACAACGCGCTGTTTCGCGAATTCCTGACCTTCATGATGGAGGATCCGCGCCAGATCACCGCCTGCATGCATCTGCATTTCATCGCCAAGAACATGGAGCGGATGGGCGATCTGGTCACCAACATGGCCGAGCAGGTGATCTATCTTACCACCGGCGAGCGGCCGGCCGAGGAACGCCCCAAGAGCGACGAGACCCCGTTCATCTCGGCGCCGGGCTGAAACCATGCGGAAATCGGCCATCCTCGGGCAGCCGCATGTCCTGATCGTCGAGGACGAACCCTCGCAGCGCGAGGTTCTGGTCTACAACCTCGCCGCCGAGGGGCTTCGGATCACCACGGCCGTGGATGGCGAGGAGGGCCTCGTCATGGTCAACGAGGATCCGCCCGATGTGATCGTGCTGGACTGGATGCTGCCCTCCGTCTCGGGGATCGAGGTCTGCCGCCAGCTGAAGGCGCGGGCCGAGACGCGGGACATTCCGATCATCATGCTGTCGGCGCGCTCGGAAGAGGTGGACAAGGTCCGCGGGCTTGAGACCGGGGCCGATGACTACATGGTCAAGCCCTATGCCGTGAGCGAGCTGCTGGCCCGGATCCGCGCGCAGCTGCGCCGGGTGCGTCCGGCGGCGGCGGGGCAGGTGCTGAGCTACGAGGACATCACGCTCGATGCCGAAAGCCATCGGGTGACGCGGGGCGGCAAGGCGCTCAAGCTGGGGCCGACGGAATTTCGCCTGCTGGCCACGATGATGGAACGCCCCGGCCGGGTCTGGTCGCGCGAGGCCCTGCTGGACCGGGTCTGGGGGCGCGACATCTATGTCGATACCCGCACGGTCGACGTGCATATCGGGCGGCTGCGCAAGGTTCTGATGGCGCATGGCGACCCCGATCCCCTGCGCACGGTCCGCGGCGCGGGCTACGCGCTGGGATAGGGCGGCGGCGGCGGGGGCGGCACATCGGTCGCCGCCCAAAGGACAGAGCTTGCACAGGCCGGCGCGGCGCTGCATCTGGGTGGTGAGGGCGGCTCGGGTGCCGCCATGGCCCGGGGCAGGGGGGGCACCAGATGCACATGTTTCAGGTCGATGCCTTTGCCGAGCGCCCCTTCACCGGCAATCCCGCCGCCGTTCTGGTGGTCGAGGACTGGCCCGCCGAAGAGCTGATGCAGGCCATCGCCGAAGAGAACAACCTTGCCGAAACCGCCTTCGCCCGGCCGCGGCCGGATGGCGAGTGGGATCTGCGCTGGTTCACCCCGGCCCATGAGGTGGATTTCTGCGGCCATGCGACGCTGGCCACCGCGCATGTCCTGTTCTCGACCGGGCGGGTCGCGGCGGTTGCGGTGTTTCACACCCGCGTCGGCGCCCTGCGCGTGACGCAAGAGGGGGCGGGCTATCTTCTTGACCTGCCACGGGTCGATCCCGACCCGCTTGCCAGGCTGCCCGAGGTGCTGGCGCCGCTCTTTCCCGATCCGTCGCTGCGGCTTTTCCGCAGTTTCGAGAATGTCTTTGTCGATCTGGGCAGCGCCGCCGCCGTGAAGGAGTTCCGGCCCGATCTGCAGGCCATCTCGGGGCTTGGCCGGATGGGGCTTGCCATCACCGGGCAGGGGGCTGCGGGGGGCAGGGCGGATTTCGTCTCGCGCTATTTCGCGCCCGGGGCCGGGATCCCCGAGGATCCGGTGACGGGATCCATCCACGCGACACTTGTGCCCTATTGGGCGGCGCGGCTGGGCCGCGACAGGCTTTGCGCGCATCAGGCCTCGCGGCGGGGTGGCTGGCTCGACTGCCGCCTGACCACGGACCGTGTCTTGCTGGCCGGTCCTGCCGTCACGGTGATGGAGGCGCGGCTCCTGCTGCCCTGAGGCCCGCCTGTCAGGCTGCTCAGAGCGGGCCGTCAGGCGACAGGGACGGGCCGGAGGAGGCCGCGACCAGCGTGACCCGGCCCTCGGCCACGGTCCTGCCATCGGCGCGGTAGACGACGACGAGATACCCCCCCGGAACCGGCGGCGCCGCGAGGAAGACCGGCATCGCGCCATCGGCGGGCTGGCGGTCAAGGATCCTGCCATCCCGATCCAGTAGGCCAAGCCAGTCACCGGCCTTGGTGTCCCCGCTCCAATGAGCGGGGACGGCGCTTCCGGCCGCGCGTTCGGCTGGGACGCGGAGGGGGATCGGCTACTCCGCCGCCGCCTCCAGCTCGATCCGCACCGGCTCGCCCAGAGGCACTTCGCCCTGGCCAAGGAAGTAACGGATCTCGTAGCTGCCGGGGTCTTCGGGCAGGGGCAGGGCGACGGGGTTGCCGTCCTGCACCATGACCCAGGTCAGATAGCCACCCTCGCCGGCCCGCGCGATGCCCAGGAAATCGTCCGGGTAACCCGGCCCCTCCCATCCGACGGCCAGACCTGTTCCGGCCGTGGCCGTGGCGGGCGCCATCAGCCGGGCCGTGACCGGGGTGACGCGGATCGGGGTCGAGGCGAGCTCGGTCTGACCCTGACCAAGGTAGTAGCGGATCTCGTAATCGCCCGGCTCGATCGGCATCAGAATCGGCGCGGGATTGCCGTCCCGCACCATGACCCAGTTGCCATAGCCTTCGCCCGGGCGGCCGATCCCAAGGAAATCCTCGGCGTCATTGGGCCCGTTCCAGCCGACGGCGATGCGCGAGCCCGCCGCCGCCTCGGCCGGTGCGGTGACGGAGACGGCGATCTCTTCGACGCGGATCGGCACGCTCGCCAGCGGCGTGTTGCCCTGACCCAGGTAGTAGGTGACGAGGTACTCCCCGGGTTCCGCCGGCATCCGCAGGCGGGCGGGGCTGCCGTCACGCGTCCAGGCATAGTTGGTGTAGCGCTCGCCCTCGCGCTGGATGCCGATGAAATCGCCTCGGTGATCCGGCCCGACCCATTGCACGGCGATCGTGCTGCCAAGCTCTGCCGTGGGGGGCACGGTCAGGGCCACTTCGGCGGGCAGGACGGTGATGCGGCGCGACTCGATCACCACATTGCCTTGCCCGAGGTAGTAGGAGATCACGTATTCCCCCGGCTGGGCCGGCATCTGCAACTGCGCGGGGCTGCCGTCGCGGGTCCAGCTGTAGTTGGTATAGCGCTCGCCCTCGACGGCGACGGCGATGAAATCGTCGCGGTAGCCGGGGCCTGTCCATGTGACCGGCACCGTCTGGCCGACCACCGCCGTCTCGGCTGCCTCCAGCGTTGCGGCCACATCCGACACGGTCACGGGGCGCGAGGCGATGGGGACATTGCCCTGGCCGAGGTAGTAGCTGATCACATACTCCCCCGGCTCGGTCGGCATGCGCAGTTGTGCCGGGCTGCCGTCGCGGGTCCAGGCGTAGTTGGTGTAGCGCTCGCCCTCGATGGCGACGGCGATGAAGTCGTCGCGGTAGCCGGGGCCTTCCCAGGTCACAGCCAGCGTCTCGCCCGCCATCGCCTGTTCCGAAAACTCGAGCGTGGCCGAGACATCCGACACCGTCACCGGCCGCGACACGAGCGGCGTGTTGCCCTGGCCGATGTAATAGGTGATGACATAGTCCCCCGGCTCGGTGGGCATGCGCAGCCCGGCGGGGTTGCCGTCGCGGGTCCAGGCGTAGTTGGTGTAGCGCTCGCCCTCGATGCTGATGCCGATGAAATCGTCGCGGTAACCGGGGCCGTCCCAGGTGACGGGCAGGGTCTCGCCCGCCGTTGCCTGGGCTGCGAAGTCCAGCGCGCCCTCGATCCGGGTCACGGTGATCGGACGGGTCGCCAGGACCAGACGGCCCGGTTCGCCGTAGTAGCGCAGCTCGTATTCGCCCGGCTCGACCGGCAGGCGCAGTTGCACCGGGTTGCCGTCGCGGATCCAGGCGTAGTTGCCGTAGCGCTCGCCCGGAAGGCCGATGCCGATGAAATCCGAGCGCTCGCCCGGCCCTTCCCAGCCCACCGGGATCGTCGCGCCCATCGCGCCCGAGGATTGCGCCACCAGATCGGCGGCGGCCTGATAGGGCGGCAGGACAAGGGCGATGGTCTGTTCGCCCGACATCTGCACCATCGGGGTCGCGGCGCTGGCGCCGTCGGCATCCCGCGTCACGGTCACTTCCCAGACGCCGCGGGGGATCAGTTCGGTCACTTCGCTGCCCGTCAGGGTGAAGCCCTCGCCGCCGCCTTCGGGCAGGATGGTCCAGGTCACGGGCATCTCGACCAGTTGCCGCGTCACTTCGTCGGTGACGATGAAGGTCACGCCCTCGGCCGCCGGTTCGGGTTCCGGCTCGGGCTCGGGGAAGACCACCGTCACGGTCACATCGCCGGCGCCGCTGATGGTGAAATCGACCGTGCCCTCGGCCTCGAGGACCACGGCATAGGCGGTCGCGCTGAAGCTGCCCTCGCCCAGCGACAGGGTCAGGGGGTTGGCCTCGCTATCCTCGGCGATCACCACGAAATCATCCGCGACCGACCACAGAACGGGGCCATCGACCAGCGGCCCGGCCTCGGAGCCGAGAACCGCGCGGAAGGTGCCGGTCACCAGCACGGGTTCGGGCTCGGCCACGGCCTGCACCACCTGTGTCAGCGCCTCGGACAGTTCCGACGCGTTCGAGGTGCTGAAGAACAGCCCGCCCGTCGCATCGGCCATGCATTGCAGCTGTTCCAGCGCACCGGGTTCCTTCTCGAGGTCGAAGCCGACGACATGGGCGGTGAAATCAACCCCCGTTTCGTTCAGCGTGCGGGCCACGGCGCAGGGGTCGGGGTTGCAGGTCTCGATCCCGTCCGAAACCAGGATCACCGTCGCCGCCATCTCGGTATGGCGCAGCGCATTGGCGGCGGCGATGATCGAATCGGCCATCGGCGTCATGCCGCGCGGGTTGAGGGAATTCACGATCCGCGCGATCTCGTCGCGGTTGCCGGTGCCGGGGGCGACCAGCGTTTCGATATCGCCGCAATCGCCGCGCCGGTTGTGGCCATAGACCGTCAGGCCAAGGTTCTGGTCCTCGGGGAAGTCGCGCAGGATCTCGGCCACCACGTCGCGGGCGATGACGATCTTGTTCACCCCGTCGATCTGCCCCCACATCGAGCCCGAGGCATCGAAGACAAGGATCGTGTTCGCACGATCCTGGGCAAGCGCCGTGCCCGGCAGGAAGGCAAGGCCGGACAGCAGGGCAAGGAACAGGCCGGCAAAACGGGCGGCGACTCGGCGCATCGGAAAACTCCTGTCGGAAAAGGACTCGCGCGAACGAAAGCACAGAGTTGCCTTTTCGGAAACCCTCTAACCAGAGGTTGACAGGGGGTGCCCGGTCTTGAGTCTTGTGTTGCGCCCGCGCGCCCGGGGCTCAGCCCCGGATCACGGTGCCACCCGCGCGGGCCCAGTCGCCCAGCCCGCCCAGGTTGGTGACATCGCGGTAGCCCAGCTGCGCCAGCATCCCCTTGGCCATCGAGGCCCGCGCCCCCGAGGCGCAATAAAGCGCCAGCGGGCGGTCGGGCGAAAGGCGGGAATCATGGTCGGGGCTGGAGGGATCGGCCTTCATCCGCAGGGTCGACAGCGGAATGGCCAGCGCCCCGGCGGCCTTGCCCGAGGCGGCGACCTCGGACGGGTCGCGGATATCGACAAGGGTCAGCGCGCCCTGGGCCACCTGCGCGGAGATCGCGGCGGGATCGAGGGCAGGGGCAGCGGATTTGCGGAACATCGAGAACATGGCATCGTCCTGGGAAAGGGTTTGTCTGGCTCTCATATACATTACATTTTCCTAATGTAAAGTCTCGTCACTCCTCGGGCCGGTGCAAGGCGGCATTTGTCCACCGGTTTCTGGGCGCGTTCATCTTTCGTTCGCATTTTCCTGTTGGAGACCCGCGCGCCGTCCTCTATCTGTTGTGCGAAGCCCGGGGGCCCTGTCATGTCGGACAACAAGACGATTTCGGTGCGCGGTGCGCGCGAACACAATCTCAAGAACATCGACGTGGACATCCCGCGCGACCAGCTTGTGGTGATCACCGGCCTGTCGGGGTCGGGCAAGTCGAGCCTCGCCTTCGACACGATCTATGCCGAAGGGCAGCGGCGCTATGTCGAATCGCTCTCGGCCTATGCGCGGCAGTTCCTCGACATGATGGAAAAGCCGGATGTGGATCATATCTCGGGCCTCTCGCCCGCGATCTCGATCGAACAGAAGACGACATCGAAGAACCCCCGCTCCACCGTGGGGACGGTGACCGAGATCTATGACTACATGCGCCTTCTGTTCGCGCGCGCCGGCACCCCCTACAGCCCCGCGACCGGCCTGCCCATCGTGGCCCAGCAGGTGCAGGACATGGTCGACCGCGTCATGGCGATGGAGGAGGGGACGCGGGGCTACCTGCTGGCCCCCATCGTGCGCGACCGGAAGGGCGAATACCGCAAGGAAATGCTCGAGCTGCGCAAGCAGGGCTTCCAGCGGGTCAAGGTCGACGGGCAGTTCTACGAGCTGGACGACCCGCCCAGCCTCGACAAGAAGTTCCGCCACGATATCGACGTGGTGGTCGACCGGATCGTGGTGCGCGCAGGCCTCGAGACGCGGCTTGCCGACAGCTTCCGCACCGCGCTTGACCTTGCCGACGGCATTGCCATCCTCGAGACGGCGCCGACGGAAGGCGAGCCCGAGCGGATCACCTTCTCCGAGAAATTCGCCTGTCCGGTCAGCGGCTTCACCATCCCCGAGATCGAACCGCGCCTGTTTTCCTTCAACGCGCCCTTCGGTGCCTGCCCCTCCTGTGACGGGCTGGGGGTGGAGCTGTTTTTTGACGAACGCCTTGTCGTGCCGGATGTGACGCTGAAGGTGGGCGACGGGGCCATCGCGCCCTGGCGCAAGGGCAAGTCGCCCTATTTCCTGCAGACGATCGAGGCCATCGCCAAGCACTATGGTTTCAACAAATCCGCCCGCTGGAAGGACCTGCCCGAACGCGCGCAAGAGGTGTTCTTGCGCGGCTCGGGCGAGGAAGAAATCCTCTTCCGCTATGACGAGGGCGGCCGCGTCTATCAGGTGACCCGCGCCTTCGAAGGCGTGATCCCCAACATGGAACGCCGCTACAAGGAAACCGACTCTGCCTGGGTGCGGGAAGAGTTCGAGCAATACCAGAACAACCGCTCTTGCGGCGCCTGCGGTGGTTATCGCCTGCGGCCCGAGGCGCTGGCGGTCAGGATCGGCGGCCTGCATGTGGGGCAGGTGGTGCAGATGTCGATCCGCGAGGCCTATGACTGGTGCAGGACCGTCCCCGACCATCTGAGCGCCCAGAAGAACGAGATCGCCCGCGCGATCCTGAAGGAAATCCGGGAACGGCTGGGGTTCCTCGTGAACGTGGGCCTGGATTACCTGACGCTGTCGCGCAATGCGGGCACGCTGTCGGGCGGCGAAAGCCAGCGGATCCGGCTGGCAAGCCAGATCGGGTCGGGGCTGACCGGCGTGCTTTATGTGCTGGACGAACCCAGTATCGGCCTGCACCAGCGCGACAACGACCGCTTGCTCACCACGCTGAAAAACCTGCGCGATCAGGGCAATACGGTGATCGTGGTGGAACATGACGAAGAGGCGATCCGCGAGGCGGATTACGTCTTTGACATGGGGCCGGGGGCCGGGGTGCATGGCGGGCGGATCGTGGCGGAAGGCACGCCCGCCGCGATCATGGCCGATCCGGCCTCGATGACCGGGCAATACCTGGCCGGCACGCGCGAGATTGCGGTGCCCGAGGTGCGTCGAAAGGGCAACGGCAAGGTGCTGACCGTGGTCAAGGCCACCGGCAACAACCTGCGCGAGGTGACGGCCGAGTTTCCGCTGGGCAAATTCGTCTGCGTGACCGGCGTTTCGGGCGGCGGCAAGTCGACGCTGACCATCGAGACGCTGTTCAAGAATGCCGCGATGAAGCTGAACGGCGCGCGCGAGACGCCCGCCCCCTGCGAGACGATCAAGGGCTTCGAGCATCTCGACAAGGTGATCGACATCGACCAGCGCCCCATCGGCCGCACCCCGCGCTCGAACCCCGCGACCTATACCGGCGCCTTCACCCATATCCGCGACTGGTTCGCCGGCCTGCCCGAGGCCAAGGCCCGCGGCTACAAGCCCGGGCGGTTCAGCTTCAACGTCAAGGGCGGCCGCTGCGAGGCCTGTCAGGGCGACGGCGTCCTGAAGATCGAGATGAACTTCCTGCCAGATGTCTATGTCACCTGCGAAACCTGCAAGGGCGCGCGCTACAACCGCGAGACTCTGGAGGTGCGGTTCAAGGGCAAGAGCATCGCCGATGTCCTTGATATGACGGTGGAAGATGCGCAGGACTTCTTCAAGGCGGTGCCCGCGATCCGGGAAAAGATGGATGCGCTTCTGCGGGTGGGCCTAGGCTATATCAAGGTGGGCCAGCAGGCCACGACACTGTCGGGGGGCGAGGCGCAGCGGGTGAAGCTGTCGAAGGAACTCTCGCGCCGCTCGACGGGGCGGACGCTCTATATCCTCGACGAGCCCACGACCGGCCTGCATTTCGAGGATGTGCGCAAGCTGCTCGAGGTGCTGCACGAGCTGGTTGAACAGGGCAACACCGTCATCGTGATCGAGCACAACCTTGACGTCATCAAGACCGCCGACTGGGTGATCGACATCGGCCCCGAGGGGGGCGACGGCGGCGGCAGGATCGTCGGGGTGGGCACGCCGGAAGAGGTTGCGGCCATCGAGGCGAGCCATACCGGGCGCTACCTCAAGCCCCTCCTCGAAAAGCGGCGCGTCGCGGCCGAGTAGGAGTGGGGCGGGCGTCGCGCCCGCCCGGCCTTCAGGACTTGTCGCCCCCGGTGGTCGAGACGCCGAGGATCTTGTACATCAGGCAGCTGCGCATCAGGCCGGTTGCCAGAACGATGCCGCCCACGACCAGATAGAGCCAGTTCCAGCTGCCGCTGGTCAGGAAGAAGGCAAGGATCAGCAGCGCGCCGACGGCGATGCGGATGATGCGGTCGGTATTGCCGACATTGGTTCCGAACATGGTGGGGTGCCTCAGATTTGGGGGCGTCGCAGGATGGCCGCCACGGGAGAGCCGATGGGGGAGCCGATGGGGGAGCCGATAAAATATCGAACAAATGAAATGTATCACGAAGCGCCCGTGCCGCCAAGTCGGCATTTCGGGACAAGCTGACGCAGCGCCGGACTATTCCGACCGTTCAAGAAAATCGGCGATCCGGGTCTCGGACAGGCCGAGGATGGCCAGGGCGCCGGCCTCGGTATCCTGCACGCGCGGAACGACGCCGCGCACCCCCTCCCACGAGCGCAGGATGCTGCGGCACATGTCCCAGACCGTGGGGGTGGTGGCAAGATAGACGATCAGCGTCTCGACCCCGGGGCGGTAGAACTGATCGGCCTTGCGGGCCTGCAGCTCGAACAGCTTGGGGAAGTTCCGTTCGAACCCGGTCACGCGCGACAGATCGACCAGCTGCTTCTGCCCGGGGCGCCAGTCGGGATGGGCGGCATAGTCGGAAAAGGCGCTGATCGTCTCGTCCAGCAGGGCGAAACCCTCGTATCGGACATAGACAAGGCCGTGCGAGGGGAAGATCCGATAGGTCAGAGGCATGGAACACCGTTGGCTTTGTCGCCAAAGCCTAGTGCCCGGGGGGGACAGGTTCCACCCCCGGCGTCATGTTCCGGGTGAGAAAGTCAGTCCATCGCCTTGAAGTTGAAGGCCGATCCCTCCTTGATGCCCGAGGGCCAGCGCGAGGTGACGGTCTTGGTCCGGGTGTAGAAGCGGAAGGCATCCGGCCCGTGCTGGTTCAGATCGCCGAAGACCGATTTCTTCCAGCCGCCGAAGGTGTGATAGGCCAGCGGCACCGGGATCGGCACGTTGATGCCCACCATGCCCACATTGACCCGCGCCGCGAAATCGCGCGCGGCATCGCCGTCGCGGGTGAAGATCGCGGTGCCGTTGCCGTATTCATGGTCCATCGCCAGTTTCAGCGCCTCTTCGTACGAGGCGGCGCGGACGGTCGAAAGCACCGGGCCGAAGATCTCCTTGCGGTAGATCTCCATATCGGGGGTCACATGGTCGAAAAGGTGCGGCCCGACGAAGAAGCCGTCCTCATAGCCCTGCAGGCTGAAGTTGCGCCCGTCCACGACCAGTTTCGCCCCGGCCTCGACCCCGCTGTTGACCAGACGCAGGATGTTTTCCTTGGCGGCCGCCGTCACCACGGGGCCGTAATCCACATCCGTGCCCGAGGTATAGGGGCCGACCTTCAGCTTCTCGATCCGGGGCACCAGCTTCTCGATCAGGCGGTCGGCGGTCTCGTCGCCCACCGGCACGGCGACCGAGATCGCCATGCAGCGTTCGCCCGCAGCCCCGTAGCCCGCACCGACCAGCGCATCGGCGGCAAGGTCCATATCGGCATCGGGCATGATGATCATGTGGTTCTTGGCGCCGCCGAAGCACTGCACGCGCTTGCCCATCGAACAACCGCGCCCGTAGATATATTCGGCAATCGGGGTCGAGCCGACAAAGCCGATCGACTGGATCACCGGATGGTCGATGATCGCGTCCACCGCCTCCTTGTCGCCGTTGACGACCTGCAGGATGCCCTTGGGCAGGCCCGCCTCCTCCATCAGCTCGGCCAGCATCAGCGGCACCGAGGGGTCACGCTCGGAAGGTTTCAGGATGAAGGCATTGCCCGAAACGATGGCCGGCGCGAACATCCACATCGGGATCATCGCGGGGAAGTTGAAGGGGGTGATGCCGGCAGACACGCCCAAAGGCTGACGCATCGAATACATGTCGATGCCGGGGCCGGCGCTGTCGGTGAATTCCCCCTTCAGAAGCTGCGGCGCGCCGATGCAATATTCCACCACCTCAAGGCCGCGCTGCACGTCGCCTGCGGCATCGGGAAGGGTCTTGCCATGTTCGCGGCTGAGCGCTTCGGAGAGCTTGTCCATGTCGCGGTTCAGCAGGCGGACGAATTCCATCATCACCCGCGCCCGGCGCTGGGGGTTCACGGCGGCCCATTTCGGCTGCGCCTCGGCCGCGATCTCGACCGCGCGGGCCAGTTCGGCGGCACTTGCCAGCGGCACCTTTGCCTGCACCTCGCCGGTGGCGGGGTTGAACACATCGGCGAAACGGCCCGACGTGCCTTTCACATGCGCGCCGCCAATATAATGGGTCAGTTCCTGCATTTCATGGTTCCTCAATTCCGGTCGGCGCCATCATAGCCTTGCATTTTTGCCGGGAACAGGGCGAGTTTTCCAAAATCGTTTTGCACAAATGCAGGGGTAGCATGGAAAACTGGGATGACATCCGCGTCTTTCTGTCGGTCGCGCGGGGCGAAAGCCTGACCGCCGCCGCCCGCCGCCTGCAGTGCGATCCCGCCACCGTGGCCCGCCGCATCGCCCGGCTGGAAGAACGCCTTGGCGTGGCGCTGTTCCTCAGATCGCCGCAGGGCTATGCGCTGACCGATGCGGGGGGGCGGCTGCGCGCCCATGCGCAGGAGGCCGAAGAGGCGCTCCGCCCCGCCTTCGAGGCGCTGCCCGAGCCAGGCGCGCCCGGCACGCTTGGCGGGCAGATCCGCATCGGGGCGCCCGATGGCTGTGCCAATTTCCTGCTGCCGCAGGTCTGCGTCGCGATCCAGGCCGAGAATCCGGGGCTCGAGATCCAGATCCTCGCCCTGCCGCGCGTGGTGAACCTCTCGCAACGCGAGGCCGACATGGCGATCACCATCAGCCCGCCCGATGCCGGCCGGCTGACGGTGCAGAAGATCACCGACTACCGGCTGCATCTGGCGATGCGCCGCGACGGGCCCCGGGTCGCGGCGCTCGAGGATCTGCGGGGGCTGCCGCTGGTGGGCTACATTCCCGACATGATCTTTGACCGCGAGCTGGATTACCTTGGCGCGCTGGGGGCGCAGGCGGGGCGCGAGGGGGTGCAACTGGCGTCGAATTCCGTCTCGGTCCAGCTGCAGATGCTGCGCGCCGGCGGGGTGGGGATCGTGCATGATTTCGCGCTGCCCTTCGCGCCCGAGCTGATCCGGGTGCTGACCGGCGCGGTCAGCCTGCGCCGGTCGTTTCACCTTGTCCGCCATGCCGCCGACCGCCGGTCGGACCGGATCAACCGGATCGCCGCACTTCTGGTCTCGGGCCTTCGGGCCGAGGTGGCGCGGCTCGAATCGCAGGCGGCTTGACAGAAGGGGGAGGGGGCTGCGACCTTTTGTCATGCGGAATCCGGAAAGGGAGGTCGGCGATGCTCGTTCAGCAGATACTCAGGTCGAAACCGGGAGAGGGGGTGATCACCGTCCCGCCCGAGGCGCCGGTCTCCGAGGCGGTCGGCCTTCTGTCGGAAAAACGCATCGGCTCACTCGTCGTGTCGGGCGACGGGCAGGTGGTCGATGGCATCCTGTCCGAGCGCGATATCGTGCGCGAGATCGGCCGGCGCGGCGCGGGATGCCTGTCAGAGACCGTGGGCCAGATGATGACGCGCAACATCATCACCTGCAGCCAGACCGACAGCGCCGATCAGGTGCTCGAGATGATGACCAACGGCCGCTTCCGGCACCTTCCGGTGGTCGAGGAGGGGCGGATGATCGGCCTGATCTCGATCGGCGATGTGGTCAAGGCGCGGCTTTCGGAACTGGCGATGGAGAAGGACGCGCTTGAAGGCATGATCATGGGGCATTGAAGCCCGGGCATTGATTCTGGGGCCTTGATCTTCGGGGCGCTGGCGCCGCGACCGCCACAGGGCGAGAGGGGGTTGCAACCCGCGGCGCAATAATGTTGCGTGGCGCCAGGCTGACGACAAGGAATGCGCCATGCGGACAGGGCTTTATCCCGGCACTTTCGATCCGGTCACTCATGGCCATACCGATATCATCCGGCGCGCCTGCCGTCTGGTGGACCGGCTGGTGATCGGCGTTGCGATCAACCGCGACAAGGGCCCGCTCTTCACGCTCGAGGAACGGGTGGCGATGCTCGAGGCCGAATGCACCGCCATCGCCGAGGCGACCGGGACGGTGATCGTCGTTCATCCGTTCGAGAATCTGCTGATCGACTGCGCCCGCGATGTGGGCGCGGGCGTCATCATCCGCGGCCTGCGCGCCGTGGCGGATTTCGAATATGAATTCCAGATGGTCGGCATGAACCGCGCGCTCGACAATTCGATCGAGACGGTCTTTCTCATGGCCGATGCCAAGAACCAGGCCATTGCCTCGAAACTGGTCAAGGAAATCGCCCGTCTGGGAGGCGATGTGACCAAATTCGTGCCACCGGAGGTGAAAACGGCGCTGGAACGGCGCCTTGGGCCTTAGGGCGTTTAGGGTTTCCTCAGGTTTATCCGTCATCTCTCCGGCAGGAGGCGAGATGGCGGAACCGGACGATCACATATCACAGGGTGGGCGGGCGCCCGGTCGGCGGCGGCTGATCGGCCTGACGCTGTCCGACTGGCTGGGTGTTCTGGCCATCAGCGGGCTGTCGACGGTGCTGTCGGTGCTCAGCGCGGGGGCCTCCGGCGGCTGGGGAGCCGAGGTGATGGTTCCGGCCGTCCTGATCCCGACTTTTATCGCCTATCCCGCCTCGATCGTGCTGTTCCGGCAGCGCCGGATGATGGCCGATCTGAACGCGCGGATGCTCGATCTGTTGCGCTATGATCCGCTGACCGGGCTGATGTCGCGCCGCTTCTTCCTGGCCGAGGTCGAAGGGCTGCGCGACCGGGGCGGGGTGCTGCTGCTGATCGACGCGGACCGGTTCAAGGGGATCAACGATCACTTCGGCCATCCCGCGGGCGATGCGGTTCTGGCCGCCATGGGCGAACGGTTCCGCAGCGCGAGCGAGGAGGATGTGCTGCTGGGGCGGCTGGGGGGCGAGGAATTCGCCGCCTTCGCCCCGGGCCGCGACCTCACGCATGGCCGCAGGTTGGGAGAGGCGATCCGCCAAAATGTCCGCGCCAGCCCGGTGCGGACCGACAAGGGCGACATCGCCATTTCCGTCAGCCTTGGCCTGTCACTGCTGCCGCCGGGTGCGGCGCTCGCGGCGGCGATCACGGCGGCGGACGAGGCGCTTTACCGCGCCAAGGGGCTGGGACGGGACCGGATGATCGCGGCGGACGAGGGGGTGGACCCCGGAACGGCTCCCGGGGCGGGCGCCGAAGCGGGGGCAGGGCCGGGCGATGAGCGGGGCGAGGATCGGGGAGGGGCGGGGGCCAATGACCCGCCCCGGCGCGACGGGCTTTAGCCGCGCCCTCTGGCTGCGGCGCTGTGCCGGGCAGGGCTTGCCCGGCAGAGCGCCCGCATCCGGTGGTCAGGTCAGATCAGCGCGCCCATGCGCACCGCAACATCCAGCATCCGGTTCGAGAAGCCCCATTCATTGTCATACCAGGTCAGGATGCGCACCATCGTGCCCTCCATCACCTTGGTCTGATCCATGTGGAACACGCTGGAATGGGGGTCGTGGTTGAAATCGGTCGAGACCAGCTTTTCCTCGGTATAGCCCAGCACGCCCTTCAGCCGCCCCTCGGCCGCGGCCTTGATCGCGGCATTGACCTCGTCCACGCTGGTGGCGCGCTTCGCCTCGAAAGTCAGGTCCACGACGGAAACATTGGGCGTCGGCACCCGGATCGCCACCCCGTCAAGCCGGCCGGCAAGCCCGGGCAGCACGAGGCCCACCGCCTTGGCCGCCCCGGTCGAGGTCGGGATCATCGACAGGGCCGCGGCGCGCGCGCGGTACAGATCCTTGTGCATCGTATCCAGCGTGGGCTGGTCGCCGGTATAGCTGTGGATCGTCGTCATGAAGCCCTTGGAGATGCCCACCGCGTCATCCAGCACCTGCGCCACCGGCGCCAGGCAGTTGGTGGTGCAGGAGGCGTTCGAGACGATCAGATCCTCGGCCGTCAGGGTCTCGTGGTTGACGCCATAGACGATGGTCTTGTCCGCGCCCGCCGAGGGGGCCGAAACCAGAACCCGCTTGGCGCCGTTTTCCAGATGGATCCTGGCCTTTTCCTTGTCGGTGAAGATGCCGGTGCATTCCATCACGATGTCGATGTCGCCCCAGGGCAGGTCCGCCGGATTGCGGATCGCCGTCACCCGGATCGGACCGCGGCCCACGTCGATCGTGTCCTCGGTCGTGGTGACGGTGCCGGCAAAGCGGCCATGCACCGAATCGTAGCGCATCAGATGGGCGTTGGTCTCGACCGGGCCGAGATCGTTGATCGCCACCACCTCGATATCGGTGCGGCCGGATTCGATCAGCGCCCGCAGCACGTTGCGCCCGATGCGTCCGAAACCGTTGATCGCCACCTTGACTGCCATGTCCTGTCCTCCGGGAATGCGGGGCGGGACAAACCCGCCGATCTGGGCGCCACAATTGCCATATTCGCCCAAAGGTCAACCCAAGGGCAGCAGGCGGTGTTAGCGCTATCACCTTTCCGGCGGATCACCGCCAGAAGGCAAGCCTGTCGATCAGGTCGAGCCCGCGCCGGGCCAGCGCGAGCGTCGCCTCGAAATCGTTGAGCAGGGCGTCAAGCGCGAGCGCCCCGAGGATCACCGCGAAAAGGGACAGGGCGACGGCATTCGGCATCGCCCCGCCCCCTCAGAGCAGCGCGCGGACCCGATCCGCGACCGCAGCGCCGGTGATGCCGAACTTCTCGAACAGGGTTTCGGCCGGGGCCGAGGCGCCGAAGCCCTCCATGCCTGCGAAATCGGCCTTGGCCTCGCGGCCGCGTTCGCCCAGCAAAAGCCGGTCCCAGCCCTGCCGGACGCCGGCCTCGATCGCCACGCGCACCGGCCCGCCGGGCAGGACGCGCTTGCGATACGCCTCGTCCTGTTCGGCGAAGAGCTCCATCGAGGGGACCGAGACGACGCGGGTACCGATGCCCTCGGCCTCGAGCAGGTCTTTCGCCGCGAGTGCGACCGACACTTCCGAGCCGCTGGCCATCAGCACCGCCTGCCGCTTGGCGCCCGCTTCGGCCAGCACATAGGCGCCGCGGGCGACGAGGTTGGCGTTGGAATGGGCGGCCCGGACGGTGGGCAGGTTCTGCCGCGACAGGGCCAGAACGGTGGGCCGGCTGTTGGCGGTCAGCGCGATTTCCCAGGCCTCGGCCGTCTCGACCGTGTCGGCGGGGCGGATCACGACCGTGTTGGGCGTCGCGCGCAGCATGGCCAGATGTTCGACCGGCTGATGGGTCGGGCCATCCTCGCCCAGACCGATGCTGTCATGGGTCATCACATAGACGACCGGCACGCCCATCAGCGCCGAAAGCCGCATCGAGGGGCGGGCATAATCGGTAAAGCACATGAAGGTGCCGCCATAGGGGCGCAAGCCCCCATGCAGCGCGATGCCGTTCATCGCCGCCGCCATGCCGTGTTCGCGCACGCCGTAATGGATGTAACGGCCCTTGCGGTTCTCGGGCGAGAAGATGCCGAGGTCTGGCGTTTTCGTGTTGTTCGACCCCGTCAGATCGGCCGAGCCGCCGATGGTTTCCGTCATCACCGGGTTGACGGTTTCCAGCACCAGTTCCGACGACCGCCGCGTGGCGACCTTGGGCTTGGTCTCGGTGGCGTGTTTCTTGAAGGCGCGGATCTTGCCCGCAAGCGCCTTGGGCGCCTCGCCTGCCAGCGCGCGGGTGAATTCGGCCTGCCGCGCCTTGGAAAGCTTCGCGAAGCTCGCCTCCCATGCCGCGCGCGCCTCGGCGCCGCGGGTGCCCATCGCCTCCCATTCGGCCTTGAGGTCGGCGGGGATCTCGAAGGGCGCGTGGTCCCAGCCATAGGCGGCCTTGGTGTCGGCGATCAGCGTCGCATCGGTCAGCGCGCCATGCCCCTTGGCCGTGTCCTGCGCCGAGGATCCCAGCGCGATATGCGTCTTGCAGGCGATCATCGAGGGGCGGGGATCGGCCTTGGCGGCGGCGATGGCGGCGTCGATGGCCTCGGGGTCATGCCCGTCGATGGATTGCACATGCCAGCCCGAGGCGGCAAAGCGCGCCGGCTGATCGGTGGTGTCGGCAATCGAGACCGGGCCGTCGATGGTGATGTTGTTGTCGTCGAACAGCACGATCAGGTGCGACAGCTTCTGCATGCCAGCAAGGGCCAGCGCCTCCTGGCTCACGCCCTCCATCAGGCAGCCGTCGCCGGCGATGACATAGGTGAAGTGGTTGACGACCGAAGCGCCATAGCGGGCGCGCAGATGCTCTTCGGCGATGGCCATGCCCACGGCATTGGCCAGACCCTGACCCAGCGGGCCGGTCGTCGTCTCGATCCCCGGGGCGTGGCCGTATTCGGGATGGCCCGCGGTGATCGCGCCCCACTGGCGGAAATCCTTGAGCTGCTGCAGCGTCATCTCGGGATAGCCGGTGAGGTAGAGCAGCGAATAGAGCAGCATCGAGCCATGCCCGGCCGAGAGGACGAACCGGTCGCGGTCGGGCCAGGTCGGGGCCTTGGGATCAAAGCGCAGGTGCCGCTCGTACAGGACGGTTGCCACATCGGCCATGCCCATCGGCATGCCGGAATGGCCGGAATTGGCGGCGGCGACGGCATCGAGCGTGAGCGTGCGGATCGCGGAAGACCGCCGCCAATGGGCGGGATGGGCGGCACGAAGGGCGGCGATATCCAAGGACGTGATCCTCTTTGTGAACGGCATCTGGTTTGTCGTCTCCTTACCAGTCAGGCCACCAAGTTCAAGCGCGGGCGCTAAGCCGTTCATTCGAAAGACAGTGCCCGGCCCGGGTCGGGGCCGGGCCATTTGCGGGAAGGGGCGGGTTGACGTAATCTGAACCGAACGAGGCACGATTCGCCCGAATGGCGGTCTGGCGCGGCAATCATCGCGAAACGCGGGGGCGCCAGAGCACAAGCGGGTTCGTGGGGCAAAGCATGCGGCGCGCCCCTGACGGCCGGGTGAACGGTCGGGTGAACGGTGCGACAGAGCAGGAACGGGCGAATGAACGAGTTGAATGAAATCCGGCAGCGCATCCTGACCGCGCTGTCCGTTGTCGAGGCCGGCGTCGGGCGGCTTTCCGCCGAACCAGCGCCCGAGCCCCCGCCCGAGCCGGTGACAGATGGCGAGGCGCCCGATCCCGCCCGGCTGGCCGCGGAGCTGGCCGAGGAGCGCACGCTGACCGCCCAGCTGGAAGAGCGGATCCGCGCCCTGAAGGAAAAGCAGGATCACCGCCTTGCCGCGCTGGACGATCAGATCATGGCCCAGCGCGCGCAGCTTGCCGCTCTGGACGGCGAATTGCAGGCCCTGCGCCAGACCAATGCCGACCTGCGCGACGTGGCCGCCCAGATGCGCGAGGCGCTGACCGAGGGCGTGGCCGAGCCGGAACTGGTCAACCGCGCCATGATGGCCGAGATCGAGGCCCTGCGCGCCACCCGCGCCGCCGACCGGGCCGAGGTCGAGGCGGTGCTGGGCGCGCTGGAACCACTGATCAGGGAGCAGGGCTGATGCCGCAGATCGAGATCATGATCGGGGGCCGCTCGTTCGAGGTGGCCTGTCAGGACGGAGAAGAGCCGTTCCTGATGTCGGCCGCGCGGATGCTGGATACCGAGGCGACGGCGCTGTCGCATCAGATCGGCCGGGTGCCCGAGGCGCGGATGCTTCTGATGGCGGGGCTGATGCTGGCCGACAAGACCGCCGGCCTGGAAGAGCGCCTTTACGAGACCGAACGCCAGATCGCGGCGCTGAGCGCGCATGTGGCCCGACTTGAGGCCGCCGAGACCGAGACCCGGGTCGAGCGTGTGGAGGTTCCCGTCGAGGTGCCGGTCCTGCCGCAAGAGGTCTTGCGGCTGCTGGACGATATCGCCCGCCGCACCGAAGCGCTGGCGGGGCAGATCGACGAAAAGGTCTCGGACTAGGCAGACCGCGCGAGAAGCGGGGCAGGGGCCGCGCGTCAGGCGTTGGCGGCGCGGATCTTGTCGGCGGCGTCCTTGTCGAAGGCGATGCCCTTTTCCGCAAAAAGCGTATCCAGCTCGCCCGAGAGGGTCATCTCGGTCACGATATCGCAGCCGCCGATGAACTCGCCCTTGACGTAAAGCTGCGGGATGGTGGGCCAGTCCGAGTAATCCTTGATGCCCTGCCGGATGTCGGCATCCTCGAGCACGTTCACATCCGCGAATTCCACGCCCATGTAGTTCAGCACGCCCGCGACCCGGCTGGAAAAGCCGCATTGCGGCATGGATTTGGTGCCCTTCATGAACAGCACCACGCTGTTGTCGGTCACTGTCTGGCGGATGCGGTCGGCTGCGTCGGTCATCTGCGGTCTTTTCCCTTCATGGGGCTGTCCTTGGAGCGGTAATCGTCGATCCGTATCGGCACGCGGCGGCGCCGTCCCGGGTCGTCGTCATCATCGTCGTCGTCGTCGCTCTTGCGCCGCAGGTCGCGCGCGACCATGGCGAAGGCGACCACGACAACCAGAAGAAGCAGGATCCAATGCATCAGCCCGGTGCCCGCGTGGTCAGGGCCAGCGCGTGCAATTCACCGGCGGGGCCGTCCATCTTGCCCTTGAGCGCGGCATAGACGGCGCGCTGCTGCTGCACGCGGTTCATGCCGCGAAAGCTCTCGTCGATGACCTCGGCCACGAAATGCGCGCCATCATCGCCATCGACGCGGATGCGCGCCTCGGGAAAGGCCTCGCGGATCATCTTCTCGATCTCGGTTGCAGTGATCGGCATATGCTCGGGTGCTCCTCTACCGGCTAACCTAGGACCGTGCTGCGCAGGCTTCAAGCGGGTGGATCAACCGAAAACCGCCGCCAGCCCGCCCCGATGCGCTGCCTGGAAGCGCGCCAGCGGGCGGCTGTCATCGCCCAGGCGGATCGCGTCACCTCCGAACCGGCCCACGATCCGGGCCAGCCCCTCCGAGGCGGCGACAAGCGCTTCGGCGGTTTCGGGGGCCACGGCCAGAAGGTAGCGGGCCTGATCCTCGCCGAAGAGGGCGGGCAGGTCATCGGCCAGAAGCGTCACGCCGACCCCGCCGGCATCGGCCAGATCGAAGGCAGCCAGCGCCAGCCCACCGTCGGAGAGGTCGGTGCAGGCGGTGATCCTGTCGGCATGGGTCAGAACGAACTCCGCCGCGCGCGCCTCGGCCGCCAGATCCACCGGCGGCGGCGGGCCTTCGCGCCGGTCGAACAGGTCGCGCAGCAGGGCCGACTGGCCCAGATGGCCGGCGGACTTGGCTTCGGTCGTGGCTCCGGGCGCGGCTTCCGTCGTGGCCTCGCCACTGCCCGCGACCAGCACCGCGATATCGCCTTCCCTCGCGGCGGCGCCGATCACCGGGCGGCCCGCCTCGATCAGGCCGACGCCGCCGATCGTGGGCGTGGGCAGGATCGCGCGGCCGTCGGTTTCGTTGTAAAGGCTGACATTGCCCGAGACGATGGGGAAATCCAGCGCCCGGCAGGCCTCGCCGATGCCCTTGATGGCCAGGACGAGCTGGCCCATGATCTCGGGCTTTTCGGGATTGCCGAAGTTGAGGTTGTCGGTCGCCGCCAGCGGCCGCGCTCCGGTGGCCACAAGGTTGCGACAGGCCTCGGCCACCGCCTGCTTGCCGCCCTCGAACGGGTCGGCGGCCACGTAATGGGGGTTCACATCCGAGGTGAAGGCCAGCGCCTTGCCGGTGCCATGCACCCGCACAAGACCCGCACCCCGGCCGGGCGTGCGCAGGGTATCGGCGCCGACCTGGGTGTCATACTGTTCCCAGACCCAGGCGCGGCTGGCGTGGTTGGGATGGGCCAGCAGCCGTTCAAGCGCGTCAAGCGGCGCGATCTCGGGCAGGGGCCCAAGGGGGGCGGGCGGGACGGGCGTGACCCAGGGCCGGTCGTATTCGGGGGCCGAGGAGGCCAGCTGCGACAGCGGCAGATCGGCCCGCGCCTCATTGCCATGCATGATCAGGAAACGGTCCTCGGGGATCGTTTCGCCGACGATGGCGAAGTCGAGATCCCATTTGTCGAAGACGGCCTTGGCCTCGGCCTCCTTCTCGGGGCGCAGGACCATGAGCATGCGTTCCTGGCTTTCCGAGAGCATCATCTCGTAGGCGGTCATCGCCGCCTCGCGCACCGGCACCCGGTCGAGGTCAAGCCGGATGCCAAGGCCCCCCTTGTCGCCCATCTCGACCGCCGAACAGGTCAGCCCCGCCGCCCCCATATCCTGGATCGAGATGACGGCGCCGGTCTGCATCAGCTCGAGCGTCGCCTCCATCAGCCGCTTTTCGGTGAACGGGTCGCCGACCTGCACGGTGGGGCGTTTCTCTTCGATCGTGTCGTCGAACTCGGCGCTGGCCATGGTCGCCCCGCCCACACCGTCGCGGCCGGTCTTGGCGCCCAGATAGACGACGGGCATGCCGACGCCCGAGGCGGCAGAATAGAAGATCGCATCCGCCCGGGCGAGGCCCGCGGCAAAGGCGTTGACAAGGCAGTTGCCGTTATAGGCGGGATCGAAGCGCAGTTCGCCCCCGACGGTGGGCACGCCGAAACAATTGCCGTAGCCGCCGATGCCCGCCACGGCCCCCGCCAGAAGATGGGCGGTCTTGGGGTGGTCGGGGGCCCCGAAACTCAGCGCATTCATCGCGGCCACGGGGCGCGCGCCCATGGTGAAGACATCGCGCAGGATGCCGCCCACGCCGGTCGCGGCGCCCTGGTAGGGCTCGATATAGGAGGGGTGGTTGTGGCTCTCCATCTTGAAGACCAGCGCCTGCCCGTCGCCGATATCGACGACGCCGGCATTCTCTCCGGGGCCGCAGATGACCTGCGCGCCGGTTGTGGGCAGGGTGCGCAGCCATTTCTTCGAGCTCTTGTAGGAACAATGCTCGTTCCACATGGCCGAAAAGATGCCAAGCTCGGTAAAGCTTGGCGCGCGGCCGATGATCTGGAGGATGCGGTCGTATTCCTCGGGCTTGAGGCCGTGGGCGGCGATCAGCTCGGGGGTGGTTTCGGGATCGGTCATGGCGGGCCTCTGCTGTCGTAGTGGCTCATAGGCCATGGGCGCGCGGGTGGAAAGCGGGAAGGGCGGTCGCGCGTCCTGGACCGGGAGCGGGCGAGGGGGGCGCGTGGGCTTCGCCCCCCTACCGGTGCCCGCCGGGCGGTAGGGTGGGCGAAGCCCACGCTGCGCGCATGTCGGCCGTCACTGGCCCAAGCGGCCAAAAAAAAGCCGGGCGCGAGGCCCGGCTAAGTCCAACAGGGAGGTTGAAGATGATGCGCCAGAGGGCAGCATCGCCTTCAATCGAGGAAATAGTGGGCAGTTTCAGACCGTTCAAGCACAAATGCCTGACATTTGGCGCAATGCGGATATGCCGTGGCTGCATGGCAACTGGAACGGCTCAGGTTTCGGCGCTGTCCCGCAGGCGGCGACGGTGGGCCATGACCTCTTCGGTCACGAAATCGCGGAAGATGGCGATCCGCTTGGATTGCCGAAGCTCTTCCGGATAGGCAAGGAAAACAGGCACTTCGCCGCTTTCGATATCCGGAAGGACGCGGATCAGATCGGGCATGTCCTCGGTCAGGTAATCCGGCAGGACGCCCACGCCCAGGTTGTGGATCACGCCCTGTAACACGCCGAAGTAATTGTTGACCGTCAGAACACTGGGCAGTTCGAGGGTCATCAGCTGCTGCACCAGCGTCGCGCCCGCCGCCACCTGGGCCGAGGTCGGGCTCTGGCAGATCAGCCGGTGTTTCGCCAGATCCTCGAAGCGCTCGGGCAGGTCGTGGCGTTCCAGATAGGCGCGCGAGGCAAAGAGCCGCATCCGGATCGACATCAGCCGCTTGCGGATCAGGTCGGCCTGGCTGGGTTCCTTCATCCGGATGGCGACATCGGCCTCGCGCATCGGCAGGTCGAGGACGCGCTCTTCGAGCATCAGGTCGATCTTGAGGTCGGGGTATTTCTCGAACAGCTTGGGCAGGCGCGGCGCCAGCCAGAGCGTGCCGAAGCCGGTGGTCGTCGTCACCTTCAACTCGCCGAAGACCTCTTCCTCGCTGTCGCGGATCCTTGCGGCCGCCGCCTCGAGGCGCTTGTTCATCACGCGGGTCGCATCGAACAGCAATTCGCCCTGTTCGGTCAGGATCAGCCCGCGCGCATGGCGGTGAAACAGGGTGGCGCCCAAAGACTCCTCAAGGCTGCGGATCTGGCGGCTGACGGCGGACTGGCTCAGCCGCAGCGCATCGCCCGCATGGGTGAGGCTGCCGGCATCGGCCACCGCATGAAAGATCCTCAGCTTGTCCCAGTCCAACATTCCGACGCACCCTGCACAACCTGCCCCTGCCATATCCGGTCGGTCCCCCCAAAGGCAAACGGAACCGCCGTCCGATGCCCCCTTTCCGGTCGGATGCACCATTTCGGGCAGCGCCGCGCCCGGTTGCTTCGGAACGGCCATTTGACGGGCATAGCCCGGGGCCCGCCCGGAACCGGCCCGGAGCCAACCCGCAGCCGCCGGCACGGGGCCGGCACGGGGCCGGGGAAGGCAATGTCTCTCACCGTCGCAGGGGGGCGCTATCGCGCCCCGAGCGCGCATCGTTATCCAACTGTCATCGAAGCGGGGTAACGGCGTTGCACGCCGCCCGGGCAGGGGGGCCAAAGGAAGCGGTTCACAACGGGGACACTCATGCGCCATATCGCCCGCGAAATCTCATATGCCAGCGGCGCCCGGTCGCGCGGCGGGCGCACGGTGGTGCGGGTGATGGAGAATGTGACGGGGCGTCTGTCGCTGTTGCGCCGGGCCGATGGCTATCAGGAAGAGGTCGAGGCAGGGCGCGACTTCTGGGAGGTGATGTGCGACCGCTACGGCCTTGGGTTGCGGGTGGTCGGGGGCCGTCTCGAGGATATTCCCGAAAGCGGCCCGCTCGTCGTGGTGGCGAACCATCCCTACGGGATTCTCGACGGGCTGATGATGGGGCGGATCCTGTCGCAGCGCCGCCGGGGCGATTTCCGCGTTCTGGCGCATCGGGTGTTCTGTCAGTCGCCCGATCTGAAGCGGGTGATCCTGCCGATCTCGTTTGACGAAACGCGTGAGGCCGCCGCCCTCAACCTCGAGACGCGGGCCGAGGCCCTGCGCTATCTGGCCGCGGGCGGCGCGATCGGGGTGTTTCCGGGCGGCACCGTCTCGACCGCGGCGCGGCCTTTCGAGCGGCCCTTCGATCCGGGCTGGCGCGCCTTCACGGCCAGGATGGTGGCACGGTCCGGCGCGACCGTGGTGCCGATCTTCTTCTCCGGCCAGAACTCGCGCCTGTTCCAGCTGGCCAGCCACCTGCATTACACCCTGCGCCTTGGCATGTTCATCCGCGAGTTCCGCAGCCGGGTGGGAAGTGATGTCGAACTGGTGGTCGGACAGCCGATCCCGCCCGAGGCGCTGGCCCCCTTGCGCGCCGACAGCAAGGCAATGATGGATTTCCTGCGCAAAGCCACTTATGACCTGTCTCCGAGCCCGATTGCCGGTGGCAGGATGGGCCATGAATTCGAGGCGAAATACCGGCGCGGCCGGGATCGCCGGGCCGGGGGTGAGGCGCATGGCAGTGGGGATTTTCGATAGCGGTCTGGGCGGGCTTACGGTGCTTGATGCCGTGGCGCGGCGCCTGCCCGAGGTGCCGCTGGTCTATTACGGCGACAATGCGCATGCGCCCTATGGCGTGCGCACCGCCGATGACATCTATGCCCTGACCACCGCCGGGGTGGAGCGGCTGTTCGCCGCCGGTTGCGATCTGGTCGTGCTGGCCTGCAACACGGCCTCGGCCGCGGCGCTCCGGCGGATGCAGGAAAGCTGGGTTCCGGCCGACAAGCGGGTGCTGGGCGTCTTCGTGCCGCTGATCGAGGCGCTGACCGAGCGGCAATGGGGCGACAATTCCCCCCCGCGCGAAGTGGCGATCAAGCATGTGGCGCTGTTCGCCACGCCCGCGACGGTGGCGAGCCGGGCCTTTCAGCGCGAGCTGGCCTTCCGCGCCATCGGTGTGGATGTCGAGGGGCAGGCCTGCGGCGGTGTGGTCGATGCGATCGAGGAGGGCGACCTGATCCTGGCCGAGGCGCTGGTGCGCAGCCATGTCGATGCGCTGCGCCGCAAGATGCCGCAGCCGGATGCCGCCGTGCTGGGCTGCACGCATTATCCGCTGATGGAAGAGGTGTTTCAGGAGGCGCTGGGGCCCGAGGTCAAGGTCTTCAGCCAGGCCGATCTGGTGGCCGAGAGCCTGGCCGACTATCTGTCGCGCCGGCCGCAGATGATCGGGCCGGGGACCGCGTCGCAATTCCTGACCACCGGCAATCCGGCGCAGGTCTCGAACCGGGCGACGCAGTTCCTGCGCCGCAGGATAACGTTCGAGGCCGCGTAGGGTGGGGTTCACCCCACCGCTGTCCGGCATGGTGGGGTGAACCCCACCCTACAGAGGATCCCCCATGACCCATTCCGTCGCCATCCTGGGCGCTTCCGGCTATACCGGGGCCGAGCTTGTCCGCCTGATCGCCACCCATCCCTCCTTGCGCATCGCCGCGCTGACCGCCGATCGCAAGGCGGGCCAGGAGATGGCCGAGGTCTTTCCGCATCTCCGCCACCTTGACCTGCCGCGCCTGACCACGGTGGAGGAGGTCGATTTCACAGCGGTCGATCTGGTCTTCTGCGCGCTGCCCCACGGCCTGAGCCAGGCGCTTGTGCGCGACCTCCCGCGCGCCCTGCGCGTCGTGGACCTTGGCGCCGATTTCCGGCTGCGCGATCCGGCCGCCTATGAACACTGGTACGGACTGCCCCATGCCGCCCCCGAACTGCAGCCCGAGGCCGTCTATGGCCTGACCGAATTCTACCGCGACCGGATTCGCACCGCCCGTCTTGTCGCCGGAACGGGCTGCAATGCCGCCACCGTGCAATTCGCGCTGCGCCCCCTGATCGAAGCCGGGCTGATCGACCTCGACGATATCGTCTGCGACCTCAAGAACGGCATCTCGGGCGCGGGGCGGGGGTTGAAGGAGAACATGCTTTTTGCCGAACGCTCCGAGGATGTGGCGGGCTATTCGCAAGGCGGCAAGCATCGCCACCTGGGCGAATTCGATCAGGAATTCTCGGCCATCGCGGGCCGCGAGGTGCGCATCCTCTTCACCCCGCATCTGGTGCCGGTGAACCGGGGGATCCTCGCCTCCTGCCATCTGAAGGGCGATCCGAAGGCGATCCATGCCGCGCTGGTGGCGCGATATGCCGCAGAGCCTTTCGTCATCGTCCTGCCTTATGGTCAATTGCCCGCGATGGCCCATGTGCAGGGATCGAATTTCTGCCATATCGGGGTCACGGGGGACCGGGTCAAGGGCCGCGCGCTTGTCGTCTCGACGCTTGACAACCTGTGCAAGGGATCATCGGGGCAGGCGGTGCAGAACGCCAACCTGATGCTGGGGCTGGACGAGGCGGCGGGGCTGATGCTCGCCCCCGTCTTTCCGTAAGAAGGGGCAAGACGCCGATGAAATCGCTGAAAAAGCAACGCCGCATCCAGATCATCGTGCTCACTTTCGTGGCGCTGGCGCTGTCGACCGCGCTGATCGGCTATGCGATGCGCGACGGGATCAACTTCTTCCGCTCGCCCAGCGAGATCATCGCCGAACCTCCGCCCGAGACCGAGGTCTTCCGCATCGGCGGCCTTGTCGTGCCCGGCAGCATCGTGCGCGGCGAGGGCGAGACGATCCGCTTCGAGGTCACCGATGGCGGCGCCATCGTGCCGGTCACCTATACCGGCATCCTGCCCGACCTGTTTTCCGAGAACGAAGGCATGGTGGGGCAGGGGCGTTACATCAACGGCACCTTCGAGGCCATTGAAATCCTTGCCAAACACGATGAAACCTACATGCCCAAGGAAGTGATCGACGCGCTCAAGGAACAGGGGGTCTATGTCGATCCCGAAACCGGTGCGCGCGGACATGCAGTAACCAATTAACCCCTTGGGCCGATCCTGACCCGCGAATGAACGGGGGTCAGGATGAAGACAGTCAGACAGATCGCGACCGAGATCGTCGCCCGCGAGGGTGGCTATGTGAACGACCCCGCCGATCCCGGCGGGGCCACGAAATACGGCGTCACCATTCACACGATGCGCCGGCTTGGGCTTGACCTGAACCGCGACGGGCGCGTGACCGAGGCGGATGTGCGCCTGCTGACGCGCGAACAGGCCATCGACATCTTCGTCGAGCATTATTTCCACCGCCCCCGCATCGCGCTTTTGCCCGAGGCGCTGCAGCCTTCGGTCTTTGACATGCAGGTCAATGCCGGGGCCAATGCGGTGCGGATCCTGCAAAGGCTTCTGCGCGACATGGGCCTTAGCCTTGCGGTGGACGGGGTGATCGGGCCGCAGACGGCCGGGGCGGCGGCGCGGGCCTATGCTGCGGCGCCCCATCACCTTGCCGATGCCTATGGAATCGCCCGGCGCAACTATTACTACGCGCTGGCCGATGGCCGCCCGGCCAGCCGCAAATACGCCCGCCGCCGCGATGGCGGCAAGGGCGGCTGGATCGTTCGGGCCGAGGAATTCATCTCGCCCCGCTATCACCTGTCTGACGCACAACATCGTGAAAGGACCGCAAGATGGGGCTGAAAAACCCGCTTTCCGCCATTCTGACCCCGATCCTCGCCCCCACAGCCACGGCCGAGATGCTGGCCCTGCGCGACCGGATCGAGGGGCAGGCCCGCCTGCCGCAGGCGACCCGGCCCCGCGCGGCCTATGACCGGCTGGTCGATGCGCTCAACCGTCTGCCCCGGCCGCTCATGGCGCTTGGCACGCTGGCCTTGATGACGACGGCGATGATCGCGCCGGACTGGTTCGAAGGCCGGATGGAGGCGCTGGCCACCGTGCCCGAGGCGCTCTGGTGGCTGCTGGGCGCGGTCATCAGCCTCTATTTCGGATCCAGGCTGCAATCCCAGTCGCAGGAGTTCCAGCGCGAGATCGTCGAGGTCGCCCTTGCGCCCGAGGAACCGGCCGCCCCGGCCGAGAGCGCCGAGACGCCCGCCAGCGGCACGACCGGCACCGATGCCGCCCTGACGCTTGCGGCGGTGGACACCGAAGAGAACATGGCGCTGCGCGACTGGATGCTGTCGGGCGGGTCGATCGAACCGGCGGCCTGACCGGGCAGGGGTGAGGCTGCCCGCCAGAGCAGGAGGCCGAAGCGCCCCAAATAGAGCAGACGTGACAACCTGCCCCGGCCGCCCTTGCTTGGCGCGGTCGGGGCTTTGTTCTATCTTGCGCGCATGATTACGGAACTTGGTCACTTCGCGCTGATTCTGGCCTTTGGAATCGCGATCCTGCAAACCATCGTGCCGCTGGTCGGCGCGCAGAAGGGCTGGCGCGGCTGGATGGCCTTTGCCGAACCCGCCGCCACAAGCCAGTTCATCCTTGTGGGCTTTTCCTTCGCGGCGCTGACCTGGGCCTTCGTGACCTCGGATTTCTCGCTGCAGCTGGTATATCTCAATTCCAACAGCCTCAAGCCGATGATCTACAAGATCAGCGGCGTCTGGGGGAACCATGAAGGCTCGATGCTGCTGTGGCTGCTGATCCTGGCGCTGTTCGGGGCCTCGGCCTCGTGGTTCGGGGGCAACCTGCCGGCGACGCTTCGGGCCCGGGTGCTGGCGGTGCAGGCCTCGGTCTCGGTCGCCTTCTACGCCTTCATCCTGTTCACCTCGAACCCCTTTGCCCGGATGGAGTTCCTGCCGATCGACGGGCGCGACCTCAACCCGCTTCTGCAGGATCCCGGCCTCGCCTTTCATCCGCCCTTCCTCTACCTTGGCTATGTGGGCCTTTCGATGGCGTTTTCCTTCGCCGTGGCCGCGCTGATCGAGGGCAAGGTCGATGCGGCCTGGGGCCGTTGGGTCCGGCCCTGGACGCTGGCGGCCTGGGTGTTCCTGACCATCGGCATCGCGCTGGGATCGTGGTGGGCCTATTACGAGCTGGGCTGGGGCGGCTTCTGGTTCTGGGATCCGGTCGAGAATGCCTCCTTCATGCCCTGGCTTCTTGCGGCGGCGCTGCTGCATTCCGCCATCGTCGTCGAAAAGCGCGAGAGCCTGAAAAGCTGGACGATCCTCCTGGCGATCATGGCCTTCGGCTTTTCGCTGCTGGGCACGTTCATCGTGCGCTCGGGCGTCTTGACCAGCGTGCATGCCTTCGCCAACGACCCCGAGCGCGGGGTCTATATCCTTGCGATCCTTGCCTTCTTCCTGGGCGGCGCGCTCACGCTTTACGCCTGGCGCGCGCCCCTTCTCGAGGCGAAGGGCGTCTTTTCCCCCATCAGCCGGGAATCGGCGCTGGTGCTGAACAACATCCTGCTGGCGGTCAGCTGTTTCGTGGTCTTTGTCGGCACGATCTGGCCTCTGGTGGCCGAGATGCTGTTGGGCCGCGTGCTTTCGGTCGGCCCGCCCTTCTTTGACGCCGCCTTCACGCCCTTCATGATGGCGATTGCCGTGGTGATGCCGGTGGGCGGCATGCTGGCCTGGAAGCGCGGATCGCTGCGCAAGGCGCTTTGGCCGCTGCGGGGGGTGATGGCGCTGTCCTTCGCGCTGGCCGCCCTCGCCTGGGCGATCCAGACCGGCAACAGCGCGCTTGGCCCGGTGGGTGTGCTTCTGGGCACATGGGTCGTGGCGGGGTCGCTGGTCGATCTCTGGGTCCGCACGGGGCGCGAGGATGTGGCAACGCGCCTGCGCCGGATGACCCGCCTGCCGCGCGCCGACTGGGGCAAGGCCACGGCACATATGGGCATGGGGGTCACGATCCTCGGCATCTCGATGCTGCTGGCCTGGGAGGTGGAGGATATCCGCGTGGCCCAGATCGGCGAACGGTTCCCGGTCGGCAAATACGAGGTCGAGCTGCGCTCGGTCGATCAGGTCGAGGGGCCGAACTACCGCAGCACGATGGCGACGATGGGGGTCTTTCGCAACGGGCGCGAGATCGCCGTCCTGACGCCGGAAAAGCGGTTCTATCAGGTCGCCGGCATGCCCACGACCGAGGCCGCGATCGACCTTGGCTTTACCCGCGACGTCTATCTGGTGATCGGCGATCCGCAGGCGAATGGCGGCTGGGCGGTGCGCAGCCATATCAAGCCCTTTGCGAACTGGATCTGGGGGGGCGCGATCCTGATGTCGATCGGCGGCTTCATCTCGCTGTCCGACCGCCGTTTGCGGGTCGCGGCCGGCGCCTCGCGCGATGGCCGGCCCGAGGCTGGGTCCAAGGCGCGGCAGGTGCCTGCGGAATGAGGTGGTTGGCCCTTGCCCTGATGCTTCTCGCCGCGCCCGTGGCCGCGGTCCAGCCGGACGAGATCCTGGACGACCCCGTCCTCGAGGCCCGCGCGCGCGAGATCAGCGCCGGCCTGCGCTGCCCGGTCTGCCGCAACGAAAGCATCGACGATTCCAACGCCGCCCTGTCGCGCGATATCCGGCTGATGGTGCGCGAAAGGCTGGTCGCGGGCGACACAGACCGGCAGGTGATCGACGCCGTGGTCGCGCGCTATGGCGAGTTTGTCCTGCTGCGCCCGGATGCGAGCGGGGCGAACCTGCTGTTGTGGCTGGCCGCCCCCGCGATGCTGGTCGTCGGGCTGAGCGTCGGCTGGACCACGATCCGCCGCCGCGCCGCCGCGGCCCAGCCGAAGAGCCTGGACGACAGCGAAAAGGCGCGGCTGGACGAAATCCTGAAATCCTGATCTCCGGCCTGCGCGGGGGGGCGCCGATCTAGCCCTGGCAGCTGCCCAACCGCTGCCCGATGGTGGCGATCAGAAAGGCCTCGCGCCCCTCGCCCATATGGTTGAGCCAGGCCGCCTGCAGGGCATAGGCCTCTGCCTCGAGCGTGGCGATGCAGGGGGCGGTATCGGCGGCGGCGCCGCGGAACTGCGCCATATGCACAAGCTCGTGCAGCAGGGTGCTGCGGCCCAGCGGATCCGCGGGATCCACCCCTTGGGCAAGCGAGATGCGGTCCGTCACCGGATCATAGGCGCCCGCCTGCGACAGCAAGAGACCGGCCCGGCCCTCGGGAACGGCGCGGTCCAGGGCGATACAGTCGGGCAGGCCGTCATATCCCGCCATTTCGGACAGGAAATCTGTCAGATCCGTCACGTCGTGGCAATCTTCCCCGGCCAGGGCGGCGCCGGACCCCATCACGAGGGCAAGGAGGACAGCTGCAGGTTTCATCATCCTGAAACGTAACTGTCATGGAAATGTTGTAAAGCCGTTACCTTCCTGTGCAAACGGCAAACCCCGGCGCGGGTTTGCGCCGGGGTGCGGGTCTTTCAGCAGGCCTTGGGGCCGAGGCCGGCTCTAGCGCTGCGCGATGTCCACGTAGTCGCGCAGATCATTGCCGAGATACAGCTGGCGCGGCCGGCCGATCTTGAGCTGCGGATCGTCAAGCTGCTCTTTCCACTGGGAAATCCAGCCCACCGTCCGCGCCACCGCAAAGATCGGCGTGAACATCGAGGTGGGAAAGCCCATCGCGTCAAGGATGATGCCCGAGTAGAAATCGACATTGGGATAGAGCTTCTTCTCCTGGAAATAGGGATCCTCCAGCGCGATCCGCTCAAGCTCCTTGGCGACCTGCAGGGTCGGGTTGTTCTGGATGCCCATCAGATCCAGAACCTCGTCGGCCGATTCCTTCATCACCTTGGCGCGCGGGTCGAAATTCTTGTAGACGCGGTGGCCAAAGCCCATCAGGCGGAAGGGATCGTTGCGATCCTTGGCGCGGTCGATGAATTCGGGGATGCGGTCCACTGTCCCGATCTCGCGCAGCATCTCGAGGCAGGCCTGGTTGGCGCCGCCATGCGCCGGCCCCCAGAGGCAGGCGATCCCGGCCGCGATACAGGCAAAGGGATTGGCCCCCGAAGACGAGGCTAGCCGCACCGTCGAGGTCGAGGCATTCTGTTCGTGATCGGCATGGAGCGTAAAGATCCGGTCCATCGCGCGCGACAGGATCGGGTCGACCTTGTAATCCTCGGCCGGGACGGCAAAGCACATCTGCAGAAAGTTCGACGCGTAATCAAGCTCGTTGCGCGGATAGATGAAGGGCTGGCCGATCGAGTATTTATAGGCCATCGCCGCGATCGTCGGCATCTTGGCGATCAGCCGGTGCGAGGCGATCTCGCGCTGCTTGGCATCGCCCACATCGGTGCTGTCATGGTAAAAGGCGCTCATCGCGCCGACCACGCCGACCATCGTGGCCATCGGATGGCTGTCGCGCCGGAACCCGCGGAAGAAATAGTGCATCTGTTCGTGGATCATCGTGTGGCGGGTGATGATCCCTTCGAATTCGTCCAGCTCGGCCTTCGAGGGCAGATCGCCATACAGCAGCAGGTAGCAGACCTCGAGGTAATGCGACTGCGCGGCAAGCTGGTCGATCGGATAGCCGCGATGGGTGAGGATGCCCTCGTCCCCGTCGATATAGGTGATGGTCGAGTCGCAGGCCGCGGTCGAGGTGAAACCCGGATCGTAGGTAAAGACATTGGCCTGGGCATAAAGCTTGCGGATATCAAGCACATCCGGCCCCGAGCTGGGCGACAGGAGCGGCAGCTCATAGCTCTTGCCGTCGATCGTCAGGGTTGCACTTCGTTTTTCGGCCATCGGTCGTCCCCTCTGGGCTTTGCCCGGGCGACAGAAGGGCCGCCGGGCGGTATCGGTGATCCGCCGCCCAGCGATAAGGCCAAGAGGTAACGGATCCGTTTCAGGCCGCCGCATCCTGAAGCCGGGCGAGCGTCTCTTCCCGTCCCAGGACCAGCATCATGTCGAATACACTTGGGGAAACGCTGCGCCCCGCCAAAGCCGCGCGGAGCGGCCCCGCCAGTTTGCCCAGGGTCAGGCCATGAGCCTCGGCCCCGGCCGCCACGATCGCTTCCAACGTGTCACGCGACCACGTAGCAGTTTGCAGCTGCGGCGTCAATTCTCTCAGTATACCACGGGATACTGAATCGAGCGCCCGGGCCGCCTTCTCGTCGGGCAGGATCGGCCGCTCTGTCAGGACAAAATGTGCCTTTTCAATGAGTTCGGGAAAGGTCTTGGCCCTCTCCTTGAGGCAATACATCGCAGCCCCCAACCCCTCTTTCTGCCGCGGCGTGAGGGGCGGCGCTCCGGTCGCGGCAAGGAATGCCTCAAGTTCATGCAGCAGTGCAGCATCCTCGGCGATGGCGATATGCTGGCCGCAGAGATTCTCGAGTTTCTTCGTGTCGAACCGGGCCGGCGACTTGCCGATGCCCGAGAGATCGAACCACTCCCGCGCCTCGGCATCGGTAAAGAACTCGGCATCCCCATGGCTCCAGCCCAGCCGGGTCAGGTAGTTGCGCATCCCCGCCGCCGGATAGCCCATCGCCTGATATTCGGCCGCCCCCGTCGCGCCATGGCGCTTGGACAGTTTCTTGCCATCGGGGCCGAAGATCAGCGGGATATGCGCCATCACCGGCACGTCCCAGCCCATCGCATCATAGATCATCTTCTGCCGGAAGGCGTTGGTCAGGTGGTCGTCGCCGCGGATGATATGGGTCACGCCCATGTCGTGATCGTCCACCACCACGGCCAGCATATAGACCGGCGTGCCGTCCGAACGCAGCAGGACCATGTCGTCCATCTGGTCGTCGCCGATGGTCACATCCCCCTGAACGGCGTCATGAAGGGTCGTCGCGCCGCCGTTGCGGCCGCTCGGGGCCTTGATGCGGATGACATGGGGCAGGTCGGGATGCTCGGCCTCGGGCACGTCGCGCCAGGGCGAGCGGTAGAGGGTCGAGCGCCCCTCGGCCCTTGCGGCTTCGCGCCAGGCCTCGATCTCGTCCTGGGTGGCAAAGCATTTGAAGGCCGCGCCGCGGGCCAGCATTTCCTGTGCAACCTCGGCATGGCGGGCGGCGCGGTCGAACTGGCTGATCGGCTCGCCGTCCCAATCCAGCCCCAGCCATGTCAGCCCGTCAAGGATCGCCTGCCGGTTCTCGGGCGTCGAGCGTGCGCGGTCGGTATCCTCGATCCGCAACAGGAACCGGCCGCCGCGCCCGCGCGCATAAAGCCAGTTGAACAGCGCCGTGCGCGCGCCGCCGATATGCAGCGCCCCCGTGGGAGAAGGCGCAAAGCGGGTGACGACGGGGCGCTCGGACATCGGCATTAACCTTCTGCTAACCAGCTTTGGCCTAGGGTCGCGCGAGGGATACTCAGGAGAACGGTCAAGAACAAGTGCGCGGGGCAGGGCGGATCAGCGCGGCGCTTCTGGCCCAGCGGGGGCATCTGTTTCCGTGGACGGCCATCGCCTTTGGCACCGGGATCTGGATCTGGTTCGCCCTGCGGTTCGAACCGGGGGTGGCGCATTACGGGATCGTCCTTGCCGCCGGCGCCCTGGCGCTTGCTCTTGCCCGCCCGCTGGGCCCCGCCTGGGGGCCGCTGGCGATCGCGCTGGCGGTGGCGGCGGCGGGCTTTGTGACGGCTGGCCTGCGGGCGCATCAGGTGGCCGAGCCGGTGCTGGGCTTTCGCTATTACGGGCCGGTCGAGGGGCGGGTGGTGGATCTTGACCGCTCCTCCTCGGACAATCCGCGGCTGCTTCTGGATCAGGTGGTTCTGGCCAACATGGCGCCCGAGCGCACGCCCACGCGGGTCCGCATCTCGCTGACCGGGGATGCGCCGATGGTGCCTCTGGTGCCCGGCACGACCGTGATCCTGACCGCGCATCTGTCGCCCCCCTCGGGGCCGACGGAACCGGGCGGGTTCGATTTCCGCCGCTTCGCCTGGTTCCAGGGGATCGGGGCGGTGGGCTACAGCCGCAGCCCGATCCTGCGCCTCGGACCACCCGAAGAGCGGGGGATCGACATTGCCATCAACCGGATGCGCCAGATTCTGAGTTCCGCGATCCGCGACCGCGTCGCGGGCGATCCGGGCGGCTATGCGGCCGCGGTGCTGACCGGGGATCGCTCGGGCCTCTCGGATGCGGCCAACCAGGTGATGCGCGATTCGAACCTTTATCACCTCGTCTCGATCTCGGGGGCGCATATGACGGTGCTGGTGGCCTTCGTCTTTGCGCTGGTGCGCTATGGCGTGGCCATCGTGCCGCCGCTGGCGCTGCGGGTCTCGGCCAAGAAGGTGGCGGCCCTTGCCGCCCTTCCGGTCGCGGCCTTCTATCTGGCGCTGGCCGGGCGCGACATGGCCACCGAACGCGCCTTCGTCATGGTCGCGGTGGCGCTGGGGGCGATCCTGCTGGACAGGCGCGCCCTGACTTTGCGCAGCGTGGCGATCGCGGCGCTGATCGTGCTGGCGCTGCGGCCCGAGGGGTTGATGAACCCCGGCTTCCAGATGTCCTTTGCCGCCTCGACCGCGCTGGTGGTGATCTTTTCCGAGGTCCGGGCACTGCCGAACGAGCGTCGGGGGCTGGGGTTCCTGCTCGTGCCGCTGGCCGCCTTGGCGCTGTCCTCGCTGGTGGCGGGCACGGCCAGCGCGCCCTATGGGGCGGCGCATTACAACCGGGTCGCGCATTACGGCGTGCCGGCGAACCTGCTGGCGGGGCCGGCGATGGGGATCCTCGTGATGCCGGGCGGGGTGATGCTGATGATCCTCACCCCTCTGGGGCTCGAGGCGCCGGCCGTCTGGATGGTCGATTACGGCTCGCGCTTCATCCTCTGGACGGCGGGGGTGGTGGCGGCGATCCCGGGGGCGGTCTCGGCCGTGCCGACGCCACCCGACATCGTGCTGCCGCTGATGACCTTTGGCGGGGCCTTCGTGATGATCTGGCAGGGGCGGGGCCGCTGGGCGGGGCTTGCGCCCCCGGCGCTGGCGCTGGTCCTCTGGGCGGGGGCCGAGCGGCCGGTGCTGCTGGTGGCCGATACCGGCGGGCTGTTCGGCATCCTGACCGAGGAGGGGCGCGTCCTGTCCAAGGCGACAGGCGACGGCTATTCCGCCGCCGCCTGGCTGATGAGCGATGGCGAGGCGATCGACCAGCCCACCTCTCATGCGCGGGCGGGTATTGTGACCGAGGACCGGATCACCCGCGTCTCGCTTTCGGGGGCGGAGCTGCTGTTCGTCACCGGCAAGACCGCGCTTGACCGATTCGAGGGCTGCGACGGGGCCGATATCCTTGTGGTGAACATCGAGACGACCGAGAGCTTTCCCTGCGATCTGTACGACCTGACCCGCCTGCGCCAGACCGGCGCGCTGGCCGGCCATGTGAAGGACGGGGTCTTCGTGCTCGAGACGGCGGCCGATCAGGTGGGCGCACGGCTTTGGACACGGCCGTAGGCCGGGGCCAACCGCCCATGACCTGCCTGCGATCCCGCCCCGAGTCAGATCAATAGGTGCGGATCAGTCCGACAAGCCGCCCCTGCACCCGGACCTGTTCCTCGCGGTAAAGCTGGGTCTGATAGGCGGGGTTGGCGGCTTCCAGTGCGATCATGCCGTTCTGGCGGCGATAGCGTTTCAGCGTCGCCTCCTGATCCTCGACAAGGGCCACGACGATATCGCCATTATCGGCCGCCTGGGTTTCGCGGATCACGACGATATCGCCGTCATTGATCCCGGCGTTGATCATCGAATCGCCCCGCACCTCAAGCGCGTAATGTTCGCCCGATCCCAGCATCGCACTGGGCACGGCAACATTGTGCGACACTTCGGAAATCGCCGAGATCGGCACACCGGCCGCAATCCGCCCCATGACGGGCAGTTCGATCGCGCCCGCCGCCTCGACGGCAAAGGCCTCGCGCGGACGCGCGGCAGGGGGGGGCGTATCGGGCCGATCCCCTTCGATCACGCGCGGGGTGAAGCCCGGCCGCACAGCGGCCACGGCATCCGAGCCCAGACGGGCCTTCATCGCGTCGGGCATCTTCACGATTTCAAGCGCGCGGGCGCGATGGGGCAGCCTGCGGATGAAACCCCGCTCTTCAAGTGCTGTGATCAGCCGGTGAATCCCGGATTTCGACCGCAGGTCGAGCGCCTCTTTCATCTCGTCGAAAGAGGGGGGCACGCCGTCGCGCTGGACGCGCTTGTGGATGAATTCCAGAAGGTCGAGCTGTTTCTTGGTCAACATGGAGCGGACCTTTCACGCAAGAGCGGACAATTCCGTTATGTTCTAGCCATGTTCCTGTTTTGTGTCAACCGTTTCCCGCAAACGGCAGGATCGGAACCGGCTGGCCGGCGGCGACCGGACCATCGGAGGGCGGGCGCAGCAGAAGGCAGTTCGCCTCGGCCAGTACGGTCAAAAGAGAGCTGTCCTGCCGGTCGAACGGGGTGACGCGGCGGCCCTCTGTCGCCTCTTCGAAACGGGCGCGCATGTAATGGGCGCGCGGGCCGTTGGCGGGCAGATCCTCCTGCAGGGCGGCGCTGAGGACGGGCGGCAGCACATCCTCAAGGCCCAGAAGGCGCCGGATCATCGGCAGAAGGAACAACTGCCCGCAGACAATGGCCGAGACCGGGTTGCCCGGCAGGCCCAGATAGGCAACCGCGCCGCGCCGCCCCGCCATCAGCGGCTTGCCGGGGCGGAGCGCCACCTTGTGAAAGCCAAGCGCCACCCCTTCGGCGCGCAGGATATCGGCGACCAGATCATGATCGCCCACCGAGGCGCCGCCGATGGTGACGACGATATCGGCGCCCTCGGCCGCCGAAAGGCTGGCGCGCAGGGCGGGGGCGGTGTCGCGGGCGATGGGGCAGGGGCGGGGGATGGCGCCCGCCTCTTCGATCATCGCGGCCAGGGCATAGGTGTTGGAGGCGATGATCTGATCGGGGCGCGGATCGGCCCCGGGCAGGACAAGCTCGTCACCCGTGGCCACCAGCGCCACGACGGGGCGGCGCGTGACCTGGACCTCTGCGATGTTCATCGCGGCCAGCAGGGCAAGTTCCGCGGGGCCAAGGCGGCGGGGCGGATCGAGCCTGTGGCCGGCGGGGAAATCCGTGCCCTTGGCGCGGATATTGGCGCCGGGAGCGGCGGCAGAGGACAGGCGGATCAGGCCGGGATCGAGGCGGGTCACATCCTCCTGGATGACGATCGTATCGGCGCCTTCGGGCAGGGGCGCGCCGGTGAAGATGCGCAAGGTTTCCCCCGGCCCGATCCGCCCCGTCCAGGCATGGCCGGCCGCCGCCTCGCCGATGATGCGGAGCTCGGCCCCCGGGGCGGTGTCACCGGCGCGCAGCGCATAGCCATCCATCGCCGAACTGGCGAAGGGGGGCTGGGCGCGGGCGGCCGTGGCCGGGGCGGCAAGGATGCGGCCGCGCGCCTGATCCAGCGCCACCACTTCGGCCGGCAGGGGGGAGAGGCCCTCAAGGCACAGCGCCTGCGCCTGTTCGACGGGGATCATTCCGCCTCGAACGGGCCCGAGGCGCCGCCATCCTTCATGCGCAGGCGTATCTCGCCGATGACCATGCCCTTTTCGGCGGCCTTGAGCATGTCATAGACGGTGAGGGCCGCGACGGAAACGGCGGTCAGCGCCTCCATCTCGACCCCGGTCTGGCCGGTGGTGCGCACGGTGGCGCGGATGCGGATGCCGGCGAGCTGGTCGTCGGGATCGAGATCTAGGGCGACCTTGGTCACGGGCAGCGGATGGCAGAGCGGGATCAGATCGGCGGTGCGCTTGACGGCCATGATGCCGGCGATGCGCGCCACACCCAGCACGTCGCCCTTGGCGGCGGTGCCTTTGGTGACGAGCGCCAGCGTTTCGGCCGACATGCGGACCGTGCCTTCAGCGATGGCGATCCGCGCCGTGACCGGCTTGTCGGAGACATCGACCATATGTGCCCGCCCGGCCGCGTCGAAATGGGTGAGCGCCATCAGAGCCCGCCCTGTGCCGTGAGCGGACGGGCAAGGATCGCGCGCGTGGCGGCGGCGACATCCTCTTGCCGCATCAGGCTTTCCCCGATCAGGAAGGCGCGCGCGCCAAAGCGGGCCAGATCGGCGAGGTCTTCGGGGGTGGAGAGCCCGCTTTCGGCGACGATGATCCGGTCTTCGGGCACCCGGCGGGCGAGGTCGCGGGTCGTGTCGAGGCTGACTTCGAAGGTCTGCAGGTTGCGGTTGTTGATGCCGATCAGGGGCGAGCGGAGCCGGCTGGCGCGTTCGAGCTCGGCCGCGTCATGCACCTCGATCAGCGCATCCATGCCCCAATGCGTTGCGGCCTCCTCGAGCTCGTGGGCCTGGGCATCGCTGACGCTGGCCATAATGATGAGGATGCAATCGGCCTGCAGGGCGCGCGCCTCGGCCACCTGCCAGGGGTCGTAGAGGAAATCCTTGCGCAGGACGGGCAGGGTGGTGGCTTCGCGCGCCTCGGCCAGAAAGGCGTCGGCGCCCTGGAAGGAGGGCGTGTCGGTCAGGACCGAAAGGCAGGTGGCGCCGCCTTCCTGATAGGCGCGGGCGAGGGCCGCGGGATCGAAATCGGCGCGGATCAGGCCCTTGGAGGGGCTGGCCTTCTTGATCTCGGCGATCAGGCCATAGCCTTCGCGCATCGCGCGCGAGATCGCCTCGGCAAAGCCGCGCACCGGCGGCGCGCTGCGGGCGCGCTCTTCCATCTGGGCGAGGGGGGTCGCGGCCTTGCGGGCGGCCACCTCTTCGAGCTTGTAGGCCTTGATGCGGTCGAGAATGGTCATGGATCTTTACTAGCGGCTTGGGAGGGGGATGGAAAGTTCCCGCTTGCAGGGCTGCGTTTGGGGCGGGCGGGCCCGAATTTGGCCAAATTCGGGCCGGGGGGGGGGGCCCACCCGGCGCGGGGCCCCCCCACCAC
>JBHYFN010000018.1:61276-69253 GCA_051859505.1 Paracoccaceae bacterium
TTGGGAACAAAAGAAGCAGGGGAAGGCAGGTCAGGGGGCGGGGGTCGTGATGCGGGCCAGCGTTTCGACGGCGCGGCGGGCGGCGCCGCTGTCGAGGCTGGTGCGCGCGCGCTCAACGCCCTGGGCCAGGTCGGGCACGGCTTCGGCCACCAGAAGGGCGGCGGCGGCATTGAGGAGGACCGCGTCGCGATAGGCCCCAGGCGCGCCGTCGAGGAGGGCGCGGAAGGCCGTGCCGTTTTCCTCGGGCGTGCCGCCGAGGATCGCCTCGAAGGGATGGCGGGGCAGGCCGGCCTCTTCGGGCGTGACCTCGAATTCGGTGATCCGGCCCCGGTCGAGCGCCACCACCCGGCTGGGCCCGGCGATGCTGAGTTCGTCTGTGCCGTCGCTGCCATGGACGAGCCAGGCCCTTTCGCTTCCCAGAAGGGCGAGGGTTTCGGCCATCGGGCGCAAGAGCGCGGGCGAGAAGGCGCCGGTCAGCTGGCGGGTGACGCCGGCGGGGTTGGTGAGGGGGCCGAGGATGTTGAAGATCGTGCGGGTACCGAGTTCGGCGCGGGTGGGCATCACATGCTTGATCGCCGGATGATGCATCGGCGCCATCATGAAGCCGATCCCGGCCTCCGCCAGTCCGCGCTCGACCACCTCGGGGCCGACCATCACGGTGATGCCGAGCTGCCCAAGCGCATCGGCCGCGCCCGATTTCGACGAGAGGTTGCGGTTGCCGTGTTTGGCCACAGGGACGCCCGCGCCGGCCACCACGAAGGCGGTGGCGGTCGAGATGTTGAGCGTGCCCTTGCCGTCGCCGCCGGTGCCGACGATATCCATCGCCGCCTCGGGGGCGCGGACGGGCAGGCAGCGGGCCCGCATCTGGGCGGCGGCGGCGGCGAATTCCTCGACCGTTTCGCCGCGGGTGCGGAGCGCCATCAGGAAGCCGCCGATCTGGCTGGGGGTGGCGTCGCCCTGAAACAGGATCGCGAAGGCCGCTTCCGCCTCGGCCCGGGTGAGGGGGCGGTCGGCGGCGGCGGCGATCAGGGGCTTGAGCGCCTCGCTCATGCCGCGACCGGCGCGGTTTCGGGCAGGATCTCGAGGAAGTTGCGCAGGAGCCGGTGCCCGTGTTCCGAGGCGATGCTTTCGGGGTGGAACTGCACCCCGTGGATCGGCAGCTCGCGGTGTTGCAGCCCCATGATCGTGCCATCCTCGAGCCAGGCATTCACCCGCAGGCAGTCGGGCAGGCTCTCGCGCTCGACCACCAGCGAGTGATAGCGCGTGGCCTGAAACGGCGAGGGCAGGCCGGAGAAGACGCCGGTTGCATCGTGATGCATCGTCCCCATCTTGCCGTGCACGATCTCGTGGCAGCGGATGACGCGGCCGCCGAAGGCCTCTCCGATGGTCTGATGGCCGAGGCAGACGCCCAGAAGCGGCGTGCGGGTTTCGGCGGCGGCGGCGGTGAGCGACAGGCAGATCCCGGCCTGGGCCGGATCGCAGGGGCCGGGCGACAGGACGATGGCCGAGGGCCGCAGCGCCATGGCCGCCTGCACATCCAGCGCGTCGTTGCGGCGCACGGTGACATCTGCGCCAAGCTCGCCCAGATAATGCACGAGATTGTAGGTAAAGCTGTCGTAATTGTCGATCAGAAGCAGCATTCTCGGCCTCGTCTGGCCGGTTCTGGCGCAAACGGCCCGGCCGGGAAATTGGGGCTACCGGCCGCCGGCGGGCTTCCGGTATAGTTCGGGCACTACATGGGGCCAAGCGCCCCGCGGCGTCAAGGCCGGGGCGCGCGAGCAGGGCCGGGACATGGTTGGTGCGGGGCCAGGGCAGGGCCGGGGCAAGGTCGGGCTCCGGGTGTCGGTGTCCGGCGCGGCACAGAAAAGGAACGTTGAGGCGTGAGACGCGGGATCGTTGCAGGTGGCTTCTGGGGCATTGTGGTCGCGGGTGTCGGGTTGACGCTGGCCTCGCTCATGGGGCCGCAGCCTGCCGGGAACGCGCCGCCCCTGCCGCCGCAGGTCGAGGCGCCGGAGGTTTCCTCCGATACGGCCGAGCCGGTCGAGGCGGCGGGCCTCTTGCCCGACCCGGCGGAGGGCACCGAGGGGCTGGCCGCCTCTGGTGTGGCCCAGCCGCCGGAGGTGGATCGGGGGATCCTGTCGGATCAGTTGGCCGATACGCAACCCGCGCCCTTGCCCGAAGCCGCCTCGGAGGCGGCCCTTGCCCCGCTGGACGAGGGTTTGCCGCTGGCCGAGCCGCCCATCGCCCCCGGGGCCGAGACGCCGGTGCGCAGCCTGCCCCGGACCGCCGCCCCGCAGACCCCGGTCCTCGAGGCGCCGGTAATGGCCGAGACGGCGCCGGCCGAACCCCGGCCGGTGGAACCGGCGGCCCCGCCGTCCGAAACGGTCGAGGCGGCGCCCGAGGCGGCGTCTGAGGCTGCGCCCGAGACTGCACCGGAGATGGCCGGCCTTGATCCGGTGGGGGCAGAGGGGCCGGCGGACCTGCCCGAGATCGCGGTCCCCGATGCGCCGGCATTGGCTGATGCGCCGACGGCACCGGAGCTTTCTGAAAGCGAAGCGCCCACCACGGCCGAAACTGCGCCTGAAGCCGCTCCCGAAGCTGCGCCCGAAGCTGAGCCAGAGCCGGAGCCGGAGCGCTTTGCGGAACTCGCCGAGACTGAGGGCGGCGCGGCGTCGGATGTGGAGGCTTCGGATCCGCCGCAGCCGCCCTCGTCCGGGGACGCGACGACGCCCGACTCAGAGGCCGACGCGGCAACCACGGCCGACGATCCTGCCGCGCCGGCCCGGATCACGCTCGGCGGCGGACAGAGCCTGCCCGGCGCCAACAGCACCGTGCGGATCAACCGGCCCGAGGCCGGCACCCCGGGCGGGGCGGAGCTGGCCGAACCCGCCGCAGAGGAGGCGCCGCCGCGCGCCGAGATCGACCCCGATGCTCCGGCCCTCTTGCGCTATGCCGCGCCGCTGGACGCAGAGTTGCCCGCCCGGCCGCAGGTGTCCATCATCGTGATCGACGCCGGCACGATGGAGGGCGGGATCCTTGCCCTGACGGGCCTGCCCTTCCCGGTCACTGTCGCGCTCGATCCCGGTCAGGCGGGCGCGGGCGAGAGGATGCGCGCCTATCGCGAGGCCGGGTTCGAGATCCTTGCGCTGGCGCGACTGCCCGAGGGCGCCCAGCCCACGGATATGGAGATCGCGCTCGAGGGCGGGTTTGCCGTTCTGTCCGAGGCGATCGGGCTTCTGGATGACGGGGCGGGCGGGCTGCAATCCAATGCGGCGCTGACCGCGCAGGCGATGGACAGGCTGGCCGCGGACGGGCGTGCCGTCGTCGGGCCGGGGCAGGGGCTGAACATGATCGGGCGCGCGGCCGGGGCGGCCGGGGTGCCCGCCGCGATCGTGCTGCGGGATCTGGATGCCGAGGGGCAGGATGCGATGGCGATCCGCCGGGCGCTGGATCAGGCGGTGTTCACGGCGCGGCGCGATGGATCGGCCGTGCTGCTTGCGCGGCTGCGGCCCAATACGCTGTCGGCCCTGATGCTCTGGGGCGGCACGGCGCGGGCGGGCGAGGTGGCGCTGGTGCCGCTCTCGGTGCAGCTTCTGGCGGATGCGGAGGCGGAGGACAGCCCGCGCTGACGGTGCGTCGCGCCGCCGATCCCGTGGCCGATACCGTCACCGACCAAAAAGCAAGCCCGCCCCCAGCGTTCATGGCTAGGGGCAGGCTCCTGTTCCGATCTTGCGGTCGTCCGGCCTTGGCCGAAAGGCGCTAGAGCGCGGCGCGCTCCAGCCTTCTGTTTTCGCACGTCGAAAAGCTCGGAACCGGTTCCCACTTCCGAGCGACATGCTCTAGTGGTTGTCGCGCGGCAGGCCCTTTGTCTGGGCGATCCGCTGATATTTGACCGCCGGTTTCAGCACCATCCCGTCGGCAAGCTGGTCCACGATGCCGCGCTGGATCTCTTGCCAGGGGGTCTGCGATTCGGGATAGGGGAAGCCCCCCGCCGCCTCGAGAGCGGCGCGGCGTTCGGCCAGTTCCGCCTCTGAAATCAGGATATTGGCCTCGCCCTTGCCGAGGTCGATCCGCAGCCTGTCATCCGTGCGCACAAGCGCCAGCCCCCCCATCGCCGCCGCCTCGGGCGAGGCGTTGAGGATCGAGGGCGACGCCGAGGTGCCCGACTGCCGCCCGTCGCCGATGCAGGGCAGCGTGGTGATGCCGCGCTTGATGAGGTCGGCCGGCGGCTGCATGTTCACCACCTCGGCCGCGCCCGGATAGCCGATGGGGCCGGCGCCGCGGATGATCAGGATGCAATGCTCGTCGATCTTCAGCGCGGGATCGTCGATCCGGTGGTGGTAATCCTCGGGGCCCTCAAAGACGATGGCGCGGCCCTCGAAAGCATCGGGATCGTCGGGGTTCGACAGGTAGCGGTCGCGGAATTCGTCGGCAATGACCGAGGTCTTCATGATCGCGCTGTCAAAGAGGTTGCCCTTCAGGTTGACGAACCCGGCCCGCGCCTTCATCGGCTTGTCATAGGGGCGGATCACCTCGGCATTGTGGACCTTGGCCTCGGCATAGGCCTCGCCCATCGTCTTGCCGCAGACGCTTTGCGCGCCGGGATGGGGCAGGGCGCCCGCCTTCATCAGCTCCGACATCACCCCCGGCACGCCGCCCGCGCGGTGGTAATCCTCGCCCAGAAAGCGGCCTGCGGGCTGCAGATCGACCAGAAGCGGAATATCAAGGCCGATGCGCTGCCAGTCGTCGTTATCCAGCTCGATCCCCAGATGCCGCGCGATGGCGTTCAGATGGACCGGCGCATTGGTCGACCCGCCGATGGCGGAATTGACGACGATCGCATTCTCGAAACTTTCGCGCGTCATCACGTCCGAGGGCTTGAGGTCTTCATGCACCATCTCGACGATGCGCTGGCCGGTGACAAAGGACATCTGCCCCCGCTCGCGATAGGGCGCGGGGATCGAGGCCGCGCCGGGCATCTGCATCCCCAACGCCTCGGCCAGGCTGTTCATCGTGGTGGCGGTGCCCATCGTGTTGCAATAGCCGACCGAGGGGGCGGCGGCCGAGGCCACATCCATGAAGCCTTCGTAGTCGATCAGGCCGGCGGCCAGATCCTGCCGCGCGTTCCAGATCGCGGTGCCCGAACCCGCCAGCTTGCCATTGTGCCAGCCGTTCAGCATCGGGCCGACCGACAGGGCGATGGCGGGGATGTTCACGGTCGCGGCCGCCATCAGCAGGGCGGGCGTGGTCTTGTCGCAGCCGATCATCAGCACCACGCCGTCGATCGGATAGCCGTAAAGCGATTCGACAAGGCTCAGATAGCCGAGGTTGCGGTCGAGGCTGGCCGTGGGGCGCTTGCCGGTTTCCTGGATTGGATGGACCGGAAATTCAAGGCAGATGCCGCCGGCGGCAAAGATCCCCTCGCGCACCCGCTTGGCCAGTTCCATATGGTGGCGGTTGCAGGGCGACAGGTCCGAGCCGGTCTGGGCGATGCCGATGATCGGCTTGCCGGACTGCAATTCCTCGCGCGTGAGGCCGTAGTTCAACTGCCGCTCGATATAAAGCGCGGTCATGCCCGGGTTGTCGGGATTGTCATACCATGCCCGCGAGCGCAGCCGGCGGGGGGCGGTCTTGTCTGTCATCTGTCCTGTTCCCTTGCGACCCGGACCCTCCTGCCCGGGGCTGGGCAGAGATTGGCCCAAGGGGTCGTGGCTGTAAACCGCCCTTGGCCGGATCGCGGCCGGGGATGGCGCGCTGCGGGCCGGGGGCGGCGGGTCACTCGGGCACGGCGGGGTTGGGCAGGGCGGGGTTTGGCCGGCCAGGGTTGGGCAGGCGGGGGCGGGGGGCGAAGTCCCTCTCGAAAGCCTCGATCTCGGTCGGGCGGCCCAGGAGATAGCCCTGCACCAGCGTGCAGCCCTGATTGCGCAGCCAGTCCAGCTGTTGCAGCGACTCGACCCCTTCGGCCACGGTATCCATGCCAAGCGCCGTCGCCATGGCCAGGATCGCGCGGACGATGGCGGCGGTGCCCGCGTCATCGGTGCCCAGCTTGCTGACGAAACTCTGGTCGATCTTGAGCGCCGAAAGCGGCAGCCCCTGCAGATAGCTGAGCGAGGAATAGCCGGTGCCGAAATCGTCGATCACGATGCCAAGCCCCGCCTCTTCGAGGCGGCGGATGTTGCGGAAGGTCAGTTCGCGCCGGGTCATCAGCGCGGTTTCGGTGATCTCGAGCTGGAGCAGCGCCGGATCCGCCCCCGCCCGCGCGATCCGCGACAGGATATCGTCGACGATGCCCGGCTGCTGAAAGCTCTGGGCCGAGATGTTAAGGGCCAGCGGCAGGCGGATGCCCTGGTCCTGCCAGCGGGCCAGAAGCTCGGCCGTGCGGGTCACGACCATCAGGTCGATCTCGAAGATCAGGCCGGTGCTTTCGGCCAGGGGAATGAACTGCGCGGGCGAGACCTCGAGGAATTCGGGATCGTGCCAGCGCAGCAGCACCTCGGCCCCGGCAAGGCGGGGGCGGTCGGCCAGATCGAATTTCGGTTGCAGCACAAGCCGGAACCGATCCTGCCGCAGGCCGCGATGCATCGCCTGGATCATGTCGCTGCGCCGGGCCTGTTCGGTGCGCAGCTCGGGGCGGAAGATGGCGAATTGCGACCGGCCCGCCGCCTTGGCCCGATACATGGCGATATCGGCATTCTGGAGCAGGTCGGCCGCCGTCGTCGCATCGTCGGGAAAAAGCGCGATGCCGATGCTGGCGCTGACAAAGAAGCTTTGTCCGTTCAGATCGAAGGGCTGGCCCAACTCCTCGATCAGGCGCCAGGCGATGTCGATCGCATCCTCGGGGCGGGCATCGGCCAGCAGCAGGGTGAATTCATCCCCGCCCTGCCGCGCGATCAGGTCATCGCCGCGCACCGAAGCGGTCAGCCGCGTGGCCACCTGCCGCAACAGCGCATCGCCCGCATCATGGCCGAAGCTGTCGTTGATCGTCTTGAAATTGTCGAGGTCGAGCATCATCACCGCGCCCTTCAGACCGGCATGGGCGGCCCGTTCCGTCCAGTGCCGCAGCCGCGTCAGAAAGGCGCTGCGATTGGCAAGGCCCGTCAGCGGGTCGCGGGTGGCCAGATGCTCGGCCTTTTCCTTGGCCCGATAGAGTGCGGTGATATCGGAACCGACGCCCCGATAGCCGGCAAAGGCGCCGGCGGCATCGGTATGCGGGCTGCCGCTGATGCGGATCCAGACATCCTCGTCCCCCGGGGCGGAGGCGCGAAAGACGATGTCGCGAAACGCCTCGCGCGCGGCCAGCCGGTCCATCAGACCGGCCCAGGCCTCGCTGTCGCGCAGGTCGGGATTGTTGCGCAGCAGATCCTCGAACCGCATGCCGCGTTCCAGGACAACTCTGCCGTCCTGGCGGATATGGCTGTCAGAGAGGAAGGTGAAATGCAGATCCGCGTCGATCTCCCAGAACCAGTCGGCGCTGATCTCGGCAATGTCGAAAAAGCGTTTCTCGGCCTGATCGCGTTCGGCCAGCGCGCGTTCCAGCTGGTCGCGGGCGCGGCGCAACGCCTCTTCGCGTTCCTTCTGCTCCGAAATGTCGATCACGATCCCCGACAGATGCGTCGGGCGCCCCGCCTCATCCTCGCGCGTGACCCGGCCGCGCGCCAGAAGCCAGACCCAATGACCCTGGGCATGGCGGATCCGCAGCTCGACCGAGATCCGCCCCTCGGGCGTGGCGCCTTCGGGCGCCAGGATCTGCGCCACGGCCTCGCGGTCGTCGGGATGGATATGGGCAAGCCAGTCGCTCATCACCCAGCCCGTGACCTCATCGCCGCCATGCCCGATGATCCCGGCGATGCGGTCGTCCACCGTGATCGTATCGGCCAGATGGTCGCGCTGCCACATCCCGGCCGAGGCGCTGCTGATCGTCTCTTCCAGCCGGCTTTCGGTTTCCTTGAGGCAGGTTATGTCGATATTCACCCCGGC
>JBHYFN010000019.1:0-40173 GCA_051859505.1 Paracoccaceae bacterium
TTGCCCGATCCGGGCGACTCAATACCGGGTGAGAAACAACGGATCGGCCGAAACGCCGTGTTTCCGTTCAGGCAATCACGGCCATGTTTTTGCCACATTCTCTGGATTTTGCCGGCAAACCCTCAGGATCGACAAGACAAGCCCGTTCGCCATGCCTTGCTGCCCGGTCAGAGACTGGCCGGCAAGAAACGGAGGACAGCTTTGCTGCCAGATCGCGTTGAAACCGGTCTCAGTCAGGCAGATCTCGACCGCCTCAAAGCCTATCACCTGGCGCGACAGGGGATACTGCGCCTTGAAAAGCGCCTCCTTCGCCGAAAAGACCCGCGTCAGGGCATCACGGGCGGTGCCGATCCGAGCCATCTCGGTCGGCCGGCAGATTTCCGGGGCAAGGTCCGAATGGACCGCTCCGATGCCTTCGATGTCAATTCCGATCGTTTCGAATTCGCTCTCACGACCGACGATTGCAATGCAATGACCCTGCGCATGGCTGATGCTGCCGATGACACCTCGAGGCCAGAGCGGCGCGCCATGCGGGCCCCGGCGAGGAATCGGGACTTCCTTCACGCCTAGCTTTGCAAGGGCAAGGCGCGCGGCAGTTCTGCCAGCGGTGAAATCCTTTAGCCGGCTGGCGGCGGCGTCTCTGACGAAGGGCTTCTCCTCGGGCCATAGAGGGCCCTGAAGGTCTTCGACCCGGCCTGCAACCACGGCAAGCTGTGGCCCGACAAGGCGCTGGGCGAGGTCTTCGAGGTTCGCGCTCAACTCTGTGCGCTGCGGCGGGCCCGAAGGTCGCGGCGCCGAGCCATCGCGTCGGCCCGCAGGCTGGCGCGATCCTCTGCCGCCGGGATGCTTGCCGCCGAGTGGGGCGCCGAGGGAGTCGCTGTGGGGCTGGCCGGGCCGTTTGCCGGTTCGATCGTGTCCGACGTCTTCCCGACAAGAGCCTCGATCCGGGACGACAGCGCCGCGAGTGTCGGGAACCTGAAGATGTCGGTGATCGACAGACCCGGCACCGAAAGGCTGTTGCGGATATCGCGGTGGGCCTGCACGGCAAGCAGGGAATGACCGCCGAGATCAAAGAAGTTGTCGCGCGGACCGATGCCGTCGACACCCAGAATGGCGCTCCAGATTGCTGCGATCCGCCCTCCCAGCCCGTCCATCTCGGGCGCCGAGCCGCCGCTTGGCCCGGAAGGCGCGGTGCGGCGCTCGACCGGCGGGGGCAGGGCGTTGCGATCCACCTTCTTGTTCGGGGTCAGGGGAAAGGCGTCCAGAGCCATGAACCGCGCGGGCATCATGTGTTCGGGCAACCGGGCCGCAAGCCGCGCCGCCAGAAGCGCCTCATCGACGCCGTCGCCCGTGTAGTAGCCCACCAGTTGAACAAGGCCCGGCGTATCCTCGCGCGCGATGACCACGGCCGCGCTGACCGCGGGATCGCTTTCCATGGCGGCTTCGATCTCGCCCAGTTCGATGCGGTAGCCGCGCAGCTTGATCTGATGATCGACCCGGCCAAGGAAACCAAGCGTGCCATCGGCAAGCCAGCGGACAAGGTCGCCGGTGCGATACATCCGCTCGCCCGGCCGGAACGGGTCGGCGAGGAAGCGCTCGGCCGTGAGGTCCGGTCGCTGCCAGTAACCCCGCGCCACGCCGGCGCCGCCGATGTAAAGCTCTCCGGCCATGCCGACGGGCACCGGCTTCAGATCGCCGTCAAGGACATAGACCCGGGTATTGCTGATCGGGGTGCCGATCCCCGACACGGGCTGATCCGAACGTGCCGGTTGGGTCGTCGACCAGATCGTCGTTTCGGTCGGGCCGTACATGTTCAGGATCCGGGCCCCGGTCGCCCGGTTCAGATCCTGCACCAGCGCCGCGGGCAGCGCCTCGCCGCCGATCATCATCTGCCTGACCCGCCCAAGCGCGATCCGGGCCTCGTCATTGGTGACAAGCATCCGCGCCATCGACGGGGTGCACTGAAGATGCGTCACCTCGTGGCGAAGGATCTGGGCGGCGATCGAGAAATCATCCTCCTCGAGGCTGTCGGGCCGGTTCGCAATGGCCACGACTTCGGCCAGAGGCCTCAGCCCCTCAAGCACCTGATCGGCCGAGATGCCATAGTCGATCAGGCAGGCGACCTCATCAACCCCGATGCGCTTGAGCTGTTCCACGCGCGCGCGCGCGTCATCGACGGTGCCGAACAGCCCGGAATCGTTGAAATAGCGCAGGAAGGCGAATTCGAGGATGCCCTCCAGCTCGTCGTCTTCAAGACTGCGCAGATCAAGTTCCATCGGGTTGCTGACCCCGGCAGGCTTCTTGAAGGCGGGGAAGGCCCAGGCATATTGCTTGATCAAGCCGGCGGCGGACCGGAGGTAGGACTTCATCGGTTCGCGCGCGATCTCCATCGCCTTGTCCCGGCTCTCGGCCAGGAAGCTGTGAAGCATCAGCGTCACCTTGTAATCCTTCGGATCACGACCGGATTTGCGCAGGGCGTCGTGATAGATGCCGATCTTGGCGGCAACCTCCTCGATGCTTTGTCCAAGCAGATGGGTCAGGACATGCGCGCCGATCTCGCCGGCTTCGCGCCAGGTTTCCGGGTTGCCGGCCGTCGTCACCCAGATCGGCAGCTCTTTCGAGACAGGGCGGGGCTGCGTGAGGACGCCGAACTGCTTGCCGTCGGCCGTCGGGAAATCGACCTTCTCGCCCGCCCAGAGGCGGCGCACCTGATCGATCGCGTCGAACATGGCGGGCTTGTTGCGGGGCGGGCTGTTCTCGGGTCGCAGGACGAAATCATCGGGCTGCCAGCCGCTTGCGATGGCAAGGCCCGCGCGCCCGTTCGTCAGATTGTCGATGACGGCCCATTCCTCGGCGATGCGCGCGGGATGGTGGAGGGGGGCGACGCAGCTTCCGGCGCGCACCGAAAGGTTGCGGGTGATCGCCGCGACGGCCGCCCCGGTGACGGAGGGGTTGGGATAGGGTCCGCCGAAGGCGTGGAAATGCCGTTCCGGCGTCCAGACCGCGCAAAAGCCGTGCTCGTCCGCGAATTTCGCACCCTCGAGCAGGAGGCGATACTTGTCGCGCCCGACGCCATCGTCATTGCCCCAGTAGTACAGGCTGAAATCCATCCCGCGCCCCGTCACCGAGGTCCGGCCGGACGAGACAAGCGCGCGGTTTTCATCACCCGACATCACGATGTGGAACCCGCGCGCCAGCGTCCAGAACAGCTCGAGCACGGAGATGTCGAACGACAGGCTTGTCACCGCAAGCCATGTTCCCGGCGGATCATGGGGAATGCGGGCATCCATACCGGCAAAGAAATTGGCGACGTTGCGATGTTCCAGCATCACGCCCTTGGGCCGCCCGGTCGAACCCGAGGTATAGATGAGATAGGCCAGATCAGCCGTCGTGACGGCGGATGCGGGATTGCCGCTGCCATCCTCGTCCAGCGTGGCCATATCAAGGATGGCGGCACGGTGCGGCGGGAGGGAGCCGGCAATCGACCCATCGCTGACCACGAACCTGGCGGCGGAATCCTCGAGGTAAAGGGCGATGCGATCCGCCGGATAGGCGGGGTCAAGCGGAAGGTAGGCGCCGCCCGCCTTGAGGATGCCAAGTGCTCCAACCAGAAGATCGGCCGAGCGACGCAAGTAAAGACCCACGACCGTTCCCGGCCCGACCCCCATGGAGATCAGCCGCCGGGCGACGGCATTGGCCCGGGCGTTCAGGGCGGCATAGGTCAGGGTCTGACCTTCGAAGGTCAGGGCGGGCGCCTCGGGCGTCCGCGCTGCCTGTTGTTCCATGAACTGGTGGATGCACAGGTCCGGAAAATCCGTTTCCGTCGCGTTCCAGTCCAGCGTCACTTTCGCCAGCTCTTCCGCCGGCAGGATGGGTAGATCGGCCAGAGCCGACCCTTCCGGCAGCGCCTTGATCGCTGACAGAAGATGAGCAAGCCGCCCGGCAATCAGGCCATGCGCTTCGGCGGAGATGGCCACGGGGCAGGAGAACAGCTGCACGCTGTCCGCGCCGGTCACGAGGGTCATGACCGTTCCCGGAAGCAGCCCTTCCGCCGGCGCATCGGCCAGGCCGATCCTTGGCGCTTGCGGCCGGATCCGCCCCATGCGCGCGGGCAGATCGGCGGCCATGGGCGACAGCGACCGGGTCAGGGCAAGCTGGTCCTGGAAACCCCGCAGCGCGTCTTTCAGATCCCCGGCTGCGGTCATGCGCAGGGGCAGGAGGTCGCCGACAATCCCGCTGTGGGCCGTGGCTGTGGCCAGCGCGAAATCCGCCTCGTCCGTTTCGGATATGCGCAGAACAAGCGCGGCAAAGGCCGCCTTCGCCTCATCCGCCGACAGACCGGCCGGAAGGGGAAGGGTCGACGAAAGCGGCCCTTCCTGCGACGCGGTCCCGCCAAGGGAGGGAAGCTGTGCCGGGCTCAGATCGGTGAGCCGTGCCCGCCATGCGTCTTCATCTGCAAGCGTGGTGGCCAAGGCGGTTTCCAGCGCGAGCGCATCGCCCGGCGAAGGAAGCAGGTCGCCGGGGGCAACATCGGGCTTTAGCGGCGCGCCCCAGGGCGTTTGCAATCCCGAAAGACGCAGCGCCCCATCGCCACAGGCCAGGGTCAGGGCGTCGTCCGACACCGCCAGAACCGTTCCGGGCGCGCCGTCGCCTTCGGCAGGCGCGGCCTCTGTCACAAGGGCCAGGCCGCCGGGCAAGCGCAGCTTGGCGCAGGTCAGGGGGTTGGGGTAATCGCCGTGGTCCAGCGCCTGCACAAGGCGCGCGATTTCATTGCGCGGCCGGGTCGGATCGATCACGGCCGCAGCAGCGGGCCGCATCGCCTTGCCGCAGTAACTGCGCTCGCTCAGATCCTGCGCTGAAACGGCCTCGCCGCCGCGTTCCAGACGGGCGAGGAGCGCCGGAAAACTCTCGATCCCCGCGGCATAGCACTTGGCGTTCAGCGACAGGGCCGTCTCGCCCTCGGCGATATCGAACAGGCGCTGCTCAAGAATGTCGCCCTGATCCACCCCTTCAACGATGCGGTGCCATGTGATGCCATGCTGGCTTTCCCCGTTCAGGATCGCCCAGACCGGCGCATTCAGCCCCGCATAGCGCGGCAGGGGGCCGTCGTGAAAGTTGACGGCACCTTGCTTGGCAAGCCGCAGGACGGACAGGGGCAGCAGATCCAGATTGGCGACGCTGAGAAGCCAGTCGAAGTCCAGGCCCGCAAGGCGCGCCTCGAGCCCCGGCCCCGCTTCGATGACCATAAGGCCGTGGCCCCGGGCCCAGCCGGACACCTCGGCGCTTCTGGTGACAACGGCTGCGATCCGGTGCCCGCCCTCCCGCAGGATCGAACCGCATTGGATGGCAAGGGACTCGCTTCCGATCAGGATGGTGGAAAGGCCGGGCATCAGGTCAGACTCCAGAAAGTTCGCTCGTTTTACCGGGCCGGTTCTCGGCCCTCTCGAAGCGCAGAAGCGCGGCCGTATCGTGCAGGATCAGGTCGCGCAGGAAATGCGGGGGATCGGCGGGTTTCCTGCCGGTCAGGGTGACCCTCAGGCGATGCAACAGGCCGCCGGCAACATGTGCCTTGGTCGCAAGCAGGGCGCCAAGCCAGCCGTGGTTCTTGCGGAAATAGTAGATCCGGGAGTCATACCAGTATCGCGGCACCCTCTCCCAGTCCTTCATTCCGGTGGATTGCGAACCGATATGCGTCACGGAGCTTTCCCTGACATAATCGGTCATGAAACCTGCCCGCGCGGCGCGCAGGCAGAGGTCTGTTTCCTCGAAGTAAAGAAAGAACGTCTCGTCGAAGAGGCCGATCCGGTCCAGAACATCCCGCCGGATCATCAGGCTCGCCCCGGCCAGCCAATCCACCCTTTGCGTCCGCTGGGGGACGGGGACGGGAACGGCCCTGTTGCGCAGAAGCCGGCTGACAGGGCCAAGACGGGCCGCCCCCTCGAACTCGCCGGGCACCGAGGGGAAGCGGAAGCTGGTCAGATGCGGCTCTCCGTCGGGGCCGTGGATATAGCTGCCGGCAAGCCCGATCTCGGCATGGGCCTCCAGGTGGTCCAGCAGCGCGCGGATCGCGCCCGTGTCGGGGAAGGCGTCGGAGTTGAGGATATAGATATAGTCGGGCCGCGTTCCGTCGCGCATCCCGGCGCGGATGCCGACATTGTTGCCCGCACCGAAGCCGCCGTTGCGCCCCGATTGCAGCACCCGAACGCGGGTCCAGCCCCGGCGGGCGACCTCTGCCGTCATCGCCTCGAACGAGCCATCGCCCGAGTCGTTGTCGACGATGGTGATCTCGCCCGCGATCCCCTCCATCTCGCGCAGCGCGGCCTCGGCGGCTTGCAGCGTCATCTCGGCCGTGCGCCAGTTGAGGATGATGGTGAGGACCGTGGCACTCATTCGGCGGCCTGCCTCTCGGGGCGCGCACGCTCGGCCGCCTCGATCACCCGCTTCATCCGGGCGGCGAGGACGCGGACATTGGGTTCCAGCACCATGGAATCGTGATCGCCCGGCACTTCGAACACCTCGAGCGCGGGGGCATATTGCGTCCAGTCGTTGTCGGGCAGCACATAGGCCCGCTCGGACGAGACCCAGCGACCCGGTGCCACCTCCCATTTGCCCACAAGCGGCGGGCGGAACAGCGTCAGGGGCCCGTCCCAGGGACGTACGTGATAGCGGGCGATCGCCTCGTAGAAGGCGGCCTCGATGGCGGTGTCGTGGAACTGCGGCGTTTCCAGCGCCTCGGGCGCGCGCTTGCGGCGCTTGTGGATTTCCCAGGCGATCCGGTTCCGCGCCCAGATCAGCGGATAGGCGGGGCCCTTGGCCCTGATCTCCTGCCACTGGATCGTGGCGCGGTCGGCCCGGGTCAGGGGGCGGCGCTGCGGCAGGGGCGTATCAAGCAGGATGACGGCGGCAACCTCTTCCCCCATCGCGCGCAACTGCTGCGCCATGTCATAGGCGGTGATGCCGCCGCCCGAGAAGCCGCCCAGAAGATAGGGCCCGTGCGGCTGGACCTGCCGGACCTCGGCCAGGTAATCGGTCGCGGCCTCGGCCAGATCGCGGTGGGGTTCGGCATCGCCGTAAAGGCCGCGCGCCTGCAGGCCAAAGAAGGGGCGGTCGGTGCCCAGAAGATGCGCCAGGTGGCGCAGGTTCAGGACATTGCCGAACATGCCCGCGACAAGGAAGAAGGGCGTCTTCGGCCCGCCCTCGCCCTGATGCATCGGCACCAGATGGGTGAAGCGGCGCTGCGGTTTGGCGGCGGCGGCGGGGCTGTCGCTCTTGCCGGAGACGACGCCCTGTTCGGCGATGAGGGCGGCACAGGCGCGGATCGTCGGGGCCTCGAACAGGATCGAGATGGGGAAATCGACCTGGAAGGTCTTTTTCACCATGGCGAAAAGGCGCACCGCGATCAGCGAATGCCCGCCAAGATCAAAGAAACTGTCGTTCACGCCGACCTTGGAAACGCCCAGCAGTTCCTGCCAGAAGGCGGCAAGGCGGGTCTCGATCTCGCCCTCGGGTTCGACATAATCGGCCTCCATCTGGGGGCGGTCGAAGCTTTGGGTGCGGCTGGCCTCTTCGGTCTCGGCGCCTGCCTGCGCGATCAGCCCGTCGAGGGGGAGGGACGAGACGATGACCTGCGGCTGACCCGCGCCCAGCGCGCGGAAGAAGGCGTCTGCGCCTTCCTCGGGCCGGATGCCCTGGGTGAGGTTGTGGCGCAGGCGTTCCTCGGCCGGAGAGAGCGGGCGAGGGCCGGTGGTCTTTGCCGGCGGGGCCGCGCCGAAGGACAGCGCGCCGTCGAGGCGGCGGATGGTGAAGCCGGTGATCTGCACCAGCACCCGGCCGTCGGGGGTGGCGAGGGTGATATCGAAGGTGGCGGTCTGCCCCTCGGCCCGGTTGGGTGCGGCGTTGCGGGCGTAGCTGACCACGTCCTCGGTCAGGGGGCCAAAGACGCGGACCGAGGCGTAGGAGACCGGGGCCCAGAGGTGGCTGGGCGTATAGCCCGCGATCAGGCCCATCGCCCAGCCGGTGGCAAGGTCCATCAGGCCGGGGTGAAGACTGGTGCCTTCCGCGCCCGGAGGGGGCAGGCGCAGGCGGGCGAGGCCTTCGTCGGTGCCCGTCGCCGTCTCGGTCAGGGTGCGCCAGCGGGGGCCGAACTTCAGATGCGCCTCCTGCGGTGACTGAAGGGTGCCGCGTTCCGGCGCAGGCAGGCGCGCGGCGATGGCGGAGAGGTCGAGCGGTGGGGGCGGGGTCAGCGGCAGGAGGCGGATGTCGCCTTCCGCATTCAGCTCAAACCCCGCGCCGGCCGTGGCGCTTTCCACGCGGAAACCATAGCCGCTGTCGCTGCGCGGCAGGGTGATGCGGACCTGCGTCTCCTCGCCGTCGGGGGTGCGGAGGGGGCGGAGGAAGTTGAGGTCGGCGATCTCGAACGGGCCGTCTTCGCCTTGCACGGCCAGCGCCTCGGCCACGAGTTCCAGATAACCGGTGCCGGGCAGCAGCGCATCACCGCGCAGGGTGCGGTGTTCGTCGAGCATCCAGCGGGCGGCGGGCGTCCATGTGGCTGTCAGCAGGCGATTGCCCTCGCCGTCGAAACCCGCCGCGTCGATCAGGGGTTGCTCCACGGGCTCGGCGGGCGGCGGGGTGCGGCCGGTGCGGGCCTCCATCGCCTCGGCGGCCATGCCGACGCCCGACCAGATGCCCCAGTCGATCGCCACCACCCGCGTCCGGCCCCCCGCGCGGGCCTTGGCGAAGGCGTTGAGGTATTCGTTGGCCGCGACGTAATCCACCTGCCCCGCAGGCGCCGTTACCGTCGAGGTCGAGGAAAACAGCGCCATCCAGTCAAGCCGCCCGTCCGGGAACAGCGCGTCGAGAACCTGCGTCCCGTGGATCTTGGGGGTAAAGACATCCTCGATCCCCATGACCGATTTCGACAGGATCGGCGCGTCGTCGATTACGCCCGCCGCATGGACAAGGCCCTTGATGGGGCCAAGAGTGGCCTCGGCCTCGGAAAGCGCCGCGCGCATCTCTTCGACATTGCTCACATCGGCGGTCAGCGTGAGGACAGTGCCGCCCGCCTGTTCCAGCCGCTGCACCGCGCGGATGCGGCGGGCGGTGGCATCGGCCGAGCGGCGGATATGGGCGGGCCAGTCCTCGCGCGGGGGCAGGGGGCTGCGGCTGACCAGAACGATGGGGCAGCGGTGCCGCCGGATCAGCGCCTCGGCCACCGTCTGCCCGATGCCGCCGAAACCGCCGGTGATCAGGACGGGGCTGCCCTCGGTGATGGGCAGCGCGGTGTCGGCCAGCGGGGCCGCGCGCCAGGACAGGGCATAGCGGCGGTCGCGCAGCGCGGCGACGGTGTTGGCGGGCGGGGCGAGGACCTCTTCCAGCACGGCGCGGGAAAGCGGTTCGGGGTCGGCCTTGGCGGGCAGGGTCAGGTCGAGGACAGCGCAGGTCACGCCCGGAAACTCGCGCGGGATGACGCGGGCGGGGCCCATCACGGTCGCCTTGTCGGGATAGCGTAGCGCCTCGGTGCGCACCTGCATCGCGTCCGAGGTGACGACGGTCAGATGGGGCGGCGGGGTGCCCTCTTCCGCCATGGCTTGGGCAAGGTAGAACAGGCTCCAGAAGCCCTGTTCCTGCGTGCGGTGAAAGAAGCTTGAACCCGGGCGGTGGCGTTCGTCGGCGGTGACAAGCCAGAGGTGCAGGATGCGGGTCGGCGTCCGGCCGCGCTGGGCAAGGTCGCGGAGCAGCAGGTCGTAGCTTTCCCGCCCGCGTTCGGGCGCGATGACCAGCCGGTCGTCATCCAGCCGGGCGAAGGTGTCGCCGGGGCGGATGGTCGTCACCACATGCCCCGCGCCGCGCAGGCGGGCGGCGACGCGCGCGCCGATCCCGGTATCATCCTCGAAGATCGCCCAGATCTGCCGCTCGGCCTCGGCCAGATCGCCGGTCACATCCACGTCGCAGGGCGCATAGGCGGGGGTCCAGGCGGGGCGATAGCCCCACTCTGCCGGGTCATCCTCGCGCATCAGCCACTGCGCTTGCTCCTCGACCGCCGGTTTGCCGGGTTCGATGAAATAGGTCTGGCGCTGGAACGGATAGGTGGGAAGCGGCACACGGTTCCGCCGTGCCTCGCCCCAGATCTGGGACCAGTCGAACCGGCCGCCGGTGGCCCAGAGGCGGCCCAGCATGGCGAGGAAATAGGTGTCGTCCGCGATCTCGTCCTGCGGGTGGCGCAGGCTGCCGATCACCTGATTGGCGGTGATCGTCCCGTGCTGACCGGCGAGCGAGGACAGCGCCTTGCCGGGGCCGACCTCGATATAGACGCGGGCGGGATCAGCCGCGAGCGTGGTCAGGCCATCGGCGAAATGGACGGTGTTCCGCAGATGGGCGACCCAATAGTCGGGGTCGGTCGCCTGTTCATCGGTGATGAAGGCCCCGGTCCGGTTCGAGATGAAGGGGATCTGCGGCGGCGCAAGGCGGATGGAGCGGAGATAGGCGCGGAAATCGTCGAGGATCGGGTCGAGCATCCGCGAATGGGCGGCGATGTCGATCGGGATGCGCTGGCAGTCGATCTCCTCGGCCTGAAGCCGCGCCTGCAGCGCGTCGAGCGCGGTGTTGGGGCCGGTGGCGACCGAGAGGTTGGGCGCGTTGACGGCGGCAAGGTCGAGGTCATCGCCCAGATAGCCGCGCAGCGCCTCGGCCGGCAGCGCGACGGAGAGCATCCCGCCGGGTGCGACCGTATCGAAGAGGCGGCCGCGCAGGTGGACAAGGCCGATGCAATCCTCGAAATTCATCACGCCGGCAAGGCAGGCGGCGGTATTCTCGCCCATCGAATGGCCGATGAGGGCGACCGGCCTCACGCCCCAGGCCATCCAGAGCTGGGCCAGCGCATATTCCACGATCATGATGAGCGGCAGTTGCACCGAGGGCTGGCGCAACCGCGCCTCGGCTCCCGGATCCTCGCCCAGCCAGAGCGCGCGGATATCGTAGTCGAGCTTCGGCTCCAGCACGGCCAAACCCCGGTCCATCCAGTCGCGGAAGACCGGCTCGGTCTCGTAAAGGTCGCGGGCCATGCCGGCGTATTGCGCGCCGCCGCCGGGGAACATGAAGACGATGCCGGGGTCTTCGGCCACGACCGAATGGGTGAACACCCGGCGGGGGTCGTTCTCGGTCAGAAGGCGGGCGGCCTCTGCATGCGTCTCGGCCACGATCACGCGGCGCCGGTCAAAGGCGCGGCGGCCTTCCTTCAGCGTATAGGCCACATCGGCCAGCGGCTGGTCGGGGTGCGCGGTCAGATGCGCGGCAAGGCGGGCGCTGGCGTCATCCAGCGCGGCGCGGGACCGGGCGGAGAGGGGCAGGATCTGGAAGGGCCAGTCGCTATCTTCGCTTGCCGCGCGCGCGGGGGCCGCTTCGAGCACCGCATGGGCATTCGTCCCGCCCACGCCCAGCGAATTGACGCCCGCGCGGGGCGGGTGGGGGCGCTGGGGCCAGTCGGTCAGCCGGTCGTTCACGCGGAAGGGCGAGCCGTCGAAACCGATGGCGGGGTTGGGCTTCTCGTACCCCAGTGAGGGCGGCATCTGCCGGTGATGCAGGGCGAGGCTGGCCTTGATGAGGCTTGCGACCCCGGCGGCGGTATCCAGATGGCCGATATTCGTCTTGACCGAACCGATGCGGCAGAAATCGGACCTGTCGGTCGTCTTTCGGAAGGCCTCGGTCAGGGCGGCAACCTCGATCGGGTCGCCCAGATAGGTGCCGGTGCCGTGGCATTCGACATAGTCGATCGTGTCGGCCGACACGCCCGCCACCGCCTGCGCCTCGGCAATGGCCGCGGCCTGACCATCGACGGAAGGCGCAAGATAGCCCGCCTTGGCCGCGCCATCGTTGTTGACGGCAGTCCCCTTGATCACCGCCCAGATATGGTCGCCATCCGCCAGCGCATCCTTCAGCCGCCGCAGCACCACCGCCCCCGCGCCCGAGCCGAAGACGGTGCCCTGCGCGCGATGGTCGAAGGCGTGGCAATGGCCGTCGGGCGAGAGGATCTCGCCCTCCTTGAACAGGTAGCCGCGCAGTTGCGGCAGTTCGATGGTCACGCCCCCGGCAATCGCCATGTCGCATTCGCCGTTCAGAAGCGATTGCGCGGCGTAATGGATCGCGACAAGCGAGGTGGAACAGGCGGTCTGGACGTTCACCGACGGGCCGGTGAGGTTCAGGATATGCGACAGCCGGGTCGACAGGAAATCCTTGTCGTTGCCCGTATGGCGCAGAAGGAACATCCCCGTCCCGTCCACAAGATCGCGGTTCGAGCAGATGTTGAAGTAGAAGTAACTGCCCATCCCGCAGCCGGCGAAGACCCCGATGGGGCCGGGGAAATGTTCGGGGGGATGGGCCGCGTTCTCCAGCGCCTCCCAGGCCACTTCAAGGAACTGGCGATGCTGGGGGTCCATGATCGCGGCTTCCTTGGGCGAGAAGCCAAAGAACTCTGCGTCGAAATCGGCGAAGCGGTCGAGCGGCGCGCAGGCGGGAACGTAATCGGGCCGGTCGATCAGGTGCGCGGCCTCGCCCGCCTCCAGCAGTGCCTCGCGGGTGAGATGGCGGATAGATTCCACGCCGTCGCGCAGGTTCTGCCAATAGGCCCCGACCGTGTCGGAGCCGGGCAGATGGGCGGCCATGCCGATGATGGCGATGTCGGTATCGGACACCGATCCCTTTGAGTCCACGAATCCCATGCCAAACCCACCACCTTCCGCACCTTAGCATAGATACGGTTTGCGTTCTTTTTTGGGCAGAACCTGCTGCATCGGCCGCGTTCTAGCCGGCGGTCAGATGCCCAAGAGCGGCAATCGCCTCGCTGTTCATCGAGGTTGCGAAGGCCGAAATCAGCGCGCCGAACCCGAAGAAGATCATATCAGTAAACGGGTCCCATGCGCCATGCGGCCTGAGCGCCCATGCCAGAACCGGGTAGGCAAGGGTATTGGCGACGCCAAGACCGATGATCGCCCCGGTCAGCCCGCCAAGCTGCAGGCCAATTCCAAGCCCGGCAACCACAAGAAGCGCACGGCCCAGCGTGAACAGAAAGAACCTGCGCGAATCGCCATAGGCCAGCACCGCCTGATCGCTTGTCAGGATGATCAGGGCCGGCATCTGGATGGCTGCGATCATCACGACGATCCCCCCGGCATCAAGGTATCGCGCGTCATAGAGAAGATCGACCAGCCAGACACCGCCGAAGGCCAGCACCCCGTTCATCACGGTCAGGCCTGACAGCGCCACGAACCGCATCTTGCGAAGCCTTGCGCGGTTCGCGGGCGATTCGGCTGGCGGGCTTTCCCGATAAAGCGGGATCAGCAGCCGCCCCATGACCATCCCGCCAAGCATGACGGGAAAGGAGGCAAGGAAGAAGGCGATGTTATAAAGGCCGAAACTGCCAAGCGGCAGATAGGCCCCGATCAGAAGCTTGTCGGACTGGCTGATCGCAAAGCCGCAGAGCGTGGACAGGAAGATCCATTTGCCGAAGGTCACAAGCTCGCGCACGGCGGGCTTTTCCCAGGCAAGGCGATTGCGGTCTCCGGGCAGGAAACGGTCAAGCAGGATCAGATGGGTAAGCGTGGCCACCAGTCCGCTGATCACCAGCGCCCAGACCGATTGCAGATACCACGCCAGCAGGATCGCGGTCGAGATGCTGACAACCTGCTGGGCAAGGTCGATCAGGGTCAGACGGCCCGCGCGCATGTGCCTGTTGGCGGTCTCTTGCCGCGTCGGGAAAAAGCCCATCAGGATCAGGCCAAGGGCCGCGACCGGAAGATACTGCAGCAGGTCCGGTTCCGAATAGATATGCGCGATCGGCCAGGCCAGCAGCAGCGCCGTGATCCAGAGAAGAAAGCCCCGGATGATCTGGATCGTCCATGCCGTGTTGAGGAAGGCCGGATCATCGCCCCGCTTGCTTTGCATGATCGAGGGGCCGATCCCCACATCCGAGAACATCGCCAGACCCATCAGCACGACCGAGATGATCGCCATCGTGCCGAAGGCCTCGGGAAACAGGAGCCGTGTCAGGATGAGGTTCGACGCCAGACGGATGAACTGGCTGAAGGCGAAACCGCTCAGCGTGATGACGGACGACCGCGCGGCCCGTTGAAGCAAGCCGTCCCCGCTCAGGATCTTGCGCATCGACAGCGTCACCGGCCGCGGCTCCATTCCTTGTTTCTTGGGCCGATCCGGACGGCCGCGGCAACGCCGCCATAGGCCAGAAACCCAAGTGGGTCGCGCAGCGCAAGCCGCAGGATACCGGCCGGACCAAGGGGCAACTTGTCGTCATTCGCAAGCAGCCCGGGGAACAGCTCTGCGATCTCTTTCACGCCGGCGTCCTGCCGCCGGCGCACGCGGACAAGGCGCGAAAAACCCTCGGCAATCGGCCAGTCATAGGGGGCGGGCACGGCGATCCTCTGGTCCGGGCGGAACTGCAGTCGGACATAGGTATCATCGGCGATGATCGCGGGAAAGTTGTCCCAGAGCGTCCGCCCCGGGGCATTCACCGCAAAGAGCCCGCACCCCGGCACGCCGCGCGCCATGAAAGGCACTTTCGACCAGAACCGCCCATAGGCCCGCGAGAACCCCCCCCTTGCGGTAATGCGCAGCGTTCCGCTGGCATAGGCGGGGTCCGGCCTGCTCAGGGCCTGTGCGATCTGTCGGGGCAGGTCCGGGCTGATGATGACATCGGCATCCAGATACAGCCGGATCGACCCCCGCGCGGCGGCATCGCCCGCATTCAGCGCGCCGGGCTTGCCCCCGGCAGCCAGCTCGATCACCTGCAACGACCAGCCGCGCGCGGCAAAGGCCTCTGCCTCGGCCGTTGCGCGCTCGGCGGTCTTGTCGCGGCAACCGTTCGGCACGACGATCACCTCAAGGCCCTGCGGAAGATCAGCCGAGGCGCAGATGGCCCGGAGGCAGGGGCCGATGATCTGCTCTTCATTGCTGGCGGGGATGATGATGCTCAGCATCCGAAGGTCCGTGACGCTGCCGCAGCCGGCTTGAAAACCACTTTGACCTTGGGGCCCATCTGACAGAGATTGCCGACCAGCAGCTTTGAGAGCATCGGGCCCGGATGGCACAATCTGGCAGGATCGGCTATCTTGTGCCCCAGTTTCCGGGGCAGACGCATATCTTTTTCTGGCGCGAGGTTCTCGCGCTCGAGGCGCGCGGCATCGAGGTTGTCCTGCTGAGCACGCGACCACCGCCCCCCGGCATCATCGCGCATGACTGGTCCGGGGCGGCGATGGCGCGGACCGTCTATCTGCACCGGCTTGATCCGCTGATGGCCCTCTCGGCCCTGCCGGCCCTGCCATGGACCGAACTGCCGCGTTCCGGCGGCGCCGCCTTGCGTGACATGGCGATGTCTTTGGCGGCCGCAAGGGCGCTTGTTCGCGAGGCGCGCGCCCGTGGGGTCGAGCATGTCCATGTTCACTCCTGCGGCCGGTCCGCGCTGATCGCGGCCCTCGCTTCCCGGCTGGGCGGGCCAAGCTACAGCCTGACCCTGCACGGCCCGCTGTCCTACTTCGGCCCGGCACAGGGCTTCAAGTGGCGCGGCGCAAGGTTTGCCACCGTCGTGACCGAGCGGCTTCTGGGAGAGGTGCGCGAGACGCTTGGAACGGATGCGCCCGCGCGGATCGTGGTTCAGGCGATGGGGGTGGATACCGATGTCCTGCGCCGCGACGCGCCGTACCGGGCGCCGGCCAAGGGCGAGGCGATCCGGATCTTCTCCTGCGGCAGGCTGACGCCGATCAAGGGATTCACCGATCTTCTCGAGGCGGTCCGCCTCCTCCTTGATCAGGGCGAGCGGGTGACGCTCGAGATCGCGGGCGAGGATGATCTGGGCGGCAGCGGATACAGGGCCGAGGTCGAGGCGCGGATCGCGACCCTGGGCCTTGGCGACCATGTCACGCTGCTTGGCGCTGTCGATGGGGCGCGGGTCCGGGCGGGCCTTTGCGCGGCGCATCTGTTCGTCCTCGCCAGCTGGGAAGAGGCGATCGGCGTCGCGCTGATGGAGGCGATGTCCTGCGGCGTGCCGACAATCGGCACGGCTGTCGGCGGCGTGCCCGAACTGATCCGGGACGGTGTGGATGGCCTGCTGGTGCAGCCGCGTGATCCGGCCGGGCTGGCCGATGCGATCCGCGATCTTGCCCGCCAGCCGAAACGCGCCGAGGCGATGGCCCAGGCCGGCCGGGCCCGTGTCGTGGATCGGTTCCGCGCCGACCTTGGGGCCGAAACGCTGATCCGCGAGGCCGGCCTTTCCACCGGGGTCACGACTGCCGGGCGCTAGGGGATCCTGCATCCGTCCCTACTCGGCCCATGGCGTGAAGGTGCCTGCAGCGCGGGGTTCGGCCCAGGCCGGCGGGCGCGCGTTATAGGCCATCAGTGTTGCCCAGCGCGGCGTCATGTCGTCGAGATGGCGCAGATTGCCCCAGCTTCCCCAGCGCGAGGGATTGCCGACATCGACGAAGGCATTGAACAGCGTGCCGCCCGCCGCATCCCATCCGGCCAGCAGATCGGCATAAAGCCCCGCCATTTCGGGGGAATAGTTGTAGGCGATGAAGAAGTCGGTGATCACATCATCATTCGTGACCGCCCCATGCCCCACCACATGCGTGCCGCCTTCATACATCACCATCTCAAGGCCATGCTCGGCCGCGACGGCGGCGTGATAGGGGAACAGGCGTCCGGTCAGATCGGCGAGCGACCCCTCGCGCAGCATGGCGGTCATGTTGGCGGTTGCCGACCCCTCTTCGATCCATCGGTGCAGGGTGGGGGCAAAATCCTCTCCGCCCGTCTCGAAGCCGAAATAGCCCGTCACGGCATAGGCATCGAAGCTGTCCACCGGCGGAGGGTTGCCCATCGCCTGTGACAGTGGCGCCAGCAGCAGCCCTTCCTCCAGCCCCGGCCAGCTGGTATGCGTGGCCACGACCCGGATCAGGCGGCTTTCGGCCTCGTCCCCGAAGACATCGGTCCAGATATCGGCGATCTGCGCCGCGCGCATGCCGGAATATTGCATCCAGCCGTCCTGTTCGGCGGCATCGCCCCAAAGCAGGCGGGCCTGCTCCAGCACCCATTGCGTCTGCACGAAACCGAAATTCCACACCTCGTTCGACCATTCCACATAGGCGATCAGACGCGGATCGAGGTGGTCGCGCACATAGGTGGCAAAGCGGCGCGCATAGTCGTCATCGGCCAGATGCGGCATGGTGAACCACGGGTCCACCCCGATCAGGTTGGCCAGATCGACCATCACCTCGACAGGCACGCCGCGCCAGACCCAGGTGTAATCGTCCGTCTTCGGCCGGTCGTCCCAAGTTGCGATGGGCGAGGCGTTGGTATCCATCCAGTCCATGAACCGAACCGCCCGCAGATCGCGGACAAGGCGCAGCCAATGGGGGTTGAAGACCTCTCCGGCCTCGTGAAGCGGGACCATATCCTCGCGCATGACGCGGATGTTGCGGATCGGATCCCCGGGATCCACGGCCGTGATCGCGATGGCGACAAGCCCGTCGCCGGGGCTGTAGGAGAACCGGATCTCGCCCGGGCCTGCGCGAACGTCGCGGGCCAGTCCGGCAAGGGTGATCGCGCCCTGCCCGTCGTAGGTCAGGATATAGCTGCCCGAAAGCCAGCCCGCGCGCGGATCCTGATCGGTGAGGATGAAGGCCTCGATCCGGTCAAGTTCCTGCGGGATGGCGAGGGGCCAGCCTTCGGGCGACAGATAGCCTTCGTCCATCAGCCTCTCGGCATCCCAGGCGCCCCATTGGGTTGCGGTGTGGCCGGTCCAGGGCCGGGCGGATTTCATCATGTCGATGAAGGGATGCTGCGGCGAGTAATCGGCAATACCGTTCAGGCCCATGGAGAGCGAGGGGTTCTCGACGGGTTCGCCCGGCAGGACGACGGGGATGGGCTCCGCCTCCGCCTCTGCCTCCGCCTCGCCGGCGCGCGCCTCTTCCAGCGGGGCGGCGCCCGAAACACCGGCCCAGATCGCCGCGCTGACCTCGGCATAGCTGTCGCGGATCAGGGGGTGGATCGTCTCGGGCAGGTCAAGCCGGGGGGGCGGTTCGTTGTAAAGCGCGGCATAGGTGACCATCGCGGCCAGCAGATACTTGTTCGCCGTGCCATGCGGAGACTCGTCGGAATAAAGGTCGCGCGGGCCAAGCTCGGCCAGCGGACCATCGCTCAGGATCCGGGCAAGGACCGAGGCTACGGGAATGAGGGTGATATCGGCGTTCGGGCGCAGGGCGCGGACCTGATCGACATAGTCCAGATACCAGGCGTGATAGTCGCCCATGTTATAGGCATGGAACCGCGCCATACCCCGCGCGTTCGGGGGGAACCGTCCGTAATCGCCAAGAAACGACCACCCTTCGTAGATGTAGTAGCGGGCATGCGCCTGGTTCGAGGTCCAGTCGAAGACGCGGGCCGTCAGCTCTGTCACGCTGGCGCCGTCGAAAAGGTGGTCGGGCGGGTCGTACTGGATGAAATTCGGCGGATTGTAGATGATCGTGTCGAAGCCGACCCTGCGGAAAGCCTGGCTCGAGTTGGTCCAGACCCGGGGCACATCCCGAAAGCTCCAGTTCGGCTCGGGCGGCAGGTTGCGGGCGAAATCGGCGGGAAACCCCCAGACGCCATCGGCGGCAAAGCCATGCCCTCCGGCCTGCGCCAGATGGAAAAGCCAGTGCGGCACGGTGGTTTCGTCGCTGTCGGTCAGGTGATGGATCAGGCTGTTGCCGTAGAAAAAGACCTTGAGGTCCTTCTGCGGCTGGCTGGCCGCTGTCAGAGGCAAGAGGGCGAACAACGCAAACAGGGCATGGCGGATCAGGGTCTTTAGGCGGTGCATGGCATCTCCTGTGAAAGGCTCGGGTCCGTCTGAAGGGCGGCGTGAAACTCCGGGCGCAGGGGCCGCCTGCCCTGAACCCAGTCATAGACCTCGGCCACCTGGCGCGCTTTCGCAGCCCAGGTGAAATGCGCCATCACCCGCGCCCGCGCCGCAGCGCCGGTTGCAGCAAGGCCGTCCGGATCGCGGGCAAGCGCCTCAAGCCGTGATCGCAGGGCTTGCACGATGTCGGGCCGGGGGCCAAGCGGAACCGTATAGGCTGTCGTCGATGTGACCAGTTCGGCGGGGCCTGCGTAATCGACGATCAGGGGGGCAAGGCCTAGGGCCATCGCCTCGAGCACCACCCCGCCGCCGAATTCGCGGATCGAGGGGAAGGCCAGCAAGCCGCAGCCGGCCATCACGTCCTGCACCTGTTCATGCGCGAGCCAGCCGTGAAAGGTGATGGCATCCGCGACGCCCTCGCGGCTGGCCTGTTCGCGCAGGTCCGCCATCACCGGGCCGTCGCCGATCACGTCAAGATGCATCCGGCCGTCGCGCAACAGGGGGGCCGCCGCTTCGATCACCATGTCGCAGCCCTTGTAGGGCACGAGGCGGCCCACGAAACAGGCGCGGAGCGGGCCGGGTTCGGGCCGGGCCTGCCGGTGGAACCGGGCCGGGTCGATGGCGTTTTCGGGCAGCCAGACCACCTTGTCCCGATGGCGCGCGGGGAATTCCGAAGCGGTATGCCGCGATCCGGCCAGAACTGCGCTTGCCGCCCGCAGGGTCCGACCCCGCCCCGGCAGGGCCTTGTAGGCGCCGCGCACATAAGACAGCCACTCCCGCTCCTGCCGCCGGGCCGCGTCGAATTCGCGCGGCCATGGCACCCCGCCGTTCAGCGGGCCCAGGACGAAGGGCACACCCGCGCGCGCGCAGCGGGGGGCGAAGCGGCTGCTGGCCGTCGGGCTGAGCGGCGTGATGCGGTGAACAACGTCGAATTCGCCGGCCCGGATCGCCGGCCCGAACCGCTTCCAGACCAGCCATTCGAAATAGGGATAGGTCGTTGCCGCCAGCGCCTGCAGCGTGGTCCAGCCGCGCCCTTCGCCCATGCGCAGCACCTCGCCCAGTTTCCAGATCGGGCGGGCCAGGGCTTCGCTGTCGATGGCGGTGAAATCGCGCCCCTCCTCCAGCCCGGCGCGCAGGATCGCATCGCGGTTGCGGATCTGGGTGACGAGGTGCACATCGGCAACCTCGCGCAGGGCGCGCGACAGGGACCAGCCGATCAACGGCACGCTGACCCATTCGGGGTTTGCAGCTTCGGCAATGGCCAGGACACGGGGGCGGGGCGCCATTCAGAGAACCGTACGAAAGGCGGGTTCGGGCTGGGCGGCGGCATCGCCCGGGGCGCTGCTTTTCTCCGGGACGGGCTGGGCCAGTCGTTCGGCCTGCGCCAGCAAGGCCCCGGCAAAGAGCCATGTCAGCGGCGTCAGCGTGGCGTTGGGAATGAGGTCGAGCATGTTCACGCCCAGGATCACCGCGGCCGGGGCGATGTAGAGCGCGCCTTCTCCAAGCTGGTTTCGGTATCGCCAGAGCATCAGGACGGGCAGCGCCAGCAAGCCGAACTCGGCCAGAAAACCGAACCAGCCGAACACCCCGATGACGATGATCCAGCGGCCATCGGTGATCGTCATGATCGTGCCGGAAACCGGGTCGAGAATGTGGTTGCGCCCCCACATGCCCCAGCCGAACAGCGGTTTCTGCTCGGCCCGCGCCAACAGCACGTCTTCGTTCGAGAATCGCACCGCAAGCGAGTTCGACCTTTCGCTGCTGACCGTCTCGATCGCTGTCAGAAGCCGTTCCGCCGGGATCTGCCCGCTTCCCTTCGCCATCGGATAGGCCAGCGCGATGACGGCCAGAAGCAGGGCAATGTGCAGCTGGAAGCGCGGCGCGAACAGCAGGATCACCGGCGCGAAGGCCACGGCGTAGAAGATCGAGGCCATGCTCTTGCACAAGAGCAGCACGACGAAAAGGTAGAGGGCCGCTGCAAACAAGCCGAATCGTAGCCTGCCCGCTTCGGCCCGCAGCAGCGCGACTGCGGCCAGAACCGAGGTCATGACGAAGAACGCCACCCAGAGCCCGTGATACAGAAAGACGATGGGCCGGTAACCATCGCCACGGGTCATCTGTTCGAACAGATGCTGGAAATAGCCATAGACCCAGATGTTCATCTGCGGGCTCAACCGCACCTCGACGAGCATGGGCAGGGAATAGACCAGCCCCCCGATCACCAGCGCCCACAGGAGATCGCGCAGATCCGTGGCCGAGGTCAGGAAATGTCGGGCCAGCAGGAAGGGCACAAGCAGGAGGATCTGCTGCATGATTCCGCCGATCATGTCGCTCAGCCCCAGCCCGGGAAGGCCGACGATACCGTGAAAGACGGGCTCGCGGTTGGTCATCACCGTAACGACCGGGCCCAGCACAAAGGCGAGCAGGAGCAGGTTCACAACCGGTGATCTGGGCAGAATGCTCCGGTCCTCGCGCATCAGGAAAAGGCAGATGACGGCCGCCGTGATGACGGGAAGCGTATCCTTGTCCAGCGTGAGCAGGGGCAGACTGAACCCCGCCGGGGCGGGTGGCAGCAGCAGATAGGCGACAAGGATCGACGCGATGAGCGCGCGGCCAGTCGGCAACCATCGAAACAGGACGAGCGCCACGATCGGCCAGGCAGCAAGTGCCGCATATGCGATCAGGTTTGGCATACCACTGACGCTTTACCTCTGGTCATGGGTGCGGAAAACCGTCCTGAGACGTTACCCGCCCGCGAAGGTAAAGGGTTTCCGCGGCAAAATCATGGCCTTTCAATACGATTCACGACAGCCGGAGATGCGAACTCCCCCTGCGCCGCGAGCGAGGGATCTGGGCCGTTGCGGCCTGCCGTGGACCGCTTTCCCTCGCGCTCTCAGCAGCCCTTCGCCCCGAGAACCACGCCCACGGTCCGCCCAAGGATCTTGAGGTCGGTGTTGAACGACAGTTCGTGAAAGTAGTTCTTGTCGTAGCTTGCACGCTCGGCAAAGCTGCTCTCGTTGCGCACCGAGATCTGCCAGAAGCCCGTAATGCCCGGGCGCATCGCGAAATACTCGGACCCCGGATAGATCGCCTGCTGGCTGGGCATCATCGGCCGCGGCCCGACAAGAGACATGTCGCCCTTGAGCACGTTCCAAAGCTGCGGCAGTTCGTCCAGCGATGTCTTGCGAAGGATGTTGCCGATCGGTGTGATGCGGGGGTCGTGCTTCAGTTTCTGATGCAGTTCCCATTCCCGCCGTGCGGAAGGGTTTTCCTCGAGGTAGCGGGCAAGGATCCTGTCGGCGTCCTGCACCATGGTCCGAAGCTTCCACATCCGGAAGATCCGCCCCTGCCGCCCGACCCGCTCCTGCACATAGAACGGGGCCTTGCCGTCCAGCGCGACAAGAAGCGCGATCGGCAGAACCACCGTCAGCACGGGCACCGAAGCGATCAGCACCACGATCACATCGAGAGCCCGCTTCACATAGCGCTTGTAGATCGATTGCCGCGACGGGACCCGTCCAACGCCAACAGTCTCCGGGCCTATGGCAATATCATTGCCGCGGAACGGGATGATCGTCATGAACCTTTCCCCACACCAAACACTGCCCGCTAACGCGTGCGCATTGAAGTTGACCCCCAGCGTGAAGCCGGGTCACCTGACTTGTTCAAACCTGACTGCCACAGCATTCCAGCAAAACGCTCGGGCGGCCCCACCTTCATCGGTCTTTCCTGACCGCTGCCGTCGCTGCTCCAACAAACACAAATGGACGCGGCGGTGCAGCCTCAATAGCGTCCCAGGGCGATGCCTCACAATCGAGAATTCTGACTTTGAGTAGAGTTTTCATAAATCCGGACCGGTTCTTTCAACCTTTCCGCGCAATCAGATCGAGCTCTGCGTTGGGCCTGATGGGGTGAGTCCTGCCCGACATCCGGGCCTCTTGCGGCTCTTGAACGGACGTGCAGGCATGGTTGCCGAGCCGGACTTTGCCAGCCAATGAAGACCCCACCGGGCAAGAAAATTTCATCACTCCCCGTGTTTTCGAAACAGTGCCACCTGCAAAGTGCGATGGTCCACAGTTGGGCCCAAATTTTGTGCCTTGTTTGGAGATCGGGAATGAAGATGGCGGCCTTGGGACGGCGTCCTCCGAAGTCACATCCCGATGCGACGACAGTTCGATTGTGGCGTAACCATGGCCATCACGAGACAAGATCCGGTCCTGCATGGCGCCATTTCATGGCCAACTTTGCCAGATCTGACTTGCAACCTTAGCGTGTATCACAATTCGTGAACAGTGACCCGAGGCGTGGATCCATCTTTCGAAAAACGGCAACAACGATGAATCCGCCGGGCTGCGAAGGGCGAATCAGCCGTTGGTCAGGCCGCCTTCAGCACCGAAACGGCGCGCCGAACGGCCAGCAGGTAGCCCTCTACGCCGCAGCCCGCGATAACCCCGTCGGCGCGCAAACTGACATAGGAGTGGTGGCGGAAGGACTCTCTCTTGTGGATGTTCGAGATATGCACCTCGAGCACCAGACCGTCGAATGTGTTGAGAGCATCCAGAAGCGCGATCGACGTATGCGTCAGGGCGCCGGGATTGATGACGATGGCCGATGCCCCTTCCCGCGCCTCCTGGATCCAGTCGATCAACTGCCCTTCGTGATTGCTTTGCCGCATCTCGATCCGGCAGCCGTGGTCCTGCGCAAGCGCCATGCATTCGGCCGAGATATCCGCCAAGGTCGCACGGCCATAGATCTCGGGCTGACGCTGCCCCAGCAGGTTCAGGTTCGGCCCGTTCAGGACAAGGATCAGCGGGGTCATCTTCATTGCCTTCGCAGCATCGGTGGCACCTCCATGCCGTGTGAGGGGGCGCCAGGGCAAGACCGGCCTGCCCGGGCCAGGGGTTTTGATGCCCGAGCGTGTTCCAAAGGTGCCGCCCCGTTGGCCCAGGCTGCGGCTCAGCTGCCCTCCGCGCCCGACGAGCCGAGATATCGCCTGAGCGCTGGTGGCGGATCCTCGAAGATTATTCGGGTTGCAACCGGCCCCGTGGCTTCGCCCTCTGCCACAAGCACCACCTCGGTCGCGCTGCGCCGCGCGTCGGCAGGGTCATGAGTGACCATCAACAGCGTTCGGCCAGCGGTGGCCAAGGTCGAAATGGCAAGGTCCAGCATCTCGTTCTTCAGCGCCGGCCCAAGCGCCGAAAAGGGTTCATCCAGCAAGACGACGGGACGGTCGGCCACCAACGCCCGCGCGAGGGCAACCCGACTCTGCTGACCGCCCGACAAGGTGCCGGGCTTGCGATGCCCCAGCCCCTCGAGCCCGACCGTTGCCAGCGCGCCCTCAATCCTTTCGCGCTCTGCCGGGGTCTGGCGCAGCCGCGGTCCAAGCCCCAGCCCCACATTCTGGGCCGCGGTCAGATGGGGAAAGAGATTGTTGTCCTGAAACAGGATGCTGATCGGGCGTTGCCCCGGGGCGACCTCGGTCAGATCCTTGCCCATCCAGAGAACCTTGCCCGAGACGGGCGTGACGAAACCTGCAATGGCCGAAAGCAACGTCGACTTGCCGCCGCCGGACGGCCCCAGAACCGCCACGCACGACCCGGCGGGGATGGAAAGGTCCGCGCGCAGGGTGAACCCGTCCAGCTCGATCCGCATGGCATCAAGTGTCAGCATTCACGCGCCCCCCGCGATCGAACAGCCAGAACAAGGTCAGGCTGAGCGCGACAAGCAGCAGCCCCGCACCCGCCGCCGCCTCCATCCGATAGGCGCCCATCAGCCGGTGCATGACAAGCGGCAGCGTTGCCTGCCCTTCCGTCGCAAACAGCGCGATGACCCCCAGATCGCCCATCGACAGCGCCGCCGTGAGGCCCGCGGCAAAGCCCAGCTGCCGACGCAGGCGCGGCAGGATCAGGATGCGAAGGCGGGGCCATCCCGTCAGACCCAGCGAGGTGGCAGTGCGGCCATGGGCGGCCTCGATCCGCTCGACCTCGGGCGCGAGGGCGCGCAGGGCGAAGGGCAGGCTCATCACCGCATTGACCAGCGCCGTGACGGGAAGGGCAAGGTCGGCAGGGCGGATCACCGGAAACAGGATCAGGAACAGCCCCGTCCCCAGCACCAGCGACGAGGTCGCCAGCGGCAGCGAGCCTGCCAGCAATGCCAGCCCCCCACCCCTGAGCGCGAGTGCCAGCGCCATCGGCAGGCACAAGGCAACCGACGCCAGCGCCACAGCCACCGACCGCCCCGCCGCGGCCCAGACCTCGGGTGGCAGGGCCATCAACCCCGGCAGCCCCCGGACGGCGATGGCCCCAAGCGGAACCAGCAGGAACAGGGCGGCACAGGTGATCGCCACCGCATCCAGCGCCCGCGACAGGGGCGAGGCGGCATCCCAGCGCTGGACGCTGCGGTCAAGGCCTGCGCCCAGCGCCTCGGGCGGGGTGGCGCGCCAGACGGCCAGCGCGGCCAGGGCGCAAAGGGCGAACTGGATCAGCGCCAGCAGGGCCGCGCGGACAAGGTCGAAATCGAAGCGCAGCGCCTGATAGATGGCCAGCTCCACCGTGGTGGCGCGCGGCCCTCCGCCAAGGGTCAGGGCGACGGCAAAGCTGGTCAGGCAGATCAGGAAGATCACCAGAAGCGCGCCCGGCACGACGCGGGCCAGCATCGGCCATTCCAGAAGGCGGCCGACGGGGGCGTTCAGCGAGGCGGCCAGCCGGAACCTCTCGGCCGGGATCGAGAGCCAGCCCTGCAGGATCAGCCGGGTCGCCAGCGGCAGGTTGAAGAAGACATGGGCCAGCACGACCCCGTGAAATCCGTAGATCGAGACAGGCGGCAGGCCGAGCCATTCCAGCGCAGCGTTAACCAGACCGCCCCGTCCGAAGACCGCCAGAAGCCCGATCACCGCGACGATGACCGGCAGGATGAAGGGCGCCCCCATCAGCGTGACCAGCACCCCCCGCCCCGCAAAGCGCCGCCGGGCCAGGGCGCGGGCCACGGGGATCGCAAGCCCGACCGACAGGAGCGCCGAGACGGCGGCCTGCGTCACCGTGAACCGCACCGCCGCCCAATCCGCCGCCGAGAGGCCAGCCGTTCCGCCTGCACGCAGGCCAAGCGGAACCAGCGCGCCAAGGCAGAGGGCGGCCAGCCCGACAGCGACCGCCCCGCCCGGGGCACGCAGCCCCGTCGGCGCTAGTTGGCCAGAGCGTCGCGCCATTCCGCCAGCGCCTTATCGCGGATCGCGGCGGCCTCCTGGGGTGAGAAGAGCAGGCTGGTTTCGGGCTCGATCAACGTGCCGAACCCGTCGGGAAGCCCGCCTTCCGGGGTGACGGCCGGGTACATCCAGTTGGTCTCGGGGATGGCCGACTGGAAGCCGTCGGACAGGATGAAGGCCATGAAGCGGTCGGCCAGTTCGGGCTGGCTGCTGGCGGCAAGGCGGCCGGCAACCTCGACCTGGAGGTAGTGACCTTCGTCGAAGGGCAGGGCGACATAGCCGTCGTCACCCTCGGCGATCAGGTGATAGGCGGGCGAGGTGGTGTAGGACAGGACAAGGTCGGCCTCGCCTTCAAGGAACAGGCCATAGGCCTCGGACCAGCCGGGGGTGACGGTGACGATGTTGTCCGAAAGCTCGGCCCAGATCTCGGGCGCCGCGTCCCCATGGGCCGCCTTGACCCACATCAGCAGGCCAAGACCGGGGGTCGAGGAGCGGGGATCCTGGATCAGGATGCTGGCGCCGCTTTCGGCAAGCTCGGGGAAGGAGGAAGGGGCCGGGCCATCGGCGCGGCCGACGAAGGCGAACCAGCCCCAGTCGAAGGGCAGGAAGTCGGGATCGTCCCAGGTGATCGGCAGGTCCAGATCGCCCGTGACCCCGTGCGGCGCGAAAAGGCCGGTTTCGCGGGCGGCATGGGTCAGGTTGGTGTCGAGGCCCAGGATGATGTCGGCCTCGGTCCGGGCGCCTTCAAGCTGCAACCGGGCCAGCAGGGCCGCCCCGTCGCCGGCCGCGACGAAGCGCAGTTCGCAGGCACACTCGGCCTCGAAGGCAGCCTTGATCGCCGGGCCGGGGCCCCAGTCCGAGGTGAAGCTGTCATAGGTATAGACGGTGAGGACGGGGGTTTCCGCCCAGGCGGCAGGTGCGGCAAGGCCGCCTGCAGCAAGGGCAAGTCCCGCGACACGGATCAGATGGGTCTTCATGTGGTCATCCTTTCAATGCGCCGGACGGATGGGGGCATTGCGGATGAGCGCGCTACCTTCCCTCCGCCGGTATGAGCCGGTTCAGGTTCAACGGGTTTGCGGATCACCGCATCTCAGCCCTGTTGCCAGGACACCCCGAGGTGAGGCAGAGCATAGCTGACGCCACGCCGGCCGCAAGGGCAGGAATTTGGCCAAATTCCTGCCTGCCCCGCGGCCGGGCATGGGGCGCCCAAGATTTTTGGCAAAAATCTTGGCCCGGCCCCGGCGATTGCGTATGGCAGGGCAGCGCGGTGCAAGGAGGCAGGCCATGTCGTTCAATTCATTCGGTCACGTCTTCCGCTTCACCACATGGGGCGAAAGTCACGGTCACGCATTGGGTGCCGTTGTCGACGGCTGCCCGCCCGGCATCGCGCTGGACGAGGCGATGTTGCAGCACTGGCTGGACAAACGCCGCCCCGGCCAGAACAAGAACACCACCCAGCGGCAGGAACCGGATGCGGTCGAGATCCTCTCGGGCCTCTACGAAGGCCGCACGACCGGCACCCCGATCCAGCTTCTGATCCGCAATACCGATCAGCGCTCGAAGGATTATGGCGACATCCTGCGCACCTTCCGCCCCGGCCATGCCGATATCACCTATCATCAGAAATACGGCCTGCGTGATCCGCGCGGTGGCGGACGCTCCAGCGCGCGCGAGACGGCCGCACGGGTCGCGGCCGGTGGCGTCGCGCGCGAGGTGCTGAGGGCGCTGGCGCCGAAGGTGCAGATCAAGGGCTACATGGTGCAGATGGGGCCGAAGGTGATCGACAGGTCGCGCTTTGACTGGGACGCGATCGACGGCAATGATTTCTGGTGCCCCGATCCGGCCGTGGCGGCGGAATGGGAGGATTACCTCGATTACCTGCGCCGCAAGGACCACAATTCGGTGGGCGCGATGATCGAGGTCGTGGCCCGCGGCGTGCCTGCGGGGCTGGGGGCGCCGGTCTATGGCAAGCTCGATTCGGACCTTGCCAGTGCGATGATGTCGATCAATGCGGTCAAGGGCGTCGAGATCGGCGACGGGATGGCGGTTGCCGCGCTGACCGGGCGCGAGAATGCCGACGAGATCTTCATGGGCGATGACGGCCCGGTCTATGGGTCGAACCACGCCGGCGGCATTCTGGGCGGGATCTCGACCGGGCAGGACATCGTGGTGCGCTTCTCGATCAAGCCGACATCCTCGATCCTTTCGCCGCGCGCTTCGATCACGCTTGAAGGCGAGGCGACCGAGGTGGTGACAAAGGGCCGCCATGACCCCTGCGTCGGCATCCGCGCCGTGCCGGTGGGCGAGGCGATGATGGCGCTGGTTCTGGCCGATCACCTGCTGCTGGACCGGGCCCAGACCGGCGGGGTGCGGGGGCGGATCGGGCCTGCGTCAGACTGAAACGGCCTGCGCCTCGAAGGCGGCGGCCATCAGGGTGCGGGTATAGTCCGTCTGCGGCGCATCGAAGATCGCCTCGGCCGTCCCGGCCTCGACCACATCGCCGTTCTGCATCACCATGACCTTGTGCGACATGGCGCGCACGACCTTGAGGTCGTGGCTGATGAACAGATAGGCGAGGCCGTATTTCTGCTGCAGATCGCGCAGCAGCTTCACGATCTGGACCTGTACCGTCATGTCGAGAGCGCTTGTCGGTTCGTCCAGAACGATCAGCCGGGGCCGCAGCACCAGCGCGCGCGCGATGGCGATCCTTTGTCGCTGACCGCCCGAGAATTCATGCGGATAGCGGTGCATCATGGCCGGGTCGAGGCCGACCTCGGCCATCATCTCGGCCACCATCTCATGCGCGTTGCGGCCGCCTTCGGTGCCGTGGACGCCCAGCCCCTCGGCGATGATCTGCTCCACCGTCATCCGGGGCGAGAGCGACCCGAACGGATCCTGAAAGACGATCTGCATGTCGCGCCGAAGCGGGCGCATCTGGCGCTGATTGAGGCCGTCGATCCGGCGCCCCAGCAGCAGGATCGGCCCTTCGGACCGGATCAGGCGCATGATGGCAAGGGCCAGCGTCGTCTTGCCCGAGCCGCTTTCGCCGACGATCCCGATGGTTTCACCGGCGCGCACTGACAACGTTGCCGCATTCACCGCCTTGATATGGCCCACCGTCTTTTTCAAGAGGCCCCTCTGGATCGGAAACCAGATCCGCAGGTCCGAGGTTTCTGCCACGACCTCGGCGCTTTCGGACACGGGGGCGGGCGTGCCGGTCGATTCGGCGGCAAGAAGCAATCTGGTATAGGGGTGGGTCGGATTGGCGAAGATCTCTTCCGTCGGCCCTTGTTCGACGATCTCGCCATTCTTCATGACGCAGACCCGATCCGCCATCCGCCGCACGATGGTCAGGTCGTGGGTGATGAACAGCATGCTCATCCCCTCGGCCGCCTTCAGCTCGGCCAGAAGGTCAAGGATCTGGGCCTGGATCGTCACGTCAAGCGCGGTGGTGGGTTCGTCGGCAACCAGAAGCTCGGGCCCGTTGGCAAGGGCCATGGCGATCATCACCCGCTGGCGCTGGCCGCCCGAAAGCTGGTGCGGATAGGCGGTCAGCCGGGTTTCGGGATCGCGGATGCCGACCTTTGTCAGCAGTTCGAGGATGCGTTCGCGCACCGCCGGGCCGCGCAGGCCCTGATGCAGCTCGATCGATTCGGCAAGCTGCTTCTGGATCGTGTGCAGCGGGTTGAGCGAGGTCATCGGCTCTTGAAAAATGAAGCTGATGTCATTGCCGCGCACCCGGCGCAGTTCAGCCTCGGAGGCGCCGACCATCTGTTTGCCGTCGTAGCGGACCTCGCCCTCGATCATGGCGCTGTCGCCCAGAAGCTGGACGGTCGAGAGGGCCGTCACCGACTTGCCCGAGCCGCTTTCCCCGACAAGGGCGACCGTTTCGCCCTTCTTCACGTCGAAGGTGACACCGCGCACGGCATGGACTTCATTTCCGTCCTGTCGAAAACGGATATGGAGGTTCCTCACTTCGAGGACGGCACGCCTCATGAGAAAGTCTTTCTGGGATCGAAGGCGTCGCGCACCCCTTCGAAGATGAAGACCAGCAGCGACAGCATGATCGCGAAGGTGAAGAAGGCGGTGAAGCCAAGCCAGGGCGCCTGCAGGTTCTGCTTGGCCTGCAACGTCATCTCGCCCAGCGAGGGCGAAGAGGCGGGCAGGCCGAAGCCGAGGAAATCGAGGCTGGCCAGCGTTCCGATGGCGCCGGTGACAAGGAAGGGCAGCAGGGTGACGGTGGCGACCATCGCATTGGGCAGCATGTGGCGGAACATGATCGTCCAGTCGTTGACGCCAAGCGCGCGGGCGGCGCGGACATATTCGAAATTCCGCGCCCGCAGGAATTCTGCCCGGACCACGCCGACAAGGGCCGGCCATCCGAAGAGGACGGTCAGGAGAACGATGAGCCAGAAACTTCGTTGAACAAGCGCAAAGACGATGATGATCACATAGAGCGAGGGGATGCCGGTCCAGACCTCGATCACGCGCTGAAAGACAAGGTCCGTCCAGCCGCCAAGGAACCCCTGCACCGCGCCCGCGATGATGCCGATGACTGAGGCGCAGCTTACCACGACGATGGCGAAAAAGACCGAGAGCCGGAACCCGTAGATCACCCGGGCCGTCACATCGCGTTTGGTATCGTCTGTGCCCAGCCAGTTCGTCGCCGACGGAGGAGAGGGCGCAACGCCGGGCACATCCACGATGGTGTTGTAGGAATAGGGGATCAGCGGCCAGATCATCCAGCCACGCTGGAAATCGTCGTGCTCGATCGTGCCTTCCCTTGCGGCGGCGATAAGGCCCTCGGGATCGTCATAGCATGCGTCCATGCCGCCGGTGTGGATCAGGCACTGCAGCTCGACATCAAGGTAGCGGGCCGGCGTGCGCAGATCGCCGCCGAAATCGCGCTCCGAGAAGTACTGGAACACCGGCATTCGCAGCTCGCCCCGGAAGCTGACGAGGATGGGTTTGTCATTGGCGATGAACTCGGCAAAGAGGGACAGGCCGAACAGCACCGAAAAGATCATGAGGGACCAGAAGGCCCGACGGTTGCGCTTGAAGTTGCGCCAGCGGCGCTGGTTCAGGGGGGACAGGCGCATGCTCTAGCCCCGGCTTTCGAAATCGATGCGGGGATCGATCAGAACATAGGTCAGGTCGGTGATGATCCCGATCACAAGCCCCATCAGCGAAAAGGCGAAAAGCGTGCCGAAGATCACCGGGTAATCCCGCTGCAGTGCCGCCTCGAAGCCCAGCCGCCCCAGACCGTCAAGCGAGAAGAGCGTCTCGATGATCAGGCTGCCGCCGAAGAAGACGCCGATGAACAGGGCCGGAAAGCCCGAGATGACGATCAGCATCCCGTTGCGGAACACATGGCCGTAAAGCACGCGGCGTTCGGTCAGCCCCTTGGCCTTGGCCGTCATGACATACTGCTTCTTGATCTCGTCCAGAAAGCTGTTCTTCGTCAGAAGCGTCAGCGTGGCGAAGGACGAGATCGTCAGGGCCAGAACCGGCAGCGCGATGTGCCAGAAATAATCAAGCACCTTGCCGATCATGCTCAGATCGGCCCAGTTGTCCGAGGTCAGCCCCCGCAGCGGGAAGATGCGCCAGTAGGAACCGCCGGCGAAGAGGACGATCAGCAGGATCGCGAAGAGGAAGCCCGGGATCGCATAGCCCACGATGATCGCGCCGCTGGTCCAGGTATCGAAGGGAGAGCCGTCGCGCACCGCCTTGCGGATGCCCAGCGGGATCGAGATCAGATAGGCGATCAGCGTGGACCAGAGGCCGAGGGTGATCGAAACGGGCATCTTTTCAAGCACCAGGTCCACGACCGAAACCGACCGGAACCAGCTGTTCCCGAAATCGAACCGCATGTAGTTCCACATCATCGTGAGGAACCGTTCCAGGGGTGGCTTGTCGAAACCGAATTCGCGTTCAAGCTGGGCGATGAACTCGGGCGGAAGGCCACGCGCCCCCAGATAGCGCGAGTCGAAATCCGATGCCTCCATCGCCATCTGCGCGTCGCCACCGCCGCCCGCGATCCCCTGGAACACGTCGCCGCGCCCCTCCATCTCGGCGATGATCTGTTCGATCGGACCGCCGGGGACGAATTGCACGAGGGTGAAATTGACGATCATGATCCCCAGAAGCGTGGGGATCACGAGAAGCAAGCGTCGCAGGATATAGGCGCCCATGGGCCGTGCCGGCCCTTTCTAGCGCCGCAAGGCGCCGGCGGCGCGCAGCGACTCGGCCTTGTCTTCGTTGAACCACCAGAAATCCAGATGGCCCAGCGCATAGGGCGGCAGCGGATCGGGATGTTCGAACATGTCGAAATAGGCGACCCAGTAGTTGGGATTGTACCAGGTCGGAATGATGAACATCTCGCGCCGCATGATCCGGTCGATGGCGCGCACGCCTGCGGCCATCTCGTCGAAGGAGTCGGCCTCGATCACCGTCTCGATGATCTTGTCCACCGCCGGATGCGAGAAGCTGGCCGGGTTGAACAGATCGCCCAGCCCGTCGCTGCCAAAGCGCTGCCCCAGCCCGATCCCCTCTTCCAGCCCGTTGTTGTAGCCGTCAAGGATCATGTCCCAGTCGAAGCTGCGCTCGCGGTTGGTGTATTGCGCGGGATCGACCCGGTTGTAGGTGGCGCGCACCCCAAGGCGGGTGAGGTTGTCGACATAGGGAAGGATGATCCGGTCAAGCGTCGGATTGTCGGCAAGGAATTCGAGGGTGAAGACCTGCCCCTGCGCGTTGCGCAGAAGGCCGTCGTCGCCGCTTTCCCAGCCCGCCTCCTCCATCAGCGCGATGGCGGCGCGCAGGTTGGCGCGGTCAAGCTGCTGTTCGCCCGAGGTGTGCGGCATCGTGACAGGCTCGGTCAGGATCTCGGGATCGATAAGATCGGCGACCGATTGCAGGATCTCGAGCTCGCGCCCTTCGGGCACGCCCTGGGCGGCCAGCGCACTGTTCTGCCAAAAGCTTTCGCGCTGTTCGAACAGGCCGTACTGCAGCGTCTCGTTCGTCCAGGTGAAGTTGAACATCAGGGCGATCGCCTGACGGGCGCGGACATCCTCGAATTGCGGCCGCTGCAGGTTCATCACGAAGCCGGTCGCCGGCGGCAGGTTGCCGTTGGGCAGTTCGGTCTTGACGACATGGCCGTTGTTGAGGGCCGGGAAATCGTATTGCGTCGCCCATTGCAGCGAGGAATTCTCTTGCCGGAAGGTATATTCGCCGGCCTTGAACGCCTCGAAGGCGGCGGTGGCATCGGCGAAATACTCGACCCGGATCACATCAAAATTGTTGCGGCCCTGGTTGATCGGCAGATCATTGCCCCAATAGTCGGGATTGCGCCGGTAGGTGATCGAGCGGTTGATGTCGAAACCGTCAAGCATGTAGGGCCCGGAGCCGGGCGAGATCTCGAGCCGGCTTTCGTCCAGCCGCGCCCCCGTTTCCTCGTACCATGCGCGCGACCAGATCGGCGTGCCGCCCGCCTGGTTGATAAGGTTCTTGCGCGGCACATCCTCGCCGAAGGTGAACTTGACGGTGTAATCGTCCAGCGCCTCGACCAGCGGGATCAGCTCGCCCACCGCCTGCGCATAGGAGGGCAGGCCCTGTTCCAGCAGCAGCATGTGCGAAAAGACCACGTCATGCGCCGTCAGCGGCGTGCCGTCCGAGAACCGCGCCTCGGGGCGCATGTGGAAGATCACCCAATCCTCGCTTTCGGGATATTCGAGATGGGTGCAGATCAGGCAGTAATCGGCGCTGACCTCGTCGGCGGTGCCGATCATGAGGGATTCGTAGCCGATGGTGGACAGCGCCCCGGCGCGGCCTTCGCGCGAGTAGGGGTTGAAACTGTCGAACGTCCCCTGCGCCGAGATCGAGATCGTGCCCCCCTTGGGCGCCTCGGGATTGACGTAGTCGAGATGCGGGAAATCGGCCGGGTATTTCAGCTCGCCGAAGGTGGAATAGCCGTGGCTGGTGATGATCGTCTCATCCTCGGCCAAGGCCTTGCTGCCCAGCAGCGCACCGATGGCAAGAAGCACTAGGCCCAGTGATCGCGCGCTTGCTCTGCCTTCGATGACCTCGGCAGCCACGTCATGCTTGGGAAAGTCGGACGACGAAGGGCGCTGCATCTTCATGATACTCTCCTGCTGGGTCATCTTCGGGCGGATATCCTGAACCTGTAGCTAAAGGTCGGAAAGTCGAACATTCAAGTTGAGTTTGCGTGAGCCGACACGGAAACCCGGACTTTCGGCACATTGCCCCGGATCCGCACGAAAAAGGGCCGCCCGGTTGCCGGACGGCCCTTCATCGCAAACGCGGTGTCTCAATCGTCGAGGCTGTCGAGGAAGGCGATCAGGTTCGCCCGATCCTGGATGCTGCGCATGCCGTTGTAGCCCATCGAGGTGCCGCGGGCAAAGCCGTTCGGGTTGGCGATGAACTCGTTGAGGCTGTCGTGATCCCAGATATCCGCCGCCCCTTCCAGCGCACCGGAATACCCGAAGTTCGCGACGGCCTGTATCTCGCGGCCGACAATTCCATAGAGGTAGGGCCCGGTTCCGTTCACCCCCTGCTCGAGCGAGTGGCAGGCCTGGCAGGCGCGAACATACAGCGTCTGACCCGCTGCGGGATCGGCCATGGCCAGGAATTCGGCAAAGTCGGGCGCCTCTTCGGCTTCGACCTCGGTATCGCCGTCGGCATCCGGCATCTCGATCACAAAGGCCTGCTGATGGTCCCCGTGGCCGGAGGGGCTGTAGATCTCTTCGGCAAGCCAGGCCCCCAGAAGAAACACAAGGAGCGCACCGCAAAAGCCGCCCAGCGCCTTGGTCAGGGTCATTGTGTCGAACATGTCGCGTCCCGTTCAGCCAACTAATCCGCGCCCATGTATCCGCTTCACCTCGCCTTCCGCAAGGTATAACGGCGCGACTTATTGCCCGGATCGGGCCGCAGGACGGAGTGATCCGACATGCCGCAGAAGATTGCCTTTCAGGGAGAGCTGGGTGCCTATGGCCATCAGGCCTGTATCGAGGCCTGCCCCGATCTTGAACCTCTGCCCTGCCCGACCTTCGAGGATGCGATGGTCGCCGTGCGCGAGGGGCGCGCCGAACTGGGCATGATCGGAGTCGAGAATTCGACCTACGGCCGCGTCGCGGATGTTCATCACCTGCTGCCCGAAAGCGGCCTTCACATCGTGGACGAAGCCTTTGTCCGGGTGCATATCAACCTGCTTGGCCTGCCCGGGGCGCGTCTCGAGGAGATCCGCAGGGTGCGGGCCATGGGCATCCTTCTGGGTCAGGCGCGGGGGTTTGTCCGGCAATATGGCCTCGAGACGCTGGCCTGGTCGGACAATGCCGCGGCAGCGCGCGAGGTCGCACGGCTTGGCGACCGCTCCGAAGGGGCGTTCGCTTCGGAAATCGCCGCCGAGATCAACGGGCTTTCGGTCATCGCCCGCCATATCGAGGATACGGCCAACAACACGACGCGCTTCCTGATCATGGCGCGGGAACCCGATTTCTCGCGCCGTGGCGATCACGGCATGATGACCAGTTTCATCTTTCGTGTCCGCAACATCCCGGCCGCGCTTTACAAGGCGCTGGGCGGCTTCGCGACCAACAGCGTGAACATGACCAAGCTGGAAAGCTACATGGTCGGTGGCCATTTCACCGCGACCCAGTTCTACGCCGAGATCGAGGGTCATCCCGATGACCACAATGTCCGGCTTGCACTGGAAGAGCTGGACTATTTCACCGATCTGGTGCGGTTGATCGGCGTCTATCCGGCAGACGAGCGCCGCCGAGAGGAACAGAGGGCCTCAGCCTGAGCGCGCGTCGCGGTATTCCGCCTCGATCGATTTGGCAAGCTCGGACAGCCTCTTGCCCAACCTCTTGGTCAGGCTGCCGCGAGCCAGCTTCAGCGATTGCAGAAGAAGCCGGGCCGTCATCGAGCGTGCCTTCAGCTCGATCGAAATCGTGAGGCGGGTCTGGGTCGGCGACAGGGCCAGAAGGTCGACCAAAGTGACGCTTTCCAGCCCGCCGACGACCGACTCGACGGTAAAGCCGGTCGGTCGTTCAAAAGCCGTCACGGTCGAGGTCAGTTCCCGATCCCGCCCGCGATACTGGAAATTCGCCTTCCACGACATCCCGAGGCCGGGTTCCGAAAGCCGGTCGGTGCGCTGCACATGCGCGCCCTTGCGCATTGCCTTGCGGGCCATGCCGTCAAAATCCGTGATCCGGACAAAGACGAAATCCGCCGGCACGGCGATGTCTTCACGATGGCTGATCCTCATGCGTTTCCGCCTCCTTCGTGGTGGCCTGCCCCGGCCTTGCCGCCCTAGTCCAGATTGGCCGCCCTAGTCCAGATTGTCCGCCAGCCAGTTCGACAGCAGGAAATGCGCAATCGCGCCCGACCGCGCGGGTTTGATCTCGGGATCCTGGCCGGCGAATATCGTCGCAAGGCGCGCGCGGCTGACCCAGATCGCGGATTCAAGCTCCTGCGGGTCGACGGTAATCTCGGCGGAAAGCGCCTCGCCATGGCATCCGATCATGAGCGAAGCGGGGAAGGGCCAGGGCTGGCTTGCCAGATACTCGACCTTGCCGACACGGATCCCCGCCTCTTCCCAGACCTCGCGGCGCACCGCGGCCTCGATCACCTCGCCCGGTTCGATGAAGCCGGCAAGAAGCGAATACATCCCCTCGGGCCAACCGGGCGAGCGCCCCAGAAGCACATCGTCCTGACGGGTGATCAGCATGATCACGACCGGATCGGTCCGTGGGAAATGATGGCCGCCGCAGGCCGGACAATCGCGTTGCCAGCCGGCATTCGTGACAAGGCTTGCCGCGCCGCAGCGGGCGCAGAACCGATGCGTCTCGTGCCAGCCGAGGACGGCCTTTGCCGTTACCGCAAGTTCGGCATCGCGCGGGGAAAGCGCGGTCATCACCGCCCGCAACTCGGAAAAATGGTGCCCGGGCAGAAGCGGGTGACGCTGTTCCGACGGATCGAGGAAAGTGCCCAGCGTCGAGAAATCCATGTCGTCCGGGTTCCAGCCGGTAAGGTTGGCAGCCCAGATCCCTTCGCCCTCTTCGCGCCCCAGAAGGACGGATTCGGACACCGCCTCGCCCAGAACGGGATGATCAAGGCCCAGCCGCGCCAGTCGCCCCGGCCCCCCGTTTTCCGAGATCATCAGGGGCTTGCCCCGCCACAGAAGAAGCGTCCGGGCCCCCGGTCGGTCGGCCAATGCGGCGACTGCGGCCTTGTCGGCCCTCAGCTCCGAGGCTCTGTCGAGGGCGGAGCCTCCAAAGGTAACCAACTCGGCGTTTTTCATGCCCTCAAGTTGCATTTTCGGAACCGGGAGGCAAATACAAGAATACGGCCGCCCCCCATGGTTGTACGGGCCGTCAGGAAAGGCAGTGAGTCAGTGACCGAGCAGCCCCGAGACAGCAGGATCAGCGGCCATCTGCGCCTGCTTGCGACATCGGATCTGCACATGAACCTGATGCCGCATGACTATTTCACCGATACGCCAAAGGCGGCGAGCGGCTTTGTCCTGACCGCTTCCCTGATCGAAACGCTGCGAGACAAGGCGCCGGGCGGGGTGGTTCTGGTCGACAACGGCGACTTCCTGCAGGGCAACCCCCTGTCCGACTGGCTGGCCGAACCGGGAAACCTTGCGCCCGACCAGCCGCATCCGATGATCGCCGCGATGGGGATGCTGGGCTATGACGCGGCCACGATCGGAAATCACGAGTTCAACTATGGTCTCGAATTTCTGAACCGGACCTTGCGGACCTGCGGCTTTCCGGTCGTCTCGGCGAATGTGACGACGCGACAGGCAGCGGATCCGGGCCGCGACCAGACCTTCGTTCCGCCCTTTGCCCTGCTTGAGCGGATCATCCCCTGCGACGACGGCATCGCACGTCCGATTCGCATCGGCATCATCGGTTTCGCGCCGCCCCAGATCACGCAATGGGACGCGGTCATCCTTGGCGACAGGATCGGCACGCGCGATATCGTCGCAGCCGCCCGGGCGCATCTTCCGGCCTTGCGCGCGGCGGGGGCGGATATCGTCGTGGCGCTTTGCCATTCCGGCATCGGCCCGGACGACCATCGCGACGGGATGGAGAATGCGGCCGTGCCGCTTGCCGCACTGGACGGCATCGACCTGATCGTGACCGGCCACACCCACCGCACCTTTCCCGGCGAAGGCCACGCGCCCACGCCCTGCATCGATCCCGAGCAGGGCCTTCTCTGCGGCAAGCCGGCGGTGATGCCGGGTGCCTTCGGATCGCATGTCGGGGTGATCGATCTGGAGCTTGAGCATGGGCCCGACGGGTGGCGGACCGGCTTGGCGGGCGTCTCTCTTGAACCCGTTGCCGAGGTGTCGCCGGATGGCGGGGCTGCGTCCCGCGTCGCTCCACATCCGGGGCTTGCGCGGCAACTCGAGGGCCTCCACCGCAAGATCGTCAATGTGATCCGCGCGCCTGTCGGAGAGTCGGCCGTGCCACTGCACAGCTATTTCGCCAAGGTGGGGGTGGATGCGGGTCTACAGGTCGTGGCCGATGCGCAACGTCGTTATGCGGCCAAGGTGCTCGCGGGTCGGCCCGAAGCAGGTTTGCCGCTGATTTCGGCCGTCGCCCCTTTCAAGCTTGGCGGGCAAGGTGGTCCGGGCTTCTACGTGGATATCGCGCCCGGCCCGCTCTCGCTTCGGCATGCGTCCGAGCTTTACCTTTATCCCAACGCCTTCTGCATCCTCGCCTTGCCGGCGCGGGCGCTTTGGGACTGGCTGGAAAGAAGCGCCTCCTGCTTTTGCCGGATCGAACCGGGGATCACGGATCAGCCTTTGCTCGACCCGACCTTTGCCCCCTATGTCTTTGATATTCTCGATGGCCTGGTCTGTGAGTTCGACCTCACCCAACCCCCCAGAAGCGACGCGGGAGGCGCGATCCTCCATCCCCAAAGCCGCAGGGTGCGCGGGCTTCGGCTGGCCGAAAGACCGCTCGACCCGGACGAGACTGTCCTGATCGCGACCAACAGCTACCGCGCAGGCGGCGGCGGCGGTTTCGATGCCGCGCTTGAAGGCGAGCTCATTCATGACGACACGCGCAGCATCCGGGATATCGTTGTGGATCATGTAAGGGCGGGCGGGCCCCTGGCGCCGGACAGGGTGCGGCACTGGTCGTTTCAAGCCTTGCCGGGCACTGGCGCATGGTTCGACACCGGCCCCGGCGCCCTGCACCACGAGGCGCCCGCCGGTGTTGTGCCTGTCGGGCCGGCGCCCGGCGGGCTTCACCGTTTCTCGATACGCTTCTGATCGACAAACCTGCCTCAACGTCGCAAGAAGCGGCCAGGCCGCCTCAACCAGGGACTGCAGATGCGACAGCAACGATATGACGCCGTGATCTTTGACCTGGACGGCACGCTGATCGATACCGAAGCCCTGTGCAACCAGACCGGCGTCGAAGCCTGCCGGGCGCTTGGTCACGAGGTCGACCTTGCCTTTTTCGAGACGCTGGCCGGGATCCATGACGTAGAGCGCGCGCGCCTGATCGGCGAACATGTCGGGGCGACGATCCCGCTGGAGCCCTTCTATGCGGAATGGGACCGTCTGTGCACCTTGCGGTTTCAGCAGGGTATTCCGCTGAAGTCGGGGGCGCTGCAGCTGCTGGACGCAATTGCGGGGCAAGGTCTGCCGATGGCCATCGCCACGTCAAGCCGCCGGGGCCCCGCGCAGGAAAAGGTCACGGTTTCCGGCCTCGCGCCGCGGTTTCGGGAGGTCATCACCTTCGACGATGTGGATGCGGCCAAACCGGCGCCGGATGCCTATCTTCTTGCGGCAGAGCGATTGTCGGTCGCGCCCGGGCGCTGCATCGCTTTCGAGGATTCAGAGACGGGCGCGGCCTCGGCCCATGCGGCGGGGCTGACGGTGGTGCAGGTGCCCGACATCCATGCCGCGACGGGGCGCTTCGCCCATCACGTTGCGCCGACGCTGCTTGAGGGGGCGCTTGCGGCCGGGCTTGTGTCGGCAAGCCGGGCCGCGTGATCCCGGTGCGGGGGGCGGGAAATTGGGCACAATTACGCAACCCCC
>JBHYFN010000019.1:40183-65951 GCA_051859505.1 Paracoccaceae bacterium
GCGTATTTTGTGCGCATTTGTGGGGGGGGGGGGGGCGGGGTTTGGGCCGGCATGCCGGGCGGCTGTCGCCGGGGGGGGGGGGCGAAATTTTGCCAATTTTCCCCCAACGCCCGGCCTAGTCGCGTGGGGCCGCGTGGGGCCGGGCGGGCCTGAATTTTGCAAATTCAGGCGTCCTTCAACCCGTGGCGGGCGCGGAAACGGGCGATCTCGGCCTCGGTCGGGGCCACGCCGGAGAAGGTCTGGATGTAAAGCGGCATCCGCGCGATCCTGAGTTCGGCCGGTTCCTGCACCATCATCGCGATATAGCCGATCTGGGTGTAATAGACCGTGAGCGCCCGCACCTCGGCCAGATCGGGCGGCTGGCCGAAGCGGGTGAACAAAGCCGTGATCGCGACAAGGCGGGCGCGGTCGTTCTGCTCGAGCAGGTCGCGCAGCGCCGCATCCCCCAGCGCCCAGTTGCGCACCGCGACATCAAGGCCCGCATCGAACAGATCGGGGCTGAGCCAGCAGTCAAAGAGGTTGAACAGCGCCTCGGCCAGGCTGTCGGCATAGGCGTCGCAGCGGGCGATCAGATTGGCGGTGTTCTTCTGCTGCCAGCGCTCGACCAGGGCGGCCAGAAGATCGTCGCGGCTGTCGAAATGGCCGTAGAAGCTGGTGCGCGACAGGCCCAGCCGTTCGGCCAGAAGGCCCGGGCGGACCTGGTCCACCCCGGATTCGACCAGCACCGCATGGGCCGCCTCGAGCCAGTGATCGGGCGTTCCCCGCCCCGTCTGCTGCCGTTCCGCCACCTGTGCCATCGACCCCGGATAGCAGGGCGAGGGGCTTGGTTCAATCAAGCTGCGGCAAGCAATCGACACAAGCGTCGAAAAACTTGACACATGTGTCATTTTCGGCTGCAGTTGCGCATGTCCGCCAGCCCGGAGCCAGCCTCATGAGCGATATCACCGAAGCCGCCCCGCGCCGCACCCGCGCCGCCCGGCGGCCTGCCCGCAGCGCGGCGCCCGGGCAGAACCCGACGCTGGAATGCGCCTATATCACCCGCCGCATTCCGACCTACGATCTTGTCGGCGAAGAGGCGCTGGAACGGATCGAGGCCACCGCCGACCGGATCCTGGCCGAGATCGGGATCGAGTTCCGCGAGGATCCCGAAACGGTCGAGCTCTTCCGCCGCGCGGGCGGCGAGGTGCGGCCCGTCTCGGAAAACGCCTGGAACATCCGCTTCGCCCCCGGCCTGATCCGCAGCCTTTGCGCCACGGCGCCCGCGCGGTTCACGCAGCTGGCCCGCAACCCGGCCCGCAATGTCGAGATCGGCGGCGATGCGATGGTCTTTGCCCCCTCTTACGGCAGCCCCTTCATCATGGAGACGGATGGCAACCGCCGTTACGCGACGCTCGAGGATTTCCAGAACCTGATCAAGCTGGGCCAGTCCTCGCCCTGGTTGCACCATTCGGGCGGCACGATCTGCGAGCCGACGGATGTGCCGGTCAACAAACGGCATCTGGACATGGTCTATGCCCATATGCGCTTTTCCGACCGGGCGTTTCTGGGCTCGATCACCGCGCCCGAGAGGGCCGCGGACAGTATCGAGATGTGCCGGATCCTGTTCGGGTCGGAGGTGGTTGACCGCAATTGCGTCGTCATGGGAAATTTCAACTCGACCTCGCCGCTGGTCTGGGACGGGGTCAGCACGCGGGGCATCCGGACTTACGCGGAGGCTGGCCAAGGGTCGATCCATCTGCCCTTCCTTCTGGGCGGCGCCGTCAGCCCGGTGACGATGGCGGGCGCGCTGGCGCAATCGCTGGCCGAATCCATGGTTGGGGTGGCGCTGACCCAGCTTGTGCGGCCCGGAGCGCCCGCGCTGATCGCGACCTTCCTGTCGTCGCTGTCGCTGCGGTCAGGCTCGCCCACCTTCGGCACGCCCGAGCCGGCGCTGGGGTCGCTGGTCATGGGGCAGTTGGCGCGGCGGCTGAAGCTGCCCCTGCGCTGTTCGGGCAATTTCTCGACCTCGAAACTGCCCGATGCGCAGGCGATGACGCAGAGCATGATGTCGATGATGGCCGCGGTGCAATGCGGGGCGAATTACATCCTGCATTCGGCGGGTTTCCTCGATGGCCTGCTGTCGATGTCCTACGAGAAATTCGTGCTGGATTGCGACCTTTGCGGGGCGCTCCATGCCTATCTGAAGGGGCTGGACATGAGCGAGGAGGCGCTGGGCTTCGAGGCCCTGGCAGAAGGCGGGCCGGGGGCGCATATGTTCGGCACCGCCCATACGCTTCGCCATTACGAGACGGCCTATTGGGACAGCGGCATGGACGATTACCAGACCTGGGAAGCCTGGAACGAACAGGGGCGCGAGGATGCCATCCAGCGCGCCGAGAAGCGGTGGAAGGCGGTGCTGGCCGCCTATGAGCCGCCCGCCCTGGACGAAGGCGTGGACGAGGCGCTGTGCGACTTTGTCGCGCGGCGCAAGCGCGAGGCGGAAGACCTTTGGTATTGAGGCGGGCCGGGCAGGGGGGCTCTGCCCCCCGGCTTCGCCTCCCCCCGGGATATTTGTGAACAAAAGAAGCGAGGGGGCGGGATGAGCTTTCCACATATGTTCGAGCCCCTGCGGCTGCGTCACAAGGTGTTGCGCAACCGGGTGGTCTTTGGCGCGCATACGGCGAACATGTCGGAGGGCGGGCTGCCGGGGGCGCAGCATATCGGCTATTACCGCGAGCGGGCGATCGGGGGGGCCGCGATGATCGTGGTCGAGCCGATGCCGGTGCATGGCTCGGCCGTGCTGACGCGGGGGAATTTCCGCCATTCCGACGATGCGGTGGTGCCCGCCTTCCGCAAGCTGACCGAAGCGGTGAAGGCGGAAGGGGCGGTGATCCTGCAGCAGCTCTATCACGTCGGGCAGCACGGGGATCAGGACAATTCCTGGCATCCGAACTGGTCGCCTTCGGGCGGGCCGTCCTGGCATGACAGCGACGCGAGCCATGCGATGACCGAGGCCGAGATCGAGGAGGTGCTGGAGGGCTATGTCGCGGCGGCGGTGCGGTGCCGCGAGGCGGGCTTCGACGGGGTGGAGTTCTGGGCCGCCTATCACGCGTTGCCCGATCAGTTCTGGACGCCGTTCTCCAACCGGCGTGACGACCGCTGGGGGGGAAGCCTGGAGAACCGGACGCGGTTTTCGCGTGAGGCGATGCACCGGATCCGGGCGGCCTGTGGCGATGATTTCATCATCGGGCTTGCCGTGAATGACGAACCCGACGTGCCCGCGGCGCTGGGGCGTGAGGCGCTGGCCGAGGTGGTGGCACTCCATGATGCCGAGGGGGCGATGGATTACGTCACCTGCGGGTCGGGGAGCTATTTCGACTTCTACAAGCTGATGCCGACGTTCCTTTACCCCGAGAAGCTGGGGGTGGATCTGGCCGCGCATCTGAAGGGTGTGGTGAAGAATGCGGTCGTGACCGCCGAGAGCCATATCCGCACGCCCGACAATGCCGAAGAGGTGCTGCGGCAGGGGCAGGCCGATCTGGTGAGCATCGTGCGCGGCCAGATCGCCGATCCGCATCTGGTGGAGAAGGCGCGGGCCGGGCGGGCCGGGGATGTGCGGGGCTGCATCTCGTGCAACCAGATGTGCTGGGGGCGGCGGAGCCGGGATTACTGGATTTCCTGCCTGATCAATCCGTCCGCGGGGCGGGAATGGGAATGGGGCGGGGACAGGTTCTCGCCCGGCCCGGGCGGGCGGGTGCTGGTCGTGGGCGGGGGGCCTGCGGGGCTTGAGGCGGCGCGGGCGGCGGCGGAGCGGGGGTTCGACGTGACGCTGGCCGAGGCGGGGCCGAGCCTTGGCGGGCAGTTCCGGCTGGCGGGGCTGCAGCCGCGGCGCGCGCAGATCACCGATCTTCTGGGCTGGTATGAGCGGCAGCTGGAGCGGCTGGGGGTCGAGGTGCGGCTGAATGCCTATCTGGAGGCGGGGGAGATTGCCGGGTTCGGGGCGGATCATGTGGCGCTGGCGACGGGATCGCTGCCCGATCCGGACGGGTTCCAGCGGGCGATGACGCATCTGGAGCGGCTGCCGGGGATCGAGGCGGGGCGGGTCTGGTCGCCCGAGGATGTGCTGGGGCGGGTCGCGCGGCCGGGGCGCCGGGTGGTGGTGCTGGACGAGGGCGGCAACTGGCGCGGCGCGGGCACGGCCTGGTGGCTGGCCGAGGCGGGGCATGAGGTGACGGTGGTCACGCCCGATCCGCTGGTCGGCAAGGAGTTGCAGCGCAGTGCCGCCGATTTCCCGCTGCGCAAGCGGATGGCGGCGCTGGGCGTGCGCTTCGTGACCGAAAGCGCGATTGCCGCCTGGCGGGGGAATGGAGGCGGGGCGGAGGTGCTGGACCTCTTGACCGGCGAGGTCGAGGTGATCGCGGCGGATGATCTGGTGATGTCGACCGCCAACCGGGCGGATACGGAGTTGCCGGGCGCGCTGGGGGCGCTGGGCGTGAGGTTCACCCAGCTGGGGGATGCCGCGGCGCCGCGGATGGCGGCGCAGGCGTTTCATGACGGGCGGAAATGGGCGCTGTCGCTTTAGCGGTCGCGTTCTGACAGGCGCTTTTCGATCTCGGCCAGTCGGGACAGCACCTCGTCGCGATAGGCGTCGGTCTTTTCGCTTTCGTCATGGCCGGCTGCCTCTTGCATCGAGTTGACGATAAGGCCGATCAACAGGTTCATCACCGCGAAGGTCGTCATCAGGATGAAGGGGACGAAGAAGGCCCAGGCCAAGGGATAGACCTCCATCACGGGGCGCACGATGCCCATGGACCAACTTTCCAGCGTCATGATCTGGAACAGCGAATAGGCCGAGGCGCCCAGATGGCCGAACCATTCGGGAAAGCTGGCGGCGAAAAGCTTGGTCGCGATGACGGCGCCGATGTAGTAGATGATCCCGATCAGCAGAAAGACCGAGGCCATCCCCGGCAGGGCCGTGATGAACCCTTCCACCACGCGGCGCAGGCGCGGGGCGGCGGAAATGACCCGCAGCACCCGGAGGATGCGCAGGGCCCGCAGCACCGACAGGCCCTGTGCGGCGGGGATCAGGGCGATGCCGACGATCACGAAATCAAAGATGTTCCAGCCGTTGCGGAAGAAGCGGGGGCCGAGGGCAAAGAGCTTGGCCGCAATCTCGATCACGAAGATCGACAGGCAGATCCGGTCGAGCAGGACGATCAGGTTCCCCCATCGCTCCATCACGGGTTTCACCGTCTCGAGCCCGAGGATCACGGCGTTGAACAGGATCACCGCGATGATGAAATTGCGCACCCGGTCGCGTTCGAGGAAGTCGGCAATGCGCTGGCGCAGGGGCATTTCGGCTTTGTCCATGAAGATCAGCTCGGGCCTAATGGGTCGGGGTTAATCCCGGGTTTCCCCGGGTTCGGAAGCCAGAAGTGCGGCAAGGCCCGACCGATAGTCGGGATGGATGAGCCGCACGCCCAGCTCGGATTTGATGAGGTCGTTCCGGACCTTCTTGCTTTCGGCATAGAAGCTGCGGGCCATCGGCGTCATCTCGGCGGTGGCGAAATCCTCGGCCGGGGGAACGGGCAGGCCGAGGAGTTCGGCGGCATGGGCGATCACGTCTTCGGGCGGGGCGGGATCGTCGTCGCAGAGATTGTAGATCGCGCCCGGGCGGGGGCGGGCGATGGAGGCGGCGAGCACCTGGGCGATATCGTCGACATGGATGCGGCTGAAGACCTGACCGGGCTTGACGATGCGCCGGGCGGTGCCTTCACGGACCTTGGCGAAGGGGCCTCGACCGGGGCCGTAGATGCCGGCAAGGCGGAAGATATGCAGCGGCAGGCCGGGGATCGCCTGCCAGGCCGCCTCGGCTTTGACGCGGGCGCGTCCGCGCGAGGTGGTGGGGCGAAGGGGGGTCGATTCGTCCACCCAGCCGCCGGCGTGATCGCCATAGACGCCCGTGGTGGAGAGGTAGCCGACCCATTCGAACCGCCTCGCGCGGGCGGCGATGTCGGAGCGGAGCTGTCGCAGGATGGGGTCGCCCTCGGCGTCGGGGGCCACGGAAACGAGGAGATGTGTGGCCGCATCGAGGGACGAGGAGATGTCTGATCCGGGCCAGATCAGCGGATGCACCCCGGTCTTGTGCAGGGTTCGGGACTTGTCCTGGCTGCGGGTCGTTCCGATCACGCGCCAACCCTCTGGCAGCAGAAGCCGCGACAGGGCCGCTGCCGAGAAGCCGTGACCGAAGGAAAGAAGTGTGTTGCCCATGCCTGCACTGGATGGGCATTGCCGCATCGGTCTGCAAGGGGCATCGCAGGGTGCTGGCGGGGATTTGCGCGGGAATGGGCCGAGGTGGGGCCGCTTGGGCGGCATGTCGGGCTGGCGCGTGGGCTTTGCCCACCCTACCGCCCGAGCCGCAGCTTGCGGGCGGAGGTTTCCCGGGTCGCGGCCTCCGGGGGTTGCGCAAGGGGCCGGAGTTGGAACAAATAGCGCATGGAACATCCCCTTTTTCCGAGTTGGGCCGACAGCGCCCCCCGTCTTGTTGCCGTTGCTGCGGGCCGCGCACCGGCGGATATGGTCATTCGCGGCGGCCGTCTGGTGAATGTGCAGAGCCGCGAGGTGCTGGACGGTTGGCAGGTTGCCATTGCGGCCGGGCGGTTTGCCTATGTCGGGCCGGATGCCGGCCATTGCATCGGCCCCGACACCGAGGTGATCGAGGCCGGGGGGCGCTACCTGATCCCCGGTCTTTGCGACGGGCATATGCATATCGAATCGGGCATGCTGACGCCGGCCGAATTCGCCGCCGCCGTGATCCCGCATGGCACGACCACCATGTTCACCGACCCGCATGAGATCGCCAATGTGCTGGGTCTGGAAGGTGTGCGGATGATGCATGACGAGGCGATGATGCAGCCCGTCAACATCTTTACCCAGATGCCCTCCTGCGCGCCCTCGGCGCCGGGGCTGGAGACCACGGGCTATGAGATCGGGCCGGAGGATGTGGCCGAGGCGATGACCTGGCCCGGCATCATCGGGCTGGGCGAGATGATGAATTATCCCGGTGTCGTGGGCGGCGACGCGCAGATGCTGGCCGAGATGGCCGAGGCGATGCGCGCCGGCAAGACGGTGGGCGGGCATTATGCCAGTCCCGACCGGGGTATCCCGTTCCATGCCTATGCCGCCGGCGGGGCCGCCGATGATCACGAGGGCACGGCCGAGGCCGATGCGGTGGCCCGCGTGCGGCAGGGGATGCGGTCGATGCTGCGGCTGGGTTCTGCCTGGTACGATGTGGAAAGCCAGATCACGGCGATCACCGAGAAGGGCCTCGATCCGCGCAACTTCATCCTCTGCACCGATGATTGCCACTCCGGCACGCTGGTGAATGACGGCCACATGAACCGGGTGGTGCGCCATGCCATCGCCTGCGGCTGCGATCCGCTGGTGGCCTTGCAGATGGCGACGGTGAACACCGCCACCCATTTCGGGCTTGAGAGGGAACTGGGCAGTATCGCGCCGGGGCGGCGGGCGGATGTGATCCTGACCTCGGACCTGCGCGAGTTGCCGGTCGAGCTGGTGATCGCGCGCGGGCAGGTGGTGGCGCGGGACGGCAAGATCACCGTCGCCTGCCCGCATTACGACTGGCCCGAGGCCGCGCGGCAGACGGTGCGGCTGGGCAAGCGGCTGGGGCCGGGCGATTTCGTCATCCCCGCGCCAGAGGGCGCCAATGCGGTCCGTGCCCGGGTGATCGGCGTGGTCGAAAATCAGGCGCCGACCAAGGCGCTGACCTTCGAACTGCCCGTGACCGAGGGCCGGGTGCAGGCGACGGGCGAGGTCTGCCAGATCGCGCTGGTCGAACGGCACCGGGCGACGGGCAAGGTGGTGAACGGCTTTGTCTCGGGCTTCGGCTATACGGGCGAGATGGCGATTGCCTCGACCGTGGCGCATGACAGCCACCACATGATCGTCGTCGGCACCTCGGCCGCGATGATGGCCGCGGCCGCGAACCGGCTGGGCGAGGTGGGGGGCGGCGTCACCGTCTGGAAGGACGGGGCCGAGATCGCGCTGGTCGAGCTGCCCATCGCGGGGCTGATGTCCGACAGCCCGGCGGCCGAGGTGGCCGCGAAGGCGCAGGGCATCGTCGCGGCGATGGAGGCCTGCGGCTGCACGCTCAACAATGCCTATATGCAGCATTCCCTTCTGGCGCTGGTCGTCATACCGGAGTTGCGCATCTCTGACATGGGTCTGGTCGATGTGACCCGGTTCGAGGTGACTGACCTTTTCGAGGATAACGCATGAACGCCCCCGACCTGCCGCCCGAGACCCTGACCCCCGCCCTGCCTGCCCCGGAGGAATTCCGCGATCCCGCTGCGGCCGTGCGGCGCCTGGTCGAGCTTTACGAGGCGTCGGTCGGCTTTCTGACCGATCAGTTCAGCCGCGCGCTGCGCGCGGGTCCGCCGGGCGCGCGGGTCCGGGCCTTCTATCCCGAGGTGCGGCTGACGACCTCGAGCTTCGGGATCGTCGACAGCCGGCTGTCCTTCGGCTACCTCGCCCAGCCGGGCAGCTATGCCACGACGATCACCCGGCCGGACCTCTTCGGCAATTACCTTGAACAGCAGATCGGCCTTCTGATCCAGAACCACGGCGTGCCGGTGATGATCGGGGTATCGGACACGCCGATGCCGGTGCATTTCGCCGTGGCCAATGATGCCGCCGTCACCGTGCCGCAGGACGGGGCGATGGATTTCACGCTGCGCGACGTGTTCGACGTGCCCGATCTGGCGACGACGCATGACGACATCGTCAATGGCGTGGGCTTTCGCTATCCCGACGGGGCGATGCCTCTGGCCGCCTTCACCGCGCAGCGGATCGACTATTCGCTGGCGCGGCTGGCGCATTACACGGCCACGGCGGCGGATCATTTCCAGAACCATGTGCTGTTCACCAACTACCAGTTCTATGTCGAGGAATTCGAGGCTTATGCCCGCCACGTCCTCGCCGATCCGGACAGCGGATATACCGGCTTCGTGGGACCGGGGAACCGCCAGATCACCGCGCCGGACGAGCCGCTGCCGGCGCTTGCGAAACTGCCGCAGATGCCAAGCTATCACCTCAAGCGGGCGGACGGGCAGGGGATCACGCTGGTCAATATCGGCGTGGGCCCGTCGAACGCCAAGACCGCGACCGACCATATCGCCGTGCTGCGGCCCCATGCCTGGCTGATGGTCGGCCATTGCGCGGGCCTGCGCAATTCGCAGCGGCTGGGCGATTTCGTGCTCGCCCATGCCTATCTGCGCGAAGACAACGTGCTGGATGCGGACCTGCCCGTCTGGGTGCCGATCCCCGCGCTGGCCGAGATCCAGATCGCGCTGGAACGCGCCGTGGCCGAGGTGACCGAGCTTGAGGGCTATGAGCTCAAGCGGATCATGCGGACGGGCACGGTCGCCACGATCGACAACCGCAACTGGGAACTCCGCGACCAATCCGGCCCGGTCCAGCGGCTGAGCCAGAGCCGGGCGGTGGCGCTGGACATGGAAAGCGCCACCATCGCGGCCAACGGGTTCCGGTTCCGGGTGCCCTATGGCACGCTGCTGTGCGTGTCGGACAAGCCGCTGCATGGCGAGCTGAAGCTGCCGGGGATGGCGTCGGATTTCTACAAGACGCAAGTGGGCCGTCACCTGATGATCGGCATCCGCGCGATGGAGCGCCTGCGCGAGATGCCGCTGGAACGCATCCACTCGCGCAAGCTGCGCAGCTTCGAGGAGACGGCCTTCCTCTGACCCGGCTCAGGCGGCCATGAGCCTTTCGTCATAGGCGGCGACGGCGGCGGACCATGGCCTGTCGCTGCAGCGGGCCACCCAGTCGCGGATCGCGGGATCCTCCGGCGTGCCTTCGGGGAACCACTGATAGGGCGAGGCCATCAGAAGGTCGGCCGCCGTGTAGCGGTCGCCCATCAGCCAGGGCCCCTCGGCCAGCGCGGCCGACAGGCGCCCGACGACCTCGGGCACGCCGCGAAAGGTTGTGTCCAGCACCGGATGGGCGATCCCCACATGGTCGAGAATGACGACCGGTTCGACAACCGATCCGTAGTAGCTGAGCCACGACAGGTAGCGGCCCCGCAGCCGGTCGCCCTGGGGGATGCCCATGCCGCCGTCCGGGAACAGATCGGTCAGGTAGAGCATGATTGCGGCGGATTCCCAGATCGCGACGCCGTCATGGACAAGGAGCGGCACCTTGCCCTCGGGATGCGGGTTGGCGGGATCGCGACCGCCCGACCCGTCGACCCGGGGGATGGAGACGGGGCGGATGTCGACCTTGTTCATGGCGTCCATCGCATGGAGCAGGCCGATGATCCGGGTCGAGCGGGAAAGGGGGGCGTGAAAGAGGGTCAGCATGAGGACATCTCCTGAGGCGGCGGTTGCATGTCGGGTTATGTGTCCACTATCCTGCCGGCATCCTGACATTTTCTGTCAGCAGGACGATGCCCCGATCCGATCGACTGTTCCGCCTGTTGCATCTGATGCGATCGCTGCCCGCCCCGGTGACGGCAGCGCGGCTGGCCGTGGAAACCGAAGTCTCGGTCCGGGCGATCTATCGTGACATTGCCGCCTTGCGTGCGGCCGGGGCCAGGATCGAGGGCGAAGCGGGCTTTGGCTATGTGCTGACCGAGGATCCGGCCCTGCCGCCACAGAACTTTGAGCGGATCGAGATCGAGGCCCTTCTGTTCGGGCTGGCAGAGGCGGAAAACTCGGGCGATGCGCAGATCGCCGCAGCCGCCGGAACCGCGCTGGCAAAGATCCTCGCCACCCTTCCAGAACGCCAGCAGCGCGAGGCGGCCCATGCCGTCTTTCACCTGCATCGCCACGACCGGCGAGAGGTGCCGACACGCGACCTTGCCATGATCCGCGAGGCCTGCTGGGAGGAGCGGGTGCTGGCGCTGGGCTATCGCTCGGAACGGGGCGAACGGACGCAGCGGGAGGTCTGGCCCCTGATGCTGGGCTATGGGTCAGAGCGGGCCACGCTTCTGGCCTGGTGCCTGCTGAGACAGGACTGGCGACAGTTCCGGCTGGACCGGATCGAGACGGCACAGCCCACGGGCCAAAGCTTCAGGCCCCGGCGCGTGGGCCTTATCAAGGGTTACGTTGCCACCCTTGCCCCCGCGGCGAATGGACGCTGAGGCGCCATTTAGGTGCAGTTCGGTGACGAATTCCCGCTGAAAAAGCGTGGTGAGGGGCGGAAATGGTGGAATTGCACTTGCAAACGGTCGCGGTTCATTGTGGACCTTTCCATCATCGCGCGAGCGTGGGCTGACCGGGCCTGCGGGGGGGCGCAGACAACAGGAGACTGAACATGGCAAACCAGATGACCAAGGCGCAACTCGTCGCCGCTCTTGCCGAGGAAACCGGCAGCGACAAGAAATCGGCGGGTGCTGCGCTTGATGCGCTGGTGTCGATCATCACGCGGGAAGTGTCGAACGGCGGTGCCGTGACCCTGCCCGGTGTCGGAAAATTCTATTGCCGCGAGCGGCCCGAGCGCATGGTGCGCAACCCGGCCACGAACGAGCAGATCAAGAAAGAGGCCGACAAGGTCGTCAAGGTGACGATCGCCAAGGCCCTCAAGGACAGCGTGAACGGCTGAGGCTGGTCAGGTTTTGAGGACAGGTGGGTTTCACCCACCCTACCAGACGGGGTGCCATGTCGGCGCCCCGTTTTCGTGACGGGGAGCCGGATGGATCTGCGCGCCATCGCGATGGGCCTTGCCTTCGCCCTGATGTGGTCTTCGGCCTTTGCCAGCGCACGGATCATCGTCACCCATGCGCCACCGCTGACGGCGCTTTCCCTGCGGTTCCTTCTGTCCGGGCTGATCGGGATCGGCATCGCCTTTGCGCTGGGCCAGTCGGCGCGGCTTGACCGGCGGCAATGGCGCGCCGTGGTGATCTTCGGCATTTCGCAGAATGCGCTCTATCTCGGGCTGAACTTCCTTGCGATGCAATGGATCGAGGCCTCTGTCGCGGCGATCATCGCCTCGACCATGCCGCTGCTTGTCGCGCTTTTCGGCTGGCTGATCCTGCGGGACCGTCTGCCGGCGCTGGCGGTCGCGGGTCTGGTGGCCGGTTTCGCGGGCGTCGCCCTGATCATGGGATCGCGGATACAGGGCGGCGTCGATCTGCTGGGCGTTGTCCTCTGCGTGATCGGTGTGATCTCGCTCACGGCCGCGACGCTGGCGGTCAAGGGCGCGTCCTCTGGCGGCAATCTTCTGATGATCGTCGGGCTTCAGATGCTGGTCGGGGCGGTGATACTGGCCGGACCGGCCATGATGTTCGAGACGATCACCGTGGACTGGTCAGCGGCGCTTGTCCTTGCCTTCCTCTATACGACCCTGGTTCCCGGTCTTCTGGCAACCTGGGTCTGGTTCCTGCTGGTGGGCCGGATCGGTGCGGTGCGGGCCGCCACATTCCACTTTCTCAACCCCTTTTTCGGCGTCGCCATCGCGGCAGCGCTTCTGGGTGAGAGGCTGGGCTTCGTCGATGTCTTCGGCGTCGCAATCATCGCCGCAGGCATCCTGGCGGTCCAGCTGGCCCGGCAATCTGCGAAAGCCTGACGAAGCGGCGCTTTGCGCCTAGCCTTCGTCCGTCCCGATCATGAAGCAGGTCGTGCCCGCCGCCTGCAGCCTGCGACAGGCAAGGTCGGCATTCTCGCGGGTCAGGCCCATGATATTCGCATCGAACCCGCCCGAGCGTTGCACGATCCGCCGGAGGCCGCCTTCAAGAACCGAGGCCTCGGTCAGGGCGATCTGGATCAGCACGCGTTCCGCCTCGTTGCGTGAGGTGTAGCGGCCGACGCTGATGCCCCAGTGCCGCCCGCCCGAGGTCGAGATGCGGGCAACGACTTCGGCTTCGGCCGACATGTTCGCATCGGCGGCGGGCGCGATGTCGGCGGCGGTCATGATGATCTCGGTCGGCCGCATCTCGGGAGCGAGCGCGAGGTTCTCGGGCGCGAGATCGGACATGTCGCCATCGAGAAGGGCCAGGGTTTCCGGCTGAACATCGGTCTGGGGGGCGAATTCCGGGCCGGAAGGCGGCGGCTCGGCAGCCGCGGTGATGGCCCCGCTGACGGGATCCGACTGGGCCCCGGAGACCTGTGTCACCTCGGCCAGAAGATCATCTATGAAATCACTGGAAACCGCATTCGCCACGACCGCGACGGCAACCTGGCTGTCTGGTCTTGGAACGGGGCGCAGACTTTGCTGCACCTGCCCGCTGACTCGGATCGTTCTGGCGGCGGCGATGGATCCGGCGTCGGTGCCGGATGAGGAGGGTGCTGCCGAGGCGATCTCGGGTTCTCGCGCCTGTTGGGTGGTCGGGATCACGGCGCCGGGCGATGACGGGGGACGAACGGGCACGTTGGCGCTGGCGCGTTGAAAGCCGAGGTCCAGAAGCTCTGTGATCCGCTGGGTGCGCTGCGCGATCGAGGTTGCGCCGAAGACGGTTGCAATGATCCTGACCCCGCCGCGTTCGGCCGAAGCCACAAGCGTATAGCCGGCCGCATTGGTGAAGCCGGTCTTGATCCCGTCAGCGCCGGCATAACTGTCAAGCAGACGCGTGTTGGTGTTCGTCACCTGCGCGATGCCGGCATCGGCGGTCCGGCGCGAGAAGAGGTTGTAATACTGGGGAAAATCGTAAATCAGGTGCCGCCCGAGGATCGACATGTCACGCGCGGTGGAATAGTGCCCCTCTTGCGTCAGGCCGTGCGTGTTGCGGAAGTTGGTGTTGTTCATCCCCATCGCGCGGGCGGTGGCGTTCATGCGGTCGACGAAGGCCGCTTCCGAGCCCGAGATCGCAACGCCGATGGCGACCGCCGCGTCATTGCCCGATCTGACCGCAGCAGCACGCAGCAGATAGCGCAGGCGGATCGTCTGCCCGGTCCGAAGGCCCAGCCTGGACGGCGGCTGATTCGCCGCTTCGGCAGTGACCCGGACCTCTGTGTCGAGGCTGATCTCGCCGCGCGAGACCGCCTGAAAGGCGATGTACAGGGTCATCATCTTGGTCAGCGATGCAGGGTGCAGCCGGGTGTCGGCGTTCTGCGCGTGGATGACCTCGCCGTTGCGCGCGTCCATCACGAGGGCCGCATAGGGCGCCGAGTGCCCTGCTATCGGCGCAAGCGAACCCGCTATAAGGATAAAGATCAACAATAGCCCAAGACGGGCCGACTGAAACAGTCGACTGCTCATGATCCGTGCCCTTTACTGCCTCATTGCTCCGGATTTGTTCCGGATGCATCTTTCTGCGAGGAGCAGGCTAACATGCCGATCTGTTTTGGAAAACATCAAATGAGTTGAGCGGGTTTCGATTGTTTCCAAATGGACACGGCAGATCTTGTGCCGGGCCGCCCGGGCTGCCCCACATCCGGCATTGTGGCAGGAATGTGGCGCGATTGTGGCGCTGCCGGGCACGCGTTCGGGCAGTTCGCCAAGCGCGCCTCTCGGTGGTGGGCAGCGGCGCCATCAGGTGGTCGGTCTCGACATGATCGGCCGGCAGATCGGTGAGGCGGTCCCGGGTCATGCGAAAGAAGCGCGCGTTGTGCCGGAGCCTGCCTTCCGCATCGAAGCCGATGGTCCTGATCCTCGACAGGAAGGGCTGGTTCGTCGCATTCGAAGCGATCAGCACTCTTTTCATGCAAGGCCCTAGGATTATATAAACGGCGTCACCAAGATCCTGTCGTGGAACGGACTCAACGCGGTATGAAGGCGGAAATCATCCTAATGGCGGGCAGACCCGACGATGGCCCCGACTTCGGCGTGAAACTGGAGACGCGAACCAGGACAAAGCGCCCGCCGCTTTACAAGGTGTTGCTTCTGAACGACGATTTCACCCCGATGGAGTTCGTGGTTCATGTCCTCGAGCGGTTCTTCGGCATGACCCATGCGCAGGCCTTCGAGCTGATGCTGACCGTGCACAAGAAGGGGGTCGCGGTCGTCGGTGTGTTCTCGTACGAGATCGCCGAGACCAAGGTCGCGCTGGTCATGGATTTCGCGCAACGGCACCAGCACCCGTTGCAGTGCACGATGGAGAAAGAGTAGGTCCAGCGGGACTATCCTGTCGTCCCTTCGATCCGGAGCCTCATGGCCAGATCCCGTTTCAGCACCGCTCTTGAAGACGGTCTCTTGCAGCTTCCCGCCGGTGAGGTTGCCGTCATGCGGCCGCCTCAGGGCATGGACCTGTCGCCGCTGCCGCGGGATGGGGCAAGGATCAGCCATACGTTCCGCCCCGATCACGACTGGTGGCAGGAGGCCGGCTACGCTGTCGCGCCCGACGCGGCGCCTGCGGCCATGGCGCTTGTCTGTGTGCCCCGCTCCAAGGCCCTTGCCCGCGGCATGATCGCCGAGGCCTGCCGGCTGGCGCCTGTCGTCGTGGTGGACGGTCAGCGCGAAAACGGAGTCGACAGCCTGTGGCGGGAGGTGCGCAGCCGGATCGGGGATGTTGCCGGCCTGACCAAGGCCCATGGGCGATTGTTCGTCTTTCCGGCCTCGGACGCCTTTTCCGACTGGGCCCTGCCCGGCCCTGTCCGCGACGCCTCGGGGCGGTTCACGCAGCCGGGCGTCTTTTCCGAAGCCGAGGTCGATCGTGGGTCGGCCCTGCTTGCGGCCGCCCTTCCCGGCAGGCTGCCCGCGCGCATTGCGGATCTGGGTGCCGGCTGGGGGTTCCTGTCATCGGCCGTTCTGGGGCGCGAGGGCGTCGAGGCGGTGGATCTGGTCGAGGCGGAAAAGCTGGCGCTGGACTGTGCCCGGCTGAATGTCGACGATCCGCGGGCCGCGTTTCACTGGGCGGATGTCAACCGTTTTGCCCCGAAGCTGCGCTATGACGGCATCGTCATGAACCCGCCGTTTCATGTTGGCCGCGCCGCGCAGCCGGACCTGGGCCGTGCCTTCATCGCCGCCGCCGCGCGCCTGTTGCAGCCGGCGGGGCAGCTCTGGATGGTGGCCAACCGCCACCTTCCCTATGAATCCGCGCTGGGCGAGGCGTTCCGGCAGGTTTCCTGCCTGAGCGAGGAAGCCGGGTTCAAGATCTTTCACGCGACCCGTCCGGTCGATGCGCGCAAGCGCTGATCCGTCAGGAGGCAGACATGTCCTTTTCCATCTCCGGAAAGACCGCGATCGTCACCGGCGCGGCAAATGGTGTCGGCCTCGCGATCGCGCGCCACTTCGTCGAAGAGGGCGCGCGTGTCGTCTTTGCCGACCGGGACGAGGCCGCGCTCGAGCGGGAGGTCGGCCAGATCGCGGGTGAGGATGGCCCGGCCCGCATCTTTGCCGCCAACCTGACCGAAAGGCTGGCGATCGCGAACCTGATGTCGCTGACGATCGACGCGTTCGACCGGATCGACATCCTGGTCAATGCGGCGCGGCTTGTTGCCTTGTCCGATCCCTGCGACCCCGAGGATCGCAGTGTCGAGGAATTGCTGGAACAGAACCTTCTGATGGCCCTGCGGATGAGTCAGGCCGTGGCCAAGCGCATGATCCGCCAGGGCGAGGGGAAGGAAGACGGGCCCCTGGGGTCGATCATCAACCTTTCCTCCATCGCCGCGCGCGTCACGCGGCCCGATCTTCTGGCCTATTCGATCAGCTCGGCGGCGGTGGAGCAGATGACCCGGTCGCTTGCCGTCGCCTTTGCGCCAAGGCGGATCCGGGTCAATGGCGTGGCTTTCGGCAGCGTGATGAGCAACCACCTGCGCGGCATCCTGAGAGAAGACGACTCGCGGCGCGAAGAGATCCTCGCCCACACGCCCCTTGGCCGGATCGCAAGCCCCGGAGAAGTGTCCGACGCGGTGCAGTATCTTGCGTCTGACGCCTCGAACTTCGTGACGGGTCAGATCATCACCGTCGACGGGGGGCGAACGCTGATCGACCCCGTATCGCTTTCGGCGCACTGATCGGGGCCGGAGGCGTTCCGTTTCCGCTATTCCGGATGGGTGGCGATGCAGGACTGGACGGCAGCCTGGGTTGCCGGTGCCAGTCGGGCCCGTTGCTGCTGAAGGTCGGCCAGCTTGGCCCGCTCATCCGCGACATTGATCGCCACCGGAACCTGTCGACGCACCGTATCGGTTTCCTCGCAGGGGAAGGTGAAGGTGCTGCCGTCTTCATTCGTTCCGGTGCAGCGGGTGCGGCGGGTGCGCACATCCTGGACTTCGGCGATGGCATAGCCGCGGTTAATGTTGCCCTGCGTCTGGGCGATCAGGCTGTCGACGGTGCGCAACTCGCGCTGGGCGCTGTTGATGCAGGATTCACGCGGCGTGGCGCAGGCGGCAAGCGCCAGAAGCGGCAGAAGAAGGACGATTCTGTTCATGGCACCCCCCCGGGCTCTGGTGTTGATCTGCATCATAGGCGGCTGGCGAGCCCCCTGAAAAGGGTGCTAAGGCAGGCTGATAGTCAATAACAGGGACGGCGCGAATGAACGGCGAGGTGTTTTCGGCAGAAAAGGCAAGGGCCTCGGCCTGGTTCCGGCAGTTGCGCGACGAAATCGTCGCCGCCTTCGAGGCGCTGGAAGATGCCCAGACCGACGGGCCCACCGCGGGCCTTGCCCCGGGCCGGTTCGAGGTGACGGAAACGCAGCGACAGGCGGATGACGGCGGCGATGCGGGCGGCGGCCTCATGTCGGTGATGCGCGGCGGCCGGGTGTTCGAGAAGGTGGGGGTCAATGTCTCGACCGTCTACGGCACCCTGGGCGCGCGGGCGCAGAAGGCGATGGCCGCGCGCGGCGTGCCGGGGATGGAGGCGGATCCGCGCTTCTGGGCGTCCGGCATCTCGCTGGTGGCGCATATGCAGAACCCGCATGTGCCCGCCGTTCACATGAACACGCGGATGTTCTGGACGCCGGGGGCCTGGTGGTTCGGCGGCGGATCGGACCTGAACCCCTGCATCGAATATGCCGAGGATACGGCCCATTTCCACGCGACCCAGAAGGCCCATCTCGATCCGCATGGCGAGGCGCATTACCCGAGGCTCAAGGCCTGGGCGGACGAATATTTCTTCGTGCCGCACCGGGGCCGCGCGCGGGGCGTGGGCGGCATCTTCATGGACGACCAGAACTCCGGAGACTGGGAGGCCGATTTCGCGCTGACGCAGGATATCGGGCGGGCCTTCCTGCCGGCCTATCTGCCGCTGGTCGAGCGGCGGCGGGGCACGGCGTGGAGTGAGGCGGACAAGGATGCGCAGCTGGTGCATCGCGGCCTTTATGCCGAATACAACCTTGTCTACGACCGGGGCACGAAATTCGGGCTTGAAACCGGGCATGACGCGAATGCGGTGCTGATGAGCCTGCCGCCGCTGGCGAAGTGGGTGTAGGCCTTTCGGGGGGCGCCGGGCTTCGCCCGGCCTACCGCGCAACCGCCGGGCGGCGGGTCGTCGGTGAGGATCGGATCAGCGGGCGGAAAGGTCCGCGATGATCGCCTTGGCCGCCGCTTTCGGGTCGGTCGCCTGCCAGACGGGGCGGCCGACCACGATATGGTCGGCCCCGGCGGCGATGGCGGCGGCGGGGGTGGCGATGCGCTTCTGGTCGCCTTCGGCGGCACCTGCGGGGCGCACTCCGGGGGTGACGATCAGCTTGCCCCTCGCCTCGGGCAGGGCGCGGATGCGGGCGGCCTCATGTGGTGAGGCGATGACGCCATCGGCCCCGGCGGCGAATGCGCGGGCGGCGCGTTCGGTGACGAGATCGGCCATGTCGCCGTCGCGATAAAGGCAGGCGTCCAGATCGGCCCGGTCGAGAGAGGTGAGGATCGTCACCGCAAGGATCTTCATCCCCGAGGCCGCCGCCCCCGTCCGCGCCGCCGCCACGACCTGCGGATCGCCGTGGACGGTCAGGAAATCCAGATCGAACCGCGCGAGGCCCCGCACCGCCGCCTCGACCGTTGCGCCGATGTCAAAGAGCTTCATGTCAAGGAAGATGCGCTTGCCGTGTTCGTCCTTGAGCTCGCGCGCAAGGGCCAGGCCCCCGCCGGTCAGCATCCCCAGCCCGATCTTGTAGAATGTGCCCGCATCCCCGATCCGGGTGGCAAGCTCAAGCCCGGCATGGGCGTCGGGCACGTCAAGGGCGATGATCAGGCGGTCGTCGGGCATCGGGGGCCTCCTTCCGGGTTGGCGCGGTCTTGCGGGGGGGCGGTCCGGGTGTCAAGTCTCTGGGCACCAAGGTGAGGGGGGTAAGGGATGGCCATTCTGCTTGAGGTCTGTGTCGACAGCCCCGAAGGCGTGGTTGCCGCCGTGAAGGGCGGGGCGGACAGGTTGGAGCTGTGTTCGGCGCTGGCGCTGGGCGGGCTGACGCCGACCACGATCACCATGGCGGGGGCCGGCGTTCTGGGCATCCCGGCGGTGGCGATGATCCGCCCCCGCGCGGGCGATTTCATCTGGTCGGCGGAAGAGGTCGATCACATGCGCGCCGAGATCGACGAGGCGGTCGAGATGGGGATGGCGGGCGTCGTTCTGGGCGCGAACCGGCCCGACGGGCGGCTGGACGCGAAGGTGCTGCGGACCTTGCTGGCGCAGGTGCCCGAGGGGGTCGAGGCGGTGCTGCACCGCGCCATCGACCTGACGCCCGATCCGGTCGAGGCGGTGGAGACGGCTGTTGCGCTGGGGTTCGACCGGATCCTGACCTCGGGCGGGGCGGTGACGGCGGCGGAAGGGTTGGGGCGGCTGCGGGCGATGCTGGACCGGGCGAGGGATCGGATCACGATCCTGCCGGGATCGGGGATCACGGCCGAGAATGTGGGGGCGCTTCTGGCGCTTCTGCCGGTGGGCGAGGTTCACGCCTCATGCGCCGCAGATCTGCCGCAGGCGGCGCGGGCGGTGGCGATGGGCTTTACCGGGCCGGTGCGGCGCGAGACGGACCGGGGACGGGTCCGGGCGCTGCGCAAGGCGCTTGATCAGTTCGGCTGAGGCTTTTTTGCCACGGTGCCCTTGCGCGGGTCGGGAGGCTTTCCCAGATACATGCCGAGGCCCGAAGGGTTCTGTGCCGCGATGCGGGCGGATCTCGAAAAGGGCGCTTTGAAAGAGGAGAGTGACGATGAACTTGGAGAAGTTCACCGAGCGGTCGCGCGGCTTCCTGAATGCCGCGCAGACGATCGCCATGCGGGAAAGCCACCAGCGGCTGATGCCCGAACACCTGCTGAAAGCCCTGATGGACGATGCCGAAGGACTGGCCGCGAACCTGATCGCGCGGTCGGGCGGCGATGCCGCGCGCGTGCGCGAGGCGGCCGATCTGGCGGTGACGAAACTGCCGCAGGTTTCGGGCGATGCGGGGCAGATCTATGTCGATACCTCGCTCGCGCGCGTTCTGGACGAGGCCGAGAAGGTGGCGACCAAGGCGGGCGACAGTTTCGTCCCCGTGGAACGCATCCTGATGGCGCTGGCGATGGTCAAGTCGAAGGCCAAGGACGCGCTGGACGCGGGCAAGGTGACGGCGCAGGGGCTGAATGCGGCCGTGAACGATGTTCGCAAGGGGCGCACCGCCGATACGGCCGGGGCCGAGGCGGGCTATGACGCGCTGAAGAAATACGCCCGCGACCTGACCGAGGCGGCGCGGGAAGGCAAGATCGACCCGATCATCGGGCGCGACGAGGAGATCCGCCGCTCAATGCAGGTGCTGTCGCGGCGGACGAAGAACAACCCGGTGCTGATCGGCGAACCCGGCGTGGGCAAGACGGCGATTGCCGAAGGCCTTGCGCTGCGCATCGTCAATGGCGACGTGCCGGAATCCTTGCGCAACAAGAAGCTGCTCGCGCTCGACATGGGCGCGCTGATCGCGGGGGCGAAATATCGCGGCGAGTTCGAGGAGCGGCTGAAGGCAATCCTGTCGGAAATCACCGCGGCCGCGGGCGAGATCATCCTCTTCATCGACGAGATGCACACGCTTGTGGGTGCAGGCAAGGCCGATGGCGCGATGGATGCGGCCAACCTGATCAAGCCGGCGCTGGCGCGGGGCGAATTGCACTGCGTGGGTGCGACGACGCTGGATGAATACCGCAAGTATGTGGAAAAGGACGCGGCCCTTGCCCGCCGGTTCCAGCCGATCCTGGTCGAGGAACCCACGGTCGAGGATACGATCAGCATCCTGCGCGGCATCAAGGAAAAGTACGAACTGCACCATGGCGTGCGGATCAGCGACTCGGCCCTTGTCGCGGCGGCGACGCTGTCGCACCGCTATATCAGCGACCGTTTCCTGCCCGACAAGGCGATCGACCTGATGGACGAAGCCGCCAGCCGCCTGCGGATGGAGGTGGATTCGAAGCCCGAAGAGCTTGACGCGCTCGACCGGCAGATCCTGCAGCTGCAGATCGAAGGCGAGGCGCTGAAGAAGGAAGATGACGCGGCCTCGAAGGACCGGCTCGAGAAGCTCGAGAAGGAACTCTCGGACCTGCAGGAGCAATCGGCCAGCATGACCGCCCGCTGGCAGGCGGAACGCGACAAGCTCGATTCCGCCCGCACGCTGAAGGAGCGGCTGGAGCGGGCGCGGGCGGATCTGGAGATCGCCAAGCGGGAAGGCAACCTCGCCAAGGCGGGCGAGCTGTCCTATGGCGTGATCCCCCAGCTGGAACGGGAACTGGCTTCGGCCGAAACCGAGAGCGAAGGCCCGATGGTGGAAGAGGCTGTCCGCCCCGAGCAGATCGCCGAGGTGGTGGAACGTTGGACCGGCATCCCGACCTCGAAGATGCTCGAGGGTGAGCGGGACAAGCTTCTGCGCATGGAAGAAGAGCTTGGCCGCCGCGTGATCGGCCAGCGGGCCGCGGTGCATGCCGTGTCGAACGCGGTGCGCCGCGCGCGGGCGGGGCTGAACGACGAGAACCGGCCGCTGGGCAGCTTCCTGTTCCTTGGCCCGACCGGCGTGGGCAAGACGGAACTCACCAAGGCGGTGGCCGAGTTTCTGTTCGACGATGATCAGGCGATGACCCGGATCGACATGTCGGAGTTTCAGGAACAGCACTCCGTCGCCCGCCTGATCGGCGCGCCTCCGGGCTATGTCGGCTATGACGAAGGTGGCGTGCTGACCGAGGCGGTGCGGCGCAGGCCCTATCAGGTGGTGCTGTTCGACGAGGTCGAGAAGGCCCATCCCAAGGTGTTCGACGTGCTGCTGCAGGTCTTTGACGATGGCCGGCTGACCGATGGGCAGGGCCGGACGGTGGACTTCAAGAACACGCTGATCGTGCTGACCTCGAACCTTGGCACCCAGGCGCTGAGCATGCTGCCCGAGGGGGAGGGGTCCGAAGGGGCGCGGGCCGAGGTGATGGAGGCGGTCCGGCGGCATTTCCGGCCCGAATTCCTGAACCGGCTGGACGACATGATCATCTTCGACCGACTGAGCCGGGCGGATATGGACGGGATCGTCACGATCCAGCTTCAGCGGCTCGAGCGGCGGCTCGCGGCTCGGAAGATCGGGTTGGAACTGGACCAGGATGCGCTGCGTTGGCTGGGGGACGAGGGCTATGACCCGGTCTATGGCGCGCGGCCGCTGAAGCGGGTGATCCAGCGGGCGTTGCAGGATCAGCTTGCGGGGATGCTGCTTGCCGGTGAGGTGAAGGATGGCGAGACCATTCCGGTGACGGCGGGGGCCGATGGCCTGATCGTGGGCAACCGGGTGGCGGGGTCGAACCGGCCCAAGCCGCAGGATGCGGTGGTGCACTGACCGGCCGCCGGGGGGCAGCGTGGGCTTTGCCCACCCTACGTAGGGTGGGTGAAACCCACGCTCCGGCATGAACTGTAGGGTGGGTGAAACCCACCTGCCCGCAGGAACCCGCAGAGCACCTGCGCCCGAACAGCAAAGCCCCGGCAGATCTCTCTGCCGGGGCTTCGTCTTTCCGAACCGGTCGCGCTTACTGCGGCGGCAGGATGACAGCGTCGATCACGTGGATCACGCCGTTCGAGGCTTCGATATCGGCCTGGAAGATGTTGGCGCCGTTGACGGCAGGGCCACCTTCCAGCGTGATCGTCACTTCGGCACCGTTGACGGTAGCGGCGGTCAGGCCTTCCGACAGGTCGGTCGACATCACCTTGCCGGGCACCACATGGTAGGTGAGGATCGCGGTCAGGGCGGGGATGTCTTCCAGCAGCGCTTCGACCGTGCCTTCGGGCAGAGCGGCGAAGGCTTCATCGGTGGGCGCGAAGACGGTGAACGGGCCTTCGCCCTTCAGCGTGTCGACAAGCCCGGCAGCCGTCACGGCGGCGACAAGCGTTTCAAAGTTGTTCGCGGCGACGGCAGTGTCGACGATGTCCATGCCGTGACCGTCGGCATAGGCGGCGGTGCCGAGGGCGGCAGCGGTGGTCAGCGACAGAAAGGTACGACGAAGCATCAGTAGTCTCCCAGAGTTGCGCAATGCCGTTGTGGCATCGCGAGGGCTAACGGCCGTGGTCGCGGTGCGGATCACTGCCATATTTCCGTGAAACCCTGTTGATTTCAGCGCGATGCGCGCTAAGCCTGCGCCGTCTCGCATGTCAATTCACGAGGCGTTCACCACTGGTGAAGACGCGTGATCGGCAAGCGGCGCTTTTGCACGCCCTTCGCTTGGTCTGTTATGGCATCATGATGACGCGCGGCAGGAGTTAATCCGCAGGTGTGGCGCAGCCGTAGACAGACAGGATGTCGGAACAACGCAGGAGGCTTGCCTTGGCACATCGCTGGAAAAACGACCTGAAACGGGCCGATGTTACTCCGAAAGAGATCTGGATGAACCGCCGTCAGATCATGGGCGGACTGGCCGGGCTGGGTGCTGCGGGCCTTGCCGGCACTGCGAGCGCCGGGGAAGAGCTGGCGCCCAACACGCTGGAAGAGATCCGGAACTACTGCAACTTCTACGAGTTCGGCACCGGCAAGGAGGATCCGGCCCGCAATGCCGGCGGTCTGGTCATTGATCCCTGGACAATCCGGGTGGATGGGCTGGTCGACAATCCCGGCGATTACGCGCTCGAGGATCTGATCTCGGGCCTGACGGTCGAGGACCGGATCTATCGCTTCCGCTGTGTCGAGGCGTGGTCGATGGTGATTCCCTGGAACGGGATCGAGCTTGCCGATGTGCTGGATCGTGTCGGCGTGCAGGATGGCGCGCGCTACGTCGCCTTCGAGACGGTGGTTCAGCCCGAGGTGATGATCGGCGTGCAGCGGCGCGTCCTCGACTTTCCTTATGTCGAAGGCTTGCGGCTGGACGAGGCGATGCACCCCCTCACCCTGCTTGCGACCGGGATCTATGATGAACCGATGGCCAATCAGAACGGCGCTCCGATCCGCGTCGTCGTGCCCTGGAAATACGGCTTCAAGTCGATCAAGTCGATCGTGCGGATCTCGCTTGTCGAAGAAGAGCCGCCGACAACCTGGTCGCGCGCCAATCCCCGCGAATACGGCTTCTATTCGAATGTGAACCCGAACGTGGATCATCCCCGCTGGAGCCAGGCGACCGAAAGGCGCATCGGTGGGGGCCTGTTCAATGCGCGCCAGGACACGCTGATGTTCAACGGCTATGAGGATGAGGTCGCGGCACTTTATGAAGGCATGGACCTTCGGACCTTCATCTAGGGGCATACATGGCACGCGCTGTCCTGGGGGCGATCAACGGCGGGTTGCGATTCGTGCCGCCGGCGGCCGTCTATATCGGCGCATCGCTCTGGGCGGGCTGGCTCTTCTGGCTGGGCCTTACCGGAGGGTTGGGTGTCGAACCCGTCAATGCGCTTGAAAGGGCCTATGGCGATGCGGCGATCAAGCTGCTGATTCTGGGCCTCGCCGTCACGCCGCTGCGCAACTGGACGGGCATCAACCTGCTCCGGTTGCGCCGGGCGATCGGCCTTGCCTGTTTCGGCTTCGTCCTTGCGCATCTGGCCGTCTGGGCGCTGCTGGATGTGCAGTCCCTTGCCCGTCTTTGGGAAGATGTGCTCAAGCGGCCCTATGTGACGGTCGGCATGGGCAGCTTTCTTCTGTTGGTTCCGCTGGCGATGACATCGAACAACCTGTCGATCAGGCGTCTTGGTCCCGTCGCCTGGAGAAGGCTGCACCGCCTCGTCTATCCTGCGGCCGTGCTCGCGGGGCTGCATTACCTCTGGATCGCAAAGGGGTTCGAGATCGGGGCGATTCTGCATATGGCGGTCATCCTTGCCTTGCTCGCCGCAAGACGGGGCCGTCCCGCAGGGGCCGGGCCGGTCGCGGGCAGGATCTGAGAGGGCCCGGGTCGCGCTCTTCCGCATGGGTCGGCAACAGCGCTCCTGACTAGCCACTACATCTTGTATCGGCGATGGCTGATGGGGCAAGAATACTGCCGCCTCGCCGCCTGGCGGGACGGAAAGTTGCGCCAAGTCCCTGAAAAACAGAGCAGAAGTTTCGCGTCACAAAAATTTCGGATTTCCTCAAATCGCCTCTTGAACAGGCAGGAGGCAATCCGTAAATACCCCCTCACCGGAGACGCAGTGATGCACCGCCGGGGCGCACAACGGGCCGAGAGGCAACGCGGCGCAAAAATCATACAGGATGCAGGCGGCGCGCGCCGAACAAGTAAGGGCGCTAGCGGTTTGTATTTGTCTGGTTTAGCTCTTTGACATTGTTGTATGATGAAGGGATATGTGGGCGGTTTGGTTCATTTCGATGGATCGACGTCTGTATATCGCGCCATTAGGGTTTCGGCCCGATGATATGGTGTCAGCTTCACTGTTTTTGTGGTTTCTGTTCCTTATGGGGACTGAAGCGCATGGAAGCAGAGAGTGTTCCGGTCTTAGCCGGCCGGAACGATGTGCAGAGGTTTGAACGTCAAGGATAGCGTCGAGAGGCGCTTTC
>JBHYFN010000020.1:0-30232 GCA_051859505.1 Paracoccaceae bacterium
GCCGAAGCTGAGCGCGACGATGCCGTACCGACCGCCGCTGGCGTCGTTCGCGACGATGGTCAGGTCCGTGCCGAAGTTGCGCGCGAAGATACCGTCGTAATTCGCCCCCGTCGCCGTGCCGGTCGAGGTCACGCTCAGCGCGCCACTGCCGTAGTTGCGCGCAAAGATACCGTTCTCACCGCCGCTGGTGTCGTTCGCGACGATGGTCAGGCTGGTGCTGCCGGGGGTGTTGTCGGCAAAGATGCCGTGTCTGGCAGTCCCTGTCGCCGTCCCGGTCGAGGTGATGCTCATCGAGCCGGTGCCGTTCATGACTGCGTGGATGCCGTCGGTCCCGCCGTTGGTGTCGTTCGCGTCGATGGTCAGGTCGATGCCGTTGTCGCGCACGAAGATGCCATGGCCGGTGCCCCCGATCGCAGTGCCGGTCGAGGTCACGCTGAGCGAGGCAGTGGGGTTGCTGTTGAGCACGTCGATCCCGTGCTGCCCGCCCGTGGCATTGATGGAACTGATCACGGCATCGCCGCCCACGACGCTGTTGATCACGTCGATGCCTTTCCCCGCCGCCCCGGTCCCGTGGGCCAGGCCGGTCGAGATCAGGTTGAGGGTGCCGCCGCTGTCGTTGCGCACCGCGATGCCGGCCAGGCTGCCGCTGGTGTTGAACACCTCGATCTCGATATCGGCACCCCCGGAGTAGGCGCGCGCACGGATGCCTTCGCTGTTCCCGATGACCGTGCCGGTGGTGGTGATGGCCAGCGTACCGGTGCCCGCATGCGAGGCGAAGATCCCGATGCTTCCGCCTGCCGTGATGTCGCTGTCGTTCAGGTCGGTGAAGGACAGGTCGGTTGTGCCGAAGGCGCCGGTGAGCGAGAAGGCATAGCCCGCCGCCGTCTCGATCCCGAAACCCGGCAGGGTGGTCACGGTCAGGGCACCCGCCGCCGGGGCAGCCAGCGTCTGGGTCACGTCTGTGCCGACGTTCGCCGCACCGGAACAGGTCCAGACGCCCGGCGACCCCTCGACGCAGGTTCCCGCCCAGGCGCCGCCCGCGGAGAGCAACACCTGCCCACCCGCCAGAGCCACCACCGCAAGCGACGAGACCGACCCCGTCAGCGCCCCGATGACCGGAGAGAGGCTCGCCGCGCGGCCCTTCCACTTGATCAGGCGCCCACCGCGAATGACGGGCGGTTTCGAGGTCGTGCCCAGATGGCGCGAGGGGGATGCGGAAACTCGTTCGATAGCCATACGCCCAATCCAGATTTCGTCAAATATGGTCGTTTTAAAGCACGGCCTTGAAACATCACGCAAGACAAGAGAGGGCCGGGTCTCGGCCGAGTGGTGGAAATATGGCACAGGGGCCACGGCTTAGCCCGATCTCGGACCGTGGCCGACGGCCGGGGTGGCATGGCTCTCCGGTTCGGTCATGGCCCCCGGAAACGCCGGGGGGCGGGGGCCAACGGACCGGCCACACTGCGCCGGGCGCGAGAGTGAAACGGTGCGGGGTTTGCCTTGGGGGAGGTCGGGAAGGATGGTGCCGCTGAAGGGACTCGAACCCCCGACCCCATCATTACGAATGACGTGCTCTACCAGCTGAGCTACAGCGGCATCCTTCTCTGCGGTGGCCCTACTATGGGTCCGCCGGATAGACAAGAGCCGAGATGACCGCCCCTTGCATCTGGCGATAGGCTAGGGGGTTTTCTGCCCCCCGGCGGGATCCTCGGCCGTGGTTTCGGCGGGACGATCCGCCGGGGTTTCCGCCGGTGTCTCTGCCGGGCTGCCGACCAGGATCGGCAGCATGTCTGTGCCGCCCGGCGCGGTGGCTTCGGCGGCGGGAGGGGTCTTCCAGCTCAGCGTATCGAAGGAATGGCAGTTCGAGCAGACCGGCATCCAGTTCTGATGCACCGTGTTGCAGCTGTCGCAAACCCACTGCGGACCACGGCTTGCCGTCAAGGCACGGGTCAGCCAGCCGCGCACCACCGCCTCGTCTGCGCCCTGGCCGCGGGCGATGGCGGCCATCAGCGTCAGGTTGCGCGAGGTCGGTGCCGTCTCGACCAGATCGCCCAGCGCACGCCGCGCCTCGGGGAAATCCTCGGCCGCGATCAGAAGCTCGGTCCGCAGCATCCGTGTCTCGGGATCATCCGGGGTAAGCTTGGTCAATGTCTCGAACCGCTTGAGGCGCTGCTTGGGGCTTTCGTCCGGGGCGATTTCGGCGAAGGCGGCCGCCAGATCGGGATGCGGCAACACGCTCCAGGCCTTCTTGAGCACCCGGGTCGCATATTTCGGATTGGACGCCGCGATATAGCTGCGCGCCGCCATGGCAGCGGCCGGGATAAGATCGGGGGAAAGCTTGTTGGCCTCGATCGCGGCCTCGCGCTTTTCGATCGAGCTGTCGTCGGACAGGATATCGACCGCCTCGGACAGGGCCAGCACCGCATCCCTGCGCTTGTGGACGTTGCGCGGCAGCTTTCCCGTCTTGAGCTTGGCGCCCAGGGTGGCGCGCGCGCCGGCCCAGTCGTGCGATTCGGCCTGCAGGCGCAGCAGGATGTCCTGCGTCTCTTCGTGTCTGGGCTTCATCTCGAAGGCCTTTTTGGCCAGTTTCAACGCGGTCTCGGACTCGCCATCGGCCAGCTTCTGCCGCAACAGACCGCGAAGGCCGACAAAACGGGTGCGTTCATCGCTCAGAAGCGCCTTGTAGGTCGCCTCGGCCTTCTTCCGGTCCCCGGCCAGTTCCGCTGCCTGTGCGACAAGCACGTTGGTCAGGTCGGGCCGGTCAAGATAGCGGTCCGCCTTGATCGCCTTTGCAAGGGCCACATCCCCTTCGCCCGAAGCAAGCGCCATCATGCCGTCGGACAGGGCCTGAAACCCCTTTCTTTCCCGATTGCGGTTGAAATAGCGCGAGATGGCGGTGTCATCGCCGTTGATGAAGCGCAGGGTCGCCCCAAGCAGGCCCAGCAGTTTCAGAAGAACCCAGAGCAGGACCAACAGAAGAAGCAGCCCGATCACGAGGTCCAGCGGGCTGAGCATCATCTCGATGCCCGCGATGGTGACTTGCGCGCCTCCCGTCATCTCCATCAGCCGGATCGCGCCGAAGGTAAGCGCGGTGACGGCGGCAACAAAGGCGAGGATCTTGAACAGCGACCAGATCAACATGACAGGATCATTCCTCGCTCTGGGTCTTGATAAGGGTTTCAAGCGCCCCGATGGCGTCAAGGCGGCCTGTTGCAGCGGCCATCCAGTCGGCCAGTTCGGCTTTCACGACCTCGGGTAGGGCATCGACCTCGGCCAAAGCCTCCGGAAGGCGGCCCTCTCGCAAGGCGGCCTCGGCGCGTGACAGGATGGCATCGGGATCATCGCCCTCGCGCGGCTCGACCGAACGGACGTCAAGCGAGCTGCGCAGAAAGGCCAGAACGGCATTGTCGCCATCATCGGCAAGCCCTTCCTGACGGGCGACGGTCAAGGCGGAACGGGCGCCGTCGGGGAACATCTCCTGCAGCGTGGCGAGGGTGGGCAGGCCCTCTTCCGCCACCGCAAGCAGCGCCTCGGGCGGGTCAAGGCCAAGCCCGCCGAGTTCACCAAGCGCGGCATCGAAGGGCGCGCCACTGTCGAAGGCCGCCTCGATCCGGGCAAGTGCAGCGCGGCGCAGAGCCGCGTTGGCCTGTTCAAGTGCGGCCTGCTCGATCCCCTCGACCGTATCCTGTGCCGTCTGCAGCCTTTCTTCGGCGGCGTCGGCCAGTTCTTGCATCTGTTCCTGTTGTGCCGTGATCTCGGTCCTCAGCGCCTCGATCTCGGCCTGCCAGCTGGCGATGGCCGCCTCGGACAGGCTGCCATCGGGGGCCGGAGCGCGTTCGAGAGCGACCACCCGCCCGTCAAGCGCCTCCAGGGCGTCAAGCCGTTCAGACAGCGCCGCAATGTTCTCGGACAGCTCGGACCGAACGGCCTGCAGCGCGGCTTCCAACGGGGCGGGATCGAAGGCGCCGGGTAGCGCGTCCATGCGGGCATCAATCGCGTCCAGACGGGTTCCGAGGGTCTCGACGCCGGATTGCAGCGCCTCGTCCGGGCCGGGCGTCAGGTTTCCGCCCTCGAGCAGATACCAGGCGGCGCCAAAGCCCAGCGCGGCCGCGATCACACCGCCCGCAACAACGGGAACGAAACCGACCTTCTGGACAGTGACAGGTTGCACCGGCACCGCGCGCTCAGGCTCAGGCTCAGGCTCAGGCTCAGGCTCAGGCTCAGGCTCAGGCTCAGGCTCAGGCTCAGGCTCAGGCTCAGGAAGATCCGTTGGCCCGGTGGCCTCGTCCGTCAAGTCGGGCTTTTCCTCTGCCATTTCGACAGGTTCGGCGGGGCTCGCCTCTTGCCCGGCGCTCCCGGCTTTCTCGCTGGTCTCGGGTCCGGCTTCGGTCTGGCCGTCCGAAGCCTCGTCCTGCGGGATCGTCGCAGGGGTTTCCGGCCCTGCGGCGGCCTCTGCGGCTTCGGTCGTCACCGGGCTATCGGTCGTGGCGTTGGATTTGCCCGATCTGCCTTTCGTGGTTCGCGCCATGCGAATCCCCCTTGTCAGCGCCCGTCAACTTGGCCGGAGTCGGCCTAGCCTATCCCGCCTGTTCCACCGGCTTCAAGCGGCCCCTCCCCCGAGAGGTTGCGAAGCACCTCCATCACGGTCGCCGCCATCGCCGGCGCGTCCGGCTGATCCACCGTCCGCAGGGTTCGGGCGCCAAGGGGCCGCGCATTGGCGGCGACCGCGTCGCTGAGCGCGATCACGTGAAGCGGCGCGCTGAACGGGCCTTGCTGCACAAGGATGGAGGCCGACCTTGGCGAGAAGAGAGGCACGACGACAGGACGGTCTGACGAAAGCGCCCGGCGCGCCTGAGCGGTCAGGGGCACGGTCGCCTGCCGATAGACGACCCGTTCCTCTGCCCGAAGCCCAGCCGCCTGCAACCGCGCCACTATGTCGCCCCTCGCATGTTCGCCGCGCAGGTGCAGAAGCGGCTCGGGCGGCTTCGTCGCGCGCAGCAGTTCAACAAGGGCATCTGCATTTCCTGCGGCGCTTTCGGTCAGCAATCCCTGCCGACGGGCCGCTTCTGCCGTGCGATCTCCGACGCAGAAGGCCGGCAGGCCCGCGGGAAAGCCCATCCTGCCTGCCGCGATCGCTCCGTTCTCGGATGTCAGGACCAGTGCAGCGGGCGGCTCCCCAACCTGCGTGCCGTCGATGTGGCTGATCTGCAGCAGGGGGCTCACAACCGGCCTGAACCGGCCCGCGCTATCCAGCAGTCGCAGGAAACGCTCGGCCGCCTCGCGCGGCCGGGTCAGAAGGAGGACAGGTTGTGCGACAGGCATCGCCGCCGTGCCTCCCTTTGTTCGGTGCCATTGTTCGGTAACGGGGGCGATGTTACTTGCAAGGGACTGGAACGCAACCGGAACCCGAATGACGCGACGCCTGACATTGCTCGGTATCGAATCGAGTTGCGACGATACCGCCGCGGCAATCGTCTCTGACGATGACGGCGGGCCCCGGATCCTGTCATCGGTCGTCTGGGGCCAGGGCAGCCTGCATGCGGAATTCGGCGGCGTGGTTCCCGAAATCGCAGCCCGCGCCCATGCCGAGCGAATCGATCTTTGCATCGAAGCCGCCCTTTCCGAGGCCGGAGTGGCGCTCGACGATCTGGACGGCATCGCAGTCACCGCCGGGCCCGGGCTGATCGGCGGGGTGCTGTCGGGGGTGATGTGCGCGAAGGGCCTGTCGGTCGTCACCGGCCTGCCGCTGATCGGTGTGAACCATCTTGCCGGTCACGCGCTGACGCCGCGGCTGACGGATCGGCTCGACTATCCCTATCTTCTGCTGCTGGTCTCGGGCGGGCATTGCCAGTTCCTGATCGTCGAGGCTGCGGATCGTTTTCGCAGGCTGGGCGGCACCATCGACGACGCACCCGGCGAGGCGTTCGACAAGGCCGCCCGCCTGCTTGGCCTGCCGCAACCTGGTGGGCCGCATGTCGAGAAGGCGGCACAGGGCGGCGATCCGGGCCGCTTTGCCATGCCGCGCCCGCTGCTGGACAGGGCGGGTTGCGACCTGTCGTTCTCGGGCCTCAAGACCGCGCTTCTGCGGGCGCGGGATGGTCTTGTCGCCGCGAAGGGCGGGCTGACCGAACAGGATCGCGCAGACCTTTGCGCCGGGTTTCAGGCGGCCATCGTCGATGTTCTGACGGAAAAGACCCGGCGGGCCCTCACGGCCTTTCTGGAAGGCCAGAGCGGCAGCCCGGCCCTTGCGGTTGCCGGAGGCGTTGCGGCGAACGGTCCGATCCGGGCGGCCTTGCAGGGGCTTTGCGCGCAACACGGCACAAGGTTCGTCGCGCCGCCGCTTGCGCTTTGTACCGACAATGCGGCCATGATCGCCCATGCCGGGATCGAACGCATGCGACTGGGGCTGATCGACGACCTTTCCCTTGCCGCGCGGCCGCGCTGGCCGCTGGACGATTCAGCCCCCGCCATGCTGGGATCGGGACGCAAGGGGGCCAAGGCATGAGGGTGGTGATCGCCGGTGCGGGTGCCTTCGGGACGGCGCTTGCCGTCAGCCTTGCGCAGAAAGGCAAGGTCACGCTCTGGGCGCGCGATGCCGACGCGGCAGGGATCATGGATGCGACCCGCCGCAATCCGCGTCTGCCCGGTGTGGATCTGCCCGCCACCGTCGAAATCGGCACGACCGCGGCAGAGCTTGCTTCGGGCGAGGTCATCCTCCTGGCGATCCCGGCGCAACGGCTTCGCGGCTTTCTCGAGGACCACAGGGATGGCCTGTCGGGACGGCAGCTTGTCGCCTGTGGCAAGGGGATCGACCTTGCCACGCTGCAGGGCCCGACCGCGACGATATCCTCGATCGTACCGGACGCCATGCCTGCCATGCTGACCGGCCCCAGCTTTGCCGCCGATATCGCCCGCGGTCTGCCGACCGCCCTGACTATCGCCTGCCAGAGCGAGGCGGCGGGGCGCAGCCTTCAGGAGGCGCTCTCGACCGTCAACCTGAGGCTCTATCGCAGCCAGGACACGGTCGGTGCCGAGCTGGGCGGGGCACTCAAGAACGTCATCGCCATCGCCTGTGGTGCCTGCATCGGTGCCGGTCTTGGCGATTCGGCACGCGCCGCCCTGATGACACGGGGCTTTGCCGAGATGCAGCGCCTTGCGGCGCGGCTGGGCGCCCTGCCCGAAACCCTGGCGGGGCTTTCGGGGCTGGGCGACCTTGTGCTGACCTGCACCTCGCTGCAATCGCGGAACTTCGCCTTCGGCCATGCGCTGGGCCGGGGAGAGGCCTTCGATCCCGCCATAACGGTCGAAGGTGCCGCAAGCGCCCGCGCCGTGCGGGCGCTTGCGCAGGAGCTCGGCCTCGACCTGCCGATCAGCCGCGCGGTTGCGGGGCTGTCAGAGGCGACCCTGACCGTGCAGGATGCTATGAACGACCTGCTCAACCGACCCCTGAAAGAGGAATGACGATGCGCGTTGCCCTGATCGCCCATGACAAACCCGGTGCCCTTGCCATCCGGCAGGCGACCCGCGCCGCCCATCTGGACTATGTCGCCGCCACCGGCGTGGTCGAGATGGCGGGGCCGTTCCTGTCCCCCGAGGGCGAGATGTGCGGATCGCTCATCATCCTTGATGTGGCCGACATGGCCGCGGCCGAGGCCTGGGCGAAGGACGATCCCTATGCGCTGGCCGGTCTGTTCGAGAGCGTGCGCCTGATGGAATGGAAGAAGGTCATCGGCTGATGGCGCATTGGCTGTTCAAGTCGGAACCCGATGTCTTTGGCTGGGACGATCAGGTGGCTCTGGGCGATGCGGGCGGACCCTGGGACGGGGTGCGCAACTATCAGGCGCGCAACAACATGCGCGCGATGAAGGTCGGCGAGACGGGGTTCTTCTACCACTCGCGCACCGGCCTCGAGATCGTGGGGATTGTCGAGGTCATCGGCGAGGCGCAGCCCGACCCCACCACCGACGACCCCCGCTGGGACTGCGTGACGGTCCGAGCCTTGCGGCCCTTCGTCCGGCCCGTGTCGCTGGACGAGATCAAGGCCGTGCCGGACCTGTCCGAGATGGTGCTGGTCAGGAACTCGCGTCTGTCGGTGCAGCCGGTGACGGATGCGGAATGGCAGATCATCTGCAGGAAGGGCGCGACAGAGCCCTGAGGGCTGCGCTATCCTGTCGCAGGGTCGAGGGGGAGAACCGCGATGGCGTTCCTGAGTGTCATTGCCGCGGCAGCGGCGTCATGGGTTCTGGGGGCGGTCTGGTACATGGCCCTGTCACGCCCGTGGCTGGCCGTGTCGGCGGTGCCGCTTGACGAGAACGGCAGGCCGCAGGGCAACGGCAGCGCGCTGCCCTTCGTTCTTTCGGCGGTGACGATGCTGCTGGTTGCCGGCTTCATGCGGCATATCTTCGCCACGTCGGGCATCGCAACGCCGATGGCGGGATTGGTGTCGGGGTTGGGCATCGGCCTGTTTTTCATCGCGCCTTGGACGATGATCAACAACGCCTATACTGGTCGGCCGTTCCTGCTGACCGTCATTGATGGTGGCTATGCCGTGTTTGGCTGCGGATTGATCGGTCTGGTGCTGACGCTTTTCTGACGGTCTTTCAGTTTCTGACGGTCTTCCCGCCGTCTGACCATCGCCCGCCGAAAGAAAACGGGGGCCCGTGCGCCGATGTTTCCGGGCCCCCGCCTCACCCGCGTACTCCCACACGCGAAGAGAAATCTGTTGGTCGGAACCATCCTGGCTCTGCAAGGACACTACCCCCAGAGGCCCCGACCATGCAAAGCAGAACTGCGAAGGAGTTTCTTCAAAAGCAAACGGCCCCGCAGATCCATGCAGGGCCGTCAGTCATGTCGCTGCGGATGCGGCGGCGGGGCTTCAGCCGTAAACGGACTCTTTCCCGAAATGGCGGGTCAACATGTAGTAGACAACCGGACGATACTTGTTGCGCTCGGACTGGCCGTAAACCTCCAGGACCGCATTGATCGCCTCCATCAATTCGGGGCCATCCTTGAGGCCGAGCTTCTTGACAAGAAAGTTCCTGCGAACCGTCTCGAGCTCGTGGGGCTGGGTCGCCGCAACCGTCTCGGCATCCCGGTTGTAGATCGAGGGGCCGCAGCCGATGGTCACTTTCGTCAACAGATCCATATCCGGCTCGATCTTGCATTTGTTGCGAAGATCATCGGCGTATTTCGCGATCAGCTCACCTCTCTTGCTCATGTCAAATCCCTGTTTTCTGGTCGGATCTGATGGCCCGATCCTGTCTATACGGCACGATACCGCCGCCGGGCACGAGCCTAGCGGGTGACACATGGCACGGTAAAGGGGATTTGGGGGGACGGGCGCCCCCTCCGGACCCCCTAGTAGCGGTAGTGCTCTGACTTGAATGGCCCTTCGACCGTCACGCCGATGTAATCCGCCTGCTCTTTCTTCAGTTCGGTCAGCCTGACGCCGATCCGCTTGAGATGCAGCCGCGCGACCTTTTCATCCAGCGCCTTGGGCAGGATGTAGACGCCGGGGGGATAGTCCGCGTTCTTCGTCCAGAGTTCGATCTGCGCAAGCACCTGGTTGGTGAAGCTGGCCGACATGACGAAGGACGGATGCCCCGTCGCATTGCCAAGGTTCAGGAGGCGGCCTTCGGACAGCAGGATGATCCGGTTGCCCGAAGGCATCTCGATCATGTCCACCTGTTCCTTGATATTCGTCCATTTGTGGTTCTTGAGCGCGGCGACCTGAATCTCGTTGTCGAAATGGCCAATGTTGCCGACGATGGCCATGTCCTTCATCTCGCGCATATGCTCGATGCGGATCACGTCCTTGTTGCCGGTCGTGGTGATGAAGATGTCGGCGGTCGAGACGACATCCTCCAGCAGGACAACCTCGAACCCGTCCATCGCCGCCTGCAGCGCACAGATCGGGTCGATCTCCGTCACCTTGACCCGGGCACCGGCCCCCTGCAGCGACGCGGCCGAACCCTTGCCCACATCGCCATAGCCACAGACCACGGCGACCTTGCCGGCCATCATCGTATCGGTGGCGCGGCGGATGCCGTCGACCAGCGATTCCTTGCAGCCATATTTGTTGTCGAATTTCGACTTGGTGACGCTGTCGTTGACGTTGATCGCCGGGAAGGGAAGCTGGCCCTTCTTGTGCAGGTCATACAGGCGATGGACGCCAGTGGTGGTTTCCTCGGACACGCCCTTGATCGCGTCGCGCTGCTTGGTGAACCAGCCGGGGCTGGCCGCGATGCGCTTGCGGATCTGGTTGAAAAGGCAGACCTCTTCCTCGCTTTGGGGGACGGCGATCAGGTTGTCCTCGCCCGCCTCGACCCGCGCGCCAAGAAGGATGTAAAGCGTCGCATCCCCGCCATCGTCGAGGATCATGTTCGCCGTGCCTTCGGGGAAATCGAAGATGCGGTCGGTATAGGCCCAGTATTCCTCGAGCGTCTCGCCCTTGATCGCAAAGACCGGGGTGCCGCTTTCGGCAATCGCCGCCGCCGCGTGATCCTGGGTCGAGAAGATGTTGCACGAGGCCCAGCGCACCGAAGCGCCCAGCGCCACCAGCGTCTCGATCAGAACGGCGGTCTGGATCGTCATGTGCAGCGAACCGGCGATCCGCGCGCCCTTGAGCGGCTGGGACGCGCCATATTCCTCGCGGAGGGCCATGAGGCCGGGCATCTCGGTCTCGGCGATATCAAGTTCCTTGCGGCCATAGGCGGCAAGCGAGATATCCTTGATCACATAGTCCTTTGCCACCGGGGCCACTCCTGTCTATTCCATGTCTGGCGGGGCATGTAGCACTGCATTCCCTTCGCGACAATCGACCCGCGAGAATTGTCAAGGAACCCGTGGATGGCGACCGGCGGATTGCCCATATCCCAAGCAGAAACCAACGGCCGGGGCTGGATCCTGTTTCGGGCCCTTGCTGTCATCGGGGCGGTCGTGGCGCTTGGTCTGGCGGCGATCATGTGGTGGGCCAATGGCATGCGGGGGTTCCCGGATGGCTATATCTCGGCTTTCGAAAGGTGCCTTTGGCCAGTGACCCGGCTGGCCCCCAACTTTTTTGCCATCATTGCGATTTGCCTTGGCCTTGGCGCCTGGCGGCCGCGCCACCTGAAGCTTCTGGTCCTTTTGGCATTGGGGCTGTCTGCGCTTTATGCCGGCGTTGCATGGTGGTTCGGCACGGTCATCTGCGAGGGGCTGGACCACGGGCAGGGCGGGTAGCGCCGTGCAGGTTGCAGGCGGGGCGCCCGGGACGATAACAGGAGACCACCTGTTGCGCAAAAGCGAGGAGCGAGGGGCGTGAAGACCGGACCTGCGCCGCGATACGGCCTTCGATCGGCAATCGGGGCGGAGGGTGACCCATGGCTGTGAAACGCGCCTGGCAACGGATGCTGTCGGGGCGGCGGCTGGACCTGCTTGACCCCACCCCGATGGATATCGAGATCGAGGACATTGCCCATGGCCTTGCCTTCGTGGCGCGGTGGAACGGGCAGACACGGGGGGATTTCGCCTATTCGGTGGCCGAACACTCGCTTCTGGTCGAACGGATCTTTGCCCATCAGAATCCCGGGGTTGACCTGCGCTGGCGGCTGGCGGCCTTGCTGCATGATGCGCCCGAATACGTCATCGGAGACATGATCAGCCCGGTGAAATCGGCCGTCGGGCCGGGCTATGGCGATCTTGAGCTTCGGCTTGGTGCGGCGATCCACCTGCGGTTCGGCCTGCCGGCCGAGGTGCCGGTCGTCATCAAGAAACAGATCAAGAAGGCCGACCGGATCAGTGCCTGGGCAGAGGCCGTCCAGATTGCCGGCTTCACCCGCTCCGAGGCGGACAGGCTGTTCGGGGCACCCGATCCTCAGCTTGCCGACAGGCTCGAGATCCGGTTGCGCCCGCCGCTCGAGGTGCGGGAGGCCTATCTGGCCCGTCACCGCAATCTGCTTGGATCCGGCTGAAGGCCGGGGTCATCTGCGGCCGCGCTGCTCGGACACGAAAAGGAACAGCCCCGCCCCGATGATGATCGTCCCGCCGAAAAGGGTCAGAAACCCGGGCAGATCGCCAAAGAACATCCAGCCGAACAGGATCGCATAGGGCAGCAGCGTGTAGTGAAACGGGGCGACCGTCGCCGCGTCGGCCAGCTTGAGCGCGCGGGTCACACAAAGATGCGCACCCATGGCCACGACACCCAAAAGACCCAGAAGCACGAAGTCGGGCCCTGTCGGTGGCACCCAGACGAACAGGCACAGCACCGCTCCGGCAATCCCGGCGCCCAGATTCTGCCAGAAGACAAGCGCGATATCCGGCGTGCCGCGCAGGCTGCGGCCCGTGATCATCATCAGGGCAAAACAGGCCATCCCCGTCAGGGCCACGACCGTTGGCCAGAACTGCACATCGCCCGAAGGCGTCAGCGCGATCAGCACACCGACAAAGCCGGCGGCGATCACCAGCCACTGTCGCAGCGTCACCGCCTCGCGAAGCAGCAGCGGCGAGAGCGCCGCGATCAGGATCGGCGCCGCCATCCAGAAGGTCATGACATCCGCCAGAGGCAGATATTTGACGGCCGTGTAGAAGCAGAACACCTCGGCCGTGGCAAAGGCCACGCGAAGCGCCTGCAGGCCCGGCCGGTCCACCCCGAACAGCCGGGGCAGACCCAGGCGCCAGAGGAATGGGATCAGGATGATCAGCGCAAAGGCGCTGCGGATCAGCAGCACCTGCCCGACCGAATAGGTCGCGACCAGCCACTTTCCCATCGCGTCGTTCAGCGCGAAAAGCAGCATGCCGACAAGCATCACCGCGATGCCCAGCCGTGCCTGACCCGCCGTGCGCGGAACTTCGGCGGTTGTCATCGCGCTTACTTGGGGCTGCGTTTCGCCAGGATGCGCTGAAGCGTCCGGCGATGCATGTTGAGGCGGCGGGCGGTTTCGCTGACGTTGCGGTCGCAAAGCTCATAGACCCGCTGGATATGTTCCCATCTGACGCGGTCCGCGCTCATCGGGTTGTCGGGGGGCGGCGGAAGCTCGGTCGAACGGGTCAGCAGGGCATTCGTCACATCGGTCGCGTCGGCGGGCTTGGACAGATAGTCGATCGCTCCGATCTTGACCGCCGCAACCGCCGTCGCAATGGCGCCATAGCCTGTCAGGACAACGATCCGCGCATCCTGACGCCGGTCGCGCAGCGCCTCGACCACATCGAGGCCGTTTCCATCCTCGAGCCGCAGATCGACCACCGCATAGGCCGGCGGCCGCGAGATTGCGATGGCCTTGCCGCTTGCCACGGAACCGGCCAGCTCTACCTCGAAACCGCGCTTCTCCATCGCCTTGCCAAGCCTGCGAAGGAACGCCTCGTCATCGTCGACCAGAAGCAAGGACCGATCATCACCGATCTCGTGAAGCAGATCTTCCACCGGGGCTCCTTTCCATTGCAGGAAAAGACTTAGGGCCCCCGGCGGTCGCGGTCAATTCGAACAGGTCAGCTTGTCCCGGCCGCAAAACAGGCGATTCTGTCGGCAACCTCTTCCGGAGTTTCGGACCGGCGCGCGAAATCCACGAAACCATGCCCCGGCATCAGGATGTAGCTGAAGGTCGAATGATCGACGAGATAGAAGTCGTCGCCCGGCTCGGCCTCCTGTTCGCGGTAGTAGGTGCGGAATGCGGTCGAGGCTGCGGCCACCTGCTCGGGCGAACCGGTCAGCCCGATCATCCGGTCATGAAAATTGCGGGCGTATTGGCCCACGATCTCGGGCGTGTCGCGCCTGGGGTCGATGCTGATGAAGACAGGGGTCGCGATGATCCCGCGCTCTTCGAGGATGTCCACGGCGATGGCGTTGCGCATGTTGTCGAGCGGGCAGACATCCGGGCAGAACGTATAGCCGAAATACAGGATCACGGGAGTCGTCACGATATCCGCATCGGTGACGGTGGCGCCGGTATGGTCCAGCAAGGTGAAGGGGCCGCCGATATCGCCTGCGACCGCCCCGCCGCGACAGGCCGCGAAGACATCGTCCTCCTTGCCCGGAAACAGCCAGTCCAGAACGGAATTCTGCCCCGTCGCCGAGCCGGCGGCAAACAGCGCCACCGCTCCGGTCAGCAGACCGGCCGCCGCAGCCATCGCAAAGATACGCCCGTTCATCATCCCCATCCCTTGTTTGCGGCGCAAAGTCCGGCGCGCCCGTGCCATTGAACCGCGCCACGCCGCCCCATATCAAGGTGTGATACTGCCGCACAGTCGGGGGCGTGCAATTGGCCGTGACCGAGCTTGAGATGTTTCCCGACCAGAACCGCAGCAACTGGGTGCGGCTCAGAACGCTTGTCATCCTTCGATGGTTCGCCATCACCGGTCAGATCGCGGCGATCATGGTCGCGGTCGTGGTGTTCGAAATGCAGTTCGAGGTGGGCCTCGCCTCGATGACGGTCGGCGCCTCGATCCTCGCGAATCTGTTCTCGACCTTCCTTTACCCGGAAAGCCGCAGATTGTCCGAGCGCGAGGCCAGCGTGATGCTTGTCTTCGACATCCTGCAGCTTTCGCTCCTGTTGTTCCTGACCGGGGGGCTGAACAATCCCTTCGCCGTGCTGATGCTTGCGCCGGTCACTATTGCCGCAACCGTGCTGCATCTGCGCACGACCATCGCGCTGGGCATCCTGTCCCTCTCGATGCTGACGCTGATCGCGACCTGGAACCTGCCCATCATCTCGGCCGAGGGTATCCCGCTCGAGCTTCCCCGCCTGTTCCAGTTCGGCTTCTGGCTGGCGATGATGATCGGCATCATCTTCCTTGCGATCTATGCAAGGCAGGTCACCAACGAAATGCACACGATGAACGAGGCGCTGGTTGCGACCCAGATGGCGCTTGCCCGCGAACAGAAGCTGACCGATCTGGGCGGGGTGGTGGCCGCGGCTGCGCATGAGCTGGGAACACCGCTTGCAACGATCATGCTGGTCAGCTCCGAAATGCTGTCCGAGCTCGAGGACCATCCCGAGCTTGAGGCTGATGCCCTGCTGATCCGTCAGCAGGCGGAACGCTGCCGCGAGATCCTCGTCTCGATGGGGCGGGCCGGAAAGGAGGATCTGCACCTGCGGCGCGCACCGATCGAGGCCGTCGTGCGGGAGGCGGCCGAGCCGCATCTGAAGCGCGGGCGGAACGTGCATTTTGCGATCGTGCCGGGGGATCCGGAGGACGGCCGCCAGCCGATCATCAACCGCAGCCCCGAGATCATCCACGGTTTGCGCAACCTGATCCAGAACGCGGTGGATTTCTCGGCCAGCACGGTCGAGATCGAAGTGACCTGGAACGACATGCGCATCGGCGTCAGGATCGAGGATGACGGCCCGGGCTTTCCCTCCTCGGTCATCGGGCGGATCGGCGATCCCTTCATGCGGCGCAAGCGGGTCTGGGAAGACCGCAGCCGCCGGCCCGGTTACGAAGGGATGGGTCTGGGCCTGTTCATCGCCAAGACACTTCTTGAACGCACCGGGGCAACGCTGCGGTTCGCCAATGGCGGGGCCATCCGCGCCGCCGAGGGCGAGGCGGCCGGCGGGGCCATTGTGATCGTCGACTGGCCCCGCGACCGCATCGGGGCGGTCGAAGATGGCGAAGGCGAGGGGCTGGGAGAGAACATCCCCATCCGCGCCTGACGCAATCCGTATCGCTCCAGCCGGATCAACCCTCTAATTAACGCACAATTAACCTATCCCGCCCATGGTTAATGCCGGGGTTAACGGGACACTGGCTTCATGACGCTTGAGAATGTTCTGACGGTCGCAGCGCTTCTTGTGATCTCGGTGATCGCGGCGGGTGCGATACTGGCAACGCTGTCGAGGGTCTTTGACCGGGCCGAGCGCGCGCGGGAGCAGCGGCCCCCGGCCGGAAACAACGCCGTCTTCATATTCGAGAACGGCATGCTTTCGGACCCGCAGGACCGGGCCAAGCGCCTTATCCGTCAGTATCCGATGGCCGAGACCGATCTCGAAGCCATCGTGAGCCATCTGTCGCATGGCTTCCCCGACCTTCCGGACAAGCTTGAAGACCTTGGGTCCGAGAACAGCATCCGCATCGCCGGAATCGTTCCGGGCGATGTCATCAGGGTCGAAACGTGGGACGGCATTCTGCGGATCGAGGTCTGCGATCACCGGAAGGCGGATGATCCGATCGATCTGATGGAACGCGACTCTCTCGAGGACGAACTTGATGCCCTGCGCAGTATCGCCGAGGACGCTCCGCAACTGATCTGGAAGGTCGACGGGCTGGGGCAACTGGTCTGGGCCAACAAGGCCTATCTCGAGATTTGCGACAAGACGCACACCGCCCGGGACGGCGAGGATCCCCGCTGGCCCTCCCGAGGCGTGTTCACGGATCTGCAGCCCCTGCCCGATGACCGCGACAGGATCGTCCAGAGGGTGCCGGTCCAGCTTGTCAATGCGGCCGAACCCCTGTGGTTCGAGGTCACGACCGTCCGGCGCGGCGCATCCGTTGTTCATTTCGGCGTGGACGCGACCGGAATCATCGCCGCCGAAGCCGGACGGCAGACCTTTATCCAGACCCTGACAAAGGCCTTTGCGCATCTGTCCATAGGTCTGGCCGTATTTGACAGGGAACGCCGGCTGACGCTTTTCAATCCCGCATTCCTCGAACTCACCGGCCTGCCCGTCACCTTCCTGAGCGGGAGGCCGCGGGTCGATACCGTTCTTGACCGGCTGCGCGACAACAACCGGCTGCCCGAGCCCCGAAACTATGCAAGCTGGCGCGAGCAGATCACCGCCCTGGAAGCGGCGGCCGTCGAAGGCTCGTATTGCGAGAACTGGACATTGCCGGGAGGGCAGACCTACCGGGTTTCGGGCAAGCCGCACCCGGATGGCGCCATCGCCTTCATGTTCGAGGACATCAGCAACGAAATAATGCTGGCCCGCAATTTTCGATCCGAACTCGACACGGCCCAGGCCGTCATCGACACTCTTGAAGAGGCGGTCGCCGTCTTTTCACCCAACGGCACGCTTACCACGACGAACCTCGCCTACCACCGGCTCTGGGGCCGCGCGGGCGATGCGGCACGCCCGACGCCGGACAGGGAGTTGGCGGTGTCGAGCCCCCTTTCCGATGCCAGGCTGCACGAGGAACTTGCCCGCTGGCAGGAGCTTTGCGCCCCCTCGCCCTTCTGGGCACAGCTGTCCGGCTTCTCAAATGGCCACGTCGAACGGGATCCGCCGGCCGAGACGGTTCGCCTGAAGGATGGCCGGGCCATGATCTGCCGCATGGCGCCCATGGGCGGCGGCGGCCTCATGGTGGGTTTCCGCCTGATCCTGCAGGGCGAGCTTCAGGGTGAGCTTCAGGGCGACGAAAAGTCGGCATCCGTCGGCGGCAAGATCAAGACTGTCCGTCCCGCCCGGTCAGGCGGCGCCCAGGCAGCGGGCTAGTCCGGCGGCCTTCGGAACGGAAAGCGATTCCCTCTGTCGTGCTGGCGGACTAACCTCGCCGCATGAAGGCAAATGCGCAGCCACATATCCTTGCGACAGAGGCGGCGACCGCCCGTCTGGCGGCCCGACTGGCACCGCTTCTGCGGCCGGGCGATACCCTTCTGCTGGCCGGGCCGATCGGGGCGGGAAAATCCTTTTTCGCCCGCGCCTTGATCCGAAACCTGCTGGGAAATCCCGCAGAGGACGTGCCTTCGCCCACCTTCACGCTTGTCCAGACCTATACGACCGGCGACACGGTCGTCTGGCATGCCGATCTTTATCGCATCGGCCATCAGGACGAGGCTGTCGAGCTTGGCCTTGTCGAAGCGTTCGAGGCCGCCATCTGCCTTGTCGAATGGCCCGACCGTCTGGGCGATCTTGCACCGGCCGACCCGCTGCTTCTGACCTTCGAGGCGCATCCCGAGGGCCATCACAGCCTAAAGGTGGAGGGATCGGACCGCTGGCACCAACGTCTGGAGGGGCGGCTTGGCTGACCGGGGGATCGTCGAATGGCGGGCGCTTCTGTCCGCCTCGCCCTTTGCGGGGTGGGATCTGGCGATCCTGAAGGGCGACGCCTCCGGCCGGCGCTACGGGCGGCTGAGCGATCCGAAGACAGGCGGAACGGCGATCCTGATGGATATGGGCGGCGAGGCTCCTGAGCCTTTCCTTCGGATCGCCGCGCATCTGGGGGCCATCGGCCTGTCTGTGCCCGAAATCCTCTGGTCCTCTGCGACAGAGCCCGATGTCACGGTCATCAGCGACCTTGGACGCAGCCATTTCGCAGACTGGATCGCCGCGCATCCGGGCGAGGAGCAGAACCTCTACAGCGCCGCGGTTCAGGTGATCCGGGCGATCCAGTCCAACCCGCCGCCACCGGGGCTTGTCTCCCTGACGCCAAAGACCGGGGCGGCGATGATCGCGCCCCTGTTCGAATGGTTCCTCCCGGATCTGCAGCCGGATGCAGAGCGGGCGATCGAGGCGCGGGTGCAAGAGGCGCTGGCGCAGCACGCGCCGGTCGCCGATGTCCTGTCGCTGCGGGACTATCACGCCGAAAACCTGATCTGGCGGCCGGAAAGGCAGGGTCTGGATCGGGTCGGCATCCTCGATTTTCAGGACGCCTTCCTCGCGCCGCCGGAATATGACCTCGTGTCGCTGCTGCGCGATGCACGGCGCGATGTCTCGGACCCCGTGCAGACCGCCGTGATCGCGGCCTTCTGCGATGCAACCGGGCGGGACGGGGACAGGGTCCGCGCGGCATTTGCCGTGCTGGCGGTGCAGCGCAACCTGCGGATCCTCGGGATCTTTTCGCGGCTGGCCCGGCGGGATGGCAAGACGCGCTATCTTGGGCTTCTGCCGCGCGTCCTGGCCCAGCTTCGCGCCGATCTGGAACATCCTGCGCTGGCGGCGCTGCAATCCGCCGTCCTGCCGGTGCTGGAGCGGACGAGGATCCCGTCATGATGCCGCGCGGCCTTCTTGTCTTTGCGGCCGGGTTCGGGACGCGGATGGGCGATCTGACCCGCGACAGGCCGAAACCTCTGGTCGAGGTCGCCGGCAAACCCCTGATCGACCATGCGCTAAGCCTGACCGAGGGGATGGATCTGACCATCGTGGCCAATGTCCACTACCGGGCCGGGATGGTGACGCGGCATCTGGCCGGCCGGAATGTTGCCTTTTCCCACGAGGAAGACCTGCTCGAAACCGGCGGGGGCCTCAGGCAGGCCCTGCCGCTCTTGCCGCCGGGGCCGGTCTTCACGCTGAACAGCGATGCCGTCTGGAGCGGAGGGAACCCGCTGCGCCAACTGACTGCGGCATGGGACGACCGGATGGAGGCGTTGCTGCTTCTGGTCCCGCGCGAGCGTGCTGTCGGCCATGCCGGGGCGGGCGATTTCGTGATGGATGCGTCAGGCGCGCTCTCTCGGGGCAGGGGGCTTGTCTATACGGGGGCGCAGATCCTGAACACGGCCTGTCTGGAGGGGATCGAGGAGGGGGTCTTTTCGCTCAACCGTGTCTGGGATGACATGCTTGGGCGGGGCACCCTGTTCGGCACGGTCCATGACGGGGGCTGGTGCGATGTCGGGCGGCCCGAAAGCATCCCCCTTGCCGAAGCGATGCTGGAGGCCGCGCATGTTCGATGACCCCGCCCCGCGCCTGTTTGCCCTGCCGCCCGGGGTGGATTTCGGGGCCGAGGTCGTGGCGGGGCTGGAGATGCGGATGCAGGACGCCTCTCCCGCCGATTGGGCGCGGGTCACGATCTTCGTGAACACCCGGCGGACGGCGCGCAGGCTTCGGGATGTGTTCGACGCAGGCCCGGCCCGCCTTCTGCCGCGGATCCGGCTGATCACCGACCTTGCGCTTGAACCGGGATCCGCGGCGCTGCCGCCACCCGTCGCACCGCTGCGCCGGCGGCTTGAACTCACGCAGCTGATCTCGGGGTTGCTGGATCGTGCGCCCGACCTTGCGCCGCGCGCGGCCCTTTATGACCTTGCCGACAGTCTTGCCGATCTGATGGACGAAATGCTGGGCGAGGGCGTCTCGCCCGAGGTGATCGCGGGTCTGGATGTGTCGGATCAGTCGGGCCATTGGGCGCGGTCGCTGCAATTCCTGACCATCGTGCAGCGCTTCTTCGACCAGAGCGCGGGCGCGCCCGATCGCGAGGCGCGGCAGCGCATCGTCATCGAAGAGTTGATCGCGCGCTGGTCCGCAGCACCGCCCGAGGATCCCGTGATCGTCGCCGGATCAACCGGATCGAGGGGGGCCACGGCGCTGTTCATGCGGGCGGTTGCGGCGCTTCCAAAAGGCGCGGTCATCCTTCCCGGTTTCGATTTCGACATGCCGGCCAAGGTCTGGGACCGGCTGGACGAGGCGATGACCGGCGAAGATCATCCCCAGTTCCGCTTTCGCCGCCTCATGACGGCCCTGTCGCTTGAACCCTCGGCGGTTCAGCGCTGGACGGGGGCCGATGCGCCCAATCCGCTGCGCAACAGGCTGGTGTCCCTCTCGCTCCGCCCCGCGCCGGTGACGGATCAGTGGCGCAGTGACGGGCCCGCCCTCGGCCCCCTTGCCGAAGCCGTTGAGGATCTGACCCTTGTCGAAGCCCCCACGCCCCGCGCCGAGGCAGAGGCCATCGCCCTCAGGCTTCGGCTTGCCGTGGATGAGGGCCGGACCGCCGCCCTGATCACGCCCGACCGGATGCTGACCCGGCAGGTGGCGGCGGCGCTGGACAGGTGGAACATCACGCCGGACGACAGCGCCGGAACGCCCCTGCCCCTGTCGCCGCCGGGGCGGTTCCTGAGGCAGGTCGCGGCGCTGTTCGGCCGCCGGATCACGGCCGAGGCGCTGCTTTCGATCCTCAAGCATCCTTTGTGCAATGCTTCGGACAGGGGTCCGCATATCCTTTTGTGCAATGCGCTCGAGCTTCGGATCCGGCGCAAGGGACCACCCTTTCCCGATGCGAAGGCGCTGCGGGCCTGGGGCGAGGAAGAAGAGGCCGCCGCCCCCTGGGCCGAATGGATCGCCGCGCTGATCGACGGGATCGAGGCGCCGCAGACCCGGCCGCTGGCCGATCACCTGACCCGGCATCTGGCGCTGGCCGAGGGTCTGGTCGCCGGTCCGAATGGGGGCACAGAGCCGCTTTGGGCCGAAGCGGCCGGGCGAAAGGCCCGCGCCCTTTGCGATGAACTGGCACTTCACGCCGATGCGGCGGGGGACATGTCGCACCGGGATTATGCCGCACTTCTGGACGGAGTCCTGTCGAGCGCCGAGGTGCGGGACCGCGATACCGGGCATCCGCAAGTCCTGATCTGGGGCACGCTCGAGGCGCGGGTGCAGGCGGCGGACCTCATCATTCTGGGCGGCATGAACGAGGGGATCTGGCCCAAGGCCCCCGCGCCCGATCCGTGGCTCAATCGCAAGATGCGCAAGGAGGCGGGGCTCTTGCTGCCCGAACGGCGGATCGGCCTTTCGGCGCATGACTATCAACAGGCCATCGCCGGGCGCGAGGTCTGGATCACGCGGTCGGTCAGGTCGGCCGATGCGCAAACCGTCCCGTCCCGCTGGATCAAGCGGTTGACGAGCCTTCTGGACGGTCTGCCGGATCAGGGCGGGCGGGCGGCCCTGGCACGGATGCGCGCGCGGGGCGATGACTGGCTGGCGCGTGCGGTCAGCCTCTCGGTGCCGCAAGCGCGCAGCGAACCGGCCACCCGCCCCTCGCCCCGGCCGCCGGTCGAGGCGCGCCCCAAGCGGCTTTCCGTCACCCGGATCGGCACCCTTCTGCGCGATCCCTATGCCGTCTATGCCGAATCCGTCCTGCGGCTGAAGCAGCTTGATCCGCTGACGTCCAGCGCCGATGCGCTGTTGCGCGGCACGGTCCTGCATCGCATTTTCGAGCGTTGTGTCGAAGAAGGCCCCGCCCCGGACGACCCTGCCGCGCGCGACTTTCTGATCGCTGTCGCAGAAGAGGTGCTGGCCGAGGATTGCCCCTGGCCAACCGTGCGCAGGATGTGGCTGGCCCGGATCATCCGGGTGGCCGACTGGTTCCTGCAGACGGAAATCCTGCGTCGGGCTCAGGGCAACCCCACCCTTTTCGAGGAACGGGGATCGGCAGAGCTTGCCTCGCCCGAGTTCACCCTGACCTGCAAGGCCGACCGGATCGACATCGCACCCGACGGGCGGGCGCTGATCTATGATTACAAGACCGGAAAGCCGCCCAGCGCGAAAGAGCAGAAGGCCTTTGAGAAGCAACTCCTGCTCGAGGCGGCCATAACCGAGCGCGGCGGGTTCACCAAACTCGGGCCGGTTTCCGTTGTATCGGCGGCCTATATCGGGCTGGGCAACAGCCCTTCGATCGTCGAGGCACCGCTGGACGAGTTGCCGCCCGCGCAGATCTGGGATGAGTTTCGCCAGTTCATGCAGCTCTGGGCACAGCCGACCTCGGGCTATACCTCGCGCCGGGCGGTCAGGACGGTGGCCTATCCGGGAAGCTATGACCACCTTGCCCGCTATGGCGAATGGGATCTGTCCGACCCGCCGAAGCCCGAGGATCTGACATGACGCTGCACCCCGCCAGCCTCCGCCAGATCGACGCGGCAGACCCGGCCGGCTCTGTCTGGCTTGCGGCGAATGCCGGGTCGGGCAAGACCAAGGTTCTGACCGACAGGGTGGCGCGCCTGCTGTTTTCGGGCGTCGATCCGCAGAACATCCTCTGCCTGACCTATACCAAGGCCGCCGCGAGCGAGATGCAGAACCGCCTGTTCGACCGGCTGGGCAGCTGGGCGATGCAGCCCGACGACAGGCTGCAGGAGCAGTTGGCCGGCCTTGGCATCGAAGAGCCGCTGACACCGGATCGCTTGCGCCATGCGCGAACGCTGTTCGCCCAGGCGATGGAGGTGCCGGGCGGCCTCAAGATCCAGACGATCCACTCCTTCTGCGCCTCTCTCCTGCGGCGCTTCCCGCTTGAGGCGGGCGTGAACCCGCGCTTCACCGAGATCGAGGACCGCGCGGCACAGATGCTGCGGGCCGAGGTGGTGGACGAGCTTGCCATGGGCGCCGAACGGGGCGCCGTTGACGCCATCGCCCGCCATTTCACCGGCGAGGAATTCGACAAGCTTCTTGCCGGCATCACCGCCAGACGGGACCATTTCCTTGCAGCGCCGGATGAAACGGCGATCCGCGCGGCGCTGGGCCTTGCCGCCGGGCTGACGACGGAAATGCTGCTCGACTTCGTTTTCGAAGAGGGCGACCGCGCGGCCCTGATCGCTCTGTCCGCCCTTTGCGCCAGGGGTGGCGCCAGTGATACGAAAGCCGCCGCCCGGCTGGAGCGGGCCCTTGCCAGCTGGCCGCCGACCCTTGAGACGCTGGCCCAGCTTGAAGAGGTCTTTCTGTACGGGGAAAAGGCGAAAAGCCCCTTCGGCGCCAAGATCGGCGCCTTCCCCACCAAGGCCCTGCGCGCCGCCGAACCGGAGCTTGTCGAAGACCGGATCGACCCGCTCATGGAGCGCGTCGAACAGGTGCGGAACGACCGTCTGCGCCTTCAGGCCCTTGACCGGACGCTCGCCCTTTACAGTTTTGCGACAGCCTTCGTTCCGGCCTATGAGGCGCGCAAGCAGGCCGGCGGGATGCTGGATTTCGACGATCTGATCGCGCGCGCCGGGCGCTTGCTGACCGATCCGCAGGTGGCGCAGTGGGTTCTGTTCCGGCTGGATGGCGGCATCGACCATATCCTTGTGGACGAAGCGCAGGACACCGCGCCCCGGCAATGGCAGGTGATCCGCAGCCTTGCGCAGGAATTCGCCTCGGGCGATGGCGCCTGGTCGGGGCGCGAGCGGACGATCTTTGTCGTCAGCGACAAGAAGCAGTCGATCTATTCCTTTCAGGGGGCCGATCCCGACGCGCTGGACCTGATGCAGGATCACTTCGCCTCGGAACTTGGCCGCATCGGCAAGGTTCTGTCGCCGATGGTGCTCGAGCATTCCTTCCGCTCGGCCCATCATGTGCTTCGCGCCGTCGACATGGTCTTTGCCGGAGCGATGCGAGAGGGCCTGGGTCAGGAAGACCCCCATCACATCGCCTTTCACGAGGGGATGCCCGGCCGGGTGGACCTCTGGCCCGCAATCCCGGCCACGAAGGACGAGAAAGAGGATCGCGCCTGGCACGATCCCATCGACCAGCCCGGCGCGCGCCATCACACGGCCCTTCTTGCCGAAAGCATCGCGGCCGCCGTGGCCGACATGGTGACGATGGGCACGATCCCCGTCCGCACAGGCGACAGCTATGCCCGGCGGCGGATCACCGAGGGAGATATCCTGATCCTCGTGCAGCGCAGGTCCGAGCTCTTCGCCTCGATCATCCGCGCGCTCAAGGCAAAGGGGCTGCGGGTTGCCGGGGCGGACCGGCTGCGCGTGGGCGCCGAGCTTGCCGTGCGCGACATTGCAGCGCTTCTGCGGTTCCTTGCGCTTCAGGATGACGATCTGTCGCTGGCCGCCGCGCTGAAATCGCCCCTTTTCGACTGGGATGAACAGCGGCTTTTCACCCTGGCGCATCATCGCCCCGCGGGCGCGACCCTGTGGCAGGCGCTGCGCGGATCATGCGCGACCGAGACGCTTGCCATCCTGGATGATCTGCGCTCGAAGGCCGATTTCCTTCGGCCCTACGACCTGATCAACCGGTTGCTGTCGCGTCACGACGGGCGGCGGAAACTGCTTGCCCGGCTGGGGACCGAGGCCGAGGACGGCATTGACGCCCTGCTGACCCAGGCCCTTGGCTATGAGCAATCCTCGGTGCCGGGGCTGACCGGGTTTCTTGAGTGGATGCAGACCGACGAGCTTGAGGTCAAACGCCAGACCGACAGCGCCGGAGACCAGATCCGCGTGATGACGGTTCACGGCGCGAAAGGATTGGAAAGCCCGGTCGTGATCCTGCCCGACACGGCCAAGCGGGCGAACAGATCGGCGGATCAGCTGTATCTGGCGGATCAGGCGGTGCTTTGGGCCAGCCCGGTCCCCGAGATGCCCCCCGAGATGCGCGCCCTGCGCGAGGCCCGCATCGCGGCGGATGAGAACGAACGCCGTCGGCTGCTTTATGTGGCGATGACCCGGGCGGAAAACTGGCTGATCGTCTGCGCCGCGGGCGAGACCGGCACAGGCGCGGAAAGCTGGCACGCGATGGTCGAGGCGGGGTTGGCACAGGCGGGCGCGGTCCCGCAAGGCTTTCCGACGGGGCTGGGTCTGCGGTTCGGGTCCGAGGGCTGGGACGACCTGCCGCTTGTCGAACCCGAGGTCTTGAGCATCAAGAGCCCCGTGCAGAGTGATCCGGGGCCCGTCGCAGAGCTGCCGCCGCGTGGCGGCACGCTCTCGCCTTCCGATCTGGGCGGGGCGAAGGTTCTGCCGGGCGATCCGGCAACGGAGGATCCGGAACCGGCCCTTGCGCGGGGGCGGCTCGTTCACATGTTGCTCGAACATCTGCCCTTGCTTCCTGCGGCGGACAGGAAAGGCCACGCGCGCGCATTGGTCCGGGCGGCGCCGGATGACGAACTGGGGGATCCCGGCACGGCCGACGATCTGATCGACGGGGTTATCGCCATGATCGACGACCCGTCGCTGACCGCCATCTTCAGCACCCATGCGCTGGCCGAGGCCGCGATCACCGCCCCCATAGGGGCATCGCGTTTTCACGGGTCCATCGACAGGCTGCTGATCGGCCCGGACCGGATCACCGCCATAGACTTCAAGACCAACCGCCTTGTCCCCCCGGACCCGGCGGAGGTTCCGGAGGGGATCCTGCGGCAGATGGGCGCCTATCAGGCGATGCTGGAACATGTCTTTCCCGACAAGCCGGTCGCGGTCGAGATCCTCTGGACGGCGAAACCTTCCATGATGCCCCTGCCCCGCGCCCTCGTCATGGCCGCCTTGCAACGGGCCGGGGTCACTTGACGATACCCGGCCCGGTCAATACGTTCCGGTTTTGAAATGTAAACCCAAGGAGATGCCTGATGGCGACTGTCGCAGTCACCGATGCAACCTTCGACGCCGAGGTGCGGAACTCGCCCATTCCGGTCGTCGTCGATTTCTGGGCCGAATGGTGCGGCCCCTGCAAGATGATCGGCCCGGCACTCGAAGAGCTTTCGGCCGAGTATGAAGGCAAGGTCAAGATCGTGAAGGTCAATGTGGACGAGAACCCGAACTCGCCCGCGCAGATGGGCGTTCGCGGGATCCCGGCGCTGTTTCTGTTCAAGGATGGCAAGCCGGTGTCGAACCGCGCCGGTGCCGCTCCGAAAGCCGCGCTGCAAAGCTGGATCGACCAGTCGATCTGAGCCGAAGACAGGTCCGGTTAGCCAGATCTGATCGAACGGGGCGCCTTCAGGGCGCCCTTTTCCGTTCCGGCCGCAGCGCATTCAGCGCCATCAGCCGCGTCTTTTCGAAGTGGCCAAGCTGCAGAACGGTCATTGCGTCCCGTGTCTCGGGCATGCTGGACCAGTTTGTCAGCAGACGCACCCGCATCAGGAACGTCAGTCCGGCATCGTCCGGCCCAACCAGATCGTAGCCGCGAAAGAAGGCGGCAAGAACAGCCGGCGGCACCACTTCGCCCGGAGCGATGGCGCCCATATCGACAAACCGGTCGACATAATTGACCAGCACCCGGGCCAGATCGAACCCGACCGGGGCGGTCTTGGGCGGATGAAAGTCGATTCCGAAGGACAGACCCTGCCCCAGCAGGATGTTGGAGAGATGAAAGTCGCCATGCCTGTCCGAGGACAGGCCGGGTTTTCCGTCGAACTGCGGGCCATAAGCCTGCAGCGCCTCTGCCAGATCAAGGAACTCTTCCGGCTCGGCCACCTTCTTTTTGCCGTCCGTGATATGGCCTGCGATCTTGCCGATATGGTTGGCCATGAAATGTGGCCGGAACGGGCGCCTTTCGACACGGCCGGTTCCATGAAAGGCGGCGGTCCAGCGCGCAACGTCGCGCAGAATGCCCGCATGGTTCCGGGTCTCTGACAACAGATCATATGCCGGCACGCCTGGCGCCATTTCCATCAGCATGGCCCGCGCAACCGCATCATGCGCCAGAACCGGCGGCACCCGCGCAAAGGGATCGGAGGACAATCTGCCCGAGGCCAGCGCCTGCCCCGCGACGGTTCCGCGAAAAAGCTCTGCATCGTCGGGCAGAAAGACCTGCTTGAAGACCAGTTTAGCCCCGTCAGCGGTTTCGACCGTATGGATGACATGTTGCCGCTGCGGCGTCTGCTTGCGGCGCGTGTCGATGATCTGTGTCGCATCGGGATCAAGCCCGCTTTGAGTCAGCAGCCGCGCCAGAACGGGGGCAGCGGCCTTGTCCATCTCGTCATCGGTCATTTCCACGTCCGGGAACTTCCTTCCGGTTGCACATTGGCGGTCCCAACCGCATATAGACGCTTCGAGGGAGCGTTGAAATGTCTGAGACAGGTTTTCCCGGTTGGCATGGCACCACGATCCTGGGCGTCCGAAAGGGCGGGCAGGTGGTCATTGCGGGGGATGGTCAGGTCAGCCTTGGCCAGACGGTCATCAAGGGCACCGCACGGAAGGTCCGCAAACTCACGGCCGGCGGCCATGATGTGATCGTCGGCTTTGCCGGGTCTACCGCGGATGCCTTTACCCTTCTGGAGCGGCTGGAAAAGAAGCTCGAGGCCGCACCGGGCCAGCTGACCCGGGCAAGCGTCGAACTGGCCAAGGACTGGCGCACCGACAAATATCTGCAAAAGCTTGAAGCGATGCTGATCGTGAGCGACGGGGAAACCCTCTTGGTCATCACCGGGGCAGGCGACGTGCTTGAACCCGAGCATGACGTGACCGCGATCGGATCGGGCGGCAATTACGCGCTGGCCGCCGCGCGCGCCCTGATGGAGACAGAGCTGAGCGCGGAACAGGTGGCCCGCCGCGCGATGGCCATCGCGGCGGATATCTGCGTCTATACCAACGGCAACCTCACGGTAGAGAGCCTAGGGGCATGATCTCACCGGATGATCTGCGCGCTTCGGTCGGTGCCGGGATCCTGTCGGAACGGCAGGCGAGCCTGCTGACAGCGCTTGCCCATAGCCGCAACGGCGCGCGGGAAGGGCTGTCCCCCGGGGACGAACCGTTCGAGCTGTTCCGCGGCTTCAACGAGATCTTCATCATGGTCGGCCTGTCCATCCTTGCGATGGGCTGGTTCAGCGTCATGGGGGTTCTCTATGCCCGGGCCGTAGCCGAGCAGGGGCGCATCCTGGATCCGCAGGTCACGATGGCCTGGATGTCGGCGGTCTCGGTCGCGCTGCTGTGGATCCTGTCGGAATATTTCATCACGCGGCGGCGGATGGTCGGACCGGCGATCATGCTGACGATCCTGTTCTCGGGCACCGCCAGCTTTGGCCTGTCGCAGTATTTCGCCCAGGTCTTCATGCTCGCGCGCGGCGATTACTCGAGCCTTGTGCTGCCCGGGGCGCTGTCTGTTCTGGCCGTTGCGCTGTTCTGGCTGCGGTTCAAGGTTCCCTTTGCCATGGCGATCATCGCGCTGGGCCTTTTCGCGGTGGCGCTGCTGGCAACGGCAAGCAATGCGGGCACGGTCAATTCCTTCGAGGATGTCTTCATCCTGTCGGCAGGCGGCAACTTCGCCTGGATCACCCTTGCGATCGGGCTTGCCGTCTTTGCCGTCGCGATGACCTTTGACGGCAGCGATCCCTATCGCGTGACGCGCCGTTCGGCGCAGGGGTTCTGGCTGCACATCGTCGCGGCACCGGCCATTGTGAATACCGTCGCCCTGTCGCTTCTGGCCAACGAGGCGGCCCTGTCGCGGCTCTGGCTGGCCGGTTTCCTGGGGTTGATCGCGCTGGTGGCCATCGTGATCGACCGGCGTTCCTTCCTGATGGCGGCCATCGGCTATAGCGTCGTGCTGTCCTTCACCATCTTCGACGGGGCGGGAATTGCCTGGCTGATCCTTGTTCTGGGCCTCGCCATGGTTCTTCTGGGGGCGCTCTGGGAACGGATCCGCGCCGTCATCCTGCGGATCATCCCCTTGGGCGGACTGGCGCGTTTTCTGCCGCCGGCACATTGAAAGGCGTTTGAATGTCGGACCTCACACCGCGCGAGATCGTGTCGGAGCTTGATCGCTACATCATCGGCCAACGGGATGCGAAACGCGCCGTTGCCGTGGCCCTGCGCAACAGGTGGCGCCGCAAGCGGCTGGAACCCGGGTTGCGCGAAGAGGTTTACCCCAAGAACATCCTGATGATCGGCCCCACCGGGGTGGGCAAGACCGAGATCAGCCGCAGGCTGGCCCGCCTTGCCCGGGCGCCGTTCATCAAGGTCGAGGCGACCAAGTTCACCGAGGTGGGCTATGTCGGGCGCGATGTCGAACAGATCATCCGCGATCTGGTCGATATCGCCATCTCGCAAACCCGCGAGGCGATGCGCGATGCGGTCAAGGCCAATGCGCGCAAGGCCGCCGAAGAGCGGGTGGTGACAGCCATCGCCGGCACCGACGCCCGCGAGGCCACGCGCGAGATGTTTCGCAGAAAGCTGACCTCGGGCGAGCTGGACGACACCATGATCGAGGTAGAGCTGACCGATACCTCGAATCCCCTTGGCTTTGACGTGCCCGGCCAGCCCGGAATGGGCGGCATGATGAATATCGGCGATCTGTTCGGCAAGGCACTGGGCGGGCGCAAGGTCCGCAAGCGGATGACCGTGGCCGAAAGCTATGACGTGCTGATCGCGGATGAGGCGGACAAGCTTCTGGACGACGAAACGGTGACGAAGGCCGCGCTCGAGGCGGTCGAGGAGAACGGGATCGTCTTTCTGGACGAGATCGACAAGGTCTGCGCCCGGTCCGAGGCCCGCGGCGCCGATGTCAGCCGCGAGGGGGTTCAGCGGGATCTCTTGCCGCTGATCGAGGGGACCACGGTTTCCACCAAGCACGGCCCGGTCAAGACGGATCATGTGCTGTTCATCGCCTCGGGAGCGTTTCATATCGCCAAGCCCTCGGATCTTCTGCCCGAGTTGCAGGGCCGGCTTCCGATCCGGGTCGAATTGCGCGACCTTACCGAAGAGGATTTCGTCCGCATCCTGACCGAGACGGACAACGCCCTGACCCTGCAATATCGCGCGCTGATGCAGACCGAGGGCGTGGCCGTGACCTTCACCGAGGATGGCATCGCCGCGCTGGCCAGGATCGCCGCCGAGGTGAACAGAAGCGTCGAGAATATCGGTGCGCGGCGTCTTTACACCGTGATGGAGCGGGTGTTCGAGGATCTGTCCTTCACCGCACCCGACCGGGATGGCGAGGCG
>JBHYFN010000020.1:30242-64752 GCA_051859505.1 Paracoccaceae bacterium
CCTTGTCGATGCCGCCTTTGTCGAAGCCCATCTGGGAGAGTTGAGCCGCTCGACCGACCTGTCCCGCTACGTTCTCTGACAATATATCAGGGAAACGGCCCTGACGGATCTATCCCGCCGTTGTGCAGGGTGACATTGCTTCCTGCATGGAGTTCCTGCGCTTTCTTCATGCGAACTGGACGTGGCTGCTGGCCGGGTTCATCCTGACCTTCACCTCGTCCTATGGTCAGACCTACTTCATCTCGCTTTTCGCGGGCGACATCATGCGGGAGTTCACCCTCTCGGATGGGGAATGGGGCCTTGTCTATACGGTCGGGACGACGGCTTCCGCGATTGTCATGATCTGGGCCGGTTCGCTGACCGATCTGCTTCGGGTGCGCAGCCTTGGGGTCATGATGCTGGCGGGTCTGGCGCTGTCCTGCATCGCGATGGCGCTGCTGCCGGGGCAATGGGGCTGGGCGCTTGTCGGGGTGATCTTTGCCCTGCGGCTGTTCGGGCAGGGCATGACCAGCCATATCGCCCTGGTGGCGATGGCGCGGTGGTTCGTGGCGACCCGCGGCAGGGCCATTTCGGTTGCCTCGATGGGCTTTGCCATCGGGCAGGCCGCCCTGCCCTTCGTCTTTGTCGCGGTGCTTGGCGGGTTTGACTGGCGGATGCGTTGGGTTCTGGCCGCGGGCCTTGCCGTGGCGGTGATCCCGGCGCTCCTCGCGCTGCTGACGCGCGAACGCACGCCGCAATCGCTGGCGCAGGATGACCAGGTCTCGGGAATGTCCGGCCGACACTGGACCCGCGCCGAGGCGCTTCGCCATCCGCTGTTCTGGTTGATGGTGCCGGCCCTGCTGGCCCCTCCGGCCTGGGGCACGGCGCTGTTCTTTCAGCAGGTCCACCTGACCCAGGTGAAGGGCTGGTCACTGGCCGAGTTCGTCGCGCTGATGCCGCTTTTCACCGCTGTCCTGATCGGGGGAACCTTTGCCTCGGGCTGGGCGATCGACCGGGTGGGGACGGGAAGGCTTGTCCCGTACTACATGGCGCCCTTCGCGGTGGGTTTTCTGATCCTCGCCCAGGCCGAGACGCTTTTCGGCGCGGCGGTGGGTCTTGTCCTTGTGGGCCTGGGTTCGGGCATGCAGGCCACGGTGCCCGGCGCGTTCTGGGCCGAATATTACGGCACCAGGAACCTCGGGGCGATCAAGGCCACGGCGGGATCTGTCATGATCTTCGGATCGGCCATCGGACCGGGCGTATCGGGTTGGCTGATCGATCTGGGTGTGAGCTTTCCCGAGCAGATGACAGGCATTGCCGTCTTCTTTGTTCTTTCGGGGATTGCGGCCACCATCGGGGTCAGAAATGCAAGGCCCGCCCTATCTGCGGCGGCGTAGATAGACATAAAGCGCGCCGTCACCCCCGTGGCTGGCATGGGCGCGCGACACTTGCAGCACAACCTGCGCCAGCGGCGCGATGGAGAGCCATTGCGGCACCTGCTGGCGCAAGAGGCCCCGATGAGACGGGATCGGCGCGGCATCGTCACGCTCTTTCCCCTTGCCGGTGATCACGAGGACCAGCCGCCGGCCAGCCGCATGGGAGGACATGACAAACCGCACAAGCGCCGGGTGAGCCTGGGCAAGGGTCATGCCATGCAGGTCGATCCGCGCCTCGGGCACGAGCTTTCCGCGCTTGAGTTTTCCGAAGGATCGCGCGTCCATCCGCAGGGCAGGAAGCTCGGCCCGGTCGTCTGCAAGGCCGGCAATCAGGTTACGCGATCCGCTGTGATCAACCCCCTCGCCGATCCGGAAATCCGGCAGGGATGGGCGGATCGGGGGCGCAGCGGGGGGCGGCGGGGCGGGGGCCGTGCCGGATGGCTGCCCCCCATCCCTATCCGGCGAAGGCTGCTTGTTGGCCCCGGAAGGAAGCCGCTTGTCGGCCTTGGTCACATGTTCCCAAAGCGCACGCTCTTCGGGAGAGATATGACGGGGGCGCCGCATGGAATGGACGGGGCTTGCCCGTCACTCGCTGGTTGCGACCAGAAGCCAGTTCGGATCCGGGGTGCCCATCGTGCGGGCGAAGGTCCAGACATCGCGCTGGCGCTTGATCTCGTTCGGGTTGCCCTCGACGATATCGCCGGCGCGGTCGCGGACGACATAGGCCAGTTCGCCGACGAAACGCACGCTCAGCTCGGCCTCGCCGCTTTGCTTGTCGAAGGTCGCATCCTGCAGGGCAAGGTCGCTGATGCCCACGAAGGTCGCATCGATCTGCAGCCCCTCACGTTCGCGGTGTTCGACGACCGAGGCGAAGGCCTCGTAGACTTCGGGGGACAGGAAGGGCTGAACGCTTGCCAGATCACCCTTTTCGAACGCCATCAGGATCATCTCATAGGCGCCGCGCGCGCCCTGAAGAAAATCGTTCACGCCGAAATCGGGATCAACGCCCTTCATCGCCGCAAGCGCCTTTGCCGCATCCGAGCCCTCGGGAACGTGATCGGTGATGTCGCGATCCGGGCCGCCCTCGATCACCTCAAGGTCGGGGCGCTTGCGCTTGGAGGTCTGCGCAAGAGGCACGGGCGGTTTCTCGAACCCTTCGCGCGTCCCCAGAACAGAGCGGAGTCGCAGGATCAGGAAGATCGCGATCCCCGCCAGGACGAGCAACTGGACGATCGGAGAATTCATGTTGACCTCTTTGCGGGCGCGTTTGCAGGGTCGCGGCGTGGCATATGCCGGACATCGGCCTTATGTAAGGTGGCGGTGGTATCGAGTCCACCTGTTCTGGCGATACAGCGGCGCATAGTCGCCGCAGAGGGAGCGAAGTCACGAAGATGTGGGCAATTGTTGTGGTTCTGGCGATTCCCATCGTGGAAATCGCGCTCTTCATCATCGTCGGGGGCTGGATCGGTGTCATGGCAACACTGGCCCTCGTGGTTCTGTCGGCTCTTGCCGGTATCCTGCTGTTGCGGGGCCAGGGCGGAGGGGCCGCGGCAATGATGCGGCAGGGCGTGACCCAGCCGGACGATCCTGCCGAACATGTGGTGCATGGCGCGATGATCTTTCTTGCCGCGATGCTTCTGATCATTCCGGGTTTTCTGACCGATGCCCTGGGCCTTGTCCTGCTGGTGCCGCAGGTCCGCCGATCCGCCTTCTCAGCCTTGCGCCGACGCGCCCGGATGCAGGGCATGGTGGTCGAGATGTCTTCGACATCCTACCGCGAGGCGCCGCCATCCGACCGGGTGATCGACGCGGAATTCGAAGAGGTGGACCCTCCGAAAAAGCCGACGCACGGCCCATCCGGCTGGACGAAACACTGACCTGGCCGCTTGGGCCGCAGGCATTGAGAAGGCCTGTCGGGCCTGTTAGGTAAAGCCAACCCAATGGACCGGAGACAGATGATGGCCGAAGAGAACGCCCCCGAAACGACCGGAGCGCAAGCTGCCGTTCCGCCGAAAGTCACCCAGCGCGTGATCGCCCAGTACATCCGGGACATGTCGTTCGAGAATGCCTTGGCGCAGAAGGGGCTGACCGGCGACCTTCAGCCCGAGATCGCGGTTCAGGTGAACCTTGACGCAAGAAAGCGTCCCGTCGCCAACCAGTACGAGATCGTCACCAAGCTCAACATCACGTCGAAATCCAAGGGCAGCGGGCAGGTTCTGTTCATCATGGAGATCGAGTATTCGGGCATCTTCCACATCGAGGGCGTGCCGGAAGAACAGCTGCATGCCTATCTTCTGATCGAATGCCCGCGGATCACCTTCCCTTTCCTGCGCCGGATCGTGAGCGATGTGACGCGTGATGGTGGCTTCCCGCCGCTTAACCTCGAGATGATTGATTTCCTTGCGCTTTACCGCAACGAGCTGACGCGTCGCGTGCAGGCTCAGTCCGGCCAGACCAATGGCGAACAGGCGCCGGCAGAGCAGGCGCAGAAGCTCGACAGCTGATCAGTCGGCCTTGAGCCAGGCCGCATCCGCCCCCAGAGAGCGGATTAATTCGGCATGGGCCGCGGCCTCCCCCTCGGTCAGGCGCGACGGCAGGGGCGTGGGTCGCGGCCGCGGCCGCCACACCGGCCCCTCTGCCGCCGAGCGCGACCCGGATTGCGCCTCGAGGCCGAAATCCGGCTGTCGGCCGCCGATGAGTTGCAGATAGACCTCGGCCAATATCTCGCTGTCGAGCAGGGCGCCGTGCAGCGTGCGCGACGAATTGTCGATCCCGAACCTGCGGCAAAGCGCGTCAAGCGAGGCGGGAGAGCCGGGAAACTTGCGCCGGGCGATGGCCAGAGTGTCGATCGAACGCTCGATCGGGATCGGGGGGAGCTTGATCCACTCGAGCTCGGCATTGATGAACTTCATGTCGAAGGCGGCGTTGTGGATGACGAGTATCGCCTCGCCGACGAATTCGACGAACCCCGCGGCCACTTCGGCAAAGACCGGCTTGTCGCGCAGGAAGTCATCCCCCAGGCCATGCACTTCGAAAGCGCTTTGCGGCATGGAGCGCTGGGGGTTGATGTATTGATGATAGGTGCGCCCCGTCGGCACGTGATTGAACAGCTCGACCGCGCCGATCTCGACGATCCGGTCGCCTTCGGAAGGCTCGAACCCGGTTGTTTCCGTATCGAGGACAATCTCACGCATCGTCGTTCGTTCCTTTGATCCGGGCAATGACACTCTTCACCGCCGCCTCTGCCCCCTCAAGGGTTGATGTGTCGATAACATAGGTCGCGCGCGCGCGCTTGACCTCATCGGGCAATTGGCGGGCGCGGATCAGGTCGAACTGCTCTTCGGTCATCCCCGGTCGCGCCAGAACGCGGGCGCGTTGCTGATCGGGCGTTGTCGAGACGGTCACGGTCACGTCGCAGATCGTGTCGAGACCCGCTTCGAACAGAAGCGGGATATCCAGAAGGACGATACCGTCACCGTTCCGGGCAAGGAAGCCCTGCCTGTCTTCGGCAAGGAGCGGGTGGACGATCCGTTCGATCCGTTCGAGGGCGGAGGGCTCCTTCGCGATGATGCGTTTCAGCCTGTCCCTGCTGATCGCCCCATCCTCCAGCGCCTCGGGAAACAGCGCGGCGAGGGGGGGCACGGCGCTGCCGCCCTTTGCATAGATCCGGTGCACGGCCTCATCTGCATTCCAGACGGGAATGCCGTGATCGGCGAACATCTTGGCGGTCGTCGTCTTGCCCATGCCGATCGAACCGGTCAGGCCGATCACGACCCTCATGCCAGAACGGCGGCCCGCAGATCGTCGTCGACTTCGGGCCTTTGTCCGAACCATCGTTCGAAGGCCGGCACCGCCTGGTGAAGAAGCATGCCCAGACCATCGACCGTGGTGCAGCCGGCGGCCCGCGCTTCGGCCAGAAGCCGGGTCTCGAGCGGGTTGTAGACAAGATCGGTGACGGTTTGGCCGGGATGGAGGCCATCAAGGGGGATGCGAAGCTCGGGACAGCCAGTCATCCCGAGCGAGGTCGTGTTGACGATGGTGGCGGCATCTTCGATGACATTGCCGACTTGGACCCAGTCGACGATCCGCAGGCGCGAACCGAAATCGGACTTGAGCGCCTCGGCCTTGGGCCTGGTTCTGTTGGACAGAAGGATCTCTGTCGCGCCGGCTTCGATAAGCGCCTCGATCACCGCCCGGGCGGCGCCGCCGGCGCCAAGAACCGCCACCGGGCCGGCATCGGCCTGCCAGTTGGGCGCGCCGGACCGCAGGCTTGCCAGAAAACCGTAACCATCTGTATTATCGGCGTGAATCTTGCCATCACGTCGAAAGATCAGCGTATTCGCCGCGCCGATCAAGGTGGCGCGATCGCTGATCTGATCCGCGATCTGCATGACCGAAACCTTGTGCGGGATCGTGACGTTCACGCCGACGAAGCCCATCTTCGGCAAGGTCCGGATGACCTGTTCAAGATCCTCTTCATGCACGTGCAAGGGCACATAATCCCCGGCAATCCCGTAGCGGGCAAGCCAGTGACGGTGAAGGCGCGGCGACCGCGAATGCCCGATGGGGTTTCCGATCACGCCGGCGAGTGGTGCAGTGTCGGTCACGACGGTAAAGCTCCCCTCATGGTCAGCCAGGACAGGAGCTCGACAAGCGGAAGCCCCAGGATGGCAAAGTAGTCGCCTTCGATACGGGTGAAAAGCCGGATACCTTCTTCCTCGATCTTGTAGCCGCCAACGGAGTCGAGAAGCGACGAGGCGTTGCGATCAATGTAGGCCTCGATCCATTCGTCCGAAAAGTCGCGCATCGTCAGGCGCACCTTGGCCGCATGCCGCCAGAGGGGCTTTCCATCCTGACAGACGACGACCGCCGAAATCAGGACATGGGATTTGCCCCGAAGGCCGGCCAGCTGAAGCCGCAAGTCATTGCGATCCGACGGCTTTCCCAGCACCCTGTCCTGAAAGACCAGAACCTGATCGCAGCCGATCACGAGTGCCCCGGGCACCTGGCCCGAGACCCTGAGCGCCTTCATCTCGGCCAGGGTATCGGCGATATCCTGCGGCGATGCGGCTTCGGCGGAAAGGGCGTCGCGGACTGCGACTTCATCGATACGGGCGGGCCTGACATCGACATCGACCCCGGCGCGGCGGAGGAGCGTTGCCCGGATGGTAGAGCCCGAAGCAAGGATCATAGGATCGGTCATGTGGACAACCTTGTCGAGAAGCGGCGCGTTGATGCGGTAGAATGTCGGCGAGATCGGAGCATCAGATCCTTCCGAGCCGGGTTGCGTGTCCTGCCGCAGCCAATCAGGACAGATCATCCACCGTGGGCAAGCACAAGTCGTGTCTTGTGAGCGAATCCCCCGCCGGGGCGCCGGGGCTCTCGGGGAGGGTAACCTTCCGGGGGGAGGGATCAGCCGTGTTTCTTAACAAACCGTAAAGAGTGCCGGCCGGGTTCCGAACAGTCCGCGCGGTCAGCGGTGGCGGTGGACGATGCTGTGGAGAACCGGATAATCCACAGAGGGGGCTCTCTCTACAGCAACATCATCTTTTCTTTCATTTACTATTCATTAAGAGGGGAGGGGACTCCCTGAGGAAGGACGGCGCGACGTGATCAACCTGCTGATGCCTTACTATGATTGGTTGAAGGTCGGGCATGTCGTGTCTTTGATCGCGTGGATGGCGGGGATGTTCTACCTGCCTCGCCTGTTTGTCTATCACGCGGAGCGTGCAGCTGTGGGGTCGGAGCTGGATGCGACCTTTCGGGTCATGGAGCGGAAGCTTCTGAAGCTGATCATGAACCCCTCGATGATCTCGACCTGGGTTTTCGGGCTTCTTCTGATCGGGCTGGGCATGTTCGACTGGTCTGCGGCCTGGTCATGGATCAAGCTGGTGTCCGTTCTGGCGATGACGGGGATGCATGGCTGGCTGGCTGCGCGGTGTCGGGAGTTTGCGGCAGGCGAGAATACCCGCAGCGGGCGGGCCTATCGCTGGGCCAACGAGGTTCCGACGGTATTGATGCTCGTGATCGTGATCGCGGTGATCGTGCGACCGTTCTGATTGACTTCGGCCCGTTTGGGCACTAGCGAAAGGCTGCCGCTCCGTCCGGAGCCTCGCATTTTCCTCAGAACAACGGAACGACGGTCGAGAGATCGTCATGGTGTGCATCATGGAACAACAGCATCGTATCAATCTTGCTGATCTGAAGGCCAAGAGCCCGAAGGATCTGCTGTCGATGGCTGAAGACCTCGAGATCGAGAATGCCTCGACCATGAGAAAGGGCGACATGATGTTCGCCATTCTCAAGGAACGGGCCGATGAGGACTGGATCATCGGGGGGGACGGGGTTCTTGAGGTGCTGCAGGATGGTTTCGGGTTCCTGCGCTCGCCCGAAGCGAACTATCTGCCGGGCCCGGACGACATCTATGTGAGCCCCGAGATGATTCGGCAGTTTGCGATGCGGACGGGCGATACGGTCGAAGGCGTCATTCAGGAGCCGAATGACAACGAGCGCTATTTTGCCCTGACCTCGGTCGAGAAGATCAATTTCGAGGATCCGGAGCGTGCCCGGCACAAGGTGGCCTTCGACAACCTGACGCCGCTTTATCCGGATGAACGATTGAAGATGGAGATCGAGGAAGATCCCACGCTCAAGGATCGGTCGGCGCGGATCATCGACCTTGTGTCACCGATCGGGAAGGGGCAGCGGGGCCTGATCGTGGCGCCGCCGCGTACGGGCAAGACCGTGCTGTTGCAGAACATTGCCCATTCGATAGCGGTCAACCATCCGGAATGTTACCTTATCGTCCTGTTGATCGACGAGCGGCCGGAAGAAGTGACCGACATGCAGCGGTCGGTGAAGGGAGAGGTCGTTTCCTCGACCTTTGACGAACCCGCCTCGCGGCATGTGGCCGTGGCCGAAATGGTGATCGAGAAGGCAAAGCGCCTGGTGGAGCACAAGAGGGACGTGGTGATCCTTCTGGACTCGATCACGAGGCTGGGCCGCGCCTTCAATACTGTCGTGCCGTCGTCGGGGAAGGTTCTCACGGGCGGTGTGGATGCCAATGCCCTTCAGCGGCCGAAGCGGTTTTTCGGTGCGGCGAGGAACATCGAGGAGGGCGGATCCTTGACGATCATCGCGACCGCGCTGATTGATACGGGAAGCCGGATGGATGAGGTGATCTTTGAAGAATTCAAGGGAACCGGCAACTCGGAGATCGTGCTGGACAGGAAGGTTGCAGACAAGCGCGTCTTCCCGGCGATGGACATCCTCAAATCCGGGACGCGGAAAGAGGACCTGCTGGTGAACAAGGCGGATCTGCAGAAGACCTATGTTCTTCGCCGGATCCTCAACCCGATGGGAACGACGGATGCGATCGAGTTCCTGATATCGAAACTGAAGCAGACCAAGACGAATTCGGACTTCTTCGATTCGATGAACACCTGATAATACAGTAAAAACAATGACTTGAAGTGATGATGACCATTTTTGCCCTTGCCACAGCACCTGGCCGGGCGGGCCTCGCGGTCATCCGGATTTCGGGAGATGATGCCAGGACGGCTGTCGAGTCGATGGCCGGTTCCTTGCCGGTGACGGGTCGGACTCTCAGGAAGATCCGATCCGGAGGAGGCGAGATCCTGGACGAGGCACTGATCCTGGTGTTTCCCAAGGGCCAGAGCTTTACGGGTGATGAGGTTGTGGAGCTGCATCTGCACGGAAGCGCGGCGATTGTTGCTGCGGTGCTGGCAGAGCTTTCGGGCAGGCCAGGTCTTCGACCGGCAGAGCCTGGAGAGTTCACGCGGCGCGCGCTTGAAAGCGGCCGGATGGATCTTGCACAGGTTGAAGGCCTTGCCGATCTGATCAATGCCGAAACGGAAGCTCAGCGCCGTCAGGCGATGCGGGTCTTTTCGGGCGATATGGGAGAGCGGGTCGAGATCTGGCGAAAGTCCTTGATTCGCTCGATGGCCTTGATCGAGGCGACGATCGATTTTGCTGACGAAGAGGTGCCTGTCGATGTGGTGCCAGAGGTTCGCCCGCTGGTCGAGGCGGTTCTCGCCGATATGGAGCGCGAGATCCGGGGATCACGCATAGCCGAACGGATCAGGGAAGGGTTCGAGGTGGCCATCGTCGGTGCGCCGAATGTGGGGAAATCAACGCTTCTGAATTGTCTGGCGGGCCGAGACGCGGCCATCACATCCGAACGCGCCGGGACGACGCGGGATGTGATCGAGGTGAGGCTCGTCCTGGACGGGATACCTGTGACCTTGCTGGATACGGCGGGACTGCGCGACGGGACGGATGAGATTGAGCAGCTGGGGATACGGAAGGGGCGAAAGCGTGCGGAGGCTGCGGATCTGCGGCTTCATCTGATCGAGGCCGGTTCGCTTCCTGCCATGGAGGTTCAGCCGGGCGATCTGGTCGTCCAGACCAAGGCCGACGTTACCGGCGTCGGGATTTCAGCGGTAACAGGGCAGGGCATTGAGGATCTGGTTTCGCGGGTTTCCCATGAGCTGTCCGGCCGGGCGGCGCTTGTCGGGGTCGCGATGCGGGAACGCCACAGACTGGCGATGCAGAGAGGGGTCGAGGCCTTGCGAGAGGCCATCGACTTGCTTCCCGAGGCGGAGAGGCGCGGAGATTTGATTGCAGAAGCATTGCGAAATGCGGTATCGGCAGTCGATGCGCTTGTCGGGCGGGTGGATGTCGAGGACATTCTGGATGAGGTCTTTTCCTCGTTCTGTATCGGGAAGTAGGAGTGTTTCACGTGAAACATCAGGACTTCGATGTCATTGTGATCGGTGGCGGCCATGCGGGCTGTGAGGCGGCGCATGCCTCTGCGCGCATGGGCGCGAGAACGGCGCTTGTCACGCTGCGGCGGGATTCGATCGGCGTCATGTCCTGCAATCCGGCGATCGGTGGCCTTGGAAAGGGCCACCTTGTACGCGAGATTGATGCGCTTGACGGGATCATGGGCCGTGTTGCGGATCATGCGGGGATCCAGTTCCGGCTGCTGAACCGCAAGAAGGGTCCTGCCGTACAGGGGCCAAGGGCGCAATGCGACAGACGCCGGTATCGCGAGGAGATGCAAAGGGTCATCGCGGAGCGGAGCGGTCTGACCGTTCTGGAGGGCGAGGCGACAGATCTGTCCATGCATGCGGGCGCCGTTTCCGGAGGCATCATGGCGGATGGCCGTGTGTTGAAGGCCGGGCGGGTCATCCTGACGACGGGAACCTTTCTTCGCGGCGTCATACATATCGGTGACAAGTCCCACTCGGGGGGACGCATGGGCGAGGCGCCCTCCGTGCGAATGGCCGAACGGCTGGCGTCATTCGGCCTGCCTTTGGCCCGGCTCAAGACGGGGACGCCCCCAAGGCTTGATGGGAGGACGATCGATTGGAGCTCTCTCGAGGAGCAACCAGGAGACGAGGCGCCGGAGATGTTCTCCTTCCTGTCATCGGGGCCAGTGGCGCGGCAGATTTCCTGCGGGATCACCCATACGAATCCGCTGACGCACGAGATCATCCGTAGAAACCTCGATCGCTCCGCCATGTACGGAGGGCATATCTCCGGGGTTGGTCCGCGCTATTGCCCATCGATAGAGGACAAGATCGTTCGGTTCGCGGACAAGGAGTCTCATCAGATTTTCCTTGAACCTGAGGGGCTTGACGATGACACGGTCTATCCCAACGGGATCTCGACATCCTTGCCCGTCGAGGTTCAGGAGGAGTATGTTCGTTCGATCAAGGGGCTGGAGTCGGCCGTCATCACCCAACCCGGCTATGCCATCGAGTATGACTATGTCGATCCCAGAGCGCTTGGCCGGGATCTTCAGCTCAAGGATGTTTCCGGCCTCTATCTCGCCGGCCAGATCAACGGCACCACCGGATATGAGGAGGCTGCGGCCCAGGGTGCGGTTGCCGGTCTGAACGCGGCAAGTGCAGCGCTGGGCCGGGATCCGGTCATTTTTGATCGCGCGGAAAGCTATATCGGTGTCATGATTGATGATCTTGTCACCCGCGGTGTCACCGAACCCTACCGGATGTTCACCTCCCGAGCCGAGTACCGGCTGGCGCTTCGGGCCGACAATGCCGATCAAAGGCTTACCGCGCGGGGACGGGACATTGGCTGCGTAGAAGACGCCCGCTGGTCCGTGTACAGCCGAAAGGAGGAGGCGCTGCGTTCTGCCAGAGAGCGCTTGACCGGCCTGACGATGACGGCGCGGCAACTCTCGGCTGCCGGTATCAACATCAACCCCGACAAGCCGAACCGCAACGGCATGGAGGTTCTTGCCCTGTCGGATGGAACCTTCGGACATCTCCTGGAATTCGATGCCGATTTGTCCGATATCGAAAGCCCTATACAGGAGCAGCTCAAGAAGGACGCGACCTATGCGACCTATATCGAGCGTCAGGCGCGGGATGTCGAAGCCTTCCGCCGCGATGACCGGCGCGCCATACCGCTGGACATGCCGTTCGATGAGATTGACGGACTGTCGGCAGAGCTTCAGGCCAAACTGATGCGCATTCGTCCGCTCTCCATTGCCCAGGCGGCCGGAATCGAAGGGATGACGCCGTCAGCGCTGATGCTGATCACTGCGCACCTGCGCCGGATCGAGAGGGCCGCGTCCTGACGGGTACTGGTATGAACGACCCGCAGAAAGCCTTGAATGTTTCACGTGAAACAGAGGATCTGCTGAACAGCTTTGCTGCCCTGGTCGAGAAGTGGACGAAGCACATCAACCTTGTTTCAGCGAGGTCTCGCGAAGACATCTGGACGCGCCATATCCTTGATTCCGCTCAGATCCATGCTCTGGCCCCCTCAAATTGGAGCCATTGGGCCGATCTCGGATCTGGCGGCGGCTTCCCCGGGGTGGTGATCGCCATTCTTTCCCGGACAGAGGCGCCCGACAGAAGAATCACGCTCGTGGAAAGCGACAACCGCAAGGGCGCGTTCCTCCAGGCCGTTGCGGCCGAACTTGATCTGTCAATCACGGTCGAGGTCAGCCGGGCGGAGGCATTGAACCCCCTGAACGCCGACGTCGTTTCGGCCCGCGCCCTGGCCCCACTTGACCGTCTGCTCGGCCATTGCGAGCGCCATGTCGCACACAATGGCATCGGGATCTTTCCCAAAGGCCGGCGGGCCGAGGAAGAGATTGCCGAGGCAAGAAAGCTGTGGCACTTCGATCTTGCGACCCACCCCAGCGTAACGGATCCCGAGGCCCGGATCCTGATCATCGAAAGACTTGAACGTGCCCGACCGCTCTGACCGGAGTCCCCGCATAATCGCCGTCGCCAACCAGAAGGGCGGTGTGGGAAAGACCACAACAGCCATCAACCTTGGCGCAGCCCTTGCGAAATCGGGTCGCAGGATCCTGCTCGTTGACCTTGATCCCCAGGGAAATGCCTCCACAGGGCTTGGGATTCCGTCCGAGAAAAGGCGAGTCACGACCTATGACATCCTGCTGAGCGAAGCGACCCTGGCCGAGGCCATGCAGCCCACCACCGTCGCAAACCTTCACATAATCCCCGCAACAACCGACCTGAGCTCGGCGGATCTGGCGCTGGTGTCCAACGAACGGCGCAGCTTCGTTCTTCACGACGCGTTAAGGGCGTCGGCGGTGGATGACGCAGGTATCGACTACATCTTGATCGATTGCCCGCCATCCCTCAACATATTGACCGTAAATGCCATGGTCGCGGCGCATTCGGTGCTGGTTCCCCTGCAAAGCGAGTTCTTCGCCCTCGAGGGCCTGTCGCAACTGATGCTGACATTGCGTGACGTGCGGCAGTCGGCGAACCCGGATCTGAGGATCGAGGGTGTCGCCCTCACGATGTATGACAAGCGGAACAACCTGTCCCAGCAGGTCGAATCCGATGCAAGGGAAACGCTCGGAGATCTGGTCTTCCGAACGGTCATCCCTCGGAATGTGCGCCTCTCCGAGGCGCCGTCCTATGCCATGCCGGTGCTGGACTATGACCCGGCCTCAACGGGCAGCTCGGCCTATCTTGCATTGGCCGAAGAACTCATTGCCAGGGAGTAGCGCGACCCATGCATCCGAACCCGTCCATCAGGAAACCGTCATGACAGAGAAAGCCAATCGCAACCGCGGCCTTGGTCGCGGCCTTTCAGCCCTCATGTCCGACATACCCCTCGACACCGGGGCCGATCGCCAGAGGCGGCCCGACCTCGTGGTTCCGATCGAAGTCGTGCATCCCAACCCGGATCAGCCGCGCAAGACGTTCCCGCCAGAAGCGCTGGACGAGCTCGCAGCGTCGATCCGCGAGAAAGGCATCATCCAGCCCCTCATCGTTCGCCCCGATCCCGGCCAAAGCGACCACTACCAGATCGTCGCCGGAGAAAGGCGCTGGAGGGCCGCGCAGCTGGCGCAGCTTCATGATCTGCCCGTCATCGTGCGGAACTATTCGGATACCGAGGTTCTCGAGGTCGCCATCATCGAGAATATCCAGAGGGCTGATCTCAATCCGATCGATGAGGCCCTGGGCTATCGTCAGCTGATGGACAGGTTCTCTCATACGCAAGAGCAGCTTTCCGCCGCGCTGGGCAAAAGCAGAAGCCATATCGCCAACCTCCTGAGGTTGCTGTCGCTTCCCGATGACGTGCAGGCACTGCTCGTCGAGGGGCGGTTGAGCGCGGGCCATGCACGCGCGCTGATCGGCCATCCAAGGGCCTCGCAACTGGCAAGGGATGTGGTCGCCAACGGCCTTTCCGTACGCGAGGTCGAGCGTCTGATCCGGGCGGATACCGGCAAGGCAAGGCCGGCCCGCAGCACAGCGGCCAAGCCGGCCAAGGATGCCGACACGGTCCAGATCGAACAGGAACTGTCAGCCTCGCTTCGCATGGGCGTGACGATCGATCACGATCCGACGGGCGAAGGCGGCAAGGTCGTCCTCAGATATCGCAATCTCGAGCAGCTTGACGACCTGCTCCGCACCCTTTCGGGCGGCTAATGGACCAGGATCGCCCGCAGCAGGGAATTGAGGATCGGGCGTCCTGACGGGCTGGCACGAAGCCGCCCGTCCCCGATCTCCATCAAGCCCTGGTCGATCAGCTCGGCACAGCGGCCGGGAACCGATCCACCCCCCAGAGCGGTCAATCGCGCGATATCCACCCCCTCGACCAATCGCAGCCCCATCATCAGAAACTCGGCCAGCATATCGTCCTGCGAAAGCGCCTCGCGCCCAAGGTCGCCGCTGCCGGTCCTTTCGACCCGTTCCAGCCAGGCCACGGGCAAAGTGACGGCCTCTGTCGCCATCCTTTGACCGCCAAGGGTCAGGCGCCCATGCGCGCCCGGGCCGATACCCGCGTAATCGCCATGCCGCCAATAGATCAGGTTGTGACGGCTCTCCTGGCCCTCCCGCGCGTGATTCGACACTTCATATGCGGAAAACCCACTCGAAGCGGTGATCTGCTGCGTAACCTCGTACATCTCGGCCGCCAGATCCTCATCGGGCAGCCCCCTCAGTTTTCCGGCTGACTGTCGGGCCGCAAAGGGCGTCCCGTCTTCGATCGTCAGCTGGTAAAGCGACAGATGATCGACCGCCATGCCCAGGGCCTCGGCAAGCTCGCCCTCCCAGGCTGCAACGGTCTGGTCCTGCCGGGCATAGATCAGATCAAAGCTCACCCGCTCGAACAGCGCGCGGGCAATGTCAAAGGCCGCCCTGGCTTCGCCAACCGTGTGCCGCCGCCCCAATTTTCGCAGGTCTTCATCGTCAAGTGATTGAATTCCCATGGAAATGCGGTTCACCCCCGCGTCCCGGAAACCCTTGAACCTGCTTGCCTCAACCGAAGAGGGATTCGCTTCAAGCGTGATCTCGATGTCATTCGCAAACGGCCAGGCGGCCCTTGCTGCGGAAATCACCGCCTCCACCGTCTCGGGCCGCATCAGGCTGGGGGTGCCCCCGCCGAAGAAAACCGACCGCAGGATCCGGCCCGGCGTGGCCACTGAAACCCGCTCTATTTCAGACAGATAGGCCCTGACCCAGCGGGCCTGGTCGATCTCCGCCGCGACATGGCTGTTGAAGTCACAATAGGGGCATTTCGACTCGCAGAACGGCCAGTGCACATAAAGGCCAAAGCCGCCCGCCTCCCAATCCTCAGCCAAGGCAGCCCGCGACGAACTTGCCGAAAGCATCCGCACGATGACTGATGCGGTTCTTCTCCCAGCGGTCCATCTCTCCGAAGGTCAGGTCATAGCCATCCGGCAGGAAGATCGGATCATAGCCGTGCCCCTGTTCTCCACGCATCGGCCAGACCACCACGCCCTCACAGAGCCCCTCGAACACCTCATCGTGACCATCGGGCCAGGCCAGCACAAGCGTGCAGCAGAACCGTGCCTTCCACGGCTCGGACGCGCCGGTTACAAGAAGCGCCTCATGGGCGCGGGTCATCGCACGAAGGAAATCGCGCCCCTCCGGCCCTTCGGCCCAATCCGCGGTGTGCACACCCGGTGCTCCGCCCAGTGCATCGATCTCGATCCCGGAATCGTCGGCCAAGGCGGGCAGACCCGTTGCCACTGCCGCCGCATGCGCCTTGATCCGGGCGTTTCCGGCAAAGGTCGTCGCCGTCTCTTCGGGTTCGGGAAGGCCGAAATCGGCGTTGCAGCTCAGGTCGATCTCAAAGGGACGAAGAAGATCCGCAATCTCCTCGACCTTTCCGGTGTTGTGGGTCGCCAGAACCAGACGACCCCCTGTCAGCCGTCTCACGCGAAAACGCCCATCTGGATCGCGGCCAGGGCTTCGTTGCCCGAGGCGGCAAGCTCAAGCAGGCCGTCCATTTCCTGCCGCGAGAAGGTCGCCCCCTCGGCCGACATCTGCACCTCGATCAGGCGGCCCCCGGCCATCACGAAGTTCCCGTCAACACCCGCTTCGCTGTCTTCGGGATAGTCGAGGTCAAGCACAAGCTGCCCGGCATAGATGCCGCAACTGACCGCCGAGACCGGGGCAGACAGCGGATCCGACGTGATCAGGCCCGCCTTCAACAGCTTGTTCGTCGCGAGCTTCAGCGCGACCCAACCCCCTGTAATTGCGGCACATCTTGTTCCGCCATCCGCCTGGATCACATCGCAATCCACCACGATCTGACGCTCTCCCAGGGCGACCTTGTCCACCCCGGCCCGCAGGCTTCGGCCGATCAGCCTCTGGATCTCCTGGGTCCGGCCCGACTGACCGCCCTTCGCCTCGCGCTTCATCCGGGTATGGGTCGCGCGCGGGAGCATGCCATATTCCGCCGTCACCCATCCATGCCCCTTGCCCTTGAGGAAGCTGGGCACCTTCTCGTCGATCGAGGCCGTGCAGATCACATGGGTCTGGCCGATCCTGACCATGCACGATCCCTCTGCATGACGCGTCACATCGACCTCGATGCTGACGGGGCGCATTTCGTCTGTTTTTCTGCCAGAGGGGCGCATGGTCGGTCCTTTCCACAGTCCGCGCGGGGGATAAGCCAAGGCCCTGCGGATTCCAACCCCGATTGACGCGCCGCTCTGGATCGCCATATATACCGTGCCCCTAGAGCGATGCGTAGATGACAGACAAATTGCCCTCCATCGAAGAGATGAACGACCGCTCTCGGGAAGTGTTCAGACGCGTGGTCGAGGGTTATCTGGAAACGGGCGCCCCCGTCGGGTCAAGAACCCTGACCCGGACCCTTTCCGAACAGGTCAGCGCCGCGACGATCCGCAACGTCATGCAGGATCTGGAATACCTCGGCCTTCTTGGCAGCCCCCATATCAGCGCGGGCCGCGTTCCGACGCAGCTTGGGCTTCGGCTTTTCGTCGATGGCCTCCTTGAAGTGGGCGATCTGGATGGCGAGGATCGCCGCATGCTGGATGACACGCTTGGCCCCGGCGAGGGGGATGTCTCCAGCGTGCTTGACCGGGTGGGCGCCGCTTTGTCGGGCGTGACGCGCGGTGCGAGCCTCGTGCTGGCGCCCAAGCACGAGGTTTCGCCGATCAAGCATATCGAATTCGTATCGCTGTCGCCGGAACGCGCCCTTGTCGTGCTTGTCTTTGCCGACGGCCATGTTGAAAACCGTGTCTTCACGCCACCGCCCGGTCAGACCCCCTCTTCCATGCGCGAGGCTGCGAATTTCGTGAATGCGCTCGCCGCCGGCAAATCGCTTGCCGATCTGCGCAGCGCCATGTCGACCGAGATCGAGCAGCGCCGGCAAGAGATCGACACGCTGGCGCGCGAGCTTGTCGAAAGCGGCTTTGCCACCTGGGCCGGCGATAGCGAATCCACCGAACGCCTTATCGTGCGCGGCACCGGGAACCTCTTGTCGGACCCCGACGGCGCATCCGACCTTGAACGGATCCGGTCGCTCTTTGACGACCTTGAACGCAAGCGCGACATAGCCCGGTTTCTGGAGCTGACCGAGCAAGGCGAAGGTGTGCGGATCTTCATCGGATCCGAAAACAAACTCTTTTCACTTTCGGGTTCCTCTCTGGTCGTTTCCCCGTATATGAACGCCGACCGAAAGATCATCGGAGCCGTCGGAGTGATCGGGCCAACCCGTCTGAACTATGGCCGGATCGTCCCGATCGTCGACTACACTGCCCAATTGGTCGGCAAGCTGATTGCCGACCGAACCTCATAGGAAAAGAAAATGGCCGAACCGAAGACCGAACCCAAGTCGCTTGAAGAACTTGCTGCCGAAGGCGATGAGGCGATGGAGGCCGAGGCTCTGGAGATCCTTGATGAACTCGATGCCGTGAAGGCAGAGCGGGACGAGTTCAAGGACAAGTTCATGCGCGCCCTTGCGGATGCCGAAAACACCCGCAAGCGCGCCGATCGGGACCGCCGCGAGGCCGAACATTACGGCGCGACCCGGCTGGCCCGTGATCTGCTGCCGGTTTACGACAATCTCCGTCGCGCGCTCGATACCGCCACGGACGAGCAGAAAGAGATTTCCGCCGCCCTGCTTGAAGGCGTCGATCTGACGATGCGCGAGCTGACCAATGTGTTCAAGAAACACGGTATCACGCCGATCTCGCCTCAGGTCGGCGACAGGTTCGATCCGGCGCTGCATCAGGCCATGTTCGAGGCGCCGGTGCCCGGAACCAGGGCGGGCGATCTGATCCAGGTCATGACCGAGGGCTTCTTCCTGCATGACCGGCTGCTGCGCCCCGCGCAGGTCGGCGTGTCTTCGACGCCGGCCGGTTAGGCCGGTTCGTTCCGGCAGGAGACCTAACGCCTCAGTCGATCAGGGATCTAAGCTCATAGATCAGCGCCAGGGCTTCCCTTGGCGCAAGATCGTCGGGATGGATGGTCCGCAGCCGCTCTTCAAGCGCTGAAACCGACGGGCGCGCGGGTGCGGGGGCCGGTGGCGTTGCCGCAAAGAGGGGAAGGTCGTCGATCAGCGCCTCCTTGCGGCCGCCGCTTTCCCGCTCTCCCTTCTCGAGCGCATCCAGCACGACCCGTGCCCGTTCCACCACGGTGGCGGGCAGCCCGGCCAACCGCGCCACATGCACCCCATAGGACCGGTCGGCCGTGCCCGGCCGCACCTCGTGCAGGAAGATCACCTCGCCGTTCCACTCCTTCACGGAAACGGTCGCGTTTTCGACCCCGTCAAGCTTTTGCGCGAGCGAGGCGAGCTCGTGATAATGGGTGGCAAAGATCGCGCGGCATCGGTTCACGGCCTCAAGATGTTCCAGCGTGGCCCAGGCGATCGACAGCCCGTCATAGGTCGAGGTGCCGCGGCCGATCTCGTCAAGGATCACGAGCGCCCGGTCATCGGCCTGATTCAGGATTGCGGCCGTCTCGACCATCTCGATCATGAAGGTCGACCTGCCCCGCGCCAGATCGTCCGAGGCGCCCACCCTGCTGAAGACCTGGCTCACGATGCCGATCCGGGCGGATTGCGCCGGAACCCAGGAACCCATCTGCGCCAGTATGGCGATCAGGGCGTTCTGCCGCAGGAAGGTGGACTTGCCCGCCATGTTCGGCCCGGTCAGAAGCCAGATCCCCGCGCCGCTCAGATCACAATCATTGGCAACGAAAGGCGCGCCCTCGCGGCGCAGGGCCGTTTCGACGACGGGATGCCGCCCGCCCTCGATCCGGAAATCCCGCGACTCGTCCACGACCGGCCGGCACCAGTTCTCGGACCGGGCAAGATCGGCAAGAGCGGTCGACAGATCGAACTCCGCCAAGGCCGAGGTCAGCGCGCCCAGCGCGTCGGATCTGTCGAGAATAGCCTCTTTCAGGCTAAAATAGAGTCTCTTTTCGATCTCGATCGCCTGCCCGCCGGCGTTCAGGATGCGCGTCTCGAGCGTGCTGAGTTCGACCGTCGTGAACCTGACCTGGTTCGCGGTTGTCTGCCGGTGAATGAAGGTGTCCGACAAGGGCGGCGACATCATCTTGTCGGCATGGGTGTCCGTCGTCTCGATGAAATAGCCCAGGACGTTGTTGTGCTTGATCTTCAGGCTCTGGATCCCGGTGGTCCGGACGAAATCCGCCTGCATCCCCGCGATCAGGCCCCGCCCTTCGTCGCGAAGCTGTCGAAGCTCATCAAGCTCGGGATCATGGCCTGCGGCAATGAACCCCCCGTCCCGCACCAGAAGGGGCGGCTCTGCGATCAGAGCCTGATCCAGCAGATCGTGCAGTTCCTCATGCCCCACCAGATCCTGCACAAGGCCGCGCAGCATCTCGGGCAGTTCGACCGTGTCACACAGGGCTGCGATCCTGCCCGCAACCTCGATCGTGTTGCGGATCGCCGCCATGTCGCGGGGGCCGCCCCGGTCAAGCGCCAGCCGCGACAGCGCGCGGTCAAGGTCATGGGCGCCGCGCAGGGCATCCCGGATGCCTTCGGCCAGCCGGATAGTCTCGACCATTCCGGTGACGGCCGACTGGCGGGCATGGATGATCGCCGCCGCGCAGGAGGGCGAGGAAAGCCGCCGCTCCAGCAAACGCGCACCGGCGGCCGTGACCGTCCTGTCGATGGTGGAAAGAAGGGAACCGGCCCGCCCGCCGCCGGTCGCATGGGTCAGCTCGAGCGAGCGTCGCGTCGGGCCGTCGATCTGCATCGCACTGGTGACAGCCTCGCGCGTGGGGGGGCGCAGAAGGGGAAGCTTTCCCTTCTGCGTGATCTCGAGATAGTCGACAAGGGCCCCCATCGCGGCGACTTCGGGTCGGGTGAAGCTGCCAAAGCCGTCAAGCGACTCGACAGTGTAGAGCCCGCAAAGGCGCCGCTCGGCACTCGTGCTGTCAAAGGATCCGCGCGACAGGGCCGTCACCTGCCCGCCGGAATCAGACACTGATCCAGCGTAAACCGCCTCGTTCGCCTCTGAGAGGAGAACCTCGCTCGGCGTCAGTCTGGCAAGTTCCGGCCCAAGCCGAACGGGCGGACATTCCATCACCGAAAAGGCCCCGGTCGAGATATCGACCCAGGCCAGCGCCCCCGCGCCCCGGACCTCGGCGAAGGCCGCCAGATAGTTGTGCCGGCGCGCATCAAGCAGCGCGTCTTCGGTCAATGTGCCGGGCGTGACAAGGCGGACGACCTCGCGCCGCACCACGGCCTTGGACCCGCGTTTGCGCGCCTCTGCCGGATCCTCCATCTGCTCGGCAATGGCGACGCGAAAGCCCTTGCGGATCAGGGTCAGAAGATAGCCTTCGGCACTGTGGACGGGCACGCCGCACATGGCGATATCCTCGCCCAGGTGCTTACCGCGTTTGGTCAGCGCGATATCAAGCGCTTCGGCCGCCGCGACGGCATCGTCGAAGAACATCTCGTAGAAGTCGCCCATCCGATAGAACAGCAGCGCATCGGGATGGCCCGCCTTGATTTCAAGGTACTGGGCCATCATCGGCGTGACGGCATCGCCTGCGACCATGCATCCCCCCGGACTGTGCCGGGCCACACTAGCCAGCACCCCCGAGGGGCGAAAGGTGTAAAGACCGCCTCAGTTCGCGAATGGCGCAGCAGCACCCCAGAGCGCGCGCACACGCGCGTCGCGGCCGCAGGCCTCGCGATAAAGCTCATAGGCCACCGATTGCCGTCGGGGGCCGAAGCGGGTCAGAACGAAGTCGGACCCCTTGTAATAATCCTGGTGATAGTCTTCGGCACGGTAGAAGGGCCCGAGCGAAAGGATGGGCGTCACGATGGCTTGCCCAAGGGCGGCCTGCGCATCGGCGATGGCCAGTTCCGCAGTCTGCCGCTGTGCGGGATCCGCGGCAAAGATCGCCGTCCTGTAGCTTTCGCCCCGGTCACAGAACTGCCCGCCGGGATCGGTCGGATCGACGGATCTCAGGAACATGTAGAGGATCGTATCAAGGGTGATGCGATCCGCGTCGAAAAGGATCTCGACCGCTTCGTAATGGCCGGTTCCGCCGGCTGTCACCTGATCATAGGTCGGATTGGGGACCGTGCCGCCGGTATAGCCCGAGATCACCTCGATCACGCCGGGCACCTTCTCGAAATCCGCCTCGACGCACCAGAAACAGCCGCCCGCGACCGTGACCGTCTGCACGTCCTGTGCAGCAACGGTCATGGGCCAGAAAGCGATGATGGCGGTGAGGAGCTTCTTCATTTCGCCCGTTCCTTCCGTGGTTCACCCTCATTACGCAGGATGCGGGGAGGGTGGACCAGCCGGAGGATGCCCCGATCACGCGGCTTTGACCCGAAGGATCACCGCAGCTCGGCTGGCGCCGTGCCCGTCATGCTGTCACGCTGCGAGAAATCGACAAGCCAATCCGACAGCCAGTCATTCCCCGCCCGCCAGTTCCGGGCATCGTGACGGAAATCCAGATAGGCCAGCGCGCAGGCGGTGGCGATCTGCGCCATGTTCAGCCGATCCCCAAGGGGGGCGCGCCAGTCGTGGTTCATTGCCGAAACGGCGCGTGCGATCTTGGCCCAATGCGCGTCCAGCCATTCGGGCGATTGCTGTTCGGGGCTGCGGAAACGACCCTCGTAAGTCAGGATCAGCGCCGAATCGAGGATGCCTTCGGCCGTCGCCTCGAGGGTGAGAACCTCCCAGAGCTTGTCTTCGGGGTAAAGCGCCCCGCCCGCGCGGGCATCGAGGAACCGGGTGATGACCCGGCTGTCGAAGAGCGCGGGGCCTCCGTTGCGGATCAGGGCGGGGATGCGGCCGGTGGGGTTGGCGGCAAGGACGGCCGGGTCGCTGGCGAGGGGCGAGGTGGTGACGCTGACCTCCTCGACCGCGCCCAGCTGGCCGGTTTCACGCAGAAGCACGCGGACCTTGCGGGCATAGGGCGAGAGGGGGGACATCAGGAGTTGCATGGTTGGGTTCCCTCTCTGGGCGGATGATGTGGGGTGGACATGGGTGTTTGAGGTGAGAGGTTGCCGCACTCAGGCCAGAAGAGCCGTGTCGGTCTGCCCGGTGACTGTGGCGGTGACGATCTGGCCCTCGGGCTGGTCACTGCTGAACCGCACCTCGGTGAATTGTTCGGTTCTGCCCATCCGGGGCGATTCCATCAGGATACGGTGAGTCCGGCCGACCTGTGCGGCAAGGTGGCGGGCGACCTGCGCCGCGCCCGCCGCGCGCAGGCGGGCGGCGCGGTCGCGGATCGTGGCACCGCCCACCTGCGGCATCCGGGCGGCGGGGGTGCCTGCCCGGGGCGAATAGGGAAAGACATGCAGCCAGGTCAGATCGCAGTCGGTCACAAGGGCGAGGCTGTCTTCGAACATCGCCTCGGTCTCGGTCGGGAAGCCTGCGATGATATCGGCGCCGAAGGTCATCTCGGGGCGCAGGCGCAGCGCCTCTTCGCAAAAGCGGATTGCGTCGTCGCGCAGGTGGCGGCGCTTCATGCGTTTCAGGATCAGGTCACTGCCGGCTTGCAGGCTCAGGTGCAGATGCGGCATCAGGCGCGGCTCGGTGGCGATGGCCTGCATCAGCGCGTCATCCGCCTCGATCGAATCGATGCTGCTGATCCGCAGGCGGGGCAGGCCGGGGACCAGCCGCAGGATGCGCAGCACCAGATCGCCAAGGCGCGGCGCGCCCGGCAGATCGGCGCCCCATGAGGTGAGGTCAACGCCGGTCAGCACGACCTCGTTATAGCCGCGATCGACCAGCCGGGTGATCTGATCGACCACCACGCCGGCGGGGACGGAGCGGGAATTGCCGCGCCCGTAGGGGATGATGCAGAAGGTGCAGCGGTGGTCGCAGCCGTTCTGCACCTGCACATAGGCGCGTGACCTTGTGCCGAAACCGTCGATCAGGTGGCCCGCCGTCTCGGTCACCGACATGATGTCGTCGACCTGCACGGGCTCCGTCTCTCCGATCAGGTCGGGGGTCAGGCGGGTCCAGGTGGCGGGGTCCATCTTCTCGGTATTGCCGATGACAAGATCGACCTCGGGCATGGCGGCAAAGGTCTGCGGTTCGGTCTGGGCGGCGCAGCCGGTGACGACGATCTTGGCCGCAGGATGCGCGCGGCGGAGGCGGCGGATCTCTTGCCGGGCCTTGCGGACGGCCTCGGCCGTCACCGCGCAGGTGTTGACCACGACCGCGTCCGAGACGCCGGCGCGGGTGGCCAGATCCTTCATCGCCTCGGTCTCATAGGCGTTGAGGCGGCAGCCCAGCGTGGCAAAGACGGGGGCGCGGCGGTCCATCAGAGCGCGTCCAGGAATTGCGCCGTGAGGACGCCGTCAAAGACATGCATCGTGGGCCCGGTCATCCAGACGCCATCGTCGCGCCAGGCGACCTCGATCTCGCCGCCGTCAAGGATCACGGTGACGATGTTGCCCGTCAGCCCCCGCCGCGCGGCGGCCACCGCCACCGCACAGGAGGATGAGCCCGAGGCCAGCGTGATCCCCGTGCCGCGTTCCCAGACGCGCATCCGCAGGTGGGTAGGGTCAATGACCTGCACGACCTGCACATTGGTGCGCTCGGGAAACAGCGGGTGGTGTTCATGCGCCGCACCAAAGGCGGCAAGGTCCACCGCAATCACATCGGGCACGAAAAAGGTGCAATGCGGATTGCCCATCGAGGTGGCGACGGGGTCTCCGGGTATGGGCAGGTGGAGCGTTTCCACCGCTTCGGCCAACGGAATCTCGGCCCAGTCGGTGCGGGGGTGGCCCATGTTGACCGAGGTGAGGCCGTTTCCTGCGTCGATTGCATGCAGGATGCCCCGGTCGGTCGTGATGCGCAGGGTCCTGGCCCCTGTCCGGTCCATGTCGTGGCGGGCAATACAGCGCGTCGCATTCCCGCAGGCCGCCGAGGGCGAGCCATCGGCATTCCAGAAGGTCAGGTGCAGGTCACTGTCGGGCCCGTCGCTGTCAGGCCGGTCACTGATCACGGCCAGCTGATCGAACCCCACGCCGCGGTTCCGGTCGGCCAAGGCTGCGACAAGCGCAGGCGTCACGCGCGAGGCCGCCGCCCCGCGTTCGTCGATCACGACGAAATCGTTGCCAAGCCCGTGCATCTTGAGGAAGGGCAGGCCAATGTCCGGACCTTTGTGCATGGGCGCCTCATAGGGCAGGACGCCTTTCAAATCCAGCCCCGCCTTGGCGGGGCGTTCTGCCCCGTTCCTGCCCGAGTCTCTTCCTGATATGGCCGGTTTTGCGCATAGGATGGCGCGACGCGAAAAGAGCAGGTTCACCATCGCCAGCGGATTTACGACCTTGCGGGACGGTTCCGCACATCTGCCCTATCGACCCGAGATCGATGGTCTCAGGGCGGTCGCGGTGCTGTCGGTGCTGCTCTATCACTTTGGCGTGCCGGGGATTTCCGGTGGCTTTGTCGGTGTCGACATCTTCTTTGTCCTGTCGGGCTATCTGATCGGCGGGCTGCTTTGGGCGGAACTGGATGCGACCGGGCGGATCGCCCTGGGTCGGTTCTATCTGCGCCGCGTGCGCAGGCTGGCGCCGGCCTTCTTTGCGATGGCCCTCGTGACCGCCTTTTTCGCCTATCTGATCCTCCTGCCCTTCGAGCTTCGGGAATTCGGGAAAGAGCTGATCGCCGCCACCGTCTGGCTTTCGAATGTGCTCTATTACCAAAGCGCGGGCTATTTCGACATCGCCGCCGAGAACCGCGTTCTGCTGCATACCTGGTCCTTGTCGGTCGAAGAGCAGTTCTACATCGCCCTGCCCCTCATGATCCTGCTTCTGCGGTTCAGCCGCGTGACGCTGATCCTGGCGCTGATCCTTGGCTGGGCGGCGTCGCTGGCCGCCTGCATCTGGCTCACACCCGTCAGCCCGAATGCGACATTCTACCTTTTCCCCTTCCGCGCCTGGGAGCTTTTGTCCGGCGTGCTTCTGGCCATCCTTCTGCGCAAGCGGGCGCTTCCGGCATGGTCGTGGATGTCATGGGTCGGGGTGGTGGTGATCCTTGGCTCGGTCCTGTTCATTCAGCCCGGCCCCGCCTTTCCCGGCTGGCAGGCGGTGTTTCCGGTGCTGGGGACGGTTCTGCTGCTTGCCAACGGGCAGGACGACAACGCCGTGAACCGCCTTCTGGGGATGAGGGCGCCGGTCTTTGTCGGGCTGATTTCCTATTCGCTGTACCTCTGGCACTGGCCGGTGCTGGTCCTGTCGCAATACTGGCGCGGTGGCTATGCTGGCTGGGCCGAGGTCTTGGGCTGGATGGCCCTGTCCTTTGTGCTTGCCGTTCTGTCCTGGCGCTTTGTGGAACGGCCCGTCCGCCAAAGCGGGCGTGTCGCGTCGCGCCCGCTGGTTTTCGGGGCGCTGGGCGCGGGGGCTGTGGCGATCGGCCTCGGGGGCGTTGCCTTTGTCGGGCAGGGCCTGCCCCAAAGGTTCGGGCCAGAGCCGCGCGCGCATATCGCGGCCTCGGCCGGGTTCCTGCAGGACTGGAGCCGCTGTTCCGTACCCGCCACGGGTCCGCTGGCCGGGATCGAGGTCTGTGGCATCGGCCCGGAAGGCCCGCCCCGCGTTCTGATCTGGGGCGACAGCCATCTTCGGGCGTTGATGGACGGCCTTTCCCTTGCCGCTGCCGAGGAAGAGGTGCCGGGCCTCATCATCTGGCATGCCGGCTGCCCGCCGCTTTTCGGCCTGACCAAGCGCGAAAGTGCTGCAACGCCGGCACAGGACGCGGCCTGCCTTGCGGCGACCGAAGTGCTGCGCAAGGGACTGCCCCAGCTTGAAACGCTTGAGGATGTGGTGCTGGTGGCCCGCTGGGCCTATTACGCGGAAGGTGCGGGGATCGGGCGGGATGCGCATAATACGATCACGCTGAGCGCGGCGCCCGGATCGGGGATCGAAGCCCGGACACAGGCCGACCTCCACGCTACCGCCCTCGCGCTGACGGTCAAGGAAATCGGGCAGAGCGTCCCCCGGGTGCATCTGTTCCGGCAGGTGCCCGAGATACCAGAGTACGATTCGCGCAGTGTCGCCCTTGCTCTGGCGCATGGGCATCTTTCCGCGGCAGAGGTCGAACCGCTGCTATCGGTCGAGCCTGAGGCGCTTGCCCTTCGCGTGGCAGCGGCAGAGGCGCCTATCCTGCAGGCCGTGACGGATGGGACGGTCCGGCTGATCGACCCCTGGCCAGAGCTGTGCGCCGGGGCCTGCGGCGTGATGCAGGACGGCGCCTCGCTTTATTTCGACAACAATCACCTCACGAATGACGGCGCGCTTGCACTGCGCCATCTGTTCCGACCGGCGCTAATCGGGGGTCGGGATGGGCCGTGACCTTTGGTCAGAGCGGTGGGATGCCATCGTGATCGGCAGCGGGATGGGCGGCGGCACGGCCGGCCGACACCTTGCCGAACGCGGCATGAAGGTGCTGTTCGTCGAGATGGGAGGGCAGGGCCATCGGACCGAGCAGACGCCCTTTTCCGATCAGGAAGCGGACCCGCTTGTCCGGTCCTCGCGGGGTTTCTGGCCCTTTCCGGTAAGTCTGTCGGTCGATGGGGCAGAGCGGCAGGTTCACCCCCCCGTCGGCTCTGGCCTGGGGGGGTCTTCGGTCTTCTACGCCGGCACGCTGGAGCGGCCCGAGCGGCACGACCTCGACCATTCGGAGGAACGGCCCCATCCCACCGGCGGCTGGCCGGTTGGTTTCGATGCGATGCTGCCGTGGTTCGACGCAGCTCAGCGGATGTACCACGTCAGCGGATCGCCCGATCCCCTGTCGGAGACGCCCTCGGAGGCGCTTGGCCTGCCGCCGGCCCTGCCGCGCGGCGATGCCGCGATCATGGACCGGCTCCGGCGGTCGGGTCTGAACCCTTACAGGCTGCACAGTGCGATCCGTCACCTTGACGGCTGCCTTGATTGCATCGGCCGCAAATGTCCGCGCGCCTGCAAGATGGACAGCCGCTCTGCCGGGGTCGAGCCGGCGCTGGCCACGGGCCGGGCGGCCCTGCTGGACAGGGCGCGGGTCACGCGGCTGATCGCCGGGCCCGACCGCGTGCAGGGAGTCGAGATCCTGCATCAGGGCGAGACGCGGGTGATCGATGCGCCAAGGGTGATCCTTGCCGCGGGCGCCCTGCAATCGCCTGTCCTCCTGATGGCCTCGGCCAATGGGGATTGGCCCGACGGGCTTGCCAACCGAAGCGGGCTTGTCGGGCGGAACCTGATGTTCCACCTGAACGAGATGTTCGCCTATTTCCCGGGCCGTGGTGTGGGTGGTGGTGCGGGCGGTGACGGCCCGTCAAAATCCGTCGGGTTTCGCGATCTCTATTTTGTCGAGGGCAGGCGCCTTGGGATGGTTCAGGCGCTGGGCGTCAATGCCGAATACGGCTCTATCCTGCATGTTCTGCGCCAGAGGCTTGCCGCCCGACGCCTGACGCGGGGCCGGTTCTGGCACGAGGCCGCCCGGTTCCCCGCAGGCTTCGCAGCGCGCCTCCTGGGGTCGGCGGCCATTCTTGTCGGCATCATCGAGGATCTGCCCGAGAGGGAGAACCGGGTCACAGCAGACCCGGACAACCCCGACAGGATCAGGATCGTCTATCGCACCCCGCAAGAGCTTCTGGAGCGGCGCGCGCTGTTTCGGCGCCGGTTGCGGCGCGCCCTGCGCTGGCAGCCGTTCCTGTTTCTGAACCAGGGCCCCGAGTTGAACCTTGGCCATCCCTGCGGCACCCTGCGGATGGGGCGGGATCCGCTGCAGTCGGTGGTGGATGCGGATTGTCGGGCGCATGGTCTGTCGAACCTCTGGGTCACGGATTCATCGGTCTTTCCCACCTCGATGGGCGTGAACCCGAGCCTTGCCATCGCGGCCAATGCGCTGCGGGTGGCCGATGCGATAGCGGAGGGGCGGAATGGCTGATGTCGCGGTCGTGACGGGTGCGGGAAGCGGGCTGGGGCGCGCTCTTGCGCTGGCGCTTTGCGAAAGGGGCGTTCCGGTCGCGGGGCTTGGGCGCCGTGCCGATGCGCTGGCCAAGACCGAGGCTTTGGCAGGGCCGGGGCGCTTTCTGGCCGTTCCCGCCGATGTGGCGGATCCGGGGGCCGCACGGGCGGCGCTGGGCCATGTCGGGCAGGAGCTTGGCCCGGTCACGATCCTGATCAACAATGCCGCCGTCTATCCCCGCCGCGATTTCCTGGACGAGACGGCCGAAAGCTTCATGGCGACCGTCGCGGTCAACCTTGGCGGGATGGTGGCCTGCACCGCCGCCGTTCTTCCCGGGATGGTCGAGCGTGGCGCGGGTCGGATCCTGAACGTCTCGACCTTCGCGGATCTGTCGCCGATCCCGCTCAGCAGTGCCTATTCCGTCTCGAAAGGGGCGGCGCGGATCCTGACGCGCGCCCTTGTCGCGGATCTGGGCGACCGGTTTCCGGATATCGTCATCAACGACTGGATGCCCGGGATGCTGGCAACCGGCATGGGAATCGCGGATGGTCTGGATCCGGCAAAGGCGGCGCGTTGGGGGGCCGCCCTTGCGCTTTGGCGGGATCGCAGCCTGACCGGCACATTGTGGGAACAGGACCGCGAGATCCTGCCGCCCCGGTCGTTCCGGCGAAGGCTGGTCGACAGGCTGACCTTTCAGACCCCCGCCCCGCCCCGCCGGGTGGAGTGATCCTCAGGAACGCTGGCGCAGCGCCCCGATCATGTGGCCGGGAAGGATCAGCCCCGCCCGGATATAGCGCAGGGCAAGGCGGCGGGGATTGGTCAGCATGCGCCACAGCCATTCCATCTGGAGCCGCCGCACCCAGGAGGGCGCGCGCCGCTGATGGCCCGAGAGGAAATCCAGCCCGGCGCCGATGCTGGCAAAGCCCACACCGGGCGCGCGGGATCGGCCAAGGGCGGCAAAGGCCTCTTGCTTGGGCGCGCCAAGGGCAAGGAAGCAGAGGCCGATCCCTTCGGCGGCCAGACGATCGAGAAGGGAAAGGGCCTCGTCCCCGGTCGGATCGAACCCCATGGGCGGGGCATGGGTCAACCCGACCCTCAGCCCCGGCACGCGGATCGAAAGCTCTTGCGCCGCGCGGTCCAGGCTCTCCTCCGTGCTGCCGATCAGCGCCACCTTGCGCCCCGCCTCTGCACAAAGGCGGCACAAGGGCAGAACCAGATCCGCCCCGGGGAGCAGAGCAACCGGTCGCCGCGCCATGCGCGACATCCAGACGATGGGATTTCCGTCGGCAGTCACAAGATCCTGCGCCAGATAGGCGGCACGAAACTCGGCCGATGCGCCCAGCTTGACAAGGTGGTCAAGGTTCAGCGTCGCCAGCGCAAAGCCCTCGCCCGCCTGCAAGCGCCGCCCGACCTCGGCGAACAGCGCGCCCCGATCCGCCATGTTGACGGTGATCGTCGCGGGATCGTGCTTCGGGCCGGTACGGAACTCCACCTGACACTCCTGTCGAACCAAGACGGCCTGTCGCAACACCGCCAGCCCCGAATGGCAATGCGGACGACAAACTGTTGCCATCCTTCTATGTTGGGGAAAAGTGAGTTGCGAGTGCAAGGAAAGGGGCATTTGATGGGCAGCGTCCTGCTGATCGGCTGCGGCTTTGTCGCCGATCTCTATATGCGGTCCTTTGCCCTGCATCCCGAGGTTCGAATCCTCGGCGCGCATGATCGCGATCCCGCCCGGCAGGCGGCCTTTTGCGCGCATTGGGGCATCCGGGGTTTCGACACGCTTGAAGAGGTTCTGGCCGAGGACAAGGCGGCGCTGATCCTGAACCTCACCAATCCGGCGCAGCATTACGACGTCAGCAAGGCCTGTCTGATGGCCGGGTTTCACGTCTGGTCGGAAAAGCCCATGGCGCTCGAGCTGCGCCACGCGCAAGAGCTTGTCGCGCTGGCGTCCGAGCGGGGGGTGATGATCGCCTCGGCCCCCTCTTCGGTGCTGGGTGAGGCGGCACAGACCCTGATCCGCGCCCTGCGCAATCAGACCGCGGGCACCCCCCGGCTGATCTATGCCGAGCTGGATGACGGTTTCATCCCGCAGGCCCCGGTCGAGGATTGGCGCAGCGAAAGCGGGGCGCCCTGGCCCCATGCCGATGAATATGCGGTCGGCTGCACGCTGGAACATGCCGGGTATTACCTGTCATGGCTTATCGCCATGTTCGGCAGGGTGCGGCGGGTGGTTGCGGCCTCGGCCGAGGTGGTTCCTCTCAAGGGCGGGGCGCAATATGGCACGCCGGATTTCTCGGTCGCTGTTCTGTTCTTCGAGAACGGCCCCGTGGCGCGGCTGACCTGCTCGATCGCCGCGCCGCATGATCACCGGATCCGCATCGTGGGGGATGACGGCATTCTCGCCGTTGCGAAGGCCTGGGACAATGCGGCGCCGGTGCGGTTTCATCGTCGCTTCCGGTTGCGGCGGCGGTTGATCGAGCATCCTTTGGGCAAGCGGCTGCGCCTGTCCGGGCCGACTCATCCCAAGGTCACGCGCAAGGGGGCGGCGGCGATGAATTTCGCGCTGGGCCCGGTCGAGATGCTGGAGGCCATCGCCAAAGGACAGCCAAGCCGGCTGGCGGGCGATTTTGCGCTGCACCTGACCGAGGTGACGCTGGCGATTCAAGGTGCCGGCGATGCCGGGGGCGCACAGGATATGCAAAGCGACTGCCCACGGATGGAGCTGATGCCGTGGGCAAGATGATCCTCGTCACCGGCGCCGGCGGATTTCTGGGCCGCGAGGTGGTTGCCGCAGCGCTTGCCCGCGGCCATGCCGTGCGCGCCGTGCTGCGTCGGTCGGCGGACTTGCCGGAAGGTGCCGAAGGCGCCGTGGCCGATCTTGCAAGGGATGACCTTGGGCCGATGATGCAGGGCGTGGACGTAGTGATCCACTGCGCCGCGTCGCTGACGAACCCGAAGGACACAGAAACAGCGACGGCCCGTCTGATCGAAGCCGCCGGCGACAGGCGGTTTGTCCTTGTCAGTTCGATGTCCGTCTATGGCCCGCAAGCCCCCTTCAGCGCCATCGACGAAGCAAGCCCGCTTGAGCCTCGGCCCGAGAAGCGGGACGCCTACTGCCGGATGAAACTTGCGCAAGAGGCGCAGTTGCGTGCTGCGCGGCCCAGTGCCTGGATCGCGCGGCCGGGGGTGATCTACGGGCCGCACCGCCTGTGGAACGCGCATCTGGGCGCAAGCCTCGGGCCGCTGTTGCTGCGCGCTGCGGGTGGGGGGGTGATCCCGCTGGTTCACGTGCAGGACTGTGCGCAGGCCCTGATCCGCATGGCCGAGGCCGAGCCCGAGGGGGTCGAGGTTCTAAACATCGTTGCGGGCGATCTGCCGGGGCGAAGGGCCTTCCTTGCCGCCCTTGATCACGGACCACGGGTGCAGCTTCCGGTCCATTGGCGCCTTTGGGATCTGCTGGCCGCGCTGCTTGGCCCGATCCCGGTGAAACTGCCGGGTTTGTTGCGCCGGCCGGTGGTGCGGGCGCGGCTGATGCCCCTGAGCTATCCGAACGAGCGTCTGCAACGCAGACTCGGATGGCGGCAGGAGATTTCTTTCGAGGCGGGAATGCAGCTCGCCCAGCAGGGTCCCGCATGACCGATAACCCCCTTTCCGGCCCGATCGCCTATCTGACGGGCGAATACCCCCGCGCGACCGATACCTTCATCCAGCGCGAGGTTGCCGCCCTGCGCGCGCTGGGGTTCGAGGTTCAGACCTGCTCGATCCGCCGCACCGGCCCCGAACACCTGACCGGGCCGGAACAGCAGGAGGAGGCGGCGCAGACCTTCCATGTGCTCGAGGCGGTGCGCAAACCGCTCACCTCGCTCCGGGCGCATGGACGCGCGCTTCGCCAGCCCGGTCGCTACGTCAAGGCGCTTGGCCTTGCCTGGCGGACGGCGCCGCGGGGTCTGCGGGGGCGGGTCTACAACCTGATCTATTTTGCCGAGGCGGTGGTTCTGGCCGCGCGGATGCAGGATCGGGGCATCGTGCATCTGCACAATCACATCGCCAAGGCCAGTTGCACCGTCGCCATGCTGGCCAGCGCCCTGTCCGGCATTCCCTACAGCTTCACCCTGCACGGCCCCGACATCTTCTACGAACCCTACCACTGGCGGCTGGACGAAAAGATCGCCCGCGCCAGCTTTGTTGCCTGTATCAGCCATTTCTGCCGGTCTCAGGCGATGCTGTTTTCGGACCCCGGGCATTGGGACAAGCTGCATATCGTTCACTGCGGCGTCGATCCCGACCGCTATGACAGGGCGCCGGGCGGAACTGGCGGGCACCTTCTTTTCGTGGGCCGGCTTGCGGCGGTGAAGGGCCTTCCTGTCCTGATCGAGGCCTTGGCCGCCGCCCGCCCGCTGCGCCCCGGCCTGCGACTGACGGTGATCGGGGACGGGCCTGACAGACGTGCGCTGGAAAGGCTCGCCGCGGAGGCCGGGGTGGGCGATGTGGTGGAGTTTGTGGGCTACAGGTCGCAATCCGACGTGGCCAGGACGCTGGCCACCGTGGATGCGCTTGTCCTGCCCAGTTTTGCCGAAGGCCTGCCCGTTGTCCTGATGGAGGCGATGGCCGCCCGGCTTCCGGTCATTGCCACCCGTATCGCCGGCGTGCCGGAGCTGGTCCGGTCGGGCGAGCATGGCCTGCTTGTGCCGCCGGGTGATCCAGCCGCGCTGGCGCAGGCTCTGCTCGATCTGACCGGGGATCAGGCCAAAGCCCGCCGGATGGGCGAGGCCGGGCGCGAGGTGGTGACGAGAGAATTCAACTCGGCAACCGAGGCGGCCTGGCTGGCGATCCTGATCCTCGCGGCGCAAAGCGGTGCCCCCCGGCCCGGCGTAAGGCCCGGAGACCAATCCCGGGCGGCGCCATCATGAAGCTTGGCGCCGTGGCGATCGGGCGGAATGAAGGCGAGCGGTTGCGCCGTTGCCTTGAAAGCCTGCGGACCGAGGCCGAGCGGATCGTCTATGTTGATTCCGGCTCGACCGATGGCAGCCCGGCCCTTGCGCGGGGCATGGGCATAGAGGTTGTCGAGCTTGATCTGCAGACACCCTTCACCGCAGCGCGGGCGCGCAATGCGGGTTTCGCGGCCCTTGAAGGCGCGGGTCCGCTGGATGCGGTGCAATTCGTCGACGGGGATTGCAGTGTCGAACCCGGCTGGATGGCGGCGGCCAGTGACGCCCTGGCAACCGGGCCGGATCTGGGCATCGTGACAGGCTGGCGAACCGAGATTGCCCCGGATCGCAACATCTATCACCAGATGGCCGAGGCGGAATGGCACCGACCGGCCGGCGATATCCGGGCCTGCGGCGGCGACATGATGGTCAGGGCCGAGGTGTTTCGCCAGCTTGGCGGGTTCAACGGCGCGATCATCTGTTCGGAGGATGAAGAGTTCTGCCTTCGGGTGGCGGCGGCGGGCTTTCGCGTCCACCGGCTGCCGCTGGTCATGACGCGGCACGATATCAACATGAGCCGCCTGTCCGAATGGTGGCGCCGGACCGAGAGGGCGGGGCACGGTTTCGCCGAGGTTGGCGGCATGTTTCCCGATCATTTCCGCAAGGAAAGGCTGCGCGCCTGGGTCTATGGCGGCGCGATGCCTGTGATCGCTCTGGTCGGGATCCTTGCCGGGTGGATCTGGCTGCCGGTGCTCGTCGTGCTGGGCTATGCGGCTTCCTGGCTGCGGACGGCACGGGGTCTTGGGCAACAGGGGATGGCCCCGGGATTGGCATGGCGGCAGGCCGGGTTCCTGACCCTCTCCAAACTCCCCGCCCTTCTGGGTATGCTGCGCTATCACTGGCGCCGCGCAAGGGGGGCCGAAATGCGCCTGATCGAGTACAAGTGAAGGCGTGGCAGAAAG
>JBHYFN010000021.1:0-64519 GCA_051859505.1 Paracoccaceae bacterium
AAGGTCTTCCTCTCAGCAATCGCACTCGCCGCAACCGTCATGTTCTGGCTATGAATGGAGAACGAGTCCTGACCCTAGACCTTGAGAGCCTACTCGTAAGCGGGAAGTGAGCTACCCCCCGAAAATCGGACAGTGACGTAAGCTACGATCTGACTTCTGCTGATCTCCAGGAACGAGGAGATCAGTACATGAAGAAACGCAGGAACCATGACGCGGGGTTCAAGGCCCGCGTGGCGCTGGAAGCCGTGAAGGGTGAGCGCACGGTGTCGGAACTGGCTGCCGAGTATGGCGTGCATCCGACGATGATCCATCAGTGGAAGAAGGCTCTTTTGGAGGGCGCGGCTGACATCTTTGAGCGGGGCGGCAAGAGAGCGCCCGAGATCGACGAAGACACGGAGCGTTCGCTGCATGCAAAAATCGGGGAGCTGGCTGTGGCCAACGATTTTTTGTCCAGAAAGCTCAAGCCCTGGACCGGAAACTGAGGCGCGGGATGATCGAGAAGGACCACCCGAACCTGTCGGTCGGGGCACAATGCCACCTGCTGTCGATCCCGCGGTCGTCGTTCTACTACGAACTGATGGGCGAGACGGCGATGAACCTCGACCTCATGGTGGTGATCGACAAGCAGTTCCTCGAAACGCCGTTTTACGGCGTCCAGCAGATGACGTGGCACCTGCGGAACGAGGGGTATGTTGTGAATCAGAAGCGCATTCGTCGACTGATGCGGCTCATGCGCCTGATGCCGATCTACCAGAAGCCCGACACCAGCCGGCCAGCGAAGGGGCACAAGACCTATCGCTCGCCATTGTTCTTGAACCAATGGCGCACAATAGCTCGCCTGCTCGGCGGACTACGGGTCGATCGGCCCAATCAGGTCTGGTGCGCCGACATCACCTACATCCCGATGTGCCGGGGCTTCCTCTTTCTGGTCGCCATCATGGACTGGTATACCCGGAAGGTGCTGGCCTGGCGGATATCCAACACGCTGGAGGCTGACTTCTGCGTCGAAGCGTTGAACGAGGCGATCCACAAGTTCGGCCCGCCCGAGATCATGAACACCGATCAAGGGTCGCAGTTCACCTCCTTCGCCTGGACCGACCGGCTGAAACGGGTCGGCAGCCGGATCTCAATGGACGGCAAAGGTCGCTGGATCGACAACATCTTCATTGAGCGTCTCTGGCGGTCCTTGAAGTATGAATGCGTTTATCTGCACGCCTGGGAAACTGGGTCGCAGGCTAGGCTCGGCATTGGGCGCTGGATCACCTTCTACAACCACCAACGCCCTCACACTGCCCATGGCGGACAACCGCCCGCCGTGGTCTATTTTACCCGCATTGAAACCGATCAGCAGGTGCAGGCAGTAGCTTAAGTCAGCCGGAAATCTGTCCAAGAGATGGGGAGAAGCTCAAACATCGCCCGGCGCGGCCATCGCCCCGCCGGAGATTCTGGCCGATATCGAGTTGCTGCTCGCGCGGGATTACACCATCGAGGACATCCGACACGTGGCATCCAGCATTCCAACCGCGGGAATGCCTTTGCTCTCGCCGATGAGCTGATCGAACCGGTCCGAGCCCTGGGGGGTGCTTTGGCCGAGACGGCCTGAGGGTAACGCGACATCACGGTTTACCAGATGTCGTTCGATGCGGTTTCAGCCGCCTTTCCCTGCAATCGCAGGACCTGGGCCCGCAACCTCAACACGCTCGATGCCTGCACCGGATCGCACGTCCCGTCTGGTTGCAGGGTCAGGGCAAGCGCTGCAACAAACTGGTGCAGACCCTCGGTTTCCTGCCTGAGCCGGTCAACCTGCTGCAAAGCCGCAAAATTGCTCGCCCCGACCTCGGTCAGAAGCTGATCCAGCAGGGCATCCGTTTGTGCCATATGTCCGGCGAGAAGTGCAAGCTCATCTGCCATACGACCAAGAACCTCGATCAGGGGCGCGCGTCCCTGATCCGCCTCTGGGTCGCGGGTCGCGTGCGAAAGGTATGCATTCATGTCAGCTTGCCCGTGACCATTTCGATGCAGCGCAGCATGGCCTCTTTGGTGAATGGCTTTGCGATGAAGTTGTTCATGCCCGCGGCCTTGCCGCGTTCGATCAGCTCCCGGCTGGCGGTTCCGGTGACAAGAATGAACCCGATGCGCTGGGTTGTCCGGTTCATCCGCAGGTTTTCAAGCAGCCTGATCCCGTCCATGCCGGGCATGTTGTAGTCTGAGATCACCAGATGCACTGGCGCAGCCACGAGCCGTGCAAGAGCCTTTTCGCCATTGGCCTCGTACTGCACCTTTGTAATCCCGGCCCAGTCCAGTGCCTGTTCGATCAGGCCGCGACTGATGCTCATGTCGTCGATCACCATCACATGAAGCTGGGATTTGAGAGGCATGCGCTTTGTCCTTCAACGTTTCTGGGGGGCGCTGTCTTGCGCAACTTTGTATGCGGTGGTTCCCACGGCGCGGAACCGGTTTGCGGCGGGGCCGTCAATGCGCTCGGAATGGCCGATCATCAGATACCCGTCTGGATTGAGCGCCGAGGCAAAGCGCCCCCAGAGGGCCTGCCGCATCGGAATGTCGAAATAAATCACGACGTTGCGGCAAAAGATCACATCGAACCGGCCCGAAAATGGCCAGGGTTTGTGCAGGTTCAGTTCGCCAAAGTGCAATAGCTCGGATACCTCGGGCTTGATGACATAGCCGCCCGAGGCTGCACTGAAGAACTTGGAGCGCCGTGTCGAGGACAGGCCCTGCAAGCTTTCCTCTGAGTAGCGACCCGCCCGGGCCTTTGCGACGATGACGGGATCTATGTCGGTCCCGAGGATCCGGAAGTCATGCCGCGCGGCCTCGGGGAAGGCTTCGAGAACAGTCATTGCGATGGAATACGGCTCTTCGCCCGAGGAGCAGGCGGCCGACCAAAGCCGAACCCGGCCGCCGGATCGTGCCCTTGCCACAAGGGTTGGAAGAACGTCTTTCGACAGATACTCGAAATGATGCGCCTCGCGGAAAAAGGCGGTGACATTCGTGGTTATGGCAACCAGCAAAGCACGCCGTTCCTCGGAGCCGTCGGGGTGGTCGAGGATGTCGCAATAGGCGCTGTAGTCGGCCAGTCGAAGCGCCCGCAGCCGCCGGTTGATCCGGGCGGATAGCAGGCCGCGTTTGGTTTCTGCGAGGAATATCCCGGCATCATCATGCACAATCCGCGCAAGACGCGCGAACTGCTCGGCCGACATTGGAGGCATCGTTTCAAGCATGGCGGTCCCTAGGTCCCCGCCTGCGGTGCATTTGGCAGAAGCTGCTTGAGGTCAATCTTGCGAAGGATTCGCCCATCGTCGAACGTGATCATCCCCGAGATGAATTCATGAGCCGGATCAGAGGCAATGTCCGGCACGGCCTGGATGGTTTCGTCGCTGATGGTGACGATGTCCGACACAAGGTCGGCCAGCAAACCGACAATGCGGCCTTCGTGCATGGCGATGATCACCACATGCCTGTGTGTGGGCTTTGATAGGCCAAAGCCGAGGCGGGCGGAAAGATCGACCACGGTGACGACTGCACCGCGCAGATTGATGACCCCGCGCACATAGTGGGGCGCGTGGGGAAGCACAGTGGTAGGCGACCAGCCGCGGATTTCCCGGACCAGGCCGATATCGATGCAGAAGTCCTGGTCTGCCAGTTTGAAGGCAATCGCTTCGTGCTTGCCGGTGACATCTTGAATGATCGTCTGGAGCATCGTTCACTCCGCCGCCACAAGTGTCACACGGTCGCGGCCAGTTTCGTTTGTCGTGGACATGATGATCTCCTCGGGATCGATGATGAGTGCTATCTTTCCATCGCCAAGGATGGTTGCCGCGGAAACGCCCGGCACGCGGCCGTAGTTTTCCTCGAGGCTCTTGATGACCACCTGGCGCTGATCGAAAATGGCATCGACCTGAAAGGCCGCGCGTTTGTGATTGTCCGTCTCCGCCACGATCAGAACGCCGTTATCCAGATCGCCGGGCTGCTCACGCAGCCCGAAGCTGCACCCAAGATCAATGATCGGGATGAGTTTGCCGCGGCTCGCAAGCGCGCGGCCACTTGATCCGATGTGATGCAGGGAGGCCTGGTCAGGCCGAAGCGTTTCCTGGACCGAAGTGATGGGCAGAACCATGGTCTGATCGTTCAGCTGGATCAACATGCCTTCGAGCACTGCAAGTGTCAGCGGCAACGTGATGGTGAAAGTTGTGCCCTTACCCTCGACCGACTGGATCATGACTCTACCGCCGAGTGCCATGATCTCGCGGCGCACCACATCAAGGCCGACACCGCGCCCCGACAGTGCAGAGACCTCGTCCTTCGAAGAGAAGCCGGGAAGGAAGAGAAGCGAGTCGATCTCGCCCGGCGTCAACGAGGCACCGGGTGCCACGAGGCCTTTTTCTTCCGCGATCCGGCGGACTTTGGCCCTGTTGATGCCGCCGCCATCATCGCTGACCTCGATCTGAACACGGCCGGATTTATGGGCGGCCGAAAGCGTTATCGTGCCCTCCAGGGGTTTGCCGTTGCGCTGCCGGGTCACCGCGTCTTCCAGCCCGTGATCGACCGAATTGCGGATCATGTGCGTCAATGGATCGATCAGCCGTTCGACCATGGTCTTGTCGACTTCGGTCTGTTCGCCCACGATCGCGAAACGAACCTGTTTGCCGGTAGCCTCGGCGGCCTCGCGCAGGATGCGGTGCATGCGCTGGAATACCTGTCTCAGCGGCTGGGCGCGAATGGCCATCACGCTTTCCTGAATGTCCGCAGCCAGTTGCCGCAGCCCGTCAAGCGTGCCCACAACCTCGGGTTCGGTTGCAAGGCCCGCGGTCTGGACGACCTGGGTCAGCATCGCCTCCTTGATCACCAGCTCGCCGATCATGTTCATCAGCTTGTCGACACGGTCCAGGCTGACGCGGATCGTGGCCGTGGCGGCCGGCTCGGCCAGTTTCGGGGACAGGCCGTCGGTGGGGCTGGCGGGACGCGGGCTGGCGGGGGCGGCCAGGTCGTCCTGGCCCTGGGCCTCGGTGGGTTGGCCGTCAAGCTCTGCGGCGGCGGCCATTTCGGCCACCGGGTCCCGCGACTCTATTGCGAGATCGGGGAGAGCATCATCTTTGGCTGGGGCCAGCCGCGAAATCGACAGATTGCAGCAATCCTCGACAAATTCGAAAACCGCGGCGACTTCATTTTCAGTCGCGTCGGTTGAGAGCCGGACGTCCCAGCGCAGGGATGGGTCCGCCTGCGACCATTCGGACAGGACAGCCACATTGCCGGTGTCCAGGCGAACCTCGGCCTGGCCGAGCTTTTCCAGCGCACGGATCAGGGCGCCGGGACTATTTCCGCGTCGGTAGAGATCGAAGTCCGGCTCGAAGGAAACAAGATACCCCCCAGGTTCTACAGGGGCTCCGAAATCGCTGAAATCGATCGATGTAGGAACGAAATCGATTTCGCCCCCGGCTTCCTCCTCGCGTCCGATCAAGGCATCAAGCTCTGCCAGAAGTTCGTCATTGTTGGCGTGGTCCGAGCCATCCGACTGGCGCGACGACACCACCAGATCGGCAAGACAATCGGATGAGCGATGAAACACCGACATCACCTGCGGCGTTGCTTCCAGCGCATCTGCGCGCAGCAGATCCAGTGCGGTTTCGAACTTGTGAGCAAAGGCGACAAGGTCCGAAAGACCGAAGGCCGCCGCCCCCCCCTTTATGGAATGGACGGCGCGGAAAACGGCATGGACGGTCTCCATCTCGTAGTTGCCTTCGTCCATCTGGCGCAGACCGGCCGCGACGGCTTCGAGCAGCTCATCGCATTCGGCAAAGAACATTTCGAGAAATTCGTCCATGTCCGACATTGGCGTTACCTTCCCAGAACCTTGTCTATGATCGCGACAAGCTGGCTGTCCTCGAAGGGTTTGACGATCCAACCCGTCGCGCCGGCCTTGCGCGCCCGTGCTTTCAGATCCGCCCCGCTTTCGGTGGTCAGAACCAGGATTGGCACCGAAGCGTATTCAACCGACGTGCGCACGCCTTCGATCACGCCGAATCCATCCAGCCTGGGCATGTTGACATCCGTGATGATGAGATGCGGGTCGGCATCCGGAAGCGCCCCCAGCCCGTCGACCCCGTCTACGGCGGTAAACACTTCGAAACCGGCGCCCTTCAGGGCCCGGCCGACGATCCCGCGGATGGTCGGCGAATCATCGATGGCAAGGATTCGAACCGACATGTCAGACCTCATCGAACAGTTCGGAAGGGTTGGCCCCAAGAGCCTGCAGGGACTGCAGGCCGGGTTCCGACCAGCCGGTCACCGCAAGGGACTTGCCGTCTGCCCGCCACTGCAGGGCCGCTGAAATCAGCAATTCCAGCCCGACGCCGCTGATCCGCTGCATCGCAGAGGCATCAAGCCCCAGGTCTTCGCCGCGCAAGCCCAGTAGCTTCGCAGCAAGGGCTTCGGCACCCGCAAGATCAAGATTTTCAGGCAATGGGATTTCGGACACCAACGCACTCCCTCTGGCTTTGACACTGCGCCGGGACCGGAGCCCGGTGGCCCGCCCGTTTCATGCGCTCCCCGAATCGCTACCAGCCCTGACTTAACAATCCCTTTCCGCCCATCGCGCCCGTCCCTGACAGGGGTGTTTTCCGGGCAATGGGATATTAACACTTCGGCCGAATGCTGCGGCGCAACCGTTGTCTCCCCTTCATGCGAGTCCGCAGATGAACATGTCTCAAGCCCGAACCATTCTTGTCGCGGACCCCAACAGCCTGCGCCGGGACATGATTCTGCGCGCCTGCGCCGACCATCCGGCGTTGCGGGGGCACGGTGCGTCGTCGATCAGGGACCTGTCCCTCCTGACCGAGGAACTGCGGCCCGCCTATGTCGCCCTTGCCGCCGAATTCGCCCAGATGCGCGAATGTGATGCCCTTGAAAGCCTGTTCGACATGATAGGTGCCGAAGTGGCGGTTTACGGGGATTTTTCTGTGTCGGGGTCGCCGTATCGCTGTTTCAGGGTCATCGGCCCGGATGACGCTGCGCGCTTTGTAAGTGCTTTCGTACCGCTCGGTGCCGCAGCGACCGACAGGATGATCGGCGCCCCGGCTCCGGCGTCATCCCCTGTGCAGATCTCCGCGGCGATTGCGACGGCGGTTCCGGCGCGCGTTCCTGCGAACGAGCCGGACATCATCGCGATCGGAGGGTCGACCGGTGCCATCGTCGCGATTGAGAAAATCCTTTCGGAATTTTCGGAAAACTGCCCCCCCACGCTGATCGTTCAGCACATTCGCCCCGGCTTTGCCGACGGATTGGTCCGGCGACTTGACGGCCTGGTCGCCCCTAGGGTCGTTGCGGCGTCCGACGGCGGGGCGCTTCAGCGCGGCACGGTCTATGTGGCTACGGAATCCGATCGACATCTCGGCGTGATCACGAGGGCCGGGCTCAGGATGCGGCTGTTCGAGGCGCCGGAGGTCTCTGGCCACAGGCCTTCCGTCGATGTGCTGTTCGACAGTCTTGCGGAGCTGGGCAAACGCCACCGTATCGCGGCCTGTCTGCTCACGGGAATGGGGGCCGACGGCGCTGATGGCATGTCGAACCTCAAGGCCAATAACGCCTTCACTATCGCACAGGATAAGGAAACCTCGGTGGTGTGGGGCATGCCTCAAGCCGCCATTCAGCGCGGCGGGGCGACGGTTGTGCTGCCCATTGATCGCATTGGCGCGGCCCTGTTGTCACGCGGCCCGGCCTCAATTCGAACCGACCGGTACGTGAAATGACCCAGATCCAGGAGAAAACCCGCAACATCATCCAGGGCGAGCATGCCGTTTCGGGTGACGAAAACCTGGTCATCACGACCATCCTGGGGTCTTGCGTCGCGGCCTGCATCTACGACCCGGTGCTGAAGATCGGCGGCGCCAATCACTTCCTGTTGCCCGACGCCGGCGCAGGGGAGTCAGACATTCGCTACGCCGCCGCCGCGATGGAGGTTCTGATCAACTCTCTGGTGCGTGCCGGCGCGCAAAAGCGCCGGATGGAAGCAAAGCTCTTTGGCGGTGCCCGCATATTGACAAACCTGCCTGATATCGGACGCAGCAATGCGCTTGCAGCCGAAGAATTCCTGCGCGCCGAGGGGATCCCGGTCGTCGCCCGTGATGTCGGCGGCGCGCTGGCCCGGCGCTTGCGGTTCTCGCCAACCACCGGCCGCGTCCGCATTCAGCGACTTGATCCGCAGAACTCCTTGCCCGCGGAAACCCCGCGTCCGGCGCGCACCCAGCAGATCGAACTCTTCAGCTGAGGGTAGCCATGTGAACGGACAGCTTCGCGCGCATCGGGATACAGACAATCCGCGCCATTGTGCTGGCGCACCGTCGGTCTGCTTGGCCTGATCGCGCCGCGCATTTCCCCGTCCGATGAGGATCGCTTTGCTGTGCTGATCTATCCCCCCTGGGTGCCCGCGCATGAAATCCCAGGTGACGCGGCTCCAAAGACTCCCGCTTGCGCATGGGGCGGTTACACATGTTGCAGAACTGCGGCCTGAGACGTGGGGGCCCCTTTCCCCTTCAGGTTCAGGCCACGCGGACGAACTCGGCGGTGCCGAAGAACCGCAATACCCGAGAAGAGAACGCGGCCATCAAGGCCGGCGAGGTGCCCGAGGGCTGGGCCGACAATCCCGCCGAGCGGTCACAGAAGGGTGAGCCAAGGGTCGCCACCGGTTCGAGACCCGTGGCGAACGAAGACCGCTGGACGAAGAAGCACGGCAAGGGCCACTACGGCCACAAGAAACACGTGAATGTGGACCGCCAGCACAAGCTGGTCCGCCGCTAGCATGTCAGCGACGCAGCGCTGCATGACGCCCGGGCGGTGGATCACCTGCTGATGCAGGGCAACACCGGTGCGGGCGTCTGGGCCGATCCGGCGTACAGGTCCGAGAAGATGGAGGCCAAGATCGGGATGAAGAACCTCGCCTACACATGCGCCGCATCGTCCAGCTGCGCCGCATCAACCCATGCCCGGCGTGGCTTTGGCACGAAACTCAGGCCGCAGGGGCCGAAACCCGCCGCAACCAGGCGGAACGACACGCGATCAAGCTCCGAAGCCCCACGCCAACCCGCTTTCCGAAGGCTTCAGGCCGACAAACCGGTCCTGAACACAGAAAATCGGGAAAAATCGAGGAGCCCGAATGACTCTCTGATGGCATCAGTGCACCAGAGCCAGGCTTCGGACAAGCGGCCGCAGAAGCCAAAAGAACGTCTGCCGTTAAGTGACCATAAAACATTTCGGTGCACGATCACGATCAGCCTGGCCCGCACAGGCCCGGACCCCGATACCCTACATTTCTCGATAACAGGGACGAGATATGCATATCCACGACAGAGCTGATTCGGACAATGTGGATATTTCCGAGCGCCTGCACTTTCTTGGACTGGACGATGCGGATAGGGATCGGCTGCGCCGCTGTGCGCCCCAAGTCATGGAAATTATGGGCCCGGCCCTTGATGCCTTTTACACCAAGCTGCGCGCGACCCCACAGGTAAGAGGGTTCTTCGCGGATGAGGACGCGATATCCACTGCCCAGGCCCGGCAAAACAACCACTGGAGCCGTATCGTCGACGGCAATTTCGGGCCGGATTATATCACCGCCGTGCGCAGGGTCGGAGATGTGCATGCACGCATCGGGCTTGACCCGCGCTGGTATATCGGTGGGTATGGATTGGTTCTGGATGAGCTGATCCGGAAAATGGTGAACCACCGCAATTCATGGTCGCCGCTGGCATGGTTCGGCATCAAACCGAAACAGCGCGTATCTGGCGAAGATATATCTGCCGTCGTCCGGGCTGCTCTTCTCGATATGGATCTCTCGATCTCAATTTACCTGGAAAACGTGAGTGCAGATCGCGCGCGTCTCGAAGAAGCCCAGAGAAGGGCTTTCGACGCCCTGTCCAGCGCATTGGGAAAGGTTTCTGATGGAGATCTGACCGCTGAGATCGATGACGAGCTTGGAGAAAAGACCCGTCTGAACGCGACAGTGCGGCGGTTGCGTGACATCATCTACTCTGTAAACAACGCAACCCGGACGATCTCCCAAGGGGCAACCGAGATTTCCGCCGCGTCCGACGACCTCTCGCGCCGGACCGAGCAGCAGGCCGCAAGCCTGGAGGAAACAGCTGCGTCCCTGGAAATGCTTACAGTTATGGTTCGCGAAACATCTACAAAAAGCGAAACAGCGCGGAAGCGTATCGGGGAGGCGCGCGAGGACACCAAGGCTGCTGATACGGTGATCCAGAACACGAATGAAGCGATGAAGCAGATCGGTGTCTCTTCATCCGAGGTGGGTAAGGTCCTCGGCGTGATTGATGATATCGCCTTTCAGACCAACCTGCTTGCGCTGAATGCCGGGGTGGAGGCCGCCAGAGCCGGGGAAGCGGGTCGTGGTTTTGCCGTGGTGGCATCCGAGGTTCGCCATCTTGCACAGCGCTCCGCTGAATCAGCGAGATACATCAAGGACTTGATCGACCGTAGCAATAGTCACATCGATGAAGGCAGATTCCGCGTCGAGGAAACGGCGCAAGCTCTCGCACGCATTGTCGAGGCCGTCAGGACAGTTGGCAATATCATTGATGGTATCGCGGTTTCGGCAGATGAGCAGGCACGTTCGATCGAAGAGATCAATGCCGCCATCCGTCATCTTGATCAGGTGACACAACAAAACGCCGCTATGGTCGAGCAATCGACCGCGGCCAGTAGCAATCTGAAGTCGGAGGCAAGCCGACTTTCGCAGACGGTTGCGTTTTTTGGGGGTTCTGTCGCACACGTCGGGTGATGGTTGGACCTGTCGCGTGAGCAGCTGCCGGTTTTTGGACGCAAGGATCCGATCGTGACTGGGCTCCAGTCTCATTGACATTCAAAGCCAGAAGGGGACGGTTGCGGCGAGCGCGACGGCGTAGAGGAACGCTTTCGGGCATCGGTCATAGCGGGTTGAGATGCGGCGCCAGTCCTTGAGCCGCCCGAACATGATCTCGATCCGGTTGCGCCGCCTGTAGCGCCGTTTGTCGTATTTCACCGGCACCTTGCGAGCCCAACGGCCAGGGATGCAGGGCTTTATCTCTTTGTCTTTCAACGCATCTCTGAACCAGTCAGCGTCATGCCCACGGTCTGCGATCAGCCAGTCGGCTTCTGGTAGGCTCCTGAGCAGCGCCGCCGCGCCAGTGCAATCGCTGACTTGTCCGGCCGGCATGAAGAAGGTGATGGGGCGGCCAATCGCATCTGTCACAGCATGCAGCTTGGTGTTCATGCCACCCTTGGTTCGCCCGATCAGGCGACCACGCCCATATCGCTCCAGCGCTTCCAACGGTTGTATAAGGTCTTGTGCGGGCCATACTCTTTGGGTGCATCACACCACCGCAACCCATTACGATTTATGAATATTATGCCGCCCAGCACAGGCCGATCATCGACACGCGGCTTGCCGTGGCTCTTGGGGAAGAAGGGTTTCAGCCGCTCCATCTGGGCGTCGCTCAGCCAGAAAGGATTGCTCATTGATCGGCCTCCTTGCAGAGCGTGAGTCGCGCCACAAGGCTGAAATCATTGGGTCCTGAGTCCAGGCAGACCAGCTCGTCGTGCGGTATCGGGCGGGCTCGGGCTTGCTCATGACACCCGTCTAGCCGCCTCGATTCGTGATGTGAATCCTTCGCGGTCAGAGTTCTGCGACAACGCCATCCAGCAGGGCAATATCGGCCAGAGTATCTCGCATTTTACCGATCAACCGATTCTTCAGAGATCCAGACCTATTCTGCTGTCAGTGGCCGGGGCTGAAGTGGGTTCACCCTGCGCTTCCTGTCAGCCCGACGCCAAAATTCGAGGATGAACATGCTCAATAACATCAAATTCGGAACCCAGATTGCAATCGGCTTTGCAGTTGTGGTGGTTCTTTTTGTCGCCTTGGCCGTTTTCAGCTGGAATCGGTTGAATTACATGGAGAGCCTCTTCGGAGAGTTCACGGAGTCCGCGCAGATCTCGGTCAATGCCGCAGATCTCGCCGCAGCCATTGGCGAGGCTGGCCTGTCGATCGAGCATTTCCTCGACGACAAGCAGGATGCAACCGGCGACGCGATCTTGGGTGCGATGGAAAATGTCCTCGAACGGGCGCGGACCCTCGAGGAGAGCGGCATCGTGACCGCGGGTCGGATGGTCGCGGTGAAGACTCGCCATATCCAGGAAACTCGGGACTTCATTCCGGATCATGAACGCGTCCAGGAACTGATGCGCCTTATTGAGAGCACGGGCATCGAAAACCGGCGCACTATCGGCAGCCTTCACCAATCGCTCGAGGCGCGTGGCCAGAACGAGCTCGCCTATCTCGCACTGCATGCTTCCGAGAGCTTCCTGATCACCCGCGTCCGGATCGATCGATTCCTTGCCTCGGGAAACTCCGACGAATTTCAGTCTGCCCGCGCGCCATATGACGCCACCCGTTCCCTGCTACAGCGGATCGCCTCGAACGTCCTGACCGACGAAGAACGCGACCTGCTGACAAGTGCACAGCGCGGCATCGCGGAATTCTGGACCTACGCGTCCGAGGCTGAAGGCGCTGTAGGCGCGCGCAGTGCGACATTGGCAATCGTCGAGGAGACCTCCGGCGAGGTTGAACGGATCCTGGCAGACATCCGCGCGGAAACCCGGGCAGCAACGCAAACGCAATCGGAGTACATCAACAACACGATTGCGACCGTCATCCTCTCTATCCTCGGCGGGGTCGTCCTGGGTTCTGTGATCGCCGGGGCGCTTGGCACCTTCCTGTCGGTCTTTCTGTCACGCCGGCTGTCGGAAACGCTGGATCAGACGCGCAAACTCGCCGACGGCAACCTGGACGTGGTCATCACCGGCGATGTCGGCACCGGCGATCTCGCGCAGCTGTCGAGGGCCCTCAAGGTCTTCAAGGACAATGCCCTGCAACGGCTCGAAGAGGAGGCCCGCGCGAAGGAGGCGCAGGCCGTTGTCGAGGCTACCCGTGAAGCCCAGGTCAAGACGCAAGCGCGTGTCGTGCGCGATATTGGCGAAGGTCTCAACCGGCTTGCCCAGGGCGATCTGGCGCAAACCATCGAAAGCCCGGCCGACGACCCCTTCCCCAAGGAGTATGACGCCCTGCGCGAGGCCTTCAACAGTGTCACGTCGACCATGTCCTCGACCTTGTCGCGCGTCTCGGATGTTGCCGTGAATGTGCGGTCGGGCTCCGAGGAAATCACGGCGGCGGCGCAGGACCTGTCGGCGCGCGCTGAAACCCAGGCGGCAACGCTGGAGCAATCTGCGGCTGCGCTGAACCAGTTGACCGAAAGCGTAAGAATGACGGCAACACGTGCCCGCAGTGCGCAGAAGGTTTCCGAAGAAAACCGTACCATCGCCGAGACTGGCGCCGGCGTGGTGCGTGATGCGGTCAGTGCGATGAAGAAGATCGAGAAATCCTCCGACCAGATCAGCCGGATCATCGGGGTGATCGATGACATCGCCTTCCAGACCAATCTGCTGGCGCTCAACGCCGGGGTCGAGGCGGCGCGTGCGGGCGACGCGGGACGGGGTTTTGCCGTTGTCGCGTCTGAGGTGCGCGGCCTAGCGCAACGCGCCTCTGATTCGGCGCGCGAGATCAAGGCCTTGATTTCAGAGAGTACGATGCAGGTTGAAACCGGGTCCGCCCTGGTTGACAAGACCGGCCAGAGCCTCGAGGAAATCCTGCGCAAGGCGATCGAAGTGTCGGATCAGGTTGCGGCCATCGCCGGAGCGGCTGCCGAACAGTCGACAGGCCTCGGCGAGATCAATACCGGGGTCGGGCAGCTGGACCAAGTCACCCAACAGAATGCGGCGGTCGCCGAGGAAACCAACGCTGCGGCCAACTCCCTGCAACGACAGGCAGAGAACCTGCAGCGTGAGCTGGAGGGCTTCCGGCTCAGCAACAGCTCTCGGGCGCAGCTTCAGGTGGTGCGAACGAACACTGAGTCAGGGAGCAGAAATCAGACCGCCCTTAGGCCGAAGGCTGAAGAAGCCGCTTCGGCTCAACGGGCGGCTGTCGGCGAGTTCGTCGATTTCTAGGTGTTTGATCCCACGGCTTGATGGTGCGATGCTTTCGCAGGAATGGGAGGAAAGCATGATGGGGCAAGTTCGTCACCGGAGCGCCACGACCACGCACGCTGCCACAGCTGCAATACAGCGATCGCAAGCTTCGTTCGCGTGACCTGCCGGAACCGCCCCGCGTTTGCCGGAGAGTTTTTCTCGCGGCAAAACGCGGGGCGGTTCACCGCTTTTCATATTTCACCCCCTTCTTGCGAGACTTCCGGACCGGGATGCAGACCTTTATCCCCTTGTCTTTCGAAGCTTCTCTGAACCAGTCACCGTCATAGCCTCTGTCAGCCAGAAGCCAAACCGTTCTTTCCGAAGAGCCATGGCAAGCCCCGCGTCGATGATGGTCGCGCTCTCATTGGCATAATCTTCATCAATCGCAATGGGTTGCGCTGGTATGATGCGCCGAAGGAATACGGGTCGGCCAAGACCCTCTAAGACCGTTGGAAGCGCTGGAGCGACAACGGGGTCTTCGCCCGGATCATGGTCGGCCTGGCCGCGGAGAGCGCCGAACACAAGACGATCATGATCGACGCGACCCATCACAAGGCGCACGGCACGGCTTCGAGCCTTGGGGTGAAAAGGGGGGGGCGCGCGGGCGCCAGATCGGGCGCACCAAAGGCGGCATGAACACCAAGCTGCACGCTGTCGCCGATGCCAACGGGCGGCCGATCGGGTTCTACATGTCGGCCGGCCAGGTCAGCGATTACACCGGCGCGGCGTCTCTGCTGGGCAGCCTGCCGAAGGCGGGTTCAGACGCTCCATCTGGGCGTCGCTCAGCCAATAAGGATTGCTCGTCGATCAGGTCTCCTTGCCGAGCCTGGATCACGCCACAAGCCTGAAATCAATGGGTCTGGAGCCTTAGCACCTGCGGGCGGGGCGCCTTCATGGCACCCCGCCGCAGCAGCAACAAATCCTCACCGTCGTGAAACTGCCGGGACAGTATTAGAAGTTGTCCCAAGGGCCCATGCCGACCTCCGTCTTGGTTCTGTCCCCGCCAGTCTGCTTCTTTCTGCCGTTTCGGAAAGAAGGCGGTTTGGTTTGTGCCCGCATGTCGATCACTTCGGCGAACTGAATGACGGCTTGACCGCCGGTACGAAAGCCAGACAGCTCCTGCGTCAGTTCTTCGGCTTTCCGCAGAAGTGATGTCGCTGCGGCGTTGGTTTCTTCTGCAACAGCAGCGTTCTGCTGCGTTACCTGATCGAGCTGGTTTACACCCGTGTTGATCTCGGCCAGGCCTGCCGCTTGTTCCGAGGCTGCCCCGGCGATATCCGCGACCAGCTGGGAGACTTCGGACGCTCGCTTCAGGATCTCTTCGAGGCTTTCGCCGGTCCTTTCCACAAGCGCGGAACCTGCTTCAACCTGATGAGCGCTTTCCTGGATCAAGCTCTTGATTTCGCGCGCCGATTCCGAAGCCCTTTGTGCGAGGCCGCGCACTTCGGAGGCAACGACAGCAAAGCCGCGCCCAGCCTCTCCTGCACGGGCAGCCTCGACCCCGGCGTTGAGCGCCAGCAGATTGGTCTGGAATGAGATATCATCGATCACCCCGATTATGCGGGTGATCTGTTCGGAGCTCTTCTCAATCCCGCGCATAGCGCCAACCGCCTCGCGGACGATCTGGGCGCCATTCTCGGCATGGTTGCGGTTGTTCTGGCTGGCCTTCTCGGCGTCCGAAGCGCGCTGTGCGGTTGAACGAACACTTTCGGCCAGTTCGTTCAGCGCAGCCGCAGACTGCTCCAGCGTGGCGGCCTGGGTTTCAGCGCGCGCAGAAAGATCCTGAGCGGCGGCGTTGATTTCGTCCGATCCGGCGCGCACCGAGGTTGTGACCGCACCGATCCGCGACACAATCCCGGCGAGCCTTGCAACCACTTCATTATAGGCTGAACGCAAGGCATCGTATTCGGCGGGGAAAGGGTCATGGGCAGGACTGTCGATCGGCGTGGTCAGGTCGCCTTCAGCCAGCCGCGACAAACCTGCAGAAATGTCGCGCACAACGCGCGATTGCCGCGCGGCCTCGCTCTCGGCCATTTTTCGCGCTTCTTCTTGTACCGCAAGCTGGCTGATCTGCATCTCTTCAGACTTTATCAGCGCCTGTCGGAACAACTCGACCGTCCTTGCCATGTCACCGATCTCATCCCGTTGGGCCAGGAACGGAATGCTGAGCTTGTACTCGCCTTTGGACATCTGCACCATGGTCGCCGAGAGGCCGGCGACCGGGCGCAGAATGGATCGAGCGACAAGAAAGGCCGTGATCAAGGCCAACGCCACTGCAACCGCAAGACTGGCCAGTGCCACGGACTGAAATGCCTCGGTCGTGCCGCGCACTTCTAACCCGATGCGCTGGTTCTCGGCTTCATGAAGATCTATGAACTCGTTGATTGCCGACAGCCACGCCACGAAAAGCGGACGCACCTGCGCGAGTGTGTCAAGTGCTGCATCGGTATCGCCGTCACTCTGAAGCGCGATGATCCGCTCGACAAGCGGGTTTGTCTCAGCCTGAATCCGCTCGATTCGCCCAAGAATATCGCGCTCAAGAACGGTGCCGCCGCCGGTCTCGTGCATCATCTGGGCTAGAGCGGTCTCGCTGCGGCTATAGTCATCTGCCAATGAAGCGATTTCATTGACGGCCGCGACGCGTTCACCCGCGTCAAGCATTACGACATCGCGAATCGCGATGGCTCGATCATGAACCGAGCCACGAAAGTTGATCGCATAGCGCTGCTTGACGGCGTTCACATCGTTGATTTGCGCAAGATCCGCCTTCAACCCGTGAACATTCCCGATATAGGTGACAGTCATCGCAATGATCAGGATGACCATAACACCAAAACCAGCGCCCAGTCGGGCGCCGATACCTAGGCGAAAATTCTGCAATTTGTATCTCCAACTTGAGAGGTTACTCGTCGTCTTAACCAGGTCGAAAGATCCCGCTGCCAGAAGTGAAGAACTCCGAATCGCTCTGTCCACCTGCTTTGCTTCCCGTTGGCAGATCGTAGGCAAGCAAGTGCAGAGCTCCTCCCCAGAAGACATAGACCGAGATGCCACCGATTGCTTAAGCTGTCGTTAATCTGCTACAATTTTGAGCGCGAGATGATGTGGATTTTTGCATAAATTTTGAGAGTCAAATGCAGTGGTCGCTGTGCCCGATGAAAAAGCATGAGGGTCGAGGACCATTCCGGTTCCACCTGAAACCAGAATGTCCTGATCACCGGCCGAAGGGACTGTTGGCTGTCAGCTCTCGCCGCTGAGGAAATCGAAGTCGCAGCCTTCGGTCGCTGACTGAACATGGCGATTGTAAAGCGCCGCGTAGCCTCGTGTTGCCAAAGCCTTGGGCACAGTCAGTGAGGCGCGGCGCGTGGCGAGCGTTGCCTCGTCCACCAGAAGGTCGATCCGCTTGGCCTTGGCAGAGAGCCGGATGCGATCGCCGTTGCGAACCAGCGCAAGCGGGCCCCCGACAGCCGCTTCGGGCGTGACATGCAGGACGATCGTGCCGAAGGCCGTACCCGACATGCGGGCATCCGAAATGCGCACCATGTCGCGCACCCCGTCGCGGGCAAGCTTTCTCGGGATCGGCAGGTAGCCCGCCTCGGGCATGCCCGAGGGGCTTTTCGGCCCGGCGTTCTGCAGGACGAGGATGTCATCCGCCGTCACGTCCAGATCCGGGTCGTCGATCCGCGCGGCCAGATCGGCGAGGGACGAGAAGACGACGGCCCGCCCCTCATGCTCCATCAGCGCGGGGGTGGCCGCGGCGCGTTTGAGGATCGCACCACCCGGTGCGAGGCTGCCGGTCAGGTAGATCAACCCGCCTTCGGCCGTAACGGGCGCAGCCGCGCTGCGGATCACGCCCTGGTCGATCGGGTCCGCCAGGGGACGGTTCAGGCGGTCGGCAAGGGTCTCGCCGGTGATGGCGCGGGCCTCCGTCTCGAGCCTTGGGGCGATTTCGCGCAGGACGCCGTCAAGCCCGCCGGCCGCGTGGAAATCCTCCATGTAGCCCTGCCCCACCGGCTTGAGATCCACGACGACCGGGGTTTCATCCGACAGGCGGTTGAACAGGTCGCCGTCGAATTTCATCCCGATCCGGCCCGCAACCGCGGCCATGTGGATCACCGCATTGGTCGAGCCCGACACGGCCAGAAGCACGCGCAGCGCGTTGCGCATTGCGGCGGGGGTGACGATTTCCCTGGGTCTGGGGCCGCCGGTCCGCGCCATTTCGGCGGCCAGCGTTCCGGTCTCTTCGCAGGCGCGCAGGCGGTCGGCGTGGACGGCCGGGATCGCCGCCGTGCCGGGCAGCATGAGGCCCAGCGTCTCGGCCATCAGGGCCATGGTGGAGGCCGTCCCCATCACCGCGCAGGTGCCCGAGGTGGTGGCAAGGCGCCCCTCGACCTGGGCGATTTCCTCGGGGGTCACAGTGCCGGCCCGGAAACCGGCCCAGAAGCGTCGGCAATCGGTACAGGCCCCAAGGCGTTCGCCCCGGTGCCGCCCGGTCATCATCGGCCCGGCCACGACCATCGCCGCCGGCTTGTCGGCCGAGAGCGCGCCCATGAGCATGGCCGGGACCGTCTTGTCGCAACCGCCCAGCAGGACGACCGCATCCATCGGCTGGGCGCGGATCATTTCCTCGACGGTCATGGCCATCAGGTTGCGATAGACCATCGAGGTCGGCGACAGGAACACCTCGCCCAGCGAGATCACCGGAAAGGTGACAGGCAGCGCGCCGGCGGCAAGGACGCCGCGCTTCACCGCCTCGATCATCTCGGGGAAATGGCGGTGGCAGTTGTTGAAGCCGGATTCCGAGGTGCAGATGCCGACGATCGGCCGGTCCAGCGCGGCCCCCGTATAGCCCATGGATTTGGCGAAGGAGCGCCGCAGGTAGCGGGCGAAGTCGCGGTCGCCGTAATCGGTCAGGCCGTTGTCGATCCCTTTGGTCGTGCTCATCTTCGGTGCCCTCAGGCCAGACGGTGGCGGATGTATTTCGGCACCAGATAGTCGAGGATGCCAAGGCTGCCGCCCTCGCGCCCGAAACCGGATTGTCCGATGCCGCCGAACGGGGCCTCGGCCGTGGCCAGCAGCGTTTCGTTGATCCCGACCATGCCGGCGTGAAGCGCCTCGGCGGTGCGGGCGGCGCGGGCCGCATCGGGGGTAAAGACATAGGCGGCCAGGCCGAAGGGCGTGCCGTTGGCGCGCGCGATCACATCGTCGAAATCCTCCCAGGCGGCGATGGGGGCGACGGGGGCAAAGGGCTCTTCCTGCATGATCCGCGCGGTCTCGGGCACCTCGGCCAGAACCGTGGGTTCCAGGAAATGACCGCGGTTCAGATGCGCCGGCCGGCCGCCCCCGGCCACAAGCCGCGCCCCCTGTTCCCGGGCATCCTCGATCAGCGCCAGAGCGGTGTCGAGCGCGCGGGCGCGGATCATCGGCCCGGTCGTCGTCGCGGGGTCGAGCCCGTCGCCCACGACCAGCGACGCGGCCACCTCGGCAAAGGCGGCATCGAACGGCCCCAGCAGCGACCGGTGCACATAGAAGCGCGAGGGCGAGATGCAGACCTGCCCGCAATTGCGGAACTTGGTCGCGGCGAGCTTTTGTGCCGCGGCCACCGGATCGGCGTCTTCGTGGATGATGACCGGGGCATGGCCGCCCAGTTCCATCGTGACCTTCTTGATGTCATCGGCCGCGATGCGCAGCACCTCGCGCCCCACCGGCACCGACCCGGTGAGCGAGACCTTGCGGATCGCCCTTGCCCGGATCAGCCGTTCGGCCATCGGCACCGAAGGGCCGGTCAGGATGCCCAGCACGCCCGCGGGCAACCCGGCCTCGAGCAGCGCCTCGCCAAGGGCGAAGCAGCTTCCCGGCGCCTCGCTGGCGGGGCGGGCGATGACGCTGCAACCGGCAGCCAGCGCCGCGGCGATCTTGCGCGCGGGCAGCAGCATGGGGAAATTCCACGCCGTCAGCGCAAGCACCGGCCCGACGGGTTGGTAGATCACCGACAGGCGTTCGTCGGCATGGCGGCCGGGGATGATCTGGCCATAGATGCGGCGCGCCTCGTCGGCCTGCCAGTCGAACTGGTCGGCACTGGCCATGACCTCGGCCCGCGCCTCGGCCAGCGGCTTGCCGGTTTCGGTCGCCATGGTGCGGGCGTGATCCTCGGCCCGCGCGCGCAAAAGGGTGGCAGTGCGGCGCAGAAGGGCAGAGCGGTCCCAGGCCGGGGTTGCGGACCAGAGGGCGAAGCCGCGCTCGGTGGCGGCAAGGGCGGCCTCCTGATCGGCTTCGGTCGCGGCGGGGATCGTGCCGATGACGGCTTCGGTCGCGGGGCTGAAGACCTGCATCCTGGCCCCGTCCGAGGCCGCCCGCCAGTGATTGTCGATCAGCAGTCCATGGTCGGCATACATCGCTTTGTCCTTCAGATCAGCGTTTCGGCGTGGCGGGCCTGCACGTCCTCGCACCAGTTGCCCACGTTCCACTGGCCATAGGCGCCCATGCCCCCTTCGGGATCGGGGCCGTGATAGACCGGCACATGCACAAGGCTCAGCCCCGGATGCGCCGCCGCCTTTTCCAGCGCCGCGCGCAAGGCCTCGGGTGAGGTGCCGCCGTCGAAGGCGGCCACACCGGCGACGGATCGGGCCATGGCGAGGTAATCCACCGCCACGCTGTCGTTCGTGCGCCAGTCGGCCCCATATTGCGCATCCTGCAGGGACGAGATCGCCGCCATCCGGCGGTTGTCGAACAGAAGGATCGTGCCATGCACGCCATGTTCCACGCCGTCGATCAGGATCTGGGGGTTCATCATGAACGACCCGTCGCCGGTGAAGGCCACGCCATAGCGGCCCTTCTCTGCCAGCGCCTGCGACAGCAGCGCCGAGACCGCAAAGCCCATGTAGGAGGCGCCGCTTTCGGTAAAGCTCTCGAACGGCGTATCGTCGGCAACGATCTGAAAGCCGTTCGCCTGAACGTCGCCCGCGTCGAAAAGCTTGAGCGCGCCTTTCGCCCGACAGAAGGCATCGGCGGCCGCGATGGCCTGCGGCTGGGTCATGACGGCGCGTTGCCAGACCGGATCGGGGCGGGCGGGGCCGGCGCTGCGCTCCGCCCGGAAGGCGCGCCATTCGGCCTTGGCCGCCGCCGCATCCGCAAGCCATTGCTTCTTGCCGGGGGCGCGGGGCAGCGCGCCCAGCGCCTCGGTCAGGGCCTCGGTCAGGGCCTCGGTCAGGGCGCGGGCAACGATGCCAGCGTCGCCCGTCAGGGCAAGCGTGGCGTTGTAATGCTGCACATCCGCCGGATCGGGGTTGATGTTGATGACCTGCCGCACTGCCGGCCAGCCGATGCCGGAACAATCCGACTGGCAGACCGCGCGGCTGCCGATGACGACCAGCAGCTCGGCCCGCTCCATCGCCCAGTTGCCGCTGATCGAGCCCTTGGAGCCGCCGACATGCAGGTTCTGCGGATGATCGTCGGGCAGAAGGCCGACCGTTCCCGGCGACAGGACCACGGCCGCCCCCGCAGCCTCGGCCAGGGCGCGCAGCTCGGCCGCCGCGCCGCGTGCGCCCCCGCCGGCCTTGATCGCCACGCGCGAAGCCCCGGCGATGGCGGCGGCGGCGGTGGCGACGGCCCCTGGATCGGGCAGGGCCGCAGGCCAGTGCGGCCGGGTGGGCAGCGCGTCCAGCCGCAGCGCAAGCCGGGCCGGCTGGGTGTTGAGCGGCAGGTTGAGGTAGAAGGGCCCGGCCCGCCACGGATGGAACACCGCCCCCGCCCCGCGGCGCAGCGCCTCGCGCAGGGCGGCGGGCGTGTGCAGCGTGTAGGAGGCGCCCATCAGCCCGGTGATCTGGCCGAACAGCCCCTGCTGGGGTTTGGGCACCTGCTGCATGTTGTAGCCTTCGCCCTGCGTCGTCTCGTCACCGTACAGGTGATAGACGCCCACGCCGTTCGACGCGGCGGCCAGTGAGGCGGCCATCGCCTGCAGCGCGCCCGGACCGATCGAGGTGACGACCGCCGGAACCTCGCCATAGACCCAGGACAGGGCGGTGGCGGCATGGGCCATCTCGATCTCGTTGCGGAACTGCCAGCAGCGGATCAGGCCTGCCGCCTCGTACTGGCGCAGGACATCGGCAATCGCGGTCGAGCCATGGCCGAAGATCGCAAGGTATTTCGTCACCCCCTGACGCATCAGGCCAAGGACAAGCGCCTCGGCGAGCGTCAGGGTGATCGTGGCGGACAGATGCCCCGCGGCGATGGCCGCATCAAGCCCGCCGTGCCGCACAAGCCAGTCCGCCCGCTCGCGGGGCGAGGCAAGGTCGGCAAAGCGGATGTCCTCGGCGGTCATTCCGGCACCCTCCATCACTCTGCAAGCCGGATCGTGCGGCCCTCGCGGGCGGATCGTTCGGCGGCAAGGGCGAAGCGGAGCACGTCGCGCCCCTCGCGCGCGGTCAGGACCGGCGCGCCGCCGCTGCGCAGCGCGGTCAGGAAATGCCGGGTCGAAAGGATGAAGCTTTCCTCCCAGCCCGAGGGCACGTCGTAATGCGTGATTGCCCCGTCACGATAGAGGGTCACAGGCGGTGTCGCGCCCAGCCGGCCGTGACCGCCGTTGACGAAGAGGATGCCGCTGGTCCCGGTGATCTCGACCCGGTCGTCCTGGGCGTAATGGCGCGAGACGATCTCCATCTCGGGCGAATAGACCACCTCGAGATTGCCGATGCGCCCGCCCGGAAAGCGGAACGAGACAATCGAGGGCGCATCGAAGCGGATGCCGCCCGGCCCCTCGCAATCGCCGATGAAGGCGTGCACCTCTTCGGGATTGCCCATGAAATGCCAGGCCAGCGCGAATTTATGGTGCCCGTCGTCGAAGACCAGCGGGCCGCCGCCCGAATGGCCCTTGTCCTGCCGCCAGGCATTCGCTTCGGCCGGCACGACCCAGGCGGTCGCGCTTTGGGCGGGGTTCGATTTGATGCGGATCGACAGCGGCGTGCCGATGGCGCCTTCCTCGATCAGCGCGCGGGCCTTGAGGACGGGGGGATAGAAGATGAAGTTCTCGAAGATCTTGACGGGGCGGTCATGCGCCTCGGCGGCGCTGACCAGCGCGTCGGCCTCGTCCAGGGTCAGGCACATCGGCTTTTGCAGCGACACGATCTTGCCCGCCGCCATCGCCTTGAGCGCCACCGGCAGGTGCAGGTGATGCGGCAGGAGGATCTCGACCAGATCCACGTCGGCGCGCGCCAGAAGCGCATCGACATCCGCCTCGATCACGGCATCGGGGATGCCCCAGGCCAAGGCACGGGCGCGGGCCTGATCGGTGTTGCGGTCGCACAGCGCCACGATCCGGGCCTCGGGGTCGCGCAGATATTCCAGCGCATGCAGATCCGAAATACGCCCGGTGCCGATGATGCCGACGCGGATCGGTGCTGGGGTCATTCTGATTGGTCCTTCCGGGAATGCAAAAGGCAGGCGGCCGCGACGATCCTTCCCAGTTCGTGCAGCCGGGCATCGGTGATCCTGACCGAGGGGCCGGACACGCCGATAGCGGCGATCATGCGCTGCGCATCGTCATGGACGGGCACCGCGACGCAGCGGATGCCTTGGGCGAATTCCTCGTCATCGACGGCATAGCCGCGCTGGCGCGAAACCTCGATCTCGCCCTCAAGGGCGCGGGGGCTGGTCAGCGTGCTGGCGGTGAAGGCCGGCTGCTCGGCGGGCGGGCGGGCACCGCCGAAGGCGAGGAACGCCTTGCCGAGGGCGGTGCAATGCAGCGGCGAGAGCGCCCCGATCGGATGATCCACCTTGAGCGGCAGGCGCGAATCGACCTTGTCGATATACCAGACCCGTTCACCCACGAGCACCGCCAGATGCGCGCATTCCCCGGTCTCGTCGACCAGCGCCTCGAGGACGCTGCGCCAGGCCTCCTTGACTGTCACGATCTCTTCCAGCGTATGCGCCTCGCGCGCAACGCCGGCCAGCTTTGCACTGGCAAGGTAACGGCGGCGATCGTCCTGCTGGGCATATCCGGCGGCGACCAGCGTCTTGAGCAGATGCGCCGCGTTCGACTTGTCCATCCCGAGCGCCGCGGCAATATCCGTCAGCCTGAGCGGCTTGCCCTGCTGCACGAGATGATCGAGCGTTTCGAGGCCGCGGGTCAGGGATTGAAGAAGTCGCACAGGTCTGTTTCCTCGGCCATGGTCAGAAAGTTGTCCCATGCTAAACGTATTGTTTGACATGTGCCAACTTTTCTTTCCGTCAGACCCGCTTTCTCCGTTTTTTGCGCGAAACGTGCCGACATGCAATAGTTTTTGTTGACACATCCGGTATTCTCTGCCGAAGTTGCGTCGGGAGCTGCGCTATGTGCAGCATATTCCAACTTTTGGGGAGGACATCATGAATCGGATCAGTCGGCGGGGGCTTCTGAAAAGCTCGCTCGCGGTTCCCATGCTCGGGCTGGCGCGGCCGCTCTGGGCGCAGGGGGGCGAAGTTACGATCAGTCACTATTTCACCGGCGAGCTTGGCCTTGCCGCTTTCAACGCGCAGGTCGCCAAGTTCACCGAAGCGACGGGCATCACCCTGCGCGACAGCCCCGTCGGGCATGAGGATTTCAAGACCGACATCCTTGTCCGCGCCGCCGGCAACAGCCTGCCGGACGTGTTTTCCTACTGGGCCGGCGCGCGGGTGCAGTTCATCGTCGATGCCGGCAGCCTGCGCCCGATCGACGAGATGTGGGCCGCCAAGGGCCTTGACGATGTGATCGCCGCCCCGGTTGCGGAAAGCGCCACGCTCTATAACGGCAATCGCTATCTGGTGCCGTTCAACTACCACTATGCGGGCATGTTCTATAACACCCGCGTTCTGGCCGAAGCGGGCATGACCGAACCGCCCAGGACCTGGGACGAGTTCCTGGCACTTTGCGCCACGCTCAAGGAGCAGGGGATCGCCCCGGTGGCGCTGGGATCGCGCAACCGCTGGCCCGCGCAGTTCTGGTTCGACTACCTTCTGCTGCGCACCGCCGGCCCCGACTACCGCGAGCGGCTGATGTCTGGCGCGGCCAGCTATGCCGACCCCGAGGTTGCCGAGGCGATGACGCTTTGGAAGGCGCTGCTTGACGACGGTATCTTTGCCGAGAACGCCAATGCCGACGACTGGACCGATGCGGCCGACAAGGTCACGCGCGGCGAGGCGGCGATGACGCTGATGGGCACCTGGATCACCGGCTACTGGAACGGCATGGGGCTTGTGCCCGGCGAGGATTACGATTTCTTCGAATTCCCGGAAATCACCCCGGGCGTGCCGAACGCGGCGGTCGGCCCGGTCGATGGTCTGGTCCTCTCGAGCAACGCGGCCAATGTCGAGGGCGCGGAAGAGTTCCTGGCCTTCATGGTCTCGGATACCGATGTGCAGGCGGCCTGGGCCGATGCGCAAGGCGCGCTGTCGGCGAATGTGAATGTCGATCCCGCCTCTTACAACGTGGTGATGCAGAAAGCCGCCGCCACGGTTGCCGCGGCCGAGGCCTTTGCCTTCAACTACGATCTGGCCACGCATCCGCCCGTTGCCGAAGTGGGTCTTTCCATGTTCACCCGTTTCATCAACGATCCGTCGCAGATGGAGACGATCCTCGAACAGGTCGCGGCCGAAGCCGTCGTCGCCTTCGACGAGGAATGACAGACTGCCGACCGCCCCGCAGTTGCTTGCGGGCGGTCGGCCAGAACGGGGCGGGTCGAAACCGGCATGGGACGACAGAACAGGTTTTGGCGCGCGGCGTTCCTGACGCCGCCGTTTCTTGTCTTCGGGCTGTTCGTGATCTGGCCGCTGTTCAGTTCGTTTCACTACAGCTTTACCGACTGGAACGGATTCAACCCGGATTTCAACTATGTCGGCTTCGACAATTTCCTGAAGATCACGACCGACCGCCTGTTCCGCCAGGCCGCCGTCAACACCACGATCTGGATGGTCGCTGCCATCGTCCTGCCCACGACGCTGGGCCTTGCGCTTGCGCTTCTGCTGGATGCCAAGGTCCGCGGGTCGGGGCTGTTCAAGAGCGTGTTCTACCTGCCGATCTGCCTGTCCGCGGTGATCGTCGGGCAGATCTGGATCTGGATCTACCAGCCCGACTGGGGCCTTCTGAACACCGCGATCCGCGCCGTCACCGGAGAGCGGTTCAACTATGCCTGGCTGGCCCGCCCGGAAAGCGCGCTCTGGTCTGTCATCGTCGCCTGGTCCTGGCAGCAGACCGGGCTTTCGATGGTGATCTACCTTGCCGGGCTGACCGGCATCCAGGAAGACCTGCTCGAGGTCTGCGAGCTTGAGGGCGCGCGACCCTGGGCGCGGTTCCGCATGGTGATCCTGCCGCTGCTCACCCCCTCGACGGTGGTTGTGGTCGCGCTGTCGGTGATCAACTCGCTCAAGGGGTTCGACATCCTCTACATCATGACCGGCGGCGGGCCGTTCAACAGCTCCGACACGCTGGCCATGCACATGTACAACGAAAGCTTCCGCAAATACCTGATGGGCTATGGCTCGGCCATCTCGGTGGTGCTGTTCCTGATCGCGCTGGCGGTGATCGGGCTGTACTTCCGCCAGCTGAAGAAGGTGGACCGGATCTATGGCTGAGGCGGTCGCACAGGGCCGGTTCAACCCATGGCCCGCCACGATATTCGTCATCCTTTGCGTTCTGGCGGTGCTGTTCCTGCTGCCGACGGTCGGGGTGCTGCTGTCGTCGGTCAAGACCACGCGCGAGATCGCGATGGGCGAATTGTGGAGCATTCCCAGGGCGCTTTACCTTGGCAACTTCTCGGAGGTTCTGGGAAACCCGGCGGTCCATCGCTATTTCCTCAACACCCTGCTGGTGGCGGTTCCGGCCACGGCGCTTTCCATCGCGCTGGGCGTGCTGGCGGGCTATGTCTTTGCCAAGATGCCGTTTGCGGGGTCGAACGCGCTGTTCCTTGTCGTCGTGGCCGGGATGTTCTTTCCGCCGCAGGTGATCCTTGTGCCGCTGTTCCGGCTGTTCAACGGGCTGGGCCTGATCGACACGCTCTGGCCGGTGATCATCGTGCATGTCGCCCTTGGCATCCCGATCTGCACCCTTCTGATGCGCAACTTCTTTGCCACCGTGCCCAATGCCCTGCGCGAGGCGGCGATCATGGAAGGCGCGAACGAATGGCAGGTGCTGACGCGGGTCGTGCTGCCGCTGTCGCTGCCGGCGCTGGCCGTGCTGGCGACCTTGCAGTTCACATGGATCTGGAACGATTTTCTCTGGCCGCTGATCTTCACCCAGTCCGATCACATGCGCACGATCATGATCGGGATCGTCAATCTGCGGGGCCAGTATACCGTCGCATGGGGGGTGCAGGGGGCGCTGTCGCTGGTCGCCAGTCTGCCCACGCTCCTCGTTTTCCTGTTCTTCCAGCGGTTCTTCATCAAGGGAATGACCATGGGGGCCGTCAAGGGTTAGCACATGGCGCAACTGAGCCTGCACGACATCCGCAAGAGTTTCGGCAAGACCGAGGTCGTCCACGGGCTGAACCTCGAGATCGGCGATGGCGAATTCGTCGTCTTTGTCGGCCCCTCGGGCTGCGGGAAATCCACCACGCTGCGGATGATCGCGGGGCTCGAGGATGTGACCTCGGGCAGCATCCGGCTGGACGGGGCCGACATCACGCGCAGCGCCCCCTCTACCCGGGGCATTGCCATGGTGTTTCAGTCCTACGCCCTGTTTCCCCACATGACCGTGGCCGAGAACATCAGCTTTGGCCTGCGGTTGGCCAAGGTTGACAAGGCGACGGTTGCCCGGCGTGTCGGCGAGGTGGCCGAGACGCTGCAGATCACCGATCTGTTGCACCGTGTGCCGCGCGAATTGTCGGGCGGTCAGCGGCAGAGGGTGGCCATCGGCCGGGCGATCATCCGCGACCCCAAACTGTTCCTGTTCGACGAACCGCTCTCGAACCTGGATGCAGCGCTGCGGGTTCAGATGCGGCTCGAGATCGCGCGGCTGCACGGGCGGCTGGCGGCCACGATGATCTATGTCACCCATGACCAGGTCGAGGCGATGACGCTGGCCGACCGGATCGTGGTGTTCAACGCCGGCCGGATCGAACAGGTCGGCACCCCGATGGAGCTGTACGAGAACCCTGCCAACCGCTTTGTCGCCAGCTTCCTCGGCGCGCCCGCGATGAACTTTCTGCCCGCCACGCAGTCGGGCGGGCAGATCGCGGTGGCGGGCAGTCCTGCGCCATTGCCCGCCGGCACCGAGGCGGTGGCCGAGGCCGGCATCCGGCCCGAACATCTGGGCCTTTGCGCCCCAGCGGACGGCGCCTTCACCGGCGAGGTAGAGCTGATCGAGCGGCTGGGCGCCGAGACATTCGCCTATGTGCGACTTGGGAATGCCGGCCCGACCTTGACCGTGAGGCTTTCGGGCGAGGTCGATCTGCGCGCCGGTCAGGCCGTGGGCCTGACCCCGGACTGGACCCGGCTGCATCTTTTTGCCGCCAACGGACAAAGGCTTGCGTGACCGGCCAGGACGGCCGGATTGCATCAAGGCGGCGAAGGGCGAAGGGCCACGCTCTCACGGCAGTTGACAGATCCCCATTCCGTTCCTTTCATGGCGCCAAGGTGCCGCATCGGTCGGGGTCAGAGCCGTGCGGTGGTCCGTCTGTCACGAAAGGAGAACGCGTTGAGGAAAGCATCCTTTGGCATCGTCGCGCTGGTCGCCCTTGCGGGTAGCGTGGCGGCGGAGATCCCTTCCGGTGGAGAGGGGCTGGAGGGGATCTATGCCGGAAGCTATCTTTGCAAGGATGGCGAACATGGCGTCGTTCTTGACCTTGCCTTCGCCGAGCGCGCGGCCGGCGAGGGGTTGGCAGTGACCGGAACGCTTGGCATCGTGCCCGTGCTGGGCGGGCTTGCGGGCGACTCCGGGCAGGTGGCCGGCAGCTTTCTGATCAGCGGGCTTCTGAGCACCGATCTGCGGCTGGACTTCCGCTTCGATGGCTGGGTGATCGAGCCCGCGGATTACGGATCGGCCAATTTCCGGGGCGTCCTGTCGCAACGGGAGGACGGCCTGTGGCAGATCACCGGCAAGCCCCTTGCCGGGGTGGAATCAGAGCTTTGTTCCGAGATGATCGCGACGCGGATCCTGCCCTGAACGGGGCACAACCCGCCGCAACCGGCCCGGATCGTCAGCCGAAACGACCCGTCACGTAATCATTGGTCCGGCTCACCTTGGGATTGGTGAAGATGGTCGTCGTCTCGCCATATTCGATCAGCCGTCCCAGATACATGAACGCCGTGTTGTGCGAGACCCGCGCCGCCTGCGTCATCGAATGGGTGACGATCACGATCGTATAGGTTCCGGCCAACTGGTCGATCAGTTCCTCGATCTTCGCCGTGGCAATGGGATCAAGCGCCGAGCACGGCTCGTCCATCAGAAGCACCTCGGGATCCGAGGCGATGCCGCGCGCGATGCACAGGCGCTGCTGCTGGCCGCCCGACATGCCAAGGGCGGATTCGTTCAGCCGGTCCTTCGCCTCGTCCCAAAGGGCGGCGGCGCGCAGGCAGCGCTCGACCGTTTCGTCGAGGATGGACTTCTTCGTCACACCGTCCACCCGCAGCGGATAGGTCACGTTGTCGTAGATCGACATCGCAAAGGGATTGGGCTTCTGGAACACCATCCCCATCCGCTTGCGCAGGGCGATGACGTCGACGCTCTTGCCGTAGATGTCGAACCCGTCGACGAGGATCTTTCCGTCGATCCGCAGCCCGTCGACCAGATCGTTCATCCGGTTCAGGCAGCGCAGCAGAGTGGACTTCCCGCAGCCTGACGGCCCGATCAACGCGGTCACAAGGCCCTTCTGGATCGGCAGGGTGTTGTTGAACAGGGCCTGCTTCTCGCCATACCAGAGATTGAAATCCTGGATATCGAGGGCCACGCCCTGATCCCCCGCCTTGTAGTGATAGCTCGTCTCGCCATAGGTCTGGGCGGCGGGCGCGGTCATCGTGGAGGTGTCGGTCATGGTGCGGTGTCCCTAGAACTGACCATCGGCATATTTGCGCTTCAGTCGGTTGCGGATGATGATGGCGGTCGCATTCATTGTCACGATCAACGCCAGAAGAAGAAGCGTGGTCACAAAGACCATCGGCTTGCCCGCCTCGGAATTGCGCGACTGGAAACCCACATCGAAGATGTGAAAGCCCAGGTGCATGAAGCTCCGGTCAAGGTGGATGAAGGGAAAGAAGCCGTCGATCGGCAGCGCCGGGGCCAGCTTGACCACACCGACCAGCATCAGCGGCGCCACCTCTCCGGCCCCCCGCGCCATGGCGAGGATCAGGCCGGTCATGATCCCGGGCAGCGCCTTGGGCAGGATCACATAGCGGATCGTCTGCCATTTCGACGCCCCGCAGGCGAGCGAGCCTTCGCGCATCGAGCGCGGCACGGCGGCCAGCGCCTCTTCGGTGGCGACGATCACCACCGGCACGGTCAGCAGCGCCAGCGTGAGCGAGGCCCAGAGGATGCCGCCCTTGCCGAAAGTCGGGTTGGGGAGGTTCTCGGGAAAGAACAGCTGATCGATACTGCCGCCCATGATGTAGGCGAAGAACCCGAGGCCAAAGACGCCGTAGACGATCGAGGGCACACCGGCGAGGTTGTTGACCGAGATCCGCACAAGCGAGGTGATGCGCCCCTGCTTGGCATATTCCCGCAGATAAAGCGCGGTGATGACACCGAAGGGTGCCACGAAGATCACCATCAGCAGCGTCATCGCAACGGTGCCGAAGATGGCCGGCAGAACCCCGCCCTGGGTATTGGCCTCGCGCGGTTCGGTCGAGACGAACTCGACCCAGCGCGACAGGTAGATGCCGATCTTCTGGCCAAGGGTGATGTCATTCGCCGGGAACAGCCGGACGATCTGGCTAAGCTCCACGTCAACGACCCGGCCGCCGACCTCTTCCATCTGGATGCGGGTCTCGCGATCGACGGCGCGGATCTCGTTCACGCGTTCCTGAACGATGCGGAATTCGGCTTCGAGCGCCTCGATGCGGGCCTGCGAGTCCGCTATCGCGGCCACCGCCTCGGGGCTGCCTTCTCCGAAGCGCAGGATGGCGCGCCGCTGGGCCAGACGCTCGCGCTCGATCCGGTGGTTGATCGCGCCGATCTCGCGCCGTTCGAGGCGGCGGATCTCGTCGAACCGGTCCCGGGCAAGGCGGTGTTCGCGCGACAGGAGCGCCCGGTCAAGGTCGCGCGGCTCGCCCGCGATGGTCAGCCCGGCGATGCGGCCGACGAAGACGCCCCAGACCTGCCGCTCGAAATACCAGAAATCGGGCGGAGTGGTGATCCCGGCGACCTCGAAATCCGAGACCCAGCGGAAATCATCGCCGTAAAGGTCGTAATTCGCCGTCTTGTAGAGGGTCCGGCTTGCGATGCCGCCGTTCTCTTCGATCTCGGCGCGCTGGGCGTCATCCAGGCGCATCAGGATGTCGTCGCCGACCCGGTAGGGGCCACCGCGGGTAGCAAGGCCTGCGATCACCGATCCGTCGCGCAGTTCCACCCGTTCGATGGGCTTCGGCCAGAAGGTGATCAACCCGTTCCAGGTGATCATCGCCAGAAAGCCCGCGATCAGAAGGATCCCGAGCGCCAGGGCACCGCCGAACCCCCAGAGCGCAGGTTCCCCCACGGCCGACAGATCCGACGAGAACCGCCTGACCCGCTTGCCCGGGCTGGCAGTCGCGGCCACGGTCCCGGCGCCAGCCGCGCCCGTGGTCTGGGTTTCGTTGGTCACGCTCATGGTTCTTTTCCCGGGTTCAAAGCTGGAAGGCGCGCTTGCGGAAGCGCTGCCGGATCAGCTCGGCAAAGGTGTTGATGATGAAGGTCATGACAAAGAGCGTGAGGGCGGCAAGGAACAGGACGCGGTAGTTCGTTCCGTCCTTGACCGCCTCGGGAAGCTCGATGGCGATGGTCGCCGACAGCGTCCGCAGCCCGGAAAAGATGTTCCACTCCATGATCGGCGTGTTGCCGGCCGCCATGACGACGATCATCGTCTCGCCCACGGCGCGGCCCATCCCCATCATCACTGCCGAGAACACCCCCGAAGCGGCGGTCGGCAGCACGACCCACATCGCCGTCTGCCACGGCGTCGCGCCGCAGGCCAGAGACGCGGCCCTGAGATGTCCGGGCACGGAGTTCAGCGCATCCTCGGCCAGGGTATAGATGTTGGGGATCACGGCAAAGGCCATGACGAAGCCGACGACAAGCGCGTTGCGCTGCTGGTAGCTGTCGATGAAGCTGCCGCGCGGATCATAGCCGATCAGGGTCAGCGTCGCGGCCACGGCATAGCTCAGCAGCATCGCCGCCGCCAGCAGCACCAGCCAGCGCAGGATATCCAGCCGCCCGGCCATCGCCCTGTCCCGGTCGCCGACAAGCGCGCGCCAGTGATGCCCCAGAAGCTTGCGGAAGGCCCAGCTCACCGCGAGATAGCTTAGCGGCAGCAGGATGAGGAACATGAAGGGCGTGCCGGTTCCGAACTGGCCGGTCGTCCAACGTTTGAAATCCCCCGAGAACAGCAGGTTCTCGAGCGGGGTGCCCAGCGCCGAGGCGACAATGGCCGACAGCACGATCATCACCGCCATCAGGACGAACTTGGGAAAGCCGTCATAGCGCAGCGCCACCGGAACCGGCAGCATCTGCCACAGGAAGGCCCCCAGCATCAGCCCCGTCGGCAGCGCGAAAAGCCCCAGAAGAACCGCACCGATCCATTCCTCGACGAATGGCGCAAGGACAAGGGCCGCGATGAAGCCCAGCACCACGGTCGGCAGGGATTCCATCATCTCCATCATCGGCTTGACCGTCGAGCGCACGCGCCGATCAACGAATTCCGACGTGTAGATCGCCGCCATCAGCGCGATGGGCGCGGCGAAAAGCATCGCATAGAAGGCCGCCTTCGCCGTGCCGAAGATCAGGGGGATCAGCGAATATTTCGGCTCGGCCAGGTCGGTGCCGGCGGTCGATTGCCAGATGAACTCCGGGGCGCCATAGCCCTCGTACCAGATCCGGCCGAACAGGACGCGCAGGGTGACTTCGGCATGGTTCGCCTGAAACTGCCAGGCCTCGACCGCGCCGTTCTCGGACATCATCAGGATGCCGTCGCCGCGCGGAAAGATCATCGCCTGGGCCGGGCTGGTGCCGGGGGTGCTGCGCTCGAATTCGAACAGCACCTGGTCCGAGGTCGAATGCACAAGCCAGACATTGCCCTCGTCATCGGTCGCCACGAAGGACTTGTCGCGCTGCGCCTCTGACAGGTCGAGGACTTCACCCGGCATGGCGCGATGATTGCGCGCCGGCACAAGCTCGAACCCATCGCTGCCCCGGGCGCCCTGCCGCTGGATGCGGAAGAACACGGTCAGCGAACCGTCGCTGCCCCCCACGACAAGGGATTGCTCCCCGCCCAGAAAGGTCAGCGAGGTCGCATAGACCCCCTCGGGCGTGGCGCGCAGGCTTTCGGCCAGAACCGGCGCGTCGAGGTTGCGCAGGTCGTAGCGATGCAGGCGCCCGTCCGTCGTGGCGACGATGGCCCTGTCGGCAGAGCCCGACAGCAGCACGTCCGAGACGACCACACCCTCTTCGACCGGCAGCGGCGGAAGCTCGGTCGTCGTGGTGCGGACCGTCTCTTCGTTGGTCATCATGTTGATCTGGATCGTCGACCGGCTGACGCGCACGACATTGTCGGCATCCACCGTCGCAAAAGACCGGGTGGGCCGTTCGACGGTGCCGCCCGTGCGGTAATCCACGGCGATGATGGGCAGGTCCGAGACCTGTTCGGCCTCGCCCGCCACGATCTCGGGGGTAAGGGTGCGGTAGTCCCCGGTCTGAACCTGGGTAAAGACCGTGCCTCCGGCCATCCGGTCGCGTTCGTCGATCTGGACAAGGCCGCTGGGCAGGCGCGCCTCGGGCGTGGCGGTGTTGGCGACGCGAAGCTCTGCGAAACGCACCGTGCCATCCTCGAACCCGAGGGCGATGCGGTCGCGCTCGATCGTCCCTGCAACTGACGTCGCGACCGATGTGAAGTCCAGATCCTCACGCAGAACCTCGGTTCCGGTCGGCACGTGAAAGACCAGAGCCTCGCCCTGATCGTCGACGCTGATGGCCAGCGTCTGGAATTCGTCCGCTGTCACCCAGAGGGCGTTGCCCGTCACGGGGGCGGAATAGGTGGTCTGGCCCAGGACTTCTCCACTGGCAAGCAGGGGGGCGACGACGCGGAACAGGAAGACCATGATCCCGAACACGGCGACGATGACCATCAGGCCACCGACGGTGATGACGCCTCTTGCGATCTTTTCCCCCCAGATCACACCGCGACGCGTGTCCATGCTGCGCTGGCGGCGCCGTTCGGCCCGGGCGTCGTTGCTGTCCGGGCCCGGTGCGTCGGTCGTATCGGTCATCAGGGATCTCGCGAGTGACGAGTGGGGGGGAAGGCGGAAACGGGGCGGGCCGTGGTTCCGGCCCGCCCCTTTTGGCCCTTATTGCAGGCCAAAAGCCTCGAGGTCGGCATTGGCGATCGACGCCACGACCGGGAAGAAGCCGGCGCGCACGACATCGGCCTGGCCTTCCTGGCTGTAGACGAAGCGCACGAACTCGGCCCGGAGCGGTTCCATCGCCTCGTTCGGGTTGACGTTCATGTAGATGTAGAGGAACCGGGCGATCGGATAGTCGCCGGTCGAGGCATCTTCGGCAGTCGGGCTGTAGCAGTTGCCGTCCTCACCGCGGATCTGGATCGCCTTCACATCGGCCGTGCCGTAGCCGACGCCGGAGTAGCCGATCCCGCCGATATCGGCGGCAACGCCCTGGATCACGGTCGAAGAGCCGGGCTGTTCACGCACTTCGGCGGAATAGTCGCCACCGAACAGGGCCACTTCCTTGAAGTAGCCATAGGTGCCCGAGGCCGAGTTGCGGCCATACATCGAGATCGGACGCGATTCCCATTCGCCGGTCAGGCCGACTTCACCCCAGGTCGTGATCGCGGCATCGGCACCACCGGCCCGCGTCGACGAGAAGATCGCGTCGATTTCCTGAAGCGACAGGCACTCGACCGGGTTGTCGCGGTGAACGAAGACGCCCAGCGCGTCGATGGCGCCACGCAGCGGGATCGGCGGATAGCCGTAGCGGGCCTCGAATTCCTCGATCTCGCTGCCGCGCATCGGGCGCGACATCGGCCCGAACTGGGCCGTGCCCTCGATCAGCGCCGGCGGGGCGGTGCCCGAACCTGCGCCCTGAATCTGGATGGCCACGTTGGGATAGTGCGACCGGAAGCTTTCGGTCCAATAGGTCATCAGATTGTTCAGCGTATCGGAACCGATCGAGACGAGGTTGCCCGAAACGCCCGAGGCGGGTTCGTAACTGGAGAGATTCGGATCGACGGCGATCTGTGCGTTGGCCGTTGTCGTCAACGCGATGGCGGCAACCGACAGGAATGCGGCAGAACGGGTCATGGATGCTCCTTGATTTGGCAGCGCCCGGCGTGGATGCCGAACTGTGGCCGTCACCTATCGGTCCAACGCTGCGGTTATACGAAGGTTTTGTGACACTTGTGTAACAACCCGCGCCTCTGTGATGCGCCCTCGTGTCACGGCTGTCCGGGCCGGGTCGGATCCGGTTCGGAAGGGTCATCCGCAGCCAGCCGCCCCGGGTGGTTCACCCTGACATGGTCTTCGAACCGGCGGCGGAAGGCATCGCAGACCGGGCTTGTGCTGGCGCCCTGTCGCTGGAGGAACCCGACAAGGCGCGGCCGGGCCAGGGTGGAAAGATCGAGGGCACAGAGGTCTTCGCCGATTGCCTGCGTTGCAAGGGCGGGCAGGATCGTGACCCCTGCCCCGGCACGCACCAGAGCCAGAAGCGAGATCACGTTGCGCGCCTGCACCGAGGCGACGCCCGCCCCGTCCGCATCCACAAGCCAGGAGAGATCGCTCATCGCGCTGTTGCGGATGAGGTGAACGCCGCCAAGGCTTTCGCGGGTCAGCGGCCGACCATCCGCCAGCGGGTGATCCCTGCGGCAGACAAGGCGGAACGGATCGCGGAACAGGGCCGTGAAGCGCAACCCGGCCCCCTCGGCCGGGGCGCCGCCGATCCCGATCTCGACCTCGCGGCTTTCAAGCAGGGCATGGATGCCGACACTGTCGGTATCGATCAGCTCGATCCGGATATCGGGATGATCCGCCAGCATCGCCGTCAGCACCGGCGGCAGGAGATGCCCCGCCACCGAGGGCACCGCCGCAACCCGCAAGGCCCCTGCCCTGCCCGTGGCAAGGGCCGAGATCCGCTCGAGCGTCAGATCCTGTTCGCGGATCAGGTTTCGGGCCAGCAGGCGCACCTCCTGCCCCAGTTCGGTCAGGCTGTTCTTCCGGTCGGCCTCGAACAGGGGGGCGCCGATCTCGGCCTCGAGCTGTTTGAGCGTCATCGAAACCGCCGAGATGGTGCGCCCCAGAATCGCGGCGGCGTCGCGGATGTTGCCGCAATCCGCAACCGTCGTGAACACGCGAAGGGCATGGGTTCGGATCATGGTCCCTGCTTCAAAATTTCTGAAACCGATTACTGAATAATGCGATTGCTCTGAAGCCGCCATCCTTTCTAGGTTTGCCGCAAGTCTTTTTCATCAGCCTTGCCGAACCGGCGAATGGGGGAACATGTCGCTCGAGACCCGCAGTTTCATCGCCGGAACCTGGCGCGACGGCGCGACCACGGTCGAAAACCGCAACCCTTCGGACCTGTCCGATCTGATCGGGCTGTTCGCGCAGGCCGACCGCGCGCAACTGGACGAGGCGCTTGCCGCGGCGCGCCGGGCACAGGCCGAATGGGCCGCCACCGGCCCGCAAAGGCGCCACGATGTGCTGATGGCGATCGGGACAGAGCTGATGGCCTCGGCCACCGAGATCGGCACCCTCATCGCCCGCGAAGAGGGCAAGACCCTGGCCGAAGGCAAGGGCGAGGCTTTCCGGGCCGGTCAGTTCTTCACCTATTTCGCCGCCGAAGCCCTGCGCCAGCTGGGCCAGACCGCCGACAGCGTCCGGCCCGGGATCGAGATCGACATCCGGCGCGAACCCGTGGGCGTCGTGGCGGTCATCAGCCCCTGGAACTTTCCGGTCGCAACGCCGGCCTGGAAGATCGCTCCGGCGCTGGCCTTCGGCAATGCCGTGGTCTGGAAGCCCGCCAACCAGACCCCGGCCAGCGCTGTCGCCCTCGCCCAGATCATCGCGCGGCAGGATCTGCCGTCTGGTCTTTTCAACCTCGTGCTGGGCAGCGGGGGCGAGATCGGCATGGCGCTGGCCCAAAGCCCGCAGGTGGATGCGATCAGCTTTACCGGCTCTGTCCCCGTCGGGCGCGCGATCGCGGCAGCGGCCATTCCCAACATGACCCGGTTGCAGATGGAGATGGGATCCAAGAACCCCATGATCATCCTCGAGGATTGCGACCTCGATCTTGCCGTCGCCCATGCCACCAACGCGGCCTTTGGCGGCACCGGCCAGAAATGCACCGCCGCGAGCCGCCTTGTCGTGCATGAGCGGATCCACGACGCCTTTGTCGAAAGGCTTGTGGCGGCGGCCAAGGGCCTTGTGGTGGGTCATGCGCTTGAGGAGGCAACGCAGATCGGCCCCGTGGCCAGCGCCGAACAGCTCGCCTCGAACCTCGCCTATATCGAGACGGGCAAGCGCGAGGGGGCTGCCCTTCTGTGCGGCGGCACGCGGCTTGAGCGCTCGACCGACGGCTATTTCATGGCACCCGCCGTCTTTGCCGGCACAAGCAACGCCATGCGCCTCAACCGGGAAGAGATGTTCGGCCCCATCACCTGCGTGATCAGGGCCTCGGATTATGACGAAGCGTTGCACATCGCCAACGACACCGAATTCGGCCTGACCGCCGGCATCATGACCAAAGACCTCGGCAAAGCCACGCATTTCCGGCGCCATGCGAAGGCGGGATGCGTGATGGTCAACCTGCCCACGGCCGGCACCGACTATCATGTGCCGTTCGGCGGTCGGGGGGCGTCAAGCTATGGGCCGCGCGAACAGGGCCGCTTCGCCGAGGAATTCTACACCATCGTCAAGACCGCCTATATCCATTCGGGAACGCCCGCGTGACGACCGGGGTCGATGCCCCCCGGATCGACGGGCTGCAATATGCCAACTGGTCGGAAAAGATCTTTCGCCAGATGCGCGAAGGTGGCCTTGATGCGGTGCATGTGACGATCACCTATCACGAGACCTTTCGCGAGACGGTCCTGAACATCGAGGCCTGGAACCGCCGGTTCGAGCGGTTTTCCGATCTGATCTTTCAGGGCTTCACCGCCAAGGATATCGCGCTTGCGCGGGCAACGGGGCGGACGGCCATCATTTTCGGCGCGCAGAACCCGTCCTGCATCGAGGATGACATCGGCCTTGTCGAGGTGCTGCACCGGCTGGGCCTGCGCTTCATGCAACTGACCTACAACAACCAGTCGCTGCTGGCGACAGGTTGCTACGAGGCCGAGGATACCGGCCTGACCCGGATGGGCCGCGAGGTCGTGGCCGAGATGAACCGGGTCGGCATGGTGGTGGACATGAGCCATTCCGGCGAACGCTCGACGCTTGAGGCGATTGCCCATTCCTCGCGGCCCATCGCCATCACCCATGCCAATCCCGCCCAATGGCATCCCGCCCGGCGCAACAAGTCCGAAACCGTCCTGCGCGCTCTGGCCGAAAGCGGCGGCATGCTGGGCTTTTCGCTTTACCCGCACCATCTGGCGGGCGGCAGCGGTTGCCGGCTGCAGCAGTTTTGCGAGATGATCGCGCGGACCGCCGATCTGATGGGAGTTGAGCGGATCGGCATCGGATCGGACCTCTGTCAGGATCAGCCCGACAGCGTGGTCGACTGGATGCGCAGCGGGCGCTGGACCAAGGGCCGCGATTTCGGAGAGGGCTCGGCCGACAACCCCGGCTTTCCCGACATGCCCGACTGGTTCCGCGACAACCGGGATTTCGGCCGCATCGGAGCAGGATTGCGCGACCTTGGTTTTTCGTCCGAGAATGTGGCTGCCGTGATGGGGGGCAACTGGGCAAGTTACTTCGCCCAAAGCTTTGGCCCCTCCGGCACCGCAGGGCAAGGAGCCGCGAGATGACCTGTGCCGATCTGAACCCGATGCCCGGGGCCAGCGCCTTTCGGCGCCCCCCGGCCGAGGTGATGCGTCTGGCGCGGATGGGCTGCAGCCACCCTACCCGCCTGTCGTTCCTGCGCCAGCTTCTGCGGCGGATCGAGGACGAAGCCTGGCAGTTCGACCGCCCCGTCTGGGAGGTGGATGCCAAGGGCGTGGGCCGTGCCGTCTATCGCGCCATCGGACCGTCGCACACCTACAGCCTTGTCGCCTTTGCCCATGACCTGCCGCCCGAGGCGCGGTCGGACCGGGTCATCGCCACCGCCTGGGACGCCACCTTCGCCCTGTTCGACGGCACACCCACGCCCGATGATCTGGACCGCCTCGCCGCCAATGTGCCCCTGCAAGAGGCCGGACGGATCACCCCGCGCGAGCTTTCGCTCAGCCGCGCCAACCGCTCGGTGCGGCTGTTCGATCATGTGGTGGACAGGCTCTCGCAGGGGCAGCAGCCCGATCGCGCCGCGCTTCTGGAGACCGGCTATCTGATGCGGACCACGGCGGTTTACGGATCGGGCAAATTCGGGGCCGCGGATCGCAGCGCCATCGCCGACCGGCCCGAGCTTCGGGGCCCGTTTCAGGCCGAGATGCTTTCGGTCTGGCTGATACGGGCCTTCACGGTCGATCTGGTCGAGCATCTGGCCCGCACGCGGGGCGGGGAAGGCGCCGCACGGCTGGCCCCGGACCTGAAACGCGCGCTGGGCGTGGGGAATTCGACCGGGCTTGGCATGGCGCCCTTCCTGATCCGCCATCCGGTGCTTCTGAACAACTGGATGCTGGCCCGGGAGGAGGCGCTGGCCCGTGTCCGGGCGCAGGCCCATGTCGGAGAGGCAGAGTTCGATGGTTTTCTTTCGGCAATCCGTGCCGCTGCCGAAAACGCCCGGCTCTGGACAAGTGCCCATCCCGTGCAGCTTGCGAAGCTCGATCAGCTGCGGGAGAGCCTCGCCCGGATCGAGGACCACGCCCGGCAAGGCTGGGACAGGACCGGGCGGCATCCCTGGAACACCCTCTGGCTCTGGGGCGAGGCGACCCTGCCGCTGGAAGGCCAGGAAGCCCTGCTCGCCGCCCTGCTTGAACCGCACGGAGCGCTGATCGACGGCCTGGGCGACTGCATGGATGCCGACGAGGGCCATGCCTTCGCCATTGATGGCGCGATGCCTCTGGGGGATCTCTGCGACCTTCTTGAGACGCAATACGGCTGGGCGCTCGAGGTGGACTACGGCGCACCCGAGAACGCTGCCCGCTTCTGGTATGTGTCCGAGGACAAGCTCGAACCGCGCCTTGGCGAGCGCTTCGACGAACCGGGTAGCGAACGCGAACTGCCCCTCGACACGGGCCGGCAGGCCGCCGCCCTCTGGCGGGCGGTGCAATCGGCGCCGCAGGACATGCCGGTCGCCGCGCTCGTCCTGTCGCAGCCGCAGCATCGCGCCGCTGTCCGCCGCGCCCAGATCGCCGGCCGTCACCCCTTTGCCGAAATCCGCGACAACCTGATCGCCGCCGACATGCTGCCCATCGACCTGTTGCGCTGCAAGCTCGCCTTCTTCGGCGCGACGCGGTTCGATCCGCGATCCGACCGCTGGGTGCGCATCAGCCTGTTTCAGGGCGCCCCCTATCCCGAAGACTTCGGACCCGGGCCTGCATGACACCGCCCGACACAACCTCTGCCGAGGCCAGGGTCTTCGCCGCGCCGACCGGCGACACGATCACCCCCTCGCTGTCCGAGATCACCTCCCTCGCCACCCGCGCCGCGCGGGGCGCCGGGTTCGACTGGGGCGAGGCCGAAGACATCGGCCAGGCCGTGGCATGGCTGGCGGCACGGGGTCTGCCGGGATGCGAGCTTTTGCTGCAAAGGCTCGAGGCCGGGCCGATGAGCCGGCCCATGCCCGAGGGCGGTCACTGGCGCTGCGACGACCGCCAATGCCCCTTGCAGACCGGCATGGCACTCGCAGACCGGGCGCGGCTGGACGATGGGCCAAGTGGCGGGCCGGGCGGCGGGCCGGGCGGCGGGGCGCTCACACTCCATGCGGTCGGGTTCCCGGGGCTCCTCCTCCCATTTCTCGCTGTTGCAGCAAGGCTTCTGGGGCGCGCGCTTGACCTGCGGGCCGAAGGGATCACCCTCCGGGTTCACCCCGATGGCCGGACCGGGCCGGACAGGCATTGCCTGCTCTTCTGCGGTATGGAGCGGGCCGATGTCAGGCTGGATCAAGCCGCGGTCCGGATGGAGGAGAACCCGGCAGGCAGCGGAACAACCCAACCGGCGCCCGTTCCGCTGCAGGTCTGGAAAAGGCTGGATCACTGGGCGCTGATGACAACGGTGCCAACCTCCGAAACCTCGACAAGCGGCGCGGGCGCCGGCCAGGATGACAACGACTGAGGCGACGGTCACAGTGCCGCGCCGGCTCACAGCACCGCCGCGCCACGGACCCCGGCCGCCTGCGAAACGCATTGGGCCGCGGCGACGGAACGGGGCATCACCCAAACCTCGAGTCGCCCTAACGCACATGCACCCGATCCCTGCCCCGTCTGGTGCCCCGGCGGCGACTGACGGGCATCATGGCTGGCTCGACAGGGGCAGTCTGATCGGTGGCAGACACTGCGGCGCGGCAAAGCAAAGATTTCTCGCCGGCACCTATTGCTCCCGCCGCAGACATTGACTAGGTAGCCCACATCGTCGCGGGGTGGAGCAGTCCGGTAGCTCGTCAGGCTCATAACCTGAAGGTCGTAGGTTCAAATCCTACCCCCGCAACCAAATCTCGTAAACATATCAGCAGGTTAGAACCCGACGTAAACCGTCTGGCTTTTGGCGTGCATTTCATGTCAACGCCATGTCAACGTTTTGGGAGTCGCCCTCAGGCGCGCCCAGCGCGTCAGACTTTCAGCAGATCAAGCAGCGGATCGAAGGCGTACATCGCGGCGCGGCGTCCCGAAGCGGGCTCGATCGTGCGCAGCAATCCCGCATCAACAAGGCGCCGGGACAGTGCGCGCGCCGAGGATGCCGGGATTCCGGAGCGATCGACAAACCGGTCGTTGCGGAAGATCGGGCTGGCGAACACGAAGTCCAGGGCCTGATCGTGGAACTGCGAATTCAGTACTTCGCGGAACCGTTCTCGCATCTCGCCGTGAAGACGGAAGATTGCGTCGGCCGTCTCGATGTTGACCGTCGCCTGGGCGTGCATGGCCTGAAGGAAGAACGCTACCCAGCTGGTCCAGTCGCCGCTCGCTGAGACCGCGCGCATCCGCTCGATGTACTCGTCCTTGTGGGCCTCGAAATAGCCGGAGACGAAGAAGTTCGGCTGATGCAGGACGCCGAGCTTCCACAGCATCAGGGTGATCAGCATGCGCCCGATCCGGCCGTTGCCGTCCTCGAATGGGTGCAGGGCTTCGAACTCGACATGTGCGATGGCCGTCCGGATCAGCGGCCGCATCGTGCTTTCGTTGATGTAGCGAACAAGCTCGACCATTGCCGGGCCAAGCTGCTCAGGGGCAATCGGCACATAGTGGATCTTCCCGCGGCGCTCGTCCCCGATGTAGTTCTGCTCCACCTTGTAGCTGCCAGGACGCTTGCGGGCACCACGGCCGAAAGACAGGAGCTGCTGGTGCGCTGTCCGGATCAGATGTTCACCAAGTGGTGCGCCCTCGGCGAGGGCTTGCTGGGCGTTCTTGAGCGCTCGCGAGTAAAGAAAGGTCTCGACATCGTCGTTGCGCGCTTCGCGGTAGGGATCGGCACTCCCCGCGTCCTCTTCGGCCTCCAACCGGTACAGTTCCTCGATGGTCGAGATCGTCCCCTCCATCCGGGAGGAGGTGACGGCGTCCTGGCGGCGCAGGGGAGCGAGAAACAGCTCGCTGTTCACCATGCCTGACATCTTGGCATCGTACCGTGCCAGTGAAGCAGCTGCTTCCTCCAGCGGCCCGAGCAGCACCTCGTAGTCGAGCGTCGACGGTGGGAACGCGCCGAGGTGGTAGGTGACAGCGTCTGTCAGATCGTAGGTTTTGGTGATCATATAGGCGTCGATTCTGTCATCAAGGTGATTTGCCGCCAACCTAGTCGCGGCAAGATCGCTTGACAACAGAATAGCGCCATATTCTGACGCCAAGCGTGGTTGCCGCCAGTCGTCTGCTATCAAGCACCTTTGACGCCAGAGACGCCTCGTCTCCCTCGCGCCAAGCCGCGACAGGTCCATCCCCGGAGATGTGATCCCATCGCGCACTCCCCGCAGGCGGGACGAAGAACGCTGCAAACTGTGCGGAGAATACGGCAGCTATTCTCCGCATGTTCGTCAGGATGTGGGGAAGTCGCCCGGAGTGCGTGGAAACAGGAAACAGCCTGTGGCAACGTTGCACCATGATCGAATTCCGCCTGCTGCCTGATGACCACCCCGATCTCGCGCATTCCCCCATGCTGCGGGCAGCACTCCTGACCCTGCAATACGCGCAGGAGCATGGCTCGATCGGACTGACCAAGACCAAGGCATTCAAGCGCGTCTTCGTCCATTGGGCGGTCGAGCATTTCGGCTGGCCGGGCAGAAGCGCGGAAGAGATGTTCCGCTACAGCAAGGTCATCAACGAATACGAGTTCCCGCCGCTCGAGGTGCTGCATTACCTGCTGATCTCGCTGCGCCTGGGACGGCACTACAAGGGCGAGTTCCGGCTGACCAAGCGTGGCGCCGAGCTGGCGGGCGCCCCGGGGCGCCTGTTCACCGAGCTGATCCCCTACTTCGTCCTCCGGATCGATCACGCCTCCTATGCGCGGTTCGACGAGCGCCCCTTTGGAAAATGGGATGTCTGGATGAACGTCATCAACGTCGAGGCGGACCACGGCACGACCGAGGCCGCCTTGTTCAAGGCCTTCTACAGTGAGCCGAAGGATTGGCACACGGCCGGATGGCGAGAGATGGCCGCGTTCTCGTCCTGCGTCCTGCTTCCGCTCGAATGGGCCGGCCTGCTGGTGGAAACCCGCGAGGACGACCCCGGCAAGCATGTGTGCCATATCTTCAAGACCCCGCTGTGGCGCAGCGCGCTCAAGCTTGACACCGACGACATGCTGCGGCCGATCGCCGTGCAGTGAGGGCAGCGGTCCCCCTCGTTCCGGGCGCGTGCCTTGCTCGGTGACGGAATCCCCGTTGCCCGTTAAGTTGGGCTGATGCATTTCGCTTTCTACGATCTTGAAACCACCGGCACATCGCCCGCCTTCGATCAACCGCTGCAATTCGCCGCCATTCTGACCGATGGCGAATTCCGGGAGATCGAGCGGGTCAATCTGCGTTCCCGCATCGCCCCGCACATCATTCCCTCGCCATGGGCGCTGGCGGTCACGGGTGTGCGCCCAGCGCAGTTGCTGGATCCGGAACTGCCGTCGCTCTTCGAGTTCACCCAAGCTATCGCGGCCCTGATCGCGCGCTGGTCACCCGCCACCTGGACCGGGTTCAACAGCATCCGCTTCGATGAAGAGATGCTGCGCCAGGCCTTCTACCAGAACCTGCAGCCCGACATCTTCGCCACCCAGTTCAACGGAAACAATCGGCTCGACATCCTGACAGCGCTCTATGCGGTCTGGTATCGCCAGCCCGACTTGTTCGAGTGGCCCGTGGACCCCGATGGCCGCGTGCGCTTCAAGCTGGATCGGATCGCCCCGCTGAACGGCTTTGCGGCGCATCATGCGCATGATGCGCTCGGTGACGTCGAGGCGACAATCCACATCGCCCGCCAGATCGCCCAGCGCGCCCCGGCACTCTGGGCGGAGCTGCTCGCCTGCCGCGACAAGGGCCAGGTCCAGGCCAACCTCGAGACCTTCGAGCCCCTGGCGCTGGTCGAGCGGTTCGGGGGCGGTCTGCCTCAAGCGACAATCGGCTGCTTCTGCGGGAGGTCGGCCGACAATTCCAATCAGGCGGCCTTCTTCGATCTGGATGCCACCAATCCGGCGGATCTGCTCACGGCCGATGACGCTGCGATCTTCGCCGCCGTCGATGCCACGCCCAAAGTCATCAGAGCTTTCTCCATCAACAATTCGCCCGCCTTGCTTTCGGTTGCCGCCCCCAGCGTCGAGCAGCTCCGCCGCGCCGGGGTGATCGCCCATGCGCCGGAGTTCCGGGCCAGGGTAGGGACCGCTCTTGCTGCGCGCTTTCCCGAGGATCCCTCGGCACCCGCACCTCCGGTCGAGAAACAGATCTATGGCGGCTTCTACGGTCATGCCGACAAGGCGCTGCTCGCCGAGTTCCAGCGTGCGGATTGGCCCAGACGCCAGGAAATCGCGGCCTCCCTCAGTGATGCCCGGCTTCGCCAACTCGGGCGGCGGCTGGTGGCGTTTCACGCGCCCGAGCTGCTCTCGGCTGAAGAGCGCTCGCTATACCGAGCGTGGTTGCAGGAGCGTTGGTCAGCGCCGGATTTGCCGGAGACTGAGTGGACAACGCGGGGCCGCGCCCTTGCGGCACTGACAGAAATACAGGGCGATGAGGAAGTCGAACCTGGGTTGGTCGACGAGATCGAGGCCTACTTGCTGCAAATTTGAAACGTCGAGTGGGCGATTTTAGACCAAGAGTTCTATGCATTGACCTCGCACGCTTCGACGACAGATTCACGATGACGACCCAAGACAATGCTTCCGAAGCTTCCTCGTCGGTGGTGCCGTTTTTGTTTGATCACTGGGCTCTTCGCCGCTAGGGTGGGCACAGAAAGTGGGCGAGCACAGTTCGCATGCCCATGGGGCAGTCGGAGAGAGCGGCGTGAGCGAGGAAAGAGCTGAACTGCGCTGGGGCATTGAGCAACGCCTTGAGTTCATCGAGTTCCGCCTGTTCTGGGAGGGACATGTGAACCGAAGCGATCTGATGGACCAGTTCGGGGTTTCGGTGAACCAGGCGTCGACCGATCTGAATCGGTACATCGGTTTTGCGCCGGAAAATATGGTCTACGACAAGAGCGCGCGGACCTATGTCCGCGGTTCAGGTTTCAAGCCACAGTTCCTTGAGCCGGACGCAAGCCGCTACCTCGCCCAGCTACGCTCCGTCGCAGACGGGATACTCGACCGGGAAGATTCCTGGATCGCAGAACTCCCGCCATACGCTTCTGCGCCAACGCCGATGCGCGGTGTGGATCCCGCAACGCTGCGCTCGGTCGTCGGCGCCATCCGCCGCTCCGAGGCTATCGAGGTTCAGTACCAATCCCTTTCAAGCCCCGAGCCGCGCTGGCGCTGGATCGCCCCCCACGCCATCGCCTTCGACGGCTTCCGATGGCACATCCGTGCATTCTGCCTGACCGACGCGAGTTACAAAGATTTCCTGCTTTCGCGAATTCTCGACATCCGTGGGTCCCGTGAAAGCGAGACGTCGCCGGCCGACGACCGCGATTGGCATTCCGAGGTGACGCTAGAGGTGGGCCCCCACCCTGAACTCTCGGAGACGCAGTCCAGAGTTATCGCGCTCGACTATGGCATGATAGATGGAAAAGCCAAGATCAGGGTTCGTCGAGCACTGCTATATTACGCGCTTCGTAGACTTGGGTTGGATATTGATCCTGGAGCACGGCGACCACACGACCAACAGATTGTACTCTTGAATCCGGATACATTCATGACAACAAATAGCTAAGCCAATGCATTCACCAGTAGTCTATCTCGACAACAACGCTACTAGTCGACCTTCATCCAAGGTCGTAGCTGCCGTAATGCGGGCGCTAGAAATCGAGTGGGCAAACCCGTCAAGTGTGAACGGATTTGGGCAGGAAGTTGCTCGGAGTGTGACTGCATCGCGTGAGCAAGTGGCCGGGCTGCTCGGAGTGCAGGCCGAGCGCGTGGTTTTCACCTCTGGTGCTACCGAATCCAACGAAGCGGTTTTGCGCCATTATGCTAAGTTAGGCGCGGTTCTGCTAACCTCGACGGCAGAACATCCGGCGGTGGCGGGTCATTATTTTCGGCACATGCCACATCTGGTACGAACGGTTCCACTAGACAAATCCGGGCGCTGGCGACTCGATGCACTCGAGAAAGTACTGAACAGCATCAGCGGGCCGAAACTGATCGCTTTCGCTTGGGCGAATGGCGAGACAGGCGTGCTACAAGATCTGGCGACGATCAAGTTTTTAGCAGAGCAGCACGGCGCGGCTTGTCTTGTGGACGCCTCTCAAGCGATAGGGCGCGTCGCATTTGAGGCGGACAATGCAGCTTACCTAACCTTCTCTGGTCACAAGCTGCATGCGCCTAAAGGGGTTGGTGTATTGGTGCAGCCGGAAGATTTCCCGTCAGTAGAAATTACCGCAGGTGGAGGGCAGGAACGTGGTTGGCGAGGTGGTACTCTGAACGTACCAGGCATAGTTGGTCTTGGCGTCGCGTGCGAAGACCGACATCGCGATCTGGATGGCGCAATCGCGGGGATGGCTCGATTGCGGGACCAGTTTGAGACCCGAGTGAGGTCCGCAATTCCGGAGGTCCGCGTAAATGGCACCAATGCGCAGCGAGTGCCGAACACCAGTAACCTGACGGTTCCGGGCGTTGAGGGCATGGCGCTGGTGGCTCGCCTTGAGGCGCGCGGCATCCTCTGCTCACAGGTTTCGGCCTGCTCCTCGGGGCAGCCCGAGCCGTCACGCACACTACTGGCGATGGGACTATCAAGGGATGACGCCTACGCAAGCCTACGCATAGCTGTAGCCGTGGACACACGAGAAGAGGATGTCGAAATCGCGGCACAAGCACTGGCGGATGAGGCGCTGTTCCTTCGAGAAATGATGGGTGGTCTGGTATGAAGCTCGGCGGGCATGAAACCTTCTATCCGAGGCCAGGCTGGTTGACTAAGGGCCTCCTGCTCCTGCGTGATGGTGGTACAGGCGTCTTTTCGACCCCCGAGACAGCGGACCAGCTTGGGGTCGGCCGCAATATGGCTAAGTCGATCGGCTGGTGGCTCGACGCGACTGGCCTCGCGACACGGTCGAGCCGAAATAGCCCACTGGAACTGTCGCTCTTCGGCACCGTGTTGGCAGAGCACGATCCCTACATGGTTCGGCTGGGCACATGGTGGCTGGTGCATGCTAGCGCCATGACATGCGGGGCGGAAACGTCGTTGCGTTGGTTTTTCTCGCCGCGCCGACCAGAGCGCTGCGACCGGACAGTTCTGGTCGAGACACTCACGCGCGACCTTTCGTCGAACAGGGGGAAGGCACCGGCCGCAAAGTCAGTGCAACGCGAGGTGGCGGCGGTGATGCAAACCTATGCCGTGCCGGTACCGCGGCCGCAAAGCGACCCGGAGGACAATCTCGGGTCACCCTTTCACCGCCTCGACCTGTGGCGGCATTTGCGCGGGGCTGACCGGTTCGAACGCTCGGAGCCGACGCCACCCCCACCCGAGGTCCTCGGGCTGGTCCTTTCGGCGCTCGGAATGAGTCGGCCCAGCTCCGATCTTCGTGAGGGCGTTCTTCAGGACATCGCCATCGGCAGCGCGCCGATAACCCGCGTCGGGGCGATGCTGGGCCGGTCCCGCGATGCGCTCCTGGATCTTGCGGCGGCAGGTGAGCGGGAGCTCGGGGCCGAGGCCCTGCGGGTGCGGACACTGGCCGGCGAACGCTATGTCTCGCTGCCGAGCGCGACGGCCGCGACCTGGGCGCGGCGCTTCTACGACCGCGTTGGCGCGGCTCGGGAGGCGGCATGAATCTCCTGCGCTCGATCAACATCGCGGATGACCGCGCGCGGGCGGAGGTGATCGCCGCATACCGCCCCACGCGCAAGACCCTGCAGGTGGTCCGCGCGGTCTGCGGACTGGAGCGCAGCACTGCCACCCATGTGGTCGCCCCCTATGGCGCGGGCAAATCGCTTGCCGCGCTGGCTGGTATCACCCTTCTTGCCGGCGATCCGGCCATGGCCCGGCAGCTGCGCGCGCGCATCGCCGCGGTGGACCCGGGCCTAGCCGCGGCCGAGACCGCCGGGCTGACGCGGGTCGTGTTGCTGCATGGCGCCTGTCCCGACCTCGCTGCGGAACTAGCCGAGGGGGCAGGGGTGGAGGCAGGCCCGCTCGACAAGGTGCTGGCTGCGATCCTCCGCCGCGCCCGGCAGGACGGCATGGCGCGGATCGCCATCGTCTGGGACGAGTTTGGCCAGCATCTGGAGACTCTCGTGCGCGAGGGCCGCCCGGAGGACCTGCTAGCGGTGCAGGATCTGGCCGAATGGGCGGTGCGACGGGCCGAGCCGCGGGTCACCTTGACCACTCTCATGCACCAGGGGGTAAATCACTACACTCGGCGCGCATCGGACACGGCACAATCGGCGTGGAGAAAGATCGAGGGGCGATTCGACACGCTCAGCCTGATCGACGATGGCGTCGACGCGCTGGAGATGCTGGCCGAAGCGCTGGACGGGCGACGCGACGCGCCGGATGCGGCGGCCATTACCCGCGCTCGGGCCGCAGGCTTCTTTGCCGATATCACCGACGATGCGCGTCTGGCCGACATCCTTTCCCGCACCGCGCCGCTAACACCGGCGGCACTGCAGATCTTGCCGGGCCTCGCCGCTCAGGTGGCACAGGCCGAACGGACGATGTTCCGTTATCTCGCCGATGTGGCGGCGGCGGCCGAACCTGGCGCGGCCTTGGGCGTCGATGCTCTTTACGACTTCTTTGCCCCGGCGATGCGCTCCGACACTGGCCCCGGCGGCACCCACCGCCGCTTTGTCGAGGCCGAGACGGCTCTGTCGCGCGCGGAGACGGATCTGGAGCGGCGGGTGGTCAAGACCGCGGCGCTCCTGCAACTCGGCCGCAGTGCGGAACGGCTGAAGCTGTCGCGCGCACGACTGGTCTATGCCGTGGCGGAGGGCGCCGCGGCGGCGCCCGAGGCCGTCGAGGCAGCGATCGAAGCGCTGGTGGCGCGTAAGTTGCTACTCCATCGTCGCCGGGTGGACGACGTCTCGGTCTGGCATGGTGCTGACATCGACCTTGGGCAAATGGTAGCTGAGGAGGCCGCTCGACTTGCGATGGATAGCGACCCGGTGGCGGCGCTGGAGCGGATGTTCCCACCCGATGCCTACATTGCGCCGCCCTACAACCACGCCCGCGGTATCACCCGCTTTGCCCGGGCCCGCTTCGTGCGCGCAGGCGACCTAGTTTCGGCAGCCGGGCTGGAGGCCCTGCGTGCCCAAGCTGATGTCGAGGATGCCTTGGTGGCCCTGGTCATCGACGCCACCGCAGACCGGCCGGACCTCGCGGAGCTCGCCCGCGCCCTTCCGCCTCACCTCATCCTGGCGCTGCCCCGCCGCTCGGCCGAGGTTGGCCCGATCCTCGCTGACCTCCTCGCGTTGGAAGCGCTCCTCGAGCGCCGCGAGCTTCTCGCCACCGACCCGCTCGTGGAGCGCGAGCTTCAGGAGCTGAAGTCCGAGGCCGAGGCGGCGCTCCGCCAGGGCCTCGATCGCCTAATGAACCCCGACCGTGGCGAAGTGGTCTGGCTGTCTGGCTCGACGATGCACAACTTCCCCCACGGTGGCACCCCAGGCGAGATCCTCTCGCGGCTGTTCGAGGACCGCTTCCCCCACACTCCGCGGATCGCGAACGAGCAGGTCGTCCGGCGCAAGGTGTCGGCAGTCACGCGCTCGGCCCGCAAACGCTGCATGCTCGCGATCATCGAACGCACCGGCATCCGCGCGCTCGGCTACGAGGGCGCCACATCCGCCGACGCCTCGCTCTACCGAACCGTCCTCGAGCGCACCGGCCTCTATGATTGCATCAACGGCACCTGGCGATGGCGGATGCCTTTGGAGTTGCTTGATCTCTCGATGGGGCATGTCTGGTCAGAGATTGAGGGCTTTTTTGTCCAACCCTCTGACCGCCCCAAAAGCGTGGAGGACCTAATCGATCGGCTGACAGCCCCACCAGTCGGGCTGCGGGAGGGTGTGCTGCCGCTTCTCCTGACGGCGGGTATGGTCGCGTTCGGACGAGCTTTGGCCTTGCGGGAATTCGTCGACGGCCGCGCAAGGTACGTGGACGACATTCAGCCAAGCCTGATCGAAAAGATGTGCGAGGAGCCACAGCGGTTCGAGCTGGAAGTGCCGGCTCTGACGCGAGAGCAATCACGCAACCTCGAGAAGATGATCCGGTGTCTCGTCGGAGACCTTGACCCGCAGGAGCCCGACCTTCTGAGAGGCCTGTACGATGCCCTGCTGGAATGGAGAAGCGGTCTTCCACCTACGGCCCTGCGCACACGCGGCTTGGGTGAGGACGCGAACATTCTTCAACCCTTATTGCGCAAGAAGACCTTCGACCCAATGGTTTTCGTTTTCCGGGAACTGCCACGGACGCTCGGAGAAAAGGCGCTGAACGCGGCGACGGTCGATGTTTTCGCCGCAGCCGTACGCCAAATCGAAGCTGTATCGTCCGCCTTTGCCGACCGCGCAATTGACGTCGCAGCGGCAATCTTCAGCCACCGGCTAAGAGGTAATCCGCGCTGTCTTCTCGAAGCGGCGTCGGAATGGGCCGCTTGCGTTCCCCTCGGAGACGAAGAGGTGCGCGCCCTCGATCATGAGGCGAGGGGGGTACTCGCTCGAGCGCGCAGTTCCACAAGTGCTCCCAGGGGCGCGCGCGGATTCGTTACCCAGTTGAGCGGCATTCTCTGTGGGGAGGGGTTCGAGTCTTGGGATGACACGACTGTCGACTTCTTCCGTGATCGGCTCGAGGAGGCGGTGGAGCGGATCGAAGACGCGGTCCTTGAGCGCGCAGATGGCAGCGAAGCGTTCGAGCCCTTCCTGCGAAACAAGCTCGCCACAATCTTTGACGCTTACGGTGCTAAGATCGGCCGTGCGCGCCTGATCAATTACTTGGACGAACTATACAAGGGGACGTCATGACGCCGACCAATCTTTCCGATGCGGTGCAGGACCGGTCACGACGCCACATCATCCCGCTGAGCGGAGGCAAGGACTCCACCGCGCTTGCAGTCTACATGCTCGAGCGGCACGGCGACTTGCCACTGGAGTTCGTGTTCACCGACACCGGCGCAGAGCTGCCTGAGACCTACAGCTATCTACGGCGGTTCGAGGCGATTTTCGGTGTGGAGATCAACCGGCTTACTGCCCTCGACCTGCCCGAGTTGCAGGTGCGATCAAAAGGGGGGCGCCGGTCACCCTTCGATGTACTGCTGAACGAAGTCTACTCGGGCTTCCTGCCCAACCCGCAGGCGCGCTGGTGCACGCGGATGCTGAAGATCAAGCCGTTCGAACATTTCGTTGGCGGTGACGACGCCTATAGCTACATCGGCATTCGCGCAGACGAAAACCGGGAAGGCTTTCGAGGCGCAGGGGCAAGGCCCGCGCAGGAGGTTGACAATGCGCAGGCCGAGCCCGGACGTGCAAAGCCGGTCGTGCTGTCCAACCGCAACAACATTCTTCCGGTTTATCCGCTGAAGGATATCGGCTTCGGCCTCGACGACGTTCGCGACCTGCTGCTGGGCAGTGGCCTCGGGCTGCCGCCCTATTACGACTGGCGGTCGCGATCGGGCTGCTACTTCTGCTTCTACCAACAGGTTGGAGAGTGGCAAGGGTTGAAGGAGCGCCATCCCGAGCTGTTCGAGGCGGCCAAGACCTACGAGGCGGTTAAGGCGAACGGGCGGCGCTTCACCTGGTCTCAGACTCGGTCGCTGGAAGAGCTGGAGAAGCTTCGCGAGCGCTATGCAACTCCTATAGGCGAGCCGGAAGACGGATGCGCCATCTGCCACTTGTGAGGCCACGATGACCAGTAACCCCCTTGTCGATTTTCTGGCTTCCTATGGCCCCCAGGCGTCCTCGAATAACCTCTACGACGAGTTCGTGGTGGAGGCTGCCAAGAGGACTGGTTGTGCTGCCCTGCAAATCGACCAGCCGCTAACCGCCGAACTGGTCGCGATGTTGGGTTCCGAAACACCGAAGTGCGTGATCCTCACCGGGACGGCCGGGGACGGCAAGACCTACACCGCACGGAAGGTGGCAGAGGCGCTAACCGGCGAGGCGCGCGTCTGGTCTAACACACAGAAGATCTACGCTCCGCCCAAGCCCCTTCCGTCTGGCCAATTTGTTCGCTTCATCAAGGATCTGAGTGAGATCAACGAAGCTGAGAAGAACCGCATCTTCCCTCACATCCTGGCCGCGCTGAACGGCGAGAGTACCGACGTCTTCGTGATCTGCGTCAATGATGGACATCTCCTGAAGTTCTTCCGCGATCGCAGAGAGTCCGAGCTTCATGACCGGATCGCGGAGATGCTGCGCAGCGACACGCGGGACGATCCGAACGGACACTTCCTGCTGATCAACATGTCGCGGCAGTCCCATCGCCACCTCGTCGACCAAATTGTCGACGGTGTGGTGGACCATGCCGGATGGGAGGCATGCGAGGGCTGTCCTGCGTATGCCGACAAGGAGAATAGATGCCCGATCCGCTGCAACCGTGATATCCTCCTGCGGAAGGACTCGGCATCGATGCGCGCCAGGCTGAAGGACATGATCCGCATGGCCGCGGCCGACGGACGGCATCTGTCGATCCGGCAGCTGATCCTTCTGACTGTGAATATCCTGCTCGGGGATTCAAGACCTGGCTCGAGCCTCCTGACCTGTCTGAAGGCTCAGCGGCGGGCGCGGGAGAGCGACTATGGTTCGACCAATCCCTTTGCCAACGCGTTTGGGGAGAACCTGACCGAGCGCGAACGCCGGCAATATGGCGCCTTTACCGTGCTCAGCGAGTTTCAGGTTGGATATGAGACCAACAACACCTTTGACCACGGCCTGCTGTGGGGCGATGGCAGCCTGCCCGACTGTCCCTGGTATGGAGAGCGAATCTTCGCGTCCCTCCGCGACATGTATCGAGGCGACCCCACGCGTCATTCGGCCGCTTTCCAGCGCGCGATGGTCGATCAGCGGCGGCGGCTGTTCTTTTCGCTCGATCCGCAGGGTGCCGAGGTCTGTGTAAACCCGCGCCGCAGCCCGTGGAACCTGTCGGTGTTCAAGCATGGCTCGGACTACATTGCCATGGTCGACGGCCTCCTTGGCTCGGGGATGCCACAGCCGATTGCCCGCCAGTTGTTGCGCGGGCTGAACCGGATGTTGACCGGCGAGATGACAATTACAGATGACCGGCTCTGGATCACGGCGCCGTCCGGTGTCTACATGGGGAGCGAGATCCCACTGCTGGTACAGCACGCCGGTCATCCCCGCGCCGGCGGCACAAGCACAATGGCATTTCTTTTTTCCGGCAACCACCGCACCGGTCCTTCCGACAACGGTCGACCACCGGTGATCCGCGTCGTGACTCGAGGGCGCGAAGATCGGGCAGTGAAGCTCGCGTTAAGGCCGACCCTTGTCGAGTGTCTACTTCGGATCGCCGAAGGTGCTCTGCCTGCCAACTTCTCCTCAGAATGCCAGCGGGAGGTCGAACGATTTCAGCTGCAGGTGGCAACGGAAGTCCGGCATGCTTTCGAACTCGATGGAGCAGCTCCAATGCCCAAGGAGGTGCGGATGTTGGACGGCAACCTGCAGGAGCATGCGATCACGATCATGGCTGAGGGAGATGCCTGGTGATGAACACCTTATCTGCTAGCAGACTGCCACCGCCTCCGAGTGTCCTCGACAGCTCTGATATGCGTGTGCAGGAACTCATCCACGGCCACCGCTTCATGCAGGAGCAGGAAGCGTTCATGATCGTCCTCGAGACACTAGCGGTTTGCGCGGCAACCCCTCTGGGCAGCGTGCAACCCAAGCCAGACGCTCATGAGACATTTCATTACGCCTTGCCGCACAGGCGCAAGATGCGGTTTTTGCTGTTTCAAGACCGGCATCTCGAACAAGTGGTCGAGGACACCTCTATCCCGGACCAAGAGAAGTGGCTGGAATGGAAGAGGCTGGTCAACGCCCAGTTCGGGGAGGGACTGCGCGAGCAGGGCGCCGGTTTGGTGCACGACGCCTTTGCCTATCTCGATGACCGGTTTTCAAAAGATATCAACGCCCTGCACCAGGCGGTCCGTCTGCTGCAGTCGTACGAGCTCGATGTGATGCATAACCGGCGGTGGACCTCGCGGTTTCTCGCGGTGACTGGACCGGACATGATCTGCACAGACATGCGGGAAGCGCGCGGCAGCTGGACCGCCGACCGGCGCTTCTTCGGCCGCGGCGGCGAACTTGTCTATCTCATGCTAAACCGCTCATCACTGTCCGTCGAGCTGATGCTGTTGATCGAAGAGAGGCTGCTCAATGAAGCCGACCCCATGAACCGGATCGCGCATGCCTTGTCCGATCCTGCCGACACCGGCGCGTCGAACACCCAAATCGGATATCTGCCACATCTGACCCTACCCGCCTATGACCGTCTCGCCGAGGACTGGCTGAATATCCTGATGTGCAATCGCCTGCCGGAGGGGCATCTGTTCGAGCCACTTTTCCGCATCACCGGGCTCAATATCGTTGTCTATCTGGCGGAGCGGGCACAGCATGAAGTCGGCGCGCCCCGGCCGGTTCCGATAGTGGCCGACCTAACAGACGGGGGCAACCAGCAGCTTCGCGAGGAGGCCAAAGTCCACCTCAACCTGCACCGGGAAGCCGCAAATCGTGCCGTTCGAGCCTTCGTGGAGCGGGTTCTAGGGGACTGTGATCGCTGGAGAATGGCAATGGAGCGCAGCGATCCTGGCCTCGCGAAGCAGGCACTGCGCGAAAGGTTTGGTTTCACCAAAGGCGAAGAGCAGCGCGGAAATGCTGCGACACCGGTACAGCAACTGGAAGCGTTCATCGAACATGCGATGCAGCGCGACAAGAACAACATCTACAAGTACCTGTTGCCGCTGGCAAAGGCATCCGGGCTTGCGACCTCGCGGCAAAGAGTCGGCCCGTGGTTCGCCCTTGATGACGGGATGCTTTTCGCGCTCGTCCTCGCCAACGTCACGCGTACCGTAGAATTGCGGGACTTCGTGGCCGAACTTTATCGGCGCTACCGGCTGGTCATCGGCCCCGAAGAGGCTCGGGATGCATTCGGTCGGATCCATGTCGAGCGCTACGAGGCGAATCTTGCCGCCCTCGAGGCGCGGATGACTAGGCTCGCGCTGACACAGCGGCTTTCTGATGACTGTGCCTTTGTGACAAACCCATATAGGCTGTGAAATGAATGTATCGACGACGCTTTCCGATGTTTCCACCCCTAATGTCCGCAGAGGCGACCTGATTGCCCGGATCGTTTGGGGAATCGTGCTCCGCGCCGTCGACGACGCAGCAGAAGGGCAGCGCGTTACCTTCATGCTCGCCGGACTGACGGCGGAGGCGCTGGGGGGGATTGCCCGCAACAAACCCGCGGACCTGCACGGGCGGAGCCTGCTGCTGAAGATGAACCCGAGGGCTGCCCCGCTCATGCAGGTTCACGAGGATTACCTGTCCGACGAGTCCGCCGTCCACTGGCGCCACAATGACGCGGCCGAGGTCATTGTCTTCGCGCCTTCTGACGCCGAACGCGAGGGCATCGGCGCCGGACTGGGTCCGATCTCCCGCATCGACGAGCCTAGGATCATTGACCAAATCGAGGCATGGGTCGCGGAATTCGGAGAGACGGGAGAGGCCAACAGCTATCTTCTCGAGGCGCTCAAGGGACTTCGCGATGCGCGGGAGGTGTGCCTCGACCTTCAGATGTGGGTCGATTTCATCTGTGCCATCGTGGATCAGGCGTTTGCCTACAAGGTCGATCTCCGGATTAGGAATGCGATGCCAGCCCTGCGAGTCCCCAGGGACGGCATCGTCAAGCTCCCAGCCTTCAAGCCGGAGGGCAATCCGAAGGCGCGCGCGCGGGACTTCGCCTCCGCCTTTCGCGAGGCGCGCCTCGAGGCTGGGGTCTACGCCACGCTCATGACGCCCAAGCACGAACGCGTCGATGTCGCGGCGGTGCGGGCGCGGGTGGACGAATTTCAGCATGACGCCGAGCCCGAAGTGATAGAGGCTCTCGATGCCGTGCGGGCGCTTCTGGACGACGCCAACATGATCCTCCCCGGCGGGTGGCGGCCGAGCCAGGAAGCGTTCTGTCGCAAGGTCTCCTGGGAGCGCGTTGGAGCCAGCCTGTTCGGGGGCAAACGGAGTAACTCAACGGAAAGCCTCGGCAGGCGAACCCTTCGGTTCATCGAAGGCAACTACGGCCACGACGTCACCAAGGAGGATCGGGACCTTCTGGACAGCCTGACGAACACCGCCCCGCGCGAGCCACGTGACGTCGAGGTGGAGTTCTTCAATCGTTGGCAGGAGCGCCTCGGCCGCGAGGTGAAGCTCTTCAAGCCTTGGCAGAAGCGCCTGTTCTCGAAGGAGGTGTTGGGGCACGACCTGCTGTCTGCTTTCGCCGAGGGGTTCGAGGCGCTGATCATCGCTGGCGACGCAGCGCTGGTGGAGATGACGGAGCCGCGGATCCTCGTCCGTGCCACGCAACACGACAAGGCCCGCTTCTGGGAGGGCCTCGATCCGGACATCCACCGGCTTTTTTGCTTCGAGCTGAGGTCGTTGAAGGCGCTCTTCGGGGAGCATGTGGTGTGGGATCTCGCCGCGGCGGAGAAGTATCAGGGCACCGGAGACTCTGGTGGCAACGAGGCGCGGAAGATCGACCTGGAGCTCTATCTAGTGGAGGCCAACGATCTGGCCGATCTTGGCGGTCTTCGCACGCCCCCCAAGCAAGCGCCCCGGGTCAAGACAACGTGGCAACCCGGAAAATCCCCAAAGGACGAACCGATCAGCCTGGCCCTTCTCGACGACATCGACGCCCTGGCAAAGGCCACCGCGGCGGGCGACAGCCTGTTCCGGCCGCTGAACTTTGCACCGCGCTCGAGCGGGGAGGACACGCGCCTCTCCTCGACGAGCCTCCTTGATCGGAACTCCTTCAGCGACGTAGCCCAGGGACAGCAGGGGCGCACCTTCGACCTGGTCGTCCGGCCGCAGGAAGATCTGCTGGGAGATCTTCGGACGCGCCTGCAGGAGCTTGAACGCAGCCGAACGCTGGGCGGCGAGACCGTGTCGGCCGTGATGGCGGCGACCGAGGTCTTCGAAGCGTCCTATCGCAAGGCGGTCACCCAGCTCGCTGCGGACACCGGCGCGGCCTTCGCGTCGAGCCTTCTCGAGGACCAGGCCGAGGCCTTCGGGGCCCTGTGCCGCGCCTGTCGCCTTCCGGCGACGACAGGGCGGGCGGGTCAGGAGATCCGCGCGCTGGTCGCTGGGATCGGCGTGGTGGCCTCCGACAGTGCCGAGCCCATGGCGATTCTCGCCGCCTGGCACCCACTGCGGCTGGCCGAGCGGCGGGCGAAGATCGAGGAACTCGCCTCCTTTGTGGAGGCCGTCCTGACATCCCGACCGGCCCGCAGCGCCGATCTCTCCGGCGCCTTTCAGGAGCGGCGCCTCGCGCGTTCCCGCTGGGCTTTTCCGGAGGTCGTGTTCGCCCATGAAACGACGATGATCGCAGTCGAGGACCTTGGCGGCTACAGCCTGATGGTCCCAGCAGACTGCGTGGCGCGCAACCAGGAAGCCCTCGAGGCCTCGGCGCCATCGGCCGCGGTAAAGTTCATGGAAGGGGTCGACCAGTATCTCGAGATCCACCCCCATGAGGCGACCAACCTTTCGGCGGCCATCTTCGACTCAGAGAGCCAGACCCTGCCCCGCGAGGTGGCGCGGGAAATGGCCAAACGCCTGCACCGGCAGTCGGACCTGCGCTGCGACCTCGTCATCACGCACCGCGACCAGGACCGCATGCGCAGGATCTATCGCAACCAGAACCTGCGCCTCGGGGCGGAAAATATCAGTGAGACAGCGCGCGGGTTTCTGTCGAGGCTGCGGGTCGATGTCCGGTCCAACCGCGCCACGGATGGCGCGGACAGCGAGGTGCGGGACCTCGATCTAGTCTTCCTGCACGATGTCATCAGCCACCACGCCGATCCCGTCTGGGTGGAGGAGGCCGGCAGTTCGCAGGAGCTCGCCGCCGCCTTCGATCCGGCCTTGGCGCGGCGCCCGCGACGCCGCATGACCGAGATAGATGCCTCCGCGGTGGGCATCTACCTGACGCTCCCGAGGCCGCCCCGTGCCGTCGGACAGTATCAGGACGTGCTCTACGAGCTGGCGAAGGGCTTCCTGCCGGAGGGGCATCACGGGGTGCTGATCCGGCAGGTCCAGTTCGCGGACGTCAAGGTGGGTGATCTGGTCCGCCGGGCACACCAGCTTGCGGAATGGGTGATCACCTACGACAAGGTGGCCAGTCGGACCCTATTCGAGCGCTGCGGCGTGCAGATCATCAGCGACATTTCGGTTCCCGGGGCGGACGGGCGGGTGATCATGAGCGCTGGCAAGGTGGACGACCGGCTGAAGCGCAACGTCCGCGACGATCTCATCGCCGCTTGCGGCATCGCCGCGCCCGATGCGGAAAGGCTTGCCGGGGTGGTCATCCGCGACGTGCTGCGGATCTCGGGGCAGAAGGTGCTGTCGGCGGCCCGATACACCAATGCCTCGCGTGAGATGATCGGCCTCGCTGTGATGCGCGCCTGGATGGAGGGGGCGCTGAAGGGCACGATTGACGAGCCGCCGATCTGGGTCTCGCTCGACGATTACCGTGGCTGGTTCATGTCCGAGAAGGGGCGGGTCGCTGATGCCATTGCCGTCACAATCGACCACGGCGATGCGGCGTTCCGGGTGCACCTGCAGGTGGGCGAAGCCAAATTCGTCGAGAAGACCTCCGAGCTCGCCACGATCCGGGAAGCGAAGCAGCAGGTACAGGACACGGTGGATCGCCTAATCCGCCTGTTCATAGACAACGACGATGCCATTTCCCGGGCTGCAGCCTGCGCCCGGTTGGCTGATCTCCTTGTTAACCGGGACGGGGTGGCGGAGCGCTTACCCAACCCCGTCAGACGTGCCGCATTCTTCAATGCCTTGAGCACCGGCGAAGTGTCGTTCCAGATTAGCGGTGAAGCGGTGGTATGCCTGCATGACGATCATGGGCCCGTCTGGAGGTGCGAGGCGGATCCGGATCGGCCGCATCTGCGCCACCATGTGCTGACCACTCCTGCGATCCGCCAGACGCTGCAGCGTACGGTGGCGGGTGAGCTGCCACAGCGCGACGGTCTTGGCGACATCGGCTGGTTTGGTGAGGGCGATGTTCGGAAACCTCGACCAATACTGCCGCCTGTCGCCACACCGGCCGTTGTTGAGGAGGAGGCTGCTCAGGATGAACCGAGAACCGAAAACCCGGAGCGGCTGCTGGTGAAAGCCATAGTCGGCGACGCTAGTGTTGCGGCTGGAGTGGAGCCCGCTTCGAGTCCTGCAGAAGCAACCCACGCGGAGCCGGTGCCGGAGCTTCCGCGTTTCCTACCGCCCCCGGTCTTTGCGGTCCTGAGGGATATGGCAGCAAGCGAGCGCGGGGCTCTGACTGATGCCGATTCCCTCGCTTGGGCCGATCGGATGGCGCTGGAAACCCAACGGGCCCTGAGCCACTTCAGCATGCAGGCCGAGTTCGCTGACCCGAAACCACGGCTGACGCCCAATGGCGCTCTCATCGCTTTCCGTGGCCACCCGTCGCTAACTGTCGACAAAATCGAAAAGCGCACCAGCGAGTTGCTGACAACCTATGGAATCGAGGTTGCAGATGTACGTCCCGGGCGCGGCCGTATCTCGATCTTCGTGACACGGGATAAACGTGCCCGGGTGCCGCTTGCGTCGACTTGGCTAAGCGCCCTCTGGCCCGACCGTGATCCCGGGAACGCCACCTCCTTCATACTCGGGGCGCGCGAAGATGTGGACCGACTGTTGTACTTGAATCTGGCCGAGTCCTTTGCTGGCTACGACGTGCACGGTCCGCACACGCTGATCGCAGGCGAGACAGGCAGCGGAAAGGGGATTCTGACGCAAGGAATCCTGTTGCAGCTGATTGCTTTCAACGATCCTGAACAGGCCGAGCTCATCGTCGTCGACCCGAAGAAGGGGGTGGATTTCACCTGGCTGGAAGGCGCACCGCAGATGAAGGTGCCGATCATCACTGAGATGAGCGTAGCGCAGGCGATCCTCCAAGATCTCGTAGTCCAGATGGATGCCCGCTACGACAAGTTCGCTTCGGCCGGCGCTGCCAACATCACTGAGTACAATCGCAAGGTCACCCCAGAGCGCCGGATGTCGCGGATCTTTCTGGTGCATGATGAGCTTGGAGCCTGGATGGCGCAGGAGAAGGAGTATCAGGAAGTCGTACTCTCTTCCGTCGCCAACCTCGGGATGAAAGCGCGGGCGGCGGGCATTCACCTGACTCTTATCACCCAGCGAGCCGACTCCGATGCTGTTCCCGGGCGGCTCCGTGACAATATGGGTAATCGGCTCTGCCTCAAGGTGCAGAATGGCACCGGTTCACGGATGGTTCTCGGAATTGGCGGGGCTGAAAAGCTCCTTGGCAAGGGCCATCTAGCCTGCGTGCTGGCGAACCAGCAACTGCCGCCTGGGCAGCAGTTCTTCGTGGTACAGGTGCCCTTCGCGGAGACGGAGGACATGCACCGGCTTGCCAATGCGGCAAAGAGCTATTGGGCATCCCGGCGTGGCTGAGACTCGCTTGGCGTCCGGTGGCGCGCCGAGCGAGAAAGGAATGAATGAAGAGAGACGGTTCTAGCTTGGGAAAGCAAGTTGGTAGTGCGCTCTATGTGCATTGCTCCGCTGTTGGCCAGCTTCCCCCTGAACAGTCGAGGATTATCTATGCGGCTGCCGAGCACGTTCCACCGGACAACTGGAACGTGGCGAAGATCGATCTGGCTGATGACCGCGCCATCTCGCTGCTGGACTACGAGGACTTCGCGGAGCAAGCCTTTCCCGCGCTGCGACAGAGCAGCCGTGTCGATCTCAAGACCGGCGTAGTGACCGTCCGTCGCTACGAGAGGAACCCGCCGATTCTCCATCGCAAGGAACTTCTGCTGCCCCTCGATGCCCCAAGACGCGATGTCTATGTGGCGCTGACACGGGAGCTGGAGCGGTGTGGCCTCTTCGTCGACATGACCCGGCGTGGACGGCAAGGAGCCTGGAAGGCTGCACTGGCCCAAGCAGGGATCGAGGTGCGCGATCACCGTGTCGTTGTTGCCGGAGCGCCTGTGGACGTTTCGAGGACAGTAGAGTTTACGGAGAGCTCCCGTTTTGGCGGCATGCCACCCATAGCCCGGCACAGGACGGCGATTGGGCGGAACAGCCTCTCCGCTCCCATGGCCGCACTGAACGCTGCGGGTCTCTTGGATGAGGGAGTGAGCGTTCTCGACTACGGCTGCGGCCGTGGGGACGATGTGCGTGCACTCAGAGCCGCCGGGATTGATGCGGTCGGCTGGGACCCGCACTTCGTACCAGATCGAAGTGTGCTCGCGCCTCGGCATGTCGTGAACTTAGGCTTCGTGCTTAACGTGGTAGAGGATCCCCTAGAGCGGCGGGACGTGCTGCGCCAAGCCTTCGATCTGGCCGAGCGTTGTTTGGCAGTTGCCGTCATGTTGGTGGGTAAAGGCGATGTCTCAAGCCACCAGCCGCATGGCGATGGCTTCCTTTCCTCTCGTGGAACCTTCCAGCGCTACTATACGCAGGCGGAACTGCGGAGCTTCCTTCTTGAAACGCTAAAGGTGACGCCCGTGGCTGCAGGCCCGGGCATCTTCTTTGTGTTCAGTGATGAAGAGCTTGAACAACGCGTTCTTGCGCGCCGACAGTTGGGAATGGGGGGCGGTCGGCCTATACTGTTTGCGCCGCGCCTGCCATCGAACCTCGCGTCGGGAACCTCCTGGCGCCAAGAGGTTCTCGCTTCGGTACGGATCGATCTAGTGAAGCTTCTGTTGACGCTGGGCCGCGTCCCTCATGCGGATGAGATGTCCCCAGATCTGCGAATGCGCTTGGCAGGCGCGCGCTTTTCAATGAAGGCGGCGATAGCCGATGCGCTAGCGGCGATCCCGATAGAGGAGATGGCTGCCACCACTGCCAATCGCGCCGACGAAATCGGCCGCTTCTTCGCTCTTAGTGGCTTCTCTGGCCGCGCCCCGTACCGCCGCCTGTCGCCCGAACTGCAACGCGATATACGCGCGTTCTTTGGCTCGCTATCGGCGGCCGAGGAGGTTGGCCGACGCATGCTCTTCGACGCCGGCGATGCCGAAGCCCTTGCGAAGGAGGCGCAGGCCCATGCCATAGCCGGTCTTGGGCACTTGTCCGGCGACAAGTATCAGGTCCACGCCCGCGACCTACCAAAGCTGACGCCGCGCCTGCGCACATACATTAGCATCGCTCAAACACTCGCCGGTACTTTGAACAGCACCACGATCTACCGCGTCCACCTCGCGTCGCGAAAGCTTACAGCTCTCCTCTACCCGGATTTTGAAACCAGTGCCCTCCCGAGGCTTTCGGAACGCACGAAGGTTGATCTGCGGACGGGAGAAGTCGGCGTCTTTGACCACCAAGCCGATGGGCGGGTGAGCGTGCTCTTGGAAAAGTCCCGCTATATGACCGGAAATGAGGATCGCTATGAGGACCAGTTCAACTTCGACTCGGCCATGCGTAGTGTTTTCGGAGATCTCTTGTCGACCCTTCCGTTCGCGGAGGTTGCCCCTGCGATGATTAAGGCCGGCCTGAGACCGCCATACTGACTCGTCGGACTGAGATCGGCTTCAATTGATCCGCGTACCCGCAAAGCGACATCGACGATCTGCTGCCTTGGAATTTCAAGCCGTCAAACTAAACGGATCGATGGCCAGCAGCAAAAGCATACGCCTTCTGGGGCGCGGATGTTGTCCTGCAGCTCGTCGGTGTTGCGGGTCGTTACTGCGACCAATAGAGCCAAGCGCCGGTCACGAAGCCACCAACCTCCGCCTTGGGTTCACCCGCTCGCGCCAGGCGAGCGCCGCCGCCACGCCGCCCACGACCTGCATGACGGCGTCCGGGGTGTCGGGATCGGTGACCCATGGCCAGTCGAGGCCGAGGAGGGCGAGGACGGGGGTGAGGACGGCGATGAGGGTCAGCCACCAGGAGCGGGCCTGCCAGAAGGGGAGCGGGGGGAGGTCGTTGGGCATGGTTCTCTCCTCAGAGACGGGCGAACTGGAAGTGCATCCAGTCGCGGTTGGCGGCGCGGCCGAGGGAGGTCGCGCCATGGGCTTCGACGATGGTCCAGAAGGCGTCGTAGTCGGGCTGGGCGAAGGCCGCGCGGTCAGCACCCCAGGGCAGCTGGTTGCGCTCGGGGTCGAGATCGACGGCCGCACCCCAGGAATGGGTCGAGAGCGCCGTGCCGCCGCGCATGGTGCGGTGGTTGAAGCAGCCGCCCCAGAGATGCAGGCCCAGGCGTTCGACCTCGGCCTGGCCGTAGTGGCGGGCGGCCTCGGCGAAGATCGCCGTCATC
>JBHYFN010000022.1:0-64008 GCA_051859505.1 Paracoccaceae bacterium
CGCGGAAGGCGTGCTGGAAATATCCCAGATCTCCGTCGGTCTGCCGGTAGTCCCGCAGCGAAGACCCGCCCGCCTCGATCGCCTCGGTCAGGACCGAGCGGATCACCGGAACAAGGGCGCCCGCCCTTTGGGCCGACAGGTTTCGGGCCTTGCGGCGCGGGTTGATCCCGCTGCGGAACAGAACCTCGCAGACATAGATATTGCCAAGACCTGCCACCACCTTCTGGTCCAGCAGGGCCGATTTGATCGGCGTGTTGCGCCCCTTCAGGCGGCCCACGAGGTAGGGTTCGTCAAAGCCGTTGCCCAGCGGTTCCGGGCCAAGCCCGCCAAGCAGCCAATGTTCGTCCACCCGCTCGGTCGGGCACAGATCCATCGCGCCAAATCGCCGCGCATCGTTGAAGGTGATCCGTGTCCCGTCCGCCATTTCGAGGATGACATGGTCGTGCTTTTCGGGCGTCGGCAGGTCATGCGCGAACCGGCCCGGTTGCGCGCCGGCGATCAGCATCCGTCCCGACATGCCAAGGTGAATGATGAGGGTTTCGCCCGTGGAAAGCTCGGCAAGGATGTATTTCGACCTCCGCCGCAAGGCGGTGACGCGGGCCCCGGTCAGCCGCTTCGCCATGCCATCGGGCAGGGGCCAGCGCAGATCGGGCCGGTTGACCAACGCGCGGGCGATCACCTGCCCCTCCATCACGGGCGACAGGCCGCGACGGACTGTCTCGACCTCGGGCAATTCCGGCATCGGCACTTTCTTCGCTAGGGCGGGCGGTGTAAGCCCCGGTTCGTGCCCTATGTTCAAGAGCAAGGGGGCGGAAACGGCAAGAGGCGATGACAGTGAGCGCAGACGAGGGTGACGACAGGACCGTCGATTTCGGCTTCCAGACCGTGCCCGAAGGCGAAAAGGCCGGTCGGGTGCAGGGTGTCTTCACCTCGGTTGCCTCGAAATACGACATCATGAACGATGTCATGTCGGGCGGAGTCCATCGCCTCTGGAAGGACGCGATGATGGACTGGATCGCGCCCCGGCCGGGGCAGCGTCTGCTCGATGTGGCGGGTGGAACGGGGGATGTGTCCTTCCGTTTCCTCAGACGCGCCGGCATCGGCCATGCCACCGTTCTCGACCTGACCGAAGGGATGCTCGTCGAAGGCCGCAAGAGGGCCGAGGCCGAGCGCCTGTCCGACAGCCTCGACTGGGTCGTTGGCGATGCGATGGCCCTGCCGTTTCCCGATGAGAGTTTCGATGTCTATACGATCTCCTTCGGCATCCGGAACGTGACCCGCCCCGCCGATGCCCTGGCCGAAGCCTGGCGGGTTCTGCGCACCGGGGGGCGCCTCATGGTGCTCGAATTCAGCCAGGTGCCGGTGCCGCTCCTGCAGAAGGCCTATGACCTCTATTCCTTCAATGTGATCCCGCGCATGGGTCAGGTCATCACAGGCGACCGTGACAGCTATCAATATCTTGTCGAATCGATCCGCCGTTTCCCCGATCAGGAGACCTTCCTCGGAATGCTGCGCGATGCCGGTTTCCGCAATGCCAAGTTCCGCAACCTGACCATGGGTGTCGCCTGTCTGCATTCGGGCTGGAAGGTCTGAATTGCGCGGACCGCACAACATCTGGCGGCTGATCCGGACCGGCGCCACCTTCGAGCGGACAGGCGCGATGGCTGTGGTGCTTGATGCGCTCGAGGCCGGGCCGCTGGTCCGGATCGCCTTGCGCACCCTGGCCTGGCCGTTTCGCTGGCTGGGCTACCCGGGCGATCCCGCCATGCCGCCGGCGCCGCGCGCGCTGACCGCGCTGGGGCCAGCCTATATCAAGTTCGGACAGATCCTCTCGACACGGCCCGATGTCGTTGGCGAAGTGCTCGCCGTGCAGCTGCGGGTCCTGCAGGACAAGCTCCCGCCGTTCCCCTTGACGGAGGCCCGGGCCGAGGTCGAGCGGGAACTGGGAGTGCCGGTCGATCAGCTTTTCTCTTTTCTGTCCGAACCCATCGCCGCCGCCTCCATCGCCCAGGTGCACAAGGCCCGCATCGCGGGATCGGACGAAGAGGTTGCGGTCAAGATCCTTCGACCGGGCATCGAGAAGGCCTTTCGCAAGGATATCGACGCCTTCTATTTCGCGGCGCGTACCATCGAGCTCCTGTCGCCCGCGTCCCGTCGGCTGCGGCCGATGGATGTGATCGCCCATTTCGAAGGCGTGGTGATGGGCGAGTTGGACCTTCGGCTCGAAAGTGCGGCGGCCGCCGAATTCGCGGCGAACACGGTCGAGGATGCGGGTTTCCGCGTGCCGGCGATCAAATGGCACCTTTCGGGACGGCGCGTGATGACGCTCGGCTGGGTCGATGGCATCGGTGCGGCAGAGGTGGAAGAGATCGATGCCGCTGGCCATGATCGCAAGGCGCTGGGCGCGCGGGTCTTGCAGCTGTTTCTCCGCCATGCCCTGCGCGACGGGTTCTTTCACGGAGACATGCATCAGGGCAATCTCAAGGTCGGGCCTGATGGGGCCATCATCGCCTATGATTTCGGGATCATGGGCCGCATCGACGCCTATACGCGGCGGGTCTATGCCGAGATCCTGTTCGGCTTCATCCGGAAGGACTACCGACGGGTCGCGGAGGTTCATTTCGAAGCGGGATACGTGCCGGCCGATCGCGACATGGATGAATTCGCCCGGGCCCTGCGGGCCGTGGGGGAACCGATCTTCGGCATGGATGCCAGCAGGATCTCGATGGCGCGGCTCCTGTCCTACCTGTTCGAAGTGACCGAGCGCTTCGGGATGGAGACCCGGACCGAACTGATCCTGCTTCAGCGGACCATGGTTGTCGTGGAAGGCGTGGCCCGGACCCTCGACCCGCGGATGAATATCTGGGAGGTCTCGCGCCCAATCGTCGAGGAATACATCAAGGACAACGTCGGGCCGCGCGCATTCCTGCGCGACCTTGCCCTGACGGCGCGGGTTCTGTCCCGGTTCGGGCCGCGCCTGCCGCAGCTTGCCGAACAGGCGCTCATTCGTCAGTCCGCTGCGGAGCCACCCCAGCAGGCGGGAAAGTCGGGCCAGAGGGTTGCATGGTTGGCGGTCGGGGCCCTGGCAGGGGCCCTTGCCGCGACCTTGTTGCGATCGATCTGAAACCGGCCAGGGGCCAAGGGCCCGTTTCCAGTGCAGGATCACGATGCGCCCCGGATGGCAGAGACCGTCGCGGCATTCACTTCCGACCCGCCCTCGAGCACAAGAAGCGCCGCCCCACCTTCTGCGCGCACCTCGGCAACAATGGCATAGACCTCGGCCGGCTCCTGGAGGATCAGCTCATCATTCTGGTAGCTTGCAGTTTCGAAGCTGTAGTTTCCGGTGGGGAGAGGTGCGCCATCGGAGGTGACACCGGCCCATTGGACAGGGTCGGAACTGATCGGAATCACGATTCTCTGCAACTCGGCGCCCGCTTCGTCCCGAACGATGAGTTCCGCGCGGTCCGCCATCCGGGCCGGATTGGGCGAAATCGTAACGGGGCTGCCGTCGAATCGCACGGGGGCGGCGACCCGGACTTCCTTCCCGATCCAGGACGCCATGTCGGACAGGCCGCTGATCCCGAGGCGGGCGAGCATCTCCGACAGCAGATCATTCGTGCGAACCTGCTGCTCCACCGCCGAAAAGGTGGCGAGCTGCACCGCAAAGTCGCTTGCATCCATCGGGTCGAGCGGGTCCTGATTGCGAAGCTGTGTCGTCATCATCTTGAGAAAAGTGTCGAAATCCGAGTTGATCGAGGCCCGCGGTGTCGTTGCGGGGATGCTGGCGGCGGCAGTCGCTTCGGTCACGTCCATGGTACTCTTTCCTCTCAAAGGCGCAGATCGAGCTGGCTGATGCCCGAGATCAACGCAATGCGGTCGGCAGGGGCCTCTGTGCCCATTGCCGCGGGTGCGGAACGGGCGCGAGGCGCGTCCTGATCTGCCGGGTTCTGCCGGTCCTCGGTGAAACTGAATGTCGCATCGTCAAAGCCTTGCTGGCGGAACTCCTGGAGCAGCGCGTCGATATTGCGCCGCAGAAGCTCGAGAGTTTCGGGGCGCTCGGTCTGGATGTGAACCGTCACGACGCCCTCGATGATCTGCAGTCCGAACCGAACCCGGCCCAGTTCCGCGGGAGACAGGGTGACTTCGCTTCTGCCATCTGAGGCGTTGCTCACGGCCACGGCGATCTGCCGCGCGATCACGCTTCCTGCTTTGGCTTCGCCGCCCATCGCCGAAACAAGATCGTGAATGGGGCCGCCGGTCGGGCCGACCCCTGTGTGAAGCGCTGTGCCCAGGACCATTCTGTCTCCGAAAAGGTCAGGATCCTTCGACAGTGACTCCGCCGCAGCCTCTGCCGTCCTGGCGGACCAGATCATCGGCACAGGCACAGGCACCGGCGGCGCCGCCGGTGCGGGATGCGGAAAGGCGGGGAAGGCCCGATCTGTCCGGCTTGCGACGCGCTGCAAGTTGGGGTCACGCCGATCGTCGTCCCGCCCTCTGCGGGGGGCCTGCGTCTCTGCGGGGGCTATCCCCTGGCCCGGTTTCTCTGTCGTTGCTGCAAGAGCCGGGTCCGTTCGGGCGTGCATCGCCCCCCCTTCCCGGATTGGCGGGGAGGTGCCTTGCGGCTCGGCTCGCCGGACGTTTTCAGCGCCCTGGTCCGTGCCGGAGGACTGTCCCTGTCCGAATTGCCCGGGACGATCGCTTCCTGCCGGCCCGAAGTGCGGCTGGATGTCTGCCGTATCCGCCCGAATTTCCTGCGCTGACTGCACAGCCTGCTCCGGCGCTGGATCGCGATCCGTTGGCCCAGCGTAATGCTTCGCGCGCAAATCGTCCGGCGACCGACCCGAATCAGCCCATTCCTCCTTCGCCTCGGCAGGGATCACCCCCGGATCGTCGGCCTCTGCCTGCTGCGTGTCGGGGTGACCGGCGTCGGATGTCTCCACCTCGGCTTCGGGCATGGCGGTCTGGCGGCCCGCAACAACGGCCTCCTCCTGCACCAGAAAGGCCAGGAAATCTGCCCGGGAGGAAGGATCCTCGCCCGATCCGGACCCGGCACCGCCCCGCGATGGCGTGCGTGGCGCTTCGGCAACCGTCAACCATCCACCGGCCATCGCACCGTGCATCATCGCCGCCTTGCCTTTCGTGACTCTTTTTCACTTCGACGGCCCTTATTCACGAAAATACTTACCGGATGTTTACCGGCATCGGATGAAGATCAAGCAACCGAAGAAGCCGGAGGCGGAAAATGATTCAGCAGTCGAGTCTGCAACCCATTACAGCGGTCGAAACGTCGGCCCAGCGCAATGATTCAAGATTGCGAGCGGCGCTCGATCAACTTGAATCGAATTTCCTTGCGGAAATGCTGAGATCGGCTGGCGTCGGAACCCCGCGGGATAGCTTCGGTGGCGGGGTCGGTGAGGAACACTTCGCAACCTTCCTCGTTTCCGCGCAGGCAGATGCACTGGTTCGGGCGGGGGGCATCGGCCTTGCCGAATCGATCTTCCGCTCGATGCAGGGGGAGGGTCGAGATGAGTGAGCCGCTGTTCGACCAGCTTTCCGATCTTCTTGCAGCGGAACGCACTGCCATCCAGTCGGGGGCTTACGCCAGCCTCGCCGATCTCGAGAGGGAAAAGGCCCGCCTGATCGCCGACTATGTTGTCCAGGCCCCGGACCCCGATCGCGACGCCCGGCTTCTGCAAGAGGCGCAACGCAATGCCGCCCTTTTCTCTGCGGCGATGGCGGGGCTTGCGGCGGCCGTCACGCGCCTGAACGAACTGGAGGATATCGGGGCCGGCTTCACGGCCTATGGATCGGATGGTCAAAGCCTGCGGGTTTCTCCCGAGCAGGGCAGGTTCCGGCATAAGCTATGAAGATCAAAGCCATTTACCTAAAACTACACCCAAACAGGAATCCGGATTTTACCATTCATTAATGCCTTCCGCGCCAGATTTCGCCTGCATCCTGCTGGATGGCGCAAAACCGGATAGTCCGGCTCGAGCAATGGTCAGAATGACAATTCATGCCGCGTTTTCGGCGCGGTATCCTGAAACTTCGGCGCAAAAGCGCCCCTTCAAAGGACCAAGACCTTGTCCAGCATTCTTACCAACAACGGCGCCATGGTGGCGCTTCAGACCCTCAAGTCGATCAATAACGACCTGAGCAAGACCCAGTCCCTGATCTCGACCGGCAAGGCCGTCGCTACGGCGAAGGACAATGCCGCAGTCTGGTCCATCTCCAAGGTGATGGAATCGGATGTGAAGGGCTTTAAGGCGATCAGCGACTCGCTTTCGCTCGGCCAGTCGACCGTCGCCGTGGCCCGCAATGCGTCGGAGACTGTTAGCGATCTGCTGATCCAGATGAAGGAAAAGATCGTCGCTGCGCAGGAAGAGAATGTCGACCGCAGCAAGATCCAGACCGACATTGCCGCATTGCGCGATCAGATCGGATCCGTTGTCGGCGCCGCCCAGTTCAACGGGCTGAACCTGCTGTCGAACCGGTCCATGACGGCCGGCACGGGCCAGGTGAACGTGCTCTCGTCTCTGGACCGCTCTTCGACCGGCGTCACGGCGAGCGACATTTCGGTTCGCAAACAGGACCTTGGAACCGAGGTGAGCTCGATCACGGGTGGAACCTACGCTGCCGGTACCGGTGGCAACCTGGTCACGCTGAACGCGACGCAATCCGCGACCATCACCCTGGCAAATCCGACAGGTGCAGGGCAGGTGTACAGCATCGGTCTTACCGCGACGGATGCGGACCAGAGCAACTTCGATCCGGCCGACTGGACGACCGCCGCATCGACCGCGGGCGCGCAGAACATCATGTATATCACGCGCGACGGTGACACGGCAGCCGATATCGCCAAGGGCCTTGCACAGGCCTATGCGATCTATGCCGCCGAGAACGAGCTTGATACCAATGTTCTGTCGATCACGTCGAACGGCGGCGTGCTGACGGCCACCTCCCAGGTGACGGATGCCACCGATACGATGGTGGTGCGGGTGGATCGCATTGATGCGCCCACAAGCGTGACCATCGGTGGGGGGCTGGAGAGGCTTGCGGGCTTTGACGTGACGACCGATGCCGGCGCGGGCGCCGCCTTGGCCGCGATCGAGTTCATGATCCAGACGGCAGTCGACTCGGCCGCATCCTTCGGCTCGGTGCAGGGTCGGATCGAGACACAGTCAGACTTCGTCTCGCAAATGACCGACTCGCTTCGTTCGGGCATCGGGACACTCGTTGATGCCAACATGGAAGAAGCCTCTGCCCGGCTTCAGGCGCTGCAGGTGCAGCAGCAGCTGGGCATCCAGTCGCTGTCGATCGCCAACCAGGCGCCGCAGTCGATCCTGTCGCTCTTCCGGTAAGGTGACGGGCGAAGGCACCGGCGGTGCCTTCGCCCTCCTCATTCACGTGCAGTGAATCTGCGATTGTCTCATCAATGTCCTGAAAGGACTTCTCGTGAACGCTTCCGAACTGGCACTGCAGGCCTATGCGCCGATCTCGTCACCGTTGAGATCCGATCGCTCGATGGAGCATCAGCTCTTTGCAGACATCACGGCGAAGCTGAGCTCAGCAGGCGCAAAGGGCTCCATCGATTTTCCGCGTCTGGCGGGTGCCTTGCACGACAACAGACGGTTGTGGACCGTGCTTGCTGCGGAGGTTTCCCAGGCGGATAACCTGCTGCCCGCGGATCTGCGGGCCCGGATCTTCTATCTTGCCGAATACACGGCTGTTCACACCTCACGGATCCTGAAAGGTGAGGCGGATGTAACGGCCCTTGTCGAGATCAACACGGCGATGCTTCGCGGGTTGAGTGCTTCTCCGCCGTCAGCAGGAAAAGCCTGATGTCCGGTCTGGTCCTTAAGCTTGGCCCGAAGGAGCGGATCCTGGTGAACGGTGCGGTCATCGAAAATGGGGATCGCAGGTCGCGACTGGCGATCCTGACGCCGAACGCGAGCATCCTGAGATTGCGGGACGCCATTCGGCCCGACGAAGTCACCACGCCGGTGCGCCGGGTCTGCTATATCGCGCAGCTGGTCCTGTCGGGCGATGCGGACGAAGATCAGGGACGGATCCAGATCCTCCGCGGTATCGAACAGTTGAGCATCGCCCTGACCGACGCCGACAGTCGACAGCTTCTTGAAGAAGCAACCGAAGCGGCGAGGGCCGGAGACTTCTATCGGTGCCTCAAGAGGTTGCGCGGTCTTCTGCCCCGGGAAGAGCGGTTGCTGGCCATCGCGGGCCGACCGTCATGACATTCCAGCCGATCCTGCCGCTATCCGGATATACGGGATGGCTGTTCCTGCAACGGACCCTCGAAAGCCAGACGGCGGCTTTCGAGCGCAGCCCGTCCATCCAGCGCGCGACAGATTACTTTCGCGAGAACATCGGCAAGATCAGGACGGCCGAAGAGTTCGTCAATGATCGCCGGCTGCTCGAGGTGGGGCTTGGTGCATTCGGGCTGGAGGAGGATATCAACAGCAAGGCCTTCATCCGCCGCATTCTGGAAGACGGCACACTGAAGGAAGGGGCGCTGGCCCTCAGGCTGGCAGACAAGAGGTACGAGGCCTTCTCGCGTGAGTTCGGTTTCGGCGATCTGGGGTCGAAGACGGCCTTGCGCGGCTTTGCCGACCGGATCATCGAACGTTTCGAGACTCGCAGCTTCGAACGCGCAGTCGGTGAACAGAACCCGGACATGAGGCTTGCGCTGAACCTCTCTGCCGGCCTGAAAGAGGTGACGAACCTGAGCAAGAGCGCTCGCGCCCAATGGTTCGGAGTGATGGGAAACCCGCCGCTGCGAAAAGTGTTCGAAGTCGCTCTCGGACTGCCTGCTGGGATCGGGGCGATCGAGATAGACCGTCAGGTCTCGATCTTTCAGGAAAGGGCCCGGGCGACTTTCGGCGCCAGGGAAGTCACGGATTTCACCGACCCCGACATGCAGGAACGATTGATCCGGCTTTTCCTGGTGCGATCGGAGATGAGCGCCAGCACGTCGATCTCGGCTGGTTCCGTCGCCTTGCAGCTCCTTGGCAACATGCCGAGGATGAACTGACGGCGGTTGGGGCCTTTCGCGGTCCCATGAACCTGCCCCCCGGGAGCGCGGATCGGAAGCCAGGTTTCGGCGCAGCGATCCGGCGGCTCTGCCGGGTGCGAGGCAGGGAGTGATCTGCGCCTGATTGAGGCGGGGGATCGGCAGGTCATGTCCGGCAGGCTGATGCAGTTTCCCGGACGGCCCGTGCGCATGATCAGGTGGCCGTCGTTAATCGGACTGCATCGCGTTCGGAAACTGGAGCAAATGCCCGAACTGCCATGAAGGCAACCAGGTGCTGCGGAGGTGTCCGCACGGATCACGGCACGGGGATCATGACAGATGTGCCCAATGATGCAGCGGATCGCAGCGGCTTGGAAAAAGGTCTTTCGACGTTGCAGGTTTAGTGGATTTTGATTTGACAAATACAAAATCTGTGCAAACCTGTGAGCAACTGCAACCCAAGGAAAGGAGGTGATCCAGTGTCGAGAAAGAGATTGGAGAATGGTGTCGGGACAGCCGGGGGTGTGAACAGCTGAAGGCAGCCCTTGGCTGCACACACCTTTGGTGGATGCGTCTAACCGACCCCACCTCCTGAGCTTTCGGAGGGCCGTCCTTTGGACGGCCCTTTTCGATTGCGCCGGACCGGGGAGGCTGTGAACAGAGAAGCCATGCTGCGCATCGACGAGAATACGATCATCGCCGACTGGGAAATGACCGAGAGCTTTCTGCGCGCCTCGGGCCCGGGCGGGCAGAATGTGAACAAGGTTTCGACGGCGGTCGAGCTTCGGTTCGAAGCCGAGAGATCGCCCAACCTGCCGCAGCAGGCCAAGGCGAGGTTGCGGCGCCTTGCCGGTTCCCGCTGGACAAAGGACGGGGCCATCGTGATCCAGGTGCAGGACAGCCGCAGTCAGGCCCGCAACCGCGAGGTTGCCCGAGAACGGCTGGCCGAGCTTATCCGCAAGGCGCTGGTGCAGCCGAAACGGCGTGTGGCAACGCGCCCGACCGCGGGCTCGGTGCGCCGGCGGCTGGAGGCCAAGAAGCATCGGTCGGCGGTCAAGGCGGTACGGGGCGCGGTCGAGGACGAGTGAGCCCGGGGATGATGAAGCCCTATTCCTCGAACGGATCCCACTCATCGGGAACCTCGGGAAGGGCCTCGGCCTGGGCGGCGCGGGCCAGGTCGGCCTCGGTCCGGATCGAGACGATCCTGGCCTTCGGAAAACAGTCCCGAACCGATTGAAGAAGCGGATGCTCCTCCGCCTGTTGCCGAAGCGCGAGGTCGGCCGCATCGCGACGTTCGGCGATGGTCGCCTCGCCGCCTTCGTTGACCAGCGTCACGGCCCAGCGGGTGCCGGTCCAGAGCTGCAGCCGCGCACCCAGGCGTTGCGCCAGATCGGGGGCCGCCGCAGGCGCCAGCTCGAACTCGATGCGGCCCGGCTGATAGCGGGCCAGACGGACCCCGGTTTCAACCTCGACCAGAAGCTGGAGGTCGCGGTGGGCGCGGATCAGGGCGACGACATCGTCAAAGACGGCGTAGCGGGCCAGCGGGTCTGGCGCCTCGGCCCGGGCAAGCTGCGCGGAAGGGCCCGACGGCCCCGGATGGGTTGGCGCCATCGGCATGGCCCGGCCCGCGGTCGCCGCACCGCCGCCCGAGGGTACCGCGGTCCGGCCACCGCCGCCCCCGCTCGGGCCGGGGGGCGGGGCGTCCTGAAGGCTGCGCACAAGCTCTTCTGGCGTCGGCAGATCGGCAACATGGGTCAACCGGATGACGGCCATTTCCGCGGCCATCATGGCATTGGGGGCATGGGCGACTTCCTCCAGCGCCTTGAGCAGCATCTGCCAGAGCCGGGTCAGCACGCGCATCGGCAAACGCTCTGCCATTTCGCGGCCGCGCAGGCGTTCGTCCGGGCCGACAGTCGGATCCTCTGCCGCGTCGGGGGTGATCTTGATGACGCTGACCCAATGCGCGATCTCGGCCAGATCCCGCAGCACGGCCATCGGATCGGCGCCTTCGGCATATTGCGCCGAAAGTTCCGTCAGCGCATCGGCGGCGGCACCGCGCAGGATCATGTCGAACAGGTCCAGCACCCTGCCCCGGTCGGCCAGCCCCAGCATCGCGCGCACCTGATCGGCGGTCGTTTCGCCCGCGCCATGGCTGATCGCCTGATCCAGAAGCGAGGTCGCATCCCGGGCCGAGCCTTCGGCCGCGCGGGTGATCAGGGCCAGCGCCTCGTCGGTGATGCCGGCGCCTTCGGCCGTGGCGATCTTGCGCAGAAGCGCGATCATCTCTTCGGGTTCGATGCGGCGCAGATCGAACCTCTGGCAGCGCGACAGGACGGTCACCGGCACCTTGCGGATCTCGGTCGTGGCGAAGATGAATTTCACATGCGGCGGCGGTTCTTCGAGCGTCTTCAGCAACGCATTGAACGCCCCGGTCGAGAGCATGTGCACTTCGTCGATGATATAGACCTTGTAGCGCGCGGAAGCGGCCCGGTAATGGACGCTTTCGATGATCTCGCGGATGTTGGCGACCCCGGTGTTCGAGGCGGCATCCATCTCCATCACATCGACATGGCGCCCCTCCATGATCGCGGTGCAGTGCTCGCAGGTGCCGCAGGGCGCGGTGGTGGGGCCGCCGGTGCCGTCGGGGCCGATGCAGTTCATCCCCTTGGCGATGATCCGGGCGGTGGTTGTCTTTCCGGTGCCGCGGATCCCGGTCATGATGAAGGCCTGCGCGATCCGCCCGGCATCAAAGGCGTTGCGCAGGGTGCGCACCATGGCATCCTGACCGACAAGATCGGCAAAGGTCTCGGGCCGGTATTTGCGGGCAAGAACCTGATAGGGGCGGGCGGCGGTTTCGGTCATCACATGTCCCTTGGGCAGGGTTTCACCCTAGGGCGGGTCGGATGAAGGGTAAAGTGCCGCCCGGGCATCGCGGGGCGCGGGGGTGAGAGGCCCGATGGGGTGAGAGGCTGGACAGCGACCCAAGCGGGGCCCGTTGCGGCTGCTTCCTTCCGGACCTGACCGGGTTGGCGGGGCGCTTGCCCGCGCCAACCTCTCGAGAGGGGATATAGGCCCCCCGCCGCCGCTTCGCAAGCCGTGGCGGGGGCTGCCTGTCCCGACCTCCGGGACAAGAGGGTCAGGCGGCCAGGAATCCCTGTATCGCCCCCAGTTCCGATTGCGCGATCTCATGCCCGCCGGCGTGCCAGTGCAGGGTCACATCGGCCCCCTGTGCGCCCAGCCAGTCGGCCAGGGCCTGCGTCAGGGGGGCAGGGCAGATCGGATCCCGCTTTCCGGCGGTGATCAGGATGCGCCGTCCCTTCAGCCCGGGCGCGGGTTCCGGGGTAAAGGGGATCAGCGGATGCAGCAGAATCAGCTCATCCATCAGGTCGGGTCGGTGCATGGCGACCGAGGCGGCGATGTTGGCCCCGTTCGAATAGCCCAGCGCAAGGGTGCGCGGCGGGGTGGTCGCGGCCTTCTCGGCCTCGATGAAGGCCGCCATGGCGCGACTGCGCAGGGCCAGATCGTCCATGTCGTAGACGCCTTCGCCGGTGCGGCGGAAATAGCGCAGGGCGCCCTGTTCCGACACATCGCCACGGGGCGAGGTGACATGGGCACCGGGCAACAGGCTGCTTGCCAGTCCGTGGAACTGGTCTTCGGTGCCTCCGGTGCCGTGGAAGGTGAGAAAGAGGGGGGCGTTGTCGCCCCCCGTCGTGCGTTTGGCGATATAGGTCATGGTGCTCAGCCCGTGATCGGTTCGAGATGGCGTTCGAGCCGCGCGCGCAGGTGTTCGTGCTGGGCGGGCAGCTTGAGGGCCTGACCCAGATGGGCGGTATCCTCGTCCCGGTCGAAGCCGGGTTCGTTGGTGGCCACCTCGAACAGGACACCGCCGGGGGTGCGGAAATAGATCGCCCAGAAGTAATCCCGGTCGATCGGCGGGGTGACTTGCCAGCCGGTATCGCTCAGCGCCTCGCGCACCTCGAGCTGGCGGGCGCGGTTCTCGACCGCAAAGGCGATATGGTGGACCGAACCTGCGCCCTGTGCCGCGGGGGCGGCGCCGGGCAGGGTCTCGATGTCGATCACATTCGCCGCGTTGCCGTCCGGCCGCGTGAAGCGGGTGATGTTGCCGTCGCGGTCGGTCTGCTCATAGCCCATGAAGCGCAGAAGCTCGGCCGTGGCGCCTTCGTCGCGCAGGCGCATGTCGGCGGAATGGAACCCACGGATTGCCATGTCTTCGGAGACGCCGTTGCCGGTCCAGGGGGTACGGCTGTCCTCGGTCTCGACCAGGGCGAAGCGGTCGCCGTCGGGGCCGTCGAACAGGACGCGTCCCTCGCCAAAGCGGGAGTCGCGGGCGATGTTGGCGGCGTCGAACGTGGCCAGACGCTTGGCCCAGGCGTCAGCGGTGCCCTTCGGGATGGCGAAGGCGGTGGTGCCGACTTCGCCCACGCCCGGGCGGCCACGGGCGGCGCGGGGGAAGGGGAAGTAGGTCATCACGGTGCCGGGGGTGCCGGTCTCGTCGCCGTAATAGAGGTGATAGACGTCGGGGGCGTCGAAATTCACCGTCTTCTTGACCCGGCGCAGGCCAAGGACATTGGTGAAGAAGGCGTTGTTTTCCTGTGCGGAGGAGGCCAGCGAGGTGACGTGGTGCAGGCCCTTGATCTGGGTGAGCATGGGAGGGCTCCTTCCTTGGGTTTCATTGACCCGAAAGATAGGAGATGCAGGACTGCGCAGAAAGGCACATATCGCACGGGTCTTGTGGGATTGCGCACATGAGAAACGGACGAGCGTGGGCTGCGCCCACCCTACCGGCGGTAGGGTGGGCGCAGCCCACGCGCCCCGGCGAGGATCACCCCCAGCCCGAGATCGCCTTGACCTCGAGGAATTCCTCGATCCCCCAGACGCCCCCCTCGCGCGCGCGGCCCGAGGCCTTGACCCCGCCGAAGGGCGCACCCGCGCCGCGGGCCTTGCCATTCATCTCGACCATGCCGGACCGCAGCTGGCGGGCCAGGCGGTTGCGGCGCGCGTCATCCTGGCTCTGGACATAGTTCGTCAGGCCATAGGGCGTGTCATTGGCGATGCGCACTGCCTCTTCCTCGGTGTCGAAGGGGATGATCGACAGGACCGGCCCGAAGATCTCTTCCCGTTCGATCGTCATACCGGGTTTGACATCGGCAAAGACCGTGGGGCGCACGAAATAGCCCTTGTTGAACCCTTCGGGCAGGCCGGGCCCGCCCGCGACAAGGCGCGCGCCTTCCTTGATGCCGCTTTCGATCAGTTCCTGGATCTTGTCCCACTGGGCCTTGTTCACCACGGGGCCGATATGGGCGCCCGGCTGGTCCGAAGGGCCGACCCGGGTTTCCTCGGCCGTCTGGCGGGCGATCTCGACGGCCTGGTCGTAGTAGCTGCGCTCGACCAGCATCCGGCTGGGGGCGTTGCAGGACTGGCCGGAGTTGTTGAAGCAATGCTTCACGCCGCGCTTGACGGCATTCTCGTCGGCATCGGCGAAGATCAGGTTCGCCCCCTTGCCGCCCAGTTCCAGCGTCACCCTTTTGAGCGTTTCGGCCGCCGCGCGCGAGATCGCCTTGCCCGCCCGGGTCGAGCCGGTGAACGAGATCATCTCGACATCCGGATGCTCGGACAGCTGCGTGCCGACGCCCAGGCCGTCACCGTTAACAAGGTTGAACACGCCCGCCGGCGCCCCTGCGTCATGGACGAATTCGGCGAACAGCATCGACGACAGCGGCGCCTGTTCCGAGGGCTTGAGCACCAGGGTGCATCCCGCCAGCAGCGCCGGGATCACCTTGAGCGTCACCTGGTTCATCGGCCAGTTCCACGGCGTGATCAGCCCCACCACGCCGATCGGCTCCAATGCGATCCGGTCGTTCGGAGCATGGGGCCCAAGCGGGCGGATGAACTCGATCTCCTTGAAGGCCGTCAGGAAATTCCCCAGGTGCCACGGCAGGCAGGGGGCCTGGCTGTTGCGGGCAAGGTCGATCGGTGCCCCCATCTCGAGGCTGATGGCCTGCGCCATTTCCTCGACCCGCGCGTGATATTGTTCGAGGATCCGCTCGCACAGGGCATGGCGTTCGGCCGGATCGGTCGCGGCCCATGCCGGAAAGGCGGCCTTGGCCGCGGCGACGGCCGCGTCCGTATCGGCCTGGCCGCCCAGCGAGATCACGGCACAGCCCTCTTCGGTCGAGGGATGGATGACCGTGTAGTCCCGCCCGTCCCGCGGTGCTGTCCAGCCTCCGTCGATATAGAAGTCGCGCTTGATGATCATGGTTTCCCCCTTCGTCGGCAGGCTGCCGAGCCGCTTCCCTCACAGGTGATGGCAAGTCGATCCGGTGTTGTCCATATCAACCTTGCCAACTCCGGGGGGCGAAGTCGGGACGGTTCGGCCTGTTCTGGACGTGCCTGCAGGGGGCTCGGAACCCGGGCGCCGATCCGTCGGCGCCCGGAGGAAGCTCAGCTGACCACGACAGTGGTGCCGACGGGCACGCGATCATAAAGGTCGATCATATGCTCGTTGATCAGCCGGATGCAGCCCGAGGAAAAGGCCTGCCCCATGGTCCAGGGTTGGGGCGTGCCGTGGATCCGGTAGAAGGTGTCGCGCCCGCCCTGATACATGTACAGCGCCCGCGCCCCGAGAGGGTTCATTTCGTGCCCGCCCGGAAGGCCGGCTGCGAAGGGGCCGTAGACCTCGGGTTCGAGGTTGATCATGTTGCGCGTCGGAACCCAAGACGGCCATTCGGCCTTGCGCGCCACTGTTGCAATGCCCGAGAAATTCCGCCCCGCATCGCCCACGGCGACGCGGTAGCGCATCCCGCGGCCTTCCCCAAGGGTCAGGACCAGGCGGGTTTCCGCGGTATTGACATAGATGACGCCGGCCGGTGCATCCGCGTTCACCTCGACCTCGGTGGGAAGGAACTCACGCGGGATCCGAACGACTGTCTGCGCAAGCGCGGGTGACGCAAGCGTCATGGACGCCGTTGCCGCAAGGAAGTTTCTTCTGGTTATCATGTGCTGCTCGCTGTCAGGCTGTATTCACCTGTGGCACGCTATCACGAAATCCGTAAACGATCCGCAGCTTTGCCGCGGATCGTTTCCGATTTTCTGCCGCTGTTGCGGCCCGATATCAGTAGGCCTCGAAAAAAGTAGGCCCCGAAATCAGTAAGCGTAGGCCAAAGCCCCCAGCGGGACGCGTTCGTAAAGGTCGATCACGTGGCTGTTGTACATGCGGAAGCAGCCGTTCGAGGCCGAAGAGCCGATGCTGCGCGGCTCGGTCGTGCCATGGACGCGGATCGCCGTGTCGCGATTGCCCTGGTAGAAATACAGCGCCCGCGCGCCAAGCGGGTTGTTCGGGCCGCCCGGCATGCCGTCGGCATAGCGTTCATAGGCGGCGGGGTTGCGGGCGATCATGTCGTCCGTCGGGCGCCAGCTGGGCCATTCCACCTTGCGCTGGATCGTCGCCTGCCCCTGCCAGTAGAGCCCCTCCATCCCGATGGCCACGCCATAGCGGATCGCCTGATTGCCGGGCAGGATGAAATAGAGATGATAGCTTTGCGGCACGATATGGATCGAGTTGACCGGCAGGCCGGGCTGAACCGGCACGATGCGCGCCTGGAAGCGTTCCGGGATCTCGTAGCTGCCTTCGAAATTCGGCGGAAGCTGGATCGTTTCCGACAGCATCTCGGGCATGACGTCAAGTTGCAGCGGGCCCGCCGTCTGCGCGGCGACAGGGCCGGCGGCAAGTGCGGCGGCAGAGGTGGCAATGAATTTGCGGCGTGAAAACATGATTTTCCCCAGGCAGTTCGAATCGATCAGGCGTTGTGGCAGCAACAGGGGTCTACCCTAAAGCCACGAACGAATCGGATCAACCAAAGCAGACAGGCCCCCGGATTCCTCCGGGGGCCTGTGTCGTTCATGCGTCGGTTTGCTGGCCTGCGTCGGTCTGGTGGGCCGAGGTTACTCGGCCGGGGTCTCTTCCCTGGCCATTTCCTGGCCGGTGGCCTGATCGACCACCTTCATCGACAGCCGCACCTTGCCGCGGTCGTCAAAGCCCAGAAGCTTGACCCAGACCTCTTGCCCTTCCTTCAGCACATCCGACGGATGGTTGAGGCGGCGGGCCTCGATCTGGCTGACATGGACCAGGCCGTCGCGCTTGCCAAAGAAGTTCACGAAGGCGCCGAAGTCCACGATCTTGACGACCGTGCCCTTGTAGACGCCGCCCTCTTCGGGTTCGGCCACGATCGACCAGATCATGTCATAGGCCTTCTTGATCGACTCGCCGTTGGGCGAGGCGATCTTGATGATGCCGTCGTCGTTGATATCGACCTTGGCCCCCGAAACCTCGACGATCTCGCGGATGACCTTGCCGCCCGAGCCGATCACTTCGCGGATCTTGTCGGTCGGGATCTGCATCGTCTCGATCCGCGGCGCATGAACCGAGAAATCGTTCGCCGTGGTCAGCGCCTTGGCCATCTCGCCAAGGATATGCAGCCGGCCCGCGCGGGCCTGCTCCATCGCCTTCTGCATGATCGCAGGCGTGATGCCCGCCACCTTGATGTCCATCTGCAGTGAGGTGATGCCGTTTTCGGTGCCCGCGACCTTGAAGTCCATGTCGCCGAGGTGATCCTCGTCGCCAAGGATATCGGACAGCACCGCGTAAGAGCCGTCCTCCTCGAGGATCAGGCCCATCGCCACACCGGCGACCGGCGCCTTCAGCGGCACGCCCGCATCCATCATCGCCAGAGACGACCCACAGACCGTGGCCATCGAGGACGAGCCGTTGGATTCCGTGATCTCCGACACCAGACGGATCGTGTAGGGGAAATCCGTCGAGGGCGGCAGCACCGCCTGCAGCGCGCGCCAGGCCAGTTTGCCGTGGCCGATCTCGCGCCGGCCGGGGCTGCCCACGCGGCCAACCTCGCCCACCGAATAGGGGGGGAAGTTGTAATGCAGCAGGAAGTTGGCCTTGAAGTTGCCGTGCAGCGCGTCGATGAACTGTTCGTCATCGCCGGTGCCCAGCGTCGTCACGACAAGTGCCTGAGTCTCGCCCCGGGTGAACAGGGCCGAGCCATGGGTGCGCGGCAGAAGGCCGGTCTGGCTGACGATGGGCCGGATCACATCCAGCGCCCGCCCGTCGATCCGGCGACCATGCTTCACCACATCGCCCCGCAGGACCGAGGACTCGAGCTTTTTCAGCGCGGAGCCCAGGCTGGGATCGGCCAGCTGCTCTTCGCTCAGGCCCGCCTTGATCGCGTCCTTCGCGGCGGCGACGGCGGCGACCCGCTCCTGCTTGTCGGTGATCGCATAGGCCTTGCGCATCGCCTCTTCGCCCGCGGCCGAAACGGCGGCATAGATCGCGCTGCTATCGGGCGGGGTGAAGTTGAAGGGCTCTTTCGCGCTTTCCTCGGCCAGGTCGATGATCAGGTCGATCACCGGCTGGATCTGGTCATGCGCAAAGGTGATGGCGCCCAGCATCTCCTCTTCCGAAAGCTCGTAGGCTTCGGATTCGACCATCATCACGGCATCCTTGGTCCCCGCGACAACCAGATCGAGCCGCTGCTCGGGGTTGTTGCGCAGGTTGTGCATGTCGTCGATGGAGGGGTTCAGGATGTATTTGCCGTCGGCAAAGCCCACCCGCGCCCCGGCGATCGGCCCCATGAAGGGCGCGCCGGAAATCGTCAGCGCCGCCGAGGCGGCGATCATCGCCACGACATCGGGATCGTTGACAAGGTCGTGGCTCAGAACGGTGCACATCACCAGCACTTCGTTCTTGAACCCTTCGACGAACAGCGGCCGGATCGGCCGGTCGATCAGGCGCGCGGTCAGCGTTTCCTTTTCGGTCGGGCGTGCTTCGCGCTTGAAGAAACCACCGGGGATCTTGCCGGCGGCGTAATATTTTTCCTGATAGTGCACGGTCAGGGGAAAGAAATCCTGACCGGGTTTCGGCTCCCTGGCGAAGGTCACGTTCGCCATGACGCTGGTTTCCCCCAGCGTGGCGATGACGGTGCCGTCTGCCTGGCGGGCAATCTTGCCCGTTTCCAGAGTGAGCGTTTCATCGCCCCACTGGATCGACTTCTTGACTTCGTTGAACATCTTGCATCCTCAAGGGGAGATCCGGCCCTCCGGTCGCCCCGTTCATATGGCGGCCCCATTGCCGCCGACCCCCATCCTTCGCGTCCGCCGGGGTCACAGGCGCTACGTCACAGATGGGCGGCGCATACACGGGAAAAGGCGGTTTGGGAAGGGGCGGGGTGGTCAACCCTGCCGGCGCACCATCTCTCCGATCCAGAGCGGCGCGAAGGGCGAGGTGCAGCCCTTGGGCGTGGGATAGTCGCGGAACACGCCCAGCGCCTCGCCGATGGCGAGGGCCCGGTCGCGCTGCGCCGGGTGGTGGATGCCGACATGGGCCAGCGCCATGTTCATCGTCCATTGCACGGGCGGCGGGGCGTCGGCCATCTCGGCCTCGATCCGGTCAAGGAGGGCCGTCAGGTCCAGGCCGTCGGGCGATCTTGCGATCAGATCGGCGGTCAGGCTCCAGCCGGCACGGGCGGCGAAGGGGTGTGGATCCTGCATCCAGCGCAGGCGCAGTTCCTCGCGCGCGGGATGGGTCTTGAGGATATAGGCCGAGAGCCAGTCCGCCACATGCGCAAAGTCGTTCGACCGCACGAGGGCATCGGCCTCGTCCGCGGTCAGGTCGGCGGGCTTCAGCAGGAGGATGGCCAGGAAGCGGGCCTCGATATTGCCGGTCTGCCAGAGCGAAAGGGCAAGATCGCGGTCACGGCCGAATTCCTTGGCGATTTCCTTGGCGAGCTTGCGGATATCGCCCATCTTCACGCCGAACTGGTTCGGCCCGGCCCCGGCGCGTTCGTTGATCCGGCGGACCTTGTCCGAACCAAGAGCTTCGAGGCGTGCAAGGATGGTTTCCACGGTCATGGCCCCATCATGCCCCCGAAAACCCCCGGTGCCTAGTCCGCTGCCGGACCGTCAAACGACAACGCCCGCGCCAGAGGGGCGCGGGCGTTTCGAATAACCGGAAGGCTAGGCCCCGCCTTAGCGGCGCAGCCCCAGACGGCCGATCAGCGCCTTGTAGCGCTCTTCGTCCTTCTTCTTCACATAGTCCAGCAGCTTGCGCCGCGTGGCGACCATCACCAGAAGGCCACGGCGGCCGTGGTTGTCTTTCTTGTGGGTCTTGAAATGCTCGGTCAGCGTCGCGATGCGCGACGACAGGATCGCGACCTGCACCTCGGGCGAGCCGGTGTCGCCGGGCTTGGTCGCAAATTCCGCGATGATGCGGTTCTTCTCTTCGGGCGTGATCGACATCGGGGTCTCCTTCTGCAAGGGGTCAAGGCGCAAGCCGGGATGTCGTCCAGCAGGGCCCATGGAGGGTTCGCCCCGCCCATCCGGGCAGGGATGAGCGCGCATAGGGGAAACGATCCGAAAAGAAAAGAGGCAATCGCCCTTCGGGATCAGGCTTCCGCGACAAGTTCGATGCGCGACAGGTCGACCTGCTCGATGCCCTGCAGATAGGCCAGCGTGACGCCGTCGGCCATCAGGGCGAGGCCCTGTGGCGTCAGGCGCTGGTCCAGAACCGGGGCAGGCTCATCCGCGGGATAGCGCAGCACGAGGCGATCTTCCGCGGCGTCGAAATCCTCGACCACGGCCGGGCCCCAGCGGCCCTCGGTCTGCGACAGGACGAAGCTGTCATTGCCGGGGCCTCCGTTGAGGATGTCGAAGGCGCCCGCGATCAGGATGTCGTCGCCTTCACCGCCGTTGAGGTAATCCCGCATCGGCACCGCTTCGCGGCCGTCAAGGATGTCATTGCCCGGCCCGCCGAACATCACGTCCGAGCCGGGGCCGCCGTAAAGCACGTCATCCCCCCAGGATCCCATCAGCGTGTCGTCGCCCGGCCCGCCATAAAGGGTGTCGTTGCCGTCGCCGCCATTGATCGTATCGTCGCCCGGGCCGCCATGGATGATGTCGTCCCCGACATGCCCGTTCAGCACGTCATTGCCCGGCCCGCCATGGATCACGTCGTTGCCCGGCCCTCCTTCGATCACATCGTCCCCGTCGCCGCCGAAAAGCAGGTCGTCGCCTTCGCCGCCGTGGATCTCGTCATTGCCGGCCAGGCCGTAGATCGTGTCATCCTCATCGGTGCCCGACAGCAGGTCATCCTCATCCGTGCCATAAAGCACCTGCTCGATCGGCAGGATTTCCCGGTCGATCCGGCCTTCGATGATGTCGGCCGCGTCCGCCTCCGGGTCGTCATCGCCGGTTTCGGAAGACGGCAGAAAGGCCATCGCCGTCATTCCGATCAGCATCAACATCAACATCGTGACCATGGCAGACCTCCGGCACGCCGACCTGCTGCGGATCTAGCACGATGCGGCGTTCTCGGCGCGCATTTAGTGAACAGAAGGTTAATCCGCGCGCGGATCGAGCAGGCTCGTCATGTCCCAGGGCTCGGGCTTGCGGTCATAGCCGATATAGAGCGGATGTTTGGGATGCCCCGCGGCGGTCAGGCCCAGCACCTGCACGCCAAGCCTTGACGCGCGCAGCAGCGCCGTCACCTGTCGTCCACGCTCCAGATGGGCGCCGTGGTTGCCCCAGGCCGCCACGATCATGTCGGCCCAGGGCAGGCTTTCGGCGATTGCGGCATCATTGCCGGGGCCGACGGGATCGCGCGCGCCCCGCATCACGCGGGGATCGGTGGCGCGAAAGGCAAAGATGTTCGTCACCCGGAACGCCCCGCAGCCCAGCGCCCGCGCCCGCCTTTCGCAGCGTTCGACCGTGGGGTCGTTCTGCACCTCGGTCGCGGTCGAGGGGTTGAGCATGATGAAAAGCGCCTTGCGGCCCGAGGGTTCCCAGATCCGGGTCAGAAGGTAGCGATAGCTTTCGCAAGGGGAATAGACGGCGGTGGACTGCGCGTCGCCCTTCTGATGGGTCCGGGTCAACAGGGTCGGCGGCGCGTCCACGACCCTACTCCTCAGGTGCGGCGAACACGCGCGAGGGATGCAGCTCTGCCCCCATGTAGCGGCCGATGGCGATGGCCTGCCCGTCATGGCTGACCCAGCATTCGGCACCATAATCCGCATCGCCCGGAAAGACGGCGGCCGGGTTGCCGTTGCGCAACCTCTCGACGCTCGAGGCGGGGCAGCGAAGCTCCGGCAGATCGGCCAGCCCCTCTTCCAGCGGGCGCAGATAGGTATCGAGTTCCGGGCTTTTCGCCAGCGCCTCGACCCGGTCAAGCGACAGCCCCTCTTCGGCGCTGAACGGCCCCGACCAGAGGCGGCGCAGGCTTGTCACATGGCCAAGACAGCCCAGCGCCTCGCCCAGATCCCGCGCGACCGAGCGGACATATCCGCCCTTGCCGCAGGTCATCTCGAGCGTGACGTGATCGGCATCGGGGCGGCCCGTCATCACCAGTTCCTCGACCCAGAGGGGGCGGGGCGCGATCTCGAAATCCTCGCCGTCGCGGGCGCGTTTGTAGGCGCGCTCGCCGTCGATCTTGACGGCGGAATAGGCGGGCGGAACCTGCATGATCTCGCCCACGAAGCGGTGCAGCGCTTCCTTGATCTGGTTGTCGGTGGGGCGCAGGTCCGACCGGGCCGTCACCTCGCCCTCGGCATCGTCGGTATTGGTCGCCTCGCCCAGCCGGACGGTGAAGGCATAGGCCTTCAGCGCATCGGTGATGTAGGGCACGGTCTTGGTCGCCTCGCCCAGGGCGATGGCCAGAACGCCGGTCGCGGCCGGATCCAGCGTGCCGGCATGGCCCGCCTTTTGCGCCGACAGGGCCCATTTGACCTTGTTCACAACGGCGGTCGAGGTCAGCCCGGGCGGTTTGTCGATGACCAGCCAGCCCGAAACAGCCCGCCCCTTGCGCCCCTTGCCCATTCTTTGCCCCCGTGCCTGCCCGCCCCTTGCCGAACCGGCGCGATACGCGCGGTTCCGCATCAGGTCAACCGCCGGGTTGATCCGCCAGCACCCCGACGATGGGCCCCAGAAGCCCGCCGGGATCGCTGCGCCCCGCGCCCGGCAGATGCAGCCGCGAGACCCGCCCGTCGAAATAGAGCGCCTGCGGCAGGCCCAGCGCATCCCGGAAAAGCCGGGCGAAATCGTGGAAATTCACCGGCGCATTGGAAATCGCGAAAACCGCGCGAGAGCCGTCGGCGCTTGTGCCCACACCGTTGCGGATATTGCGCGAGGTGCCGCCGGGTATGAAGCGCGGATGCAGCGCCCCGTCGATCACCAGCATCGGCCCGGATTGCGTGGCGTGAAGGCAATCCGGCTGCTGGCGCGCAAAGGCCTGGGTTTCGATCACGCGGATGCTCTGGGCCTCGATGCACAGAACGCCGTTGGGCTGCATCCCGAAATTGCCCGGCCCGGGCGTCGTGATCAGGCGCATCGCCTCGACCCGGTCCTCGACATAGAGGCCGACGGGCGCCCGATCCGCGTGATACATGCCCGCATTCATCGCAAAGGCGAGCGGGCCAAGATCCGCCTCGATCGCGCGAAAGCCGCCGTAAAGCTGGCCCGCGGGATCGTTCAGGAACAGCCGCACCCCGTCGGCCGGGACAACTTCGCAGATCGTGTAGGGCGTGCCCTCGAACGTCAGGTCAGAGCAGGAGAGCGCTGCAACCTGAGCGGGTGCGAGAAGGCCGAGCAAGGCCAGGAACAGCCGGGCGGCGCGCATCACTCATCCAGATCCTGACGGACCCTGTCGTCGGAAAACAGCCGGCGCGCCTCGTCCATCCGGTCGAAGGTCTCGTCGATGGCAAAGCGCAGGGCGGGGGCGTATTTCAGCGTCAGGCCCTTGACGACCTGATGCCGGATCTCGGCCGTGTTGCGGCGGAGCGCGGCCAGCGCCTCTTCGCGGTTCTGCCCGCCCAGAGGCAGGACATAGGCCGTCGCGATCCGCAGATCCGGCGAGACCCGGACCTCGCCCACGGTGATCGACATCCGCGACAGATCGGGATCATGTACGTCGCCACGCGACAGCACATCCGACAAGGTGCGGCGGATCAATTCGCCCACGCGCAGCTGGCGTTGGCTCTGGCCCGAGGCGGTGGGGATCTGGTTCCTGCTCATGCGCCACATCTAGGCACGCGCGGGGCGATTGCCAAGCGAGGCTTTGCCAAGCCCGCCCGCCCCGGCTAGAAGCAGCCGAAACGAGAGGGGGCACGCATGGATCAGGTGCGAGGGGATCAAGTTCCGGGAATCGTCGTCGCGGGGGCGTCGGGGCGGATGGGGCAGATGCTGGTGCGCACCATCGCGGCCTCGGGGCGGGCACGGCTTGCGGGCGCGCTGGAACGGCCGGGGCATGACTGGATCGGGCAGGATATCGGCGCGGCGATGGGGGGTGCCCCCCTGGGCGTGACCGTCAGCGACGATCCGCTCGAGGCGATTGTCGGGGCGCAGGCGCTGATCGACTTCACCTCGCCCGCCGCAACGGTGGCCTTTGCCGAGCTGACAGCACAGGCCCGTATCGTCCACGTGATCGGGACGACCGGCCTGAGCGAGGCGGATCTGCAGCGGATCGGCGCTGCGGCCCGCCATGCGGTGATCGTGCGGGCGGGCAACATGTCGCTAGGGGTCAACCTGCTGGTGCAGCTGACCCGCAGGGTTGCGGCCGCGCTCGACACCGAGTTCGACATCGAGATCGTCGAGTCCCATCACAGGGCCAAGGTCGACGCGCCTTCCGGCACCGCGCTCATGCTGGGCGAGGCGGCGGCCGAGGGGCGGGGCATCGCGCTGGCCGAGAATGCCGACCGCGGCCGCGACGGGATGACCGGCGCGCGCGGGGAAGGGCGGATCGGTTTCGCGGCGATCCGCGGCGGCGATATCGTCGGCGAACATGACGTGATCTTTGCCGGCGAGGGCGAGAGGATCGTCCTGCGCCACATCGCGACCGACCGCGCGCTCTTTGCCCGCGGCGCGCTGCGGGCGGCGCTCTGGGGGCAGGACAGGGATCCGGGCGAATATGACATGATGGATGTGCTGGGGCTTTGACGCGTCGGATCGGCGATCCTGTCGGGTGATCCACCGGGCCTGACCCCGCGTATGACAGTTCGACAAGAACCGGAGGCTGCCATGAACCGCATCGTGACGATCTGTGCTGCTGCGCTTTCGCTTGGTCTGCTGGGCGCGGGGCCGGCGCAGGCGAACAGCTTTACCCCCGTCAAGGATCTCGACACCTTCCTGTCGCTTGTTCAGGACAGGGAATTGCGGCTGGGCGCCTTCGGCATCGCGCTCAAGGTCATGCCCGACGGTACGATTGCCGGTCGGGCCGGCGGTTGGGACGTGGCTGGCAGCTGGAACTGGCAGGACGGCTATTTCTGCCGCGAGATGGACTGGAGCGGCACGCCCATCCCCTATAACTGCCAGTTGGTCGAAGTGGCCGGGTCCGACCGGATCCGCTTTACCGTGGATCGCGGCGCGGGCGATTCCGCAGCCTTCAACCTGCGCTGAGGCGTCAGAAATCGACGGCGATCCCCTTGCGCTCCCAATCGCCGTAGCGCACCGGCTCGGGGCCGTCGCGGCCGCCGATCTCCTTGGGCCGGTCCTCCTCTGCGCGCGCCTTGCGCCGCTCCTCGGCTTCGGCGAGGGCGCGCAGCGCGGCGGGGGGAAGGTCGGCTTGGGGAAGCTCGGCCGGGGGAAGCTCTGTCGGGGCCTCGGCCTCGGGATCGTCTGACATGCCGCTTTCCTTGTGCCGCTCTTGCCCGTGATATACGTCGGCCGCGCAAGGCGGCAAGAGGCGAGCGCATGACCATCCCCCCCGGCGAAACAGGGATCGCGCCGCGCCGTGCGGCGCTTTTCCTGATCAATCAGGTCACGGCCGAAGGGCGGCTTCTGTCCGAGCTGATCGGGCAGGGCGCGCTGGACCATCTTGCGCCGGCAGATCGCGCGCGGGCCCAGAGGCTAGCGACCGAAACCTTGCGCTGGGCCGACCGGGCCGACCGCTGGCTCAAGCCGCGCCTGCAGCGCCCGCCGCCACTCGCGGTGCGCAACGCGCTCCGCCTTGGCGCGGTCGAGCTGGGGCAGGGGGCCGCGGCGCATGGGGTGGTCAACGATCTGGTCGGCATCCTCGCGGGCGGCAAGCGGACGGCGCAGTTCAAGGGGCTGGCCAATGCCGTCCTGCGGCGGCTGGCCGAGGCCGGGACGGAGGCGTGGAACGCCCTGCCGGTGCCGCGACTGGAGCGCTGGCTGCGCGAGCCCCTTGTCGCCGCCTGGGGCGCGCGCGCCGTGGCCGGGATGGAACGCGCCCATGCTGCCGGTGCCGCGCTTGATCTGACGGCCAAGGGCGATCCGGCCGAGGTCGCGGCGATGACCGGCGGCACGCTGCTGCCCACGGGGTCGGTGCGGGTCACGGCGCCGGGGCAGGTCTCGGCCCTGCCCGGCTATGCCGAAGGGTCGTGGTGGGTGCAGGATGCCGCCGCCGCCGTCGCCGTCCGGCTGCTGGCCCCGGGGGCGGGCGAGACGGTGCTGGACCTTTGCGCCGCCCCCGGCGGCAAGACCCTTCAGCTGGCGGCGATGGGCGCAAACGTCACGGCGGTCGATGCCTCCGAGGCGCGGATGGCGCGGGTGGTCGAGAACCTGGACCGCACGGGCCTTGTTGCCAGAACCGTTGTGGCGGATGCGCTGGGCTTCGCGGAAGGCGGCCATGACGCCGTGCTTCTGGACGCCCCCTGTTCGGCCACCGGAACGATCCGCCGCCACCCCGACCTGCCCCATGCCAAGGATGGCTCCGACTTCGCCGGGCTGATCGCGCAGCAGGAGCGGATGATCGACCATGCGCTTTCGCTGGTGCGGCCGGGGGGGCGGGTCGTCTTCTGCACCTGTTCGCTTTTGCCGGACGAGGGCGAGGTGCAGGCCGAGGCGGCCCTTTCCCGCCATCCCGGCCTGACGGTCGTGGCACCCGATGCTGCGGGGCTGGGCCTTGATCCCGGCTGGATCACGGCGGAAGGCGGGCTGCGCCTGCGCCCCGATCATTGGCCCGACAAAGGCGGCATGGACGGTTTCTTCATCGTGATGTTTCGAAAGCCTGCGTGACTTGAACGCCTCTGCCGCCTATCATCCCGGGCAATAACCTCCCGCATGGGAAGAGGCAGACGAGCTTGGCCAGACGCCAGACATGGACCGCGCGCCGCACGGCCCTGATGCATCGCCTGCATGCGTTCAGGGCAACGCGGCGGCCCGTTCCCGCCCGCCTGATCGGCGAACCCGAGCCGCGCAGCGTGGGCCATTTCGGCCGGGGGCGGCAGCTGGTGGCGGGCAGGTTCCTGCTGGGCGGGCAGCTGATCGAGGCGCCACGGGAAACCATCTGGGATATCGGGGACAAGGGCGATCCCTATGCCATCGCCCTGCACGGCTTTGCATGGCTGGATGATCTGGCGGCCGTTGGCGATGCTGCGGCGCGCGCCCGGGCGCAGGCCTGGGTCGGGGACTGGATCGAACGCTACGGCCGCGGCGCCGGACCGGGCTGGACGCCGGAACTTGCCGGGCGCCGCCTGATCCGCTGGATCAGCCATTCGGCCCTGCTGCTGCAGGGGGCCGATGAACCCGCCGCGCGGCGCTTTCTGGAAAGCCTTTCGGCGCAAGGTACCTTCCTGTCGCACCGCTGGCGCGCGGCGCCGGACGGGATCGCCCGGTTCGAGGCGCTGGCCGGCATTATCCACGCCGGCCTCGCGCTTGAGGGGATGGAGGGCCATGTGCCGGCCGCGCTCGAGGCGCTGGCGCGCGACTGCGTGACCGGGATCAGCGCCGAAGGCGGCATCCCCACGCGCAATCCCGAAACCCTGCTCGAGGTCTTTACCCTGCTCACCTGGACGCTGCAGGCCCTGACCGAGGTTGACCGCAACCCGCCGCCGTCCCTGATCGAGGCCTTGGCGCGCATCGCCCCCACCCTGCGTGCCCTGCGCCATGCCGATGGCGGCCTTGCCCGGTTTCACGGCGGCGGGCGCGGGCTTGAAGGGCGGCTTGACCATGCGCTTGCCGCCTCGGGGGTCAGGGGGCTGGCGCGGGGCGGGTTGCATATGGGCTTTGCGCGGCTGGCGGCCGGCCGGACGACGGTGATCGTCGATGCCGCAGCCCCGCCGACCGGGGCGCTGTCGGTGGATGCCCATGCCTCGACCCTCGCGCTCGAGCTGACATCGGGGCGGCGGCCGGTGATCGTGAATTGCGGCTCGGGCGTCAGCTTCGGGGCCGAGTGGCGGCGGGCGGGGCGGGCGACGCCCAGCCATTCCACGCTGGTGATCGAGGGCTATTCCTCGTCCCGTCTCGCCCCGCCCGAGCGTGGGGCGCGGTCGGCGCAGGAATGGCTGGTCGATGTGCCCGGCCGGGTGATCTGCGAACAGACGCCGCTCTCCGGGGGATTGCGGATCGAGCTGGCGCATGACGGCTGGGTCCGGACCCATGGCCTGACCCATGCGCGGATCCTCGAGCTTTCGGGCGATGGCCGCAGCCTTCTGGCCGAGGATCTGCTCACCACGCTCGATCAGGCCGATGAAGCGGCCTTCGATCGGGTGATGGCGCGTTCGGGGCGGCTGGGCGTGGCCTTCTCGATCCGGTTTCACCTGCATCCCGAGGTCGAGGCCGCCGCCGATCCCGATGGCCACTTTGTCGCCCTTGGCCTGCGCAGCGGCGAAAGATGGATCCTAGCGCATGACGGCCATTGCGGCCTTGCGCTTGACTCCTCGGTCTATCTTGAAACCGGGCGGCTGAGGCCGCGTCCCGCGCAACAGGTGGTTTTATCCGGTCGCGCAATGTCATATGCGACGCGGGTTCGCTGGTCGCTGGCCAAGGCGCAGGAAACGCCGAACGCGCTGCGCGACTTTGCCCCCGCCGGTGATCTGCCGGATGAAACGATGGAGTGACCCTTGCCCGATCTGCAGCCTCTGCGCCGTGCCCTTCTGTCCGTCAGCGACAAGACCGGGTTGATCGACCTTGGCCGCGCGCTTGCCGGGCTCGGGGTCGAGCTTCTGTCGACCGGCGGCTCGGCCCGGGCGCTGCGAGAGGCGGGGCTTGCCGTGGTCGATGTCGCTGACGTGACCGAATTCCCCGAGATGATGGACGGCCGGGTCAAGACGCTGCATCCCCGGATCCACGGCGGGATCCTTGCCGTGCGGTCGGACGCCGCGCATCTGGCGGCGATGGAACAGCACGGGATCGCGCCGATCGATCTGGTCGTGGTCAACCTCTATCCTTTCGAAGAGACTGTCGCGTCCGGCGCCGGCTATGACGCCTGCATCGAGAATATCGACATCGGCGGCCCCGCGATGATCCGCGCCGCGGCCAAGAACCACGCCGATGTGACCGTGATCGTCGATCCGCAGGACTACGCCCCGCTTCTGGCCGAGCTTGACCGGAACGGCGGGCAGACGCGGTTGGCCTTCCGGCAGGCGATGGCGCAGGTCGCCTATGCCCGGACTGCCGCCTATGATGCCGCCGTCAGCAGCTGGATGGCCGCTGCGATCGGAGAGCCGACGCCCCGCCGGCGCGCCTTTGCCGGCGTTCTGGCCCAGCCGCTGCGCTATGGCGAAAACCCGCATCAGACGGCGGCCTTCTACACCGACGGGACCGGCCGGCCCGGCGTGGCGACCGCAGAGCAGCTTCAGGGCAAGGAGCTGTCCTACAACAACATCAACGATACCGATGCCGCCTATGAGCTGGTCGCGGAATTCGCGCCCGAGGCGGGCCCCGCCTGCGCGATCATCAAGCATGCCAATCCCTGCGGCGTCGCGCGGGGGGCGACCCTGCTCGAGGCCTATCGCGCCGCGCATGACTGCGACCGCACCAGCGCCTTCGGCGGGATCGTGGCGCTGAACCAGCCGCTTGATGCGGAAACCGCGGCCGAGATCGCGTCGATCTTTACCGAGGTCGTCATCGCCCCCGGCGCCAGCGACGAGGCCCGCGCCATCTTCGCCGCGAAGAAGAACCTGCGTCTGCTGATCGCCCCGGGCCTGCCCGACCCCACCACCCCCGGCCTTGCCATGCGGCAGGTGGCCGGTGGCTATCTGGTGCAGGATCGCGACATCGGCCGGCTGGAGCCTGCGCAGCTGCGCGTCGTCACCCGCCGGCAGCCGACCGAGGCGCAGATGGCGGATCTGCGTTTTGCCTGGACCGTTGCCAAGCATGTGAAATCCAACGCCATCGTCTATGCCCGCGATGGCGCGACCGTGGGGATCGGCGCCGGCCAGATGAGCCGGATCGACAGCACCCGCATCGCCGCCCGCAAGGCGCGCGACATGGCCGAGGCGCTGGGCCTGCCCGCCTCGCCCGCCGAGGGTTCGGTCGTCGCGTCAGACGCCTTCTTTCCCTTCGCCGACGGGCTTCTGGCAGCGGCAAAGGCGGGGGCCGTCGCGGTGATCCAGCCCGGCGGATCGCTGCGCGATGACGAGGTGATCGCCGCCGCCGACGAGGCGGGGATCGCCATGGTCTTTACCGGCCTGCGCCACTTCCGGCATTGACGCGGATGGCGGGCAAGAAAGCAAGCTTCGGGATGTGGCCGCTGTTTCTGACGGCGCTCATCGTCTTCGTTCTAGACCAACTGTCCAAATACTTCATCGTCCATGGCCTCAACCTGATCGAGCTGCACCGGATCGACGTCTTTCCGCCTTACCTTGTCTTTCGGATGGCGTGGAACCAGGGGATCAACTTCGGTCTTCTGTCGGGGTTCGACATGCGCTGGGTGTTGGTCGGGGTGGCGATCCTGATCTCGGGCCTTGTCGTCTATTGGGTCTGGCGGGATCGCGGCGGGTGGTGGATGCAGGTCAGCGCGGGCCTTCTGATCGGGGGCGCGCTGGGCAATGTGATCGACCGCATCCTCTATGGCGCTGTGGCGGATTTCCTCAACATGTCCTGCTGCGGGTTCGAGAACCCTTACGCCTTCAACATCGCCGATATCGCCGTCTTTGCCGGGGCCATCGGGCTGGTGCTGTTCAGCGGCGATGGTGGCAACGCCAAGGGCAGGAGCAAGGGCGCCGGCAAGAGCAGCAGCACGGGCACGAAGCCCGGTCGAAAGACGGGGTGACGGGCGCGCATGGCTCGGATAGAAACGGGGCAGTTCCGAAGCAAAGGCCCGCGATGACCGCCAAGTCCTTCATTGTCCTGATGTCGCTGATGGCGCTGGCCGCCTGCGGCGGCGGCAACCGGGGGCTGCATGATATGGATCGCGGCACGCGGGGGCCCGACGAATTCTCGGTCCTGCCGGCCCTTCCGCTTGTGATTCCGCCCGTCTTGGAGCTTCCCGAACCCACGCCCGGCGGCGTGAACCGCACCGACCGCAATCCGGTGGCCGAGGGGATCGTCGCGCTGGGCGGCGTGCCGCGTGCGCCCGGAGCGGGGCTGCCGGCCACGGACGCCGGACTTGTCGCCCATGCCGCGCGCAACGGCACCGATCCCGCGATCCGCGAGACTTTGGCCCGCGAGGATGCCGAGATCCGCCGCCGCGCGGCGACCGGCGGGCTGTTCGGCGGCGACAGGTATTTCCCGACCTATGCCTTCATGGCGCTGGACGCCTATGCCGAACTGGCGCGATTCCGCGCGCTGGGCGTGCAGGTGCCCACCGCCCCTCCGCAGGACTAGGGCCTCACGTCCCCGTGGCCCGACTTGAAGCGCGGCGCGTTGGGTGTAGATCCAGTGCAACCGCTCGTTCCCGAAAGGTGTGCCGATGATCCGTACCGCCCTGTTCTCTCTCGGGTTGATGCTGCTGGCGATCGCTGCGCGCGCCGAACAGGTGACGACCTTCACCCTTGATAACGGGATGGAGGTCGTGGTGATCGAGGATGCCCGCGCGCCGGTGGTCGTCCATATGCTGTGGTATCGCGTCGGCTCGGCCGATGAGCCGCCCGGCGCCTCGGGTGTGGCGCATTTCCTTGAACATCTGATGTTCAAGGCGACCGACAGGCTGGAACGGGGCGAGTTCTCGACCGTGGTCGCCGCCAATGGCGGGCGCGACAACGCCTTCACCAGCTATGATTATACCGCCTATTTTCAGCGTATCGCCAGCGACCGCCTCGATCTGATGATGGAGATGGAGGCCGACCGGATGCGCAACCTTCGGCTGACCGAGGAGGATATCGTCACCGAACGGCAGGTCGTGCTGGAAGAGCGCGCGCAGGTTGTCGAAAGCAATCCGAATGCCGTCGCCCGCGAACAGATGCGCGCGGCGCTGTTCCTCAACCACCGCTATGGCGTGCCGGTGATCGGCTGGCGGCACGAGATCGAACAGCTTGGCATGGAGGCGGTCCTGTCCTTCTATGACCTGTTCTATTCGCCCAACAACGCGGTGCTGATCGTGGCAGGCGATGTCGACCCCGACGAGGTGCGCATCCTGGCCGAGCGGCATTACGGCCCCATCGCGCCCGCGCCCGACCTGCCCGAGCGTCAGCGCAGCGCCGAGCCGCCGCATCTGGCCGAACGGCGCCTGCTTTACGAGGATGCGCGCGTATCCCAGCCCTATGTGACGCGCAGCTACATCGCCCCCGCCCGGCGCAGCGGCGCGCAGCAAGAGGCGGCCGCCCTTGTCTATCTGGCCGAGATCCTTGGCGGATCCTCCTTCACCTCGGTGCTGGGCACGAAGCTGACCTTCGACAGTGAAATCGCGCTCTTTACCGGCGCGAATTACAGCGGCGACGCGCTGGATGATGGTCTGTTCAGCCTGACCGTGCTGCCTGTGCCGGGTGTCACCCTGCAGGAGGCCGAGGATGCGATGGATGCCGCCGTGGCCGAATTCCTGCGCGACGGTGTCGATCCCGATCAGCTTGAGAGGATCCGGATGCAGTTGCGCGCCTCCGAGGTTTATGCGCTGGACAACACCCAGGGCCTTGCCCGCCGCTATGGCGCGGCCCTGACCCAGGGCCTGACCGTCGAGGATGTGCAGGACTGGCCCGCTGTCCTGCAGGAGGTGACGGCCGAGGATATCCTGCAGGCCGCTGAGACCCTTCTTGACCGGCGCCGCTCCGTGACCCTCTGGGTCATGCCGACCGCGGAGGGTTCGTGATGCACCGCCTGATCCTTGCAGCTGCGCTTTGCCTGTCGGCGCTTGCCGCCCGGGCCGAGATCGAGGTCACGGAATTCACCACGCCCGGCGGGATCGACGTCTGGCTGGTCGAGGAACCTGCCATCCCCTTCGTCGCGCTGGAGCTGCGGTTTCGTGGCGGCGCCAACCTTGATGCCGAAGGCAGCCGCGGCGCGGTGAACCTGATGTCGGCCCTGCTCGAGGAAGGTGCGGGCGACCTCGAGGCCCGCGCCTTTCAGGAGCGGCGCGAGGCGCTGGCGGCCAGCTATTCCTTCCGCGCCTTCGACGACATGCTCAGCATCTCGGCCCGGTTCCTGACCGAGAACCGCGACGAGGCGGTGGATCTGTTGCGCCTCGCCCTTGTCGAGCCGCGTTTCGACGAGGATGCCATCGAACGGGTCCGGGCGCAGGTTCTGGCGATCATCGACAGCGACGCGCTCGATCCCCAGTCGATCGCAAGCGAAACCTTCAACGCGGCCGCCTTTGGCGATCACCCCTACGGCGTGCCGATGAACGGCAGCATCGAAAGCGTCAGCGCGCTCACGCGCGAGGATCTGATCGCGGCGCATCAGGCGACGCTGACCCGCGACCGCGCCTATGTCAGCGCGGTGGGCGACATCACGGCAGAAGAGCTTGGGGCCCTTGTCGATCACCTTCTGGCCGGGCTGCCGGCCGAAGGTCCGCCGATGCCGCCGCGCGTGGACTTCGCGCTTGGGGGCGGGGTGACGGTCGTGCCGTTCCCGGGGCCGCAATCGACCGCCTATTTCGGCCATGCCGGGATGGAGCGCGATGACGAAGATTTCTTTGCCGCCTTCATCCTGACCCATATCCTTGGCGGTCCGGGGTTCCAGTCGCGCCTGATGCAGGAAGTGCGCGAGGCGCGCGGGCTGACCTACGGGATCGGCACCTACCTCGTGCCCAAGGATCTGTCCGAAATGATGTTGGGCGCCTTCTCTTCGTCGAACGAGACGATGGCGGAGGCGATCGACCTGATCCGCGAGGAATGGGAACGGCTGGCGAGCGATGGCGTCTCGGAGGAGGAGCTTGCGGCGGCGGTCACCTATCTGACCGGCGAATATCCCCTGCGCTTTGACGGCAATGCCGATATCGCCCGGATCATGGTCGGCATGCAGATGGTGGGGCTGACCCCCGACTATGTGATCGACCGCAACGATTTCATCCGCGCCGTCACGCTGGAGGAGATCAACCGCGTCGCGGCAGAGCTTCTGGATCCCGAGGCGCTGCACTTCGTCGTCGTGGGTCAGCCCGAGGGGCTTGGGTCCGGAGATCACCCCTGACGAATCGGCGCGGCCATGCTATCCCTTGGGGCATGAACGCGCCGAACCCCAACATACGCCCGGTCATCCGGCAGCTTGACGAGGCAATCATCAACCGCATCGCTGCGGGTGAGGTGGTCGAACGGCCGGCTTCGGCGGTCAAGGAACTGGTCGAGAATGCCATCGACGCCGGCGCGCGCCGCATCGAGGTGGTCATCGCGGACGGTGGGCGCAGCCTCGTGCGCGTCACCGATGACGGCTGCGGCATCGCCGCGACGGATCTGCCGCTGGCCCTGTCGCGGCACGCCACCTCCAAGATCGACGGCTCTGACCTGCTCGATATCCGCAGCTTCGGCTTCCGGGGCGAGGCTCTGGCCTCGCTTGGGGCAGTCGGGCGGCTGACCGTCACCTCGCGCGTGGCTGGCGATGCCGGGGCGGCGATCACGGTCGTTGGCGGCACGGTCGGGGCGGTCAGGCCGGCGGCGCTTTCCGCGGGCACGATCGTCGAGCTTCGGGATCTGTTCTTCGCCACGCCGGCCCGGCTCAAGTTCCTGCGCAGCGACCGGGCCGAGGCGCAGGCCGTGGGCGACACGATCCGCCGCCTTGCCATGGCCGAACCCTTTGTCGCCTTCACCTTGCGCGATGCCACCGGGGGCGAGGACCGGGTCGTCTTTCGCGCCGAGGCGCAAAGCGGCGATCTGTTCGGTGCCGTCTCGGGGCGGCTGGCCGCGGTGATGGGGCGGGAATTCGTCGAGAATGCGGTCCCCCTCGATGCCGAAAGGGACGGGTTTCACCTCACCGGCCTCGCCGGTCTTCCGACCTATTCGCGCGGCGCGGCGGTGGCGCAATTCGCCTTCGTCAACGGCCGACCGGTGCGTGACAAGCTTCTGACCGGGGCGCTCAAGGCTGGCTACAGCGATCTTCTGCCGCGTGACCGGCACCCGGCGGTGGCGCTTTTCGTGGATTGCGATCCGCAGCTTGTCGATGTGAACGTCCATCCCGCGAAATCCGAGGTCCGGTTTCGCGATCCCGGTCTGGTGCGGGGGCTGATCGTCTCGGGCCTGCGTCACGCCCTTGCCGGTGCCGGGCATCGCGCCTCGACCACCATCGCGGGCGAGGCTCTGGGGGCGCTGCGGACGGAATCGGGGCAGGGGCATATCTCGGGGCGGATCTACCAGATGGATCGCCCCTCAAACGCCGCGCTGCATGCGGCGCGTCAGGCACAAGCGCCGGGCTTTGCCGAGACCGACCTGCCCAGTTCGCGGGTGGAGCCATACGAGGCTGCCCCGGCCGAGGCCGAACACCTGCCGCTTGGCGCCGCGCGGGCGCAGGTTCACGGCACCTATATCATCGCCCAGACCGAGGCGGGGATCGTGATCGTGGATCAGCATGCCGCCCATGAGCGGCTGGTCTACGAGCGGCTCAAGACCCAGGCCGAGGCAAACGGCGTTGCCGCTCAGGCGCTGCTGATCCCGGTTGTCGTCGATCTGCCCGCGCAAGAACGGCAGCTTCTGCTGGAGGCGGCGCCAGAGCTTGCGCGGTTCGGCCTCGGGATCGAGCCCTTCGGGCCGGGCGCCATCGCGGTTCGGGAAACGCCGGCCCTGCTGGGGCAGGTGGATGCGACCGCCCTTGTGCGCGACATCCTTGACGAGTTGCGCGATCAGGAGGCGACCCGCGCCCTTGCGGACCGGCGCGATGCGATCCTGTCGCGGGTGGCCTGTCACGGTTCCGTCCGGGCCGGACGGCAGATGCGGGCCGAAGAGATGAACGCCCTCCTGCGCGAGATGGAGGCGACCCCTCGTTCGGGCCAGTGCAACCACGGCCGCCCGACCTATGTGGAACTGCGGCTGTCGGATATCGAGCGTCTGTTCGGGCGGCGATGAGGTGGCGCAGGATTGCCACGCCGCCGACATCTGATTAGCGTCGGACCAGGCAAGAAGGAGTGGCCCGGCGATGCTCGACATAACGCGCAACTTGCGCCTTGGTGGCCTGGCGCTGGCGATTGCCGGGATTGCGGGATGTGCCGATCATGGCCTTCCGCCCGAGGCCATGGCGCATGAAAACATCGTGCGCGAAACCAGCCGCGCCTTTGCGGACAGCTATCTGCATGTTCCCTTTGCCGAAGGGCCTGTCGCGGTGGTTGCGACCGAAGGCGGCAAGCTGCGCACCTATCGGCTGGTGCCCTGCCGCAGCGGCACCGAGGTCTGTGCCGGGTCCGAGCGGGGCAGGGTGGGGGCGCTGCGGGTCAGCCCCGACTACTACATCGTGACCGGCCTATATGGCCGGACCTTCTTTCTGTCGCCGGGCGGCGATGGATGGCTGCGTGTGGGCCAGACCGATCTGCCGCTGGCCTGGGATTCGGAAGGCAGGGCGCGGCCGCAGCCGCTTTATACCTTCCCCTCGGTGCCGCGCGGCTGACGCGCCGCGCCCGCCGCCGCGCTCCGGCAGTCTCAGATCCGCATGATCGACTGTGCCAGACGCGGCAGCAACCCGTTGAACTGCAGCGGCGCATCGGTTGCCGCAAGGCAGATGCAATCGGGCCCCTCGACGGCGACGGGCTTGTGCACCGTGCTGTCATCCGCGACCTCGATATCGCCGGCGGCGAAGACATCCTCCTCGTCGCGGAAGGCGCCCTGCAGCACAAGCGTCAGCTCGAGCCCCTGATGCCCGTGGTCCGGCACGGCGACCCCGCCGGGAATGCGCAACAGCCGCACCGTCGCCTCGCCCTCGGTCTTCAACAGCGCCTGCGAGACGCCGCCGCCAACCCGACGCCATGCCACGCTGTCGAGGTCGCCGCCGACATAATCCTTCAGCGGCGCTGGGAAGAGGCCTTTCCGCGCCTCGGGCCGTTTGCGGGGTTCGGGCGGGGCGCCGGCGATGCGGCGCAGCGTCGCCTCGAAACTGTCGTCCGAGACGGCAACGCTCTCGGCCGCGTCGATCAGGCTGCCGCCGACGGCATCGAAGGCATGCATCCGCGCGCGGCATTCGTCGCACATCGAGATGTGCGTGGCGACCACGAGGTTGAAGGCCTCGGGCAATGTGCCTGCGGCATAGCCGATCAGCAGGGCGTCCGACAGGTGATGTCTGATCTTGTTCATTGGCGTCAACTTCATGTCATCGCATGGCGCAGTCGATCCAGCGCCAGCCGTATCCTCGATTTGATCGTGCCAAGCGGGAGGCCCGTCTCGGCAGCGATCTCGCTATGGGAAAGCTCGCCGAAATAGGCGCGTTCGATGAGCTTCCTCTGTTTTTCCGGCAACTGCGCCAACGCTTCTGCGAGTTGTTCAGCTTCCTGCTGACTGACCAGGACTTCGGCCGCCGAAGGTTCTTCTTCCGGGCCCCAGGGCAGATCCTCGGGCTCGGGTCGGCGGTCCTTGCGGATCAGGTCGATCCGGCGGTTCCGCGCTATGGTGAAGATCCAGGTCGAAACACTGGCCTTCGTTCCGTCGAACATATGCGCCTTGCGCCAAAGGGTTGCCATCACATCCTGGGTGCATTCCTCGGCAAACTCGGCCGTGCTGCCCGACTTCATGAGAAAGGATTTCACCCGCGGCGCGAAGTGCCGAAAGATCTGGGCAAAGGCCTCCTGATCCTGATGATCACGTATCGCTTCAAGCTGGGCGATCCACTCCAGCCGTTTCGACATGTCTGACACAGAAGCCGACCTTTGATGGCGGGGGCGCGAAACCGGGGCCCGATCCGTTGCGGCCAGAGCCGGTGCCCTGCCTCCCTCCTCTTTAGCAAGCTCTGTCTGCACGTCAAACATGAGGTGGTTACGCGGCCTCGTTCCAGTTGGATCACCTTTGCGACAACAAAATCTTCCGTTGCCTTCGAGTCATCCGACAGCAAAGGTCTGGCGTAAGAAACTTCAACAAACCCGACGACGGAGCAGAAATCGAATGAACGTGATGACCGGGCCGGTGGGGCCCAGAACGATCGCCGTTATCGGCGCCGGTATCTCTGGCATGGGTGCCGCCTACCATCTCTCTCCCCACCACCGGGTCACCTTGTTCGAGGCGGAAGGCCGCCTTGGCGGCCATGCCCGCACAAGGATGGTCGGGCCGAACCGTGACATTCCGGTCGATACCGGGTTCATCGTCTTCAACTACGTCAACTATCCGCATCTGACCGCGCTGTTCAGCGAGCTTGGCGTGCCGGTGACGCGGTCGAACATGAGCTTCGGGGCGTCGATCGGCGGCGGCCGGATCGAATACGGGCTGGCCGATCTTGATGCCCTGTTCGCCCAGCGCCGCAACCTCGCCAACCCCCGGTTCCTGCGGATGGTGCGCGATATCCTGCGCTTCAATGCGATGGCGCTGGAGGCATCGCGGGAAGAGGGGCTGACCATCGGCGGGCTGATCAAGAAGCTGGGTCTGGGCAGCTATTTCCGGGATTGCTATCTGCTGCCTTTCTCGGGGGCGATCTGGTCGACGCCCACTGAAAAGGTGCTCGATTTTCCGGCCTATGCGATGATGCGGTTCTTCAAGAACCACGGGCTTCTGGGCTATTCCGGGCAGCATCAGTGGTTCACGGTCGCCGGCGGTTCGGTCGAATATGTCTCGCGGCTCGAGGCGGCGCTGGTGGCGCGCGGGGTCGAGCTGCGGCTTTCGGCGCCTGTCGCCGGGGTGCGGCGCAGCATCACCGGGGTCGAGGTCAGGACACCGGCCGGAGATTGGGAGCATTTCGACGAGGTCGTCTTCGCCACCCATTCCGACATCACCCTGCGGATGCTGGCCGACACATCCCCCGCCGAGGCCCGCTCGCTTTCCGCGCTGCGCTATCAGCCCAATGACGTCGTGCTGCATTCCGACGCCTCGATCATGCCGAAAAGGCGCAAGGTCTGGTCCTCCTGGACCTATACCGAGGGGCCCGAGAAATCGACCGACCGGATCGACCTGTCCTACTGGATGAACTCGCTTCAGCCCTGGCTGAGGGGCGAGGATTATTTCATCACCCTCAACTCCACGCGCCCGATCCGCGAAGACCTGATCTGGGACAAGGTGGTGATGGACCATCCGGTCTATGACCTTGCGGCAGAAACAGCCCGCAAGGAGATGCGCGAGATGAACGGGACGAACCGGACATGGTTCTGCGGCGCCTGGATGCGCGACGGCTTTCACGAAGACGGGCTGGCCAGCGCCGTGGATGTGGCGGGCGCGATCAACGCGACCGCGCAAATGTCGATCGCGGCAGAGTGAGCCGGGTCGAACATATCGCGGGCCAGACCTATCATGGCAGGCGTGGCGGAACGAAGAACGCGTTTCGCTACTCCATCGACTATGTGCTTCTGGATGCCGAGGCCGAGGTCGAAACGCCGCTCCTTTTCAGCCGGAACGGGCGGAACCTGTCGGCGCTGAACGATGCCGATCACGGCGGGCCGCCGCGCGGGGGCCGGGGCGCGCCATGGGCGCGCGAGGTGCTGGCCGGGCATGGCATCGACCTGACGGGACGGATCGACCTTCTGGCCCAGCCGCGGTTCCTGGGCCATGTGTTCAACCCGGTCAGTTTCTGGCTGTGCCATGATGACGCGGGCCTTCTGCGGGTCGTGATCGCCGAGGTGACCAACACCTTCGGCGACCGGCATTCCTACCTGTGCCATCACCAGGACCTGCGCCCGATCGACAAGTCCGCCACGATGCAGGCGACAAAGATCATGCATGTCTCGCCCTTCCAGCCGATCGAGGGCGGCTACACCTTTCGCTTCGACATCACGCCCGAGGCGGTCGGGATCTGGATCGACTACAGCCGCGGCAACGGCGGCCTGATCGCCACCCTTTCGGGCGAGCGCCGACCGCTGACCAATGGCGGCATCCTGCGCGCGATCCTGCGCCGGCCCTTCGGGTCGCGCCGGGTGCTGGCGCTGATCCACTGGCAGGCGCTCAAGCTGTGGTGGAAGGGCGCCACCTTCCGGTCACGTCCCGAGGCGCCGACGGAAGAGGTCAGCCGGTGACAGCCCTTGCCGCGCGCAGAGGGCGGGACCGGTTTCCCGCGTGGTCGGTCTTTGGCGCCGTCCTCTCGGCCGCCGGCCTGCCGATCTATATCTACGCGCCGAAATACTATGCCGACACTTTCGGCGTCAGCCTCGCGGCGCTGGGCGCCCTGCTGTTCGCGCTGCGCCTGTTCGATGTGGTGCAGGATCCGGTTCTGGGCTGGATCTCGGAACGGTTGGGCAAGGCGCGGGCCGGGGCGGTGGCCTTTGCGGCAGGGATCCTTGCCCTGTCGATGCTGGGCCTGTTCGCCGTCACGCCGCCGATTGCGCCGATCTGGTGGTTCGGGCTGACGGTGACGGGGCTGTTTTCGTCCTTCAGCTTCCTGACGATCACCTTCTATGCCCAAGGCATCGCCAAGGCGGGCGATGCGCCCGACGGCCATGTGCGGCTGGCCGCATGGCGCGAAAGCGGCGCGCTGCTGGGGATCTGCATCGCCGCGGTGACGCCCACGCTTCTGATGGGGGTGACGGAAGCGCCCTTTGCCACCTTCGCCCTGGGCTTCGCGGCCATGACGGCGCTTGCCGTGGTTCTGATGTGGCCGGAATGGACCGGGGGCGGGGCGCATGAGCCCGTGCCGATGGGCACCATCCTCGCCGATCCCGGCGCGCGGCGGCTTCTGGTGCTGGCGCTGGTCAATGCGACGCCGGTTGCCGTCACCTCGACCCTGTTCCTGTTCTATGTGGAAAGCCGGCTGGATGCGCCGGGTTGGGAAGGGGTGCTGCTGGTCCTGTTCTTTCTGGCGGCCGCAATCTCGAGCCCGGGGTGGAGCATGCTCGCCCGCCGCTTCGGCTCAAAGCCGGTGCTTCTGGTGGCGATGGTGCTGGCGATCCTGTCGTTCGGTGTGGCCTTCACGCTTGGCCCCGGCGATGTGGCGATCTTTGCGGTGATCTGCATCCTGTCCGGCGCGACGATCGGCGCGGATCTGACCCTGATGCCCGCCCTCTTTGCGCGGCGCATGGCGAAGGTCAGCCCCAACGGCGGGCAGGGCTTCGGCCTTTGGGGGCTGATGAACAAGTTTACCCTCGCCTTTGCCGCCGTAACTCTGCTGCCGCTGCTGGAGCGCTCCGGTTTCGTGGCCGGAGCGGCGGACAATCCCGATGCCGCGCTGGATCTTCTGGCTCTGCTTTATGCCGTGGTGCCTCTGGCACTGAAACTGGTGGCCATCGTGCTGCTGTCCCTGACCCGATTGGAGGACTGAAGCCCATGACGACACTGATCCCGATCATCCTGACCCTTGCCGTTGTCGCTGCCCTGCTGATCCTGCGGCGGCGATATGCCGCCTTTGCGGCGCAGCGCCCCGAGGATTACGAGGGGGCCGGTCCGCAGTTCGACATCCGCGAGCGGCTGAACGGCCCGATCGTCTGCGAAGGTGTGATCTTCGGGCCGACAGGGCGCGTCAGTTCACGCTTCGTTGCGGATTTCGAGGCAAGTTGGCAGGGTAATGTCGGTACGATGAAGGAAGTGTTTCACTATGACAGCGGCGCTGTCCAGAACCGCGAATGGAAGCTGACCCTTGGCAATGACGGCGCGATCCGGGCCGAGGCGGCGGATGTGGTCGGCACGGGAACCGGCTGGCAGAAGGGCTCGGCCGTGCAACTGAATTACCGCATCCGTCTTACGCCCGAGGCCGGGGGGCATATATTGGATACAGTGGACTGGATGTATCTGACACCGAACGGCACGATCATGAACCGCAGCCAGTTCCGCAAATTCGGGATCAAGGTGGCCGAACTGGTCGCCACCATGCGGCCGAAAGAGGCTGCCTGAGACTATCAAGGAAGGACTTTCAAGGTGAGACAGTGGCAAGGCAAACGGTATTGGCTGATCGGCGCGAGCGAGGGTCTGGGCCGAGAGGTTGCGAACCTGCTGTCGCGCCTTGGCACCGAAGTGATCGTCAGCGCCCGCAACGAAGAGCGGCTGAAAGAGCTTGTCGCCGAGCTGCCGGGAAAGGCATCGCATGTCGTGGTTGACGTCAGCGACCGCAAGGCGCTTGAGGATGCGGCACAGAAGATCGGCCCGATTGATGGCATGATCTACCTTGCCGGCGTCTACTGGCCGATGAAATCGACCGAGTGGGACAATGAAAAGGCCGAGACGATGGCCGACATCAACTTCCTCGGTGCGCAGCGCGCCGTGGGGGCGGTGATCGGGCCGATGGTCGAACGCGGCACCGGGCATATCGTTCTGACCGGATCGCTGTCGGGCTTTCGCGGCCTGCCGGGGGCGATCGGCTATTGCGCCTCCAAGGCGGGGCTGATGTCGCTTGCCGAATCGATGCAGGCCGACCTGCGCAAGACGGGGATCGAGGTGCAGCTGATCAACCCGGGTTTCATCAAGACGCGCCTGACCGAGAAGAACGATTTCAACATGCCCTTCATCATGGACCCCGAAGAGGCCGCGCGCGAATTCGTGGATCACCTGAACACGACCGATTTCAAGAAAAGCTTTCCGCTGCTCTTCTCCTGGGTGTTCCGACTCAGCCAGTTCATGCCAGACTGGATGTATTACCGCCTGTTCGGCGCACGCTGACTTGCGCCAGATCAAGGTGTCGCCTCCGCCGAAAGCGGATCATCTTTCTCCATAGGGAGGATGCGAGATGGACATTGCGACCGACAAGATCGCCGAGGTCATCATACTGGCGCGGGATCTGGATCATCGCTCGGCCGAGTTCGACGGTTTCATCGAAAGCCTGAACGAGGACGAGAAGGCGAACCTTGTCGCGCTCATGTGGGTCGGGCGCGGGTCGTTCGAGCCCGAGGAATTCGACCAGGCGGTCGAAACGGCGCTGGGCGAGGCGACGGTTCCCACGGCGGAATACCTCAAGGGGTCGCTGCATCTTGCCGACCATCTGGAAAACGGGATGGACGCGCTGGGCATCTCTGCTCTGGATGAAGAAGACCGGATCTACCGAGCCTGATCGGAATTTGCGCCGCCCGGGCTGCGGGGCATCGCGCCAATGTCATGCGGCCCCGGGGCCACTGCTATTGAATAGCGTGACACCGGCAGCCTAGCTTGTGTTCAAGAAGGCGCCCCGATGGGAGCGACCCGTCCACAGGCATGAGGAGTTGGCGATGCAGTCCCTGATGAAGCTTGGCTCGGCGGTGATCCTGCTGTCGTTGCCAATGACGGCTGCCGCCGAGGATGCGGCCCTGATCCTTGGCACCGAACGCTATGAGGCGCTGGGCCGGGTCGCCCGCGCCGCGGATGTGATCCGCGCCGCCGATGGCCTCGGGGTGCTGGGCTTTGCCGTTACCGCCGTGCCCAATGGCCGCGCGGACACGACCTCCGAAGCCCTTGTCGAATTCATCGAGGCCGTGCCCGAGGCCGAGCGTCTGATCGTCGCCCTCTCGGGCCGGTTCGCGACAGACGGGGCCCGGACCTGGTTCCTGACCGCCGAGGCCGAAAGCCCCGGGATCCTGTCGATGGGGCAGGAAGCCGTGTCGCTTGACAGCCTGATGACGGTTCTGGCGGATGCACCGGGGCAGAGCCTGCTGATCCTCGGTATCGAGGTCGAAAGCGGGCGGTCCTTCGATCCCTGGTTGCAGGAAGGGGTCGGCCCGCTTGCGATCCCGCAGGGCGTGACCGTGATCCAGGGCCGCCCGCGCGACATCGCGGATTTCATGCAGGGCGATCTGTTGCGGCCTGCGGGGGATCTGATGGCGCTGATCGCGCAGAACCGCCGGATCGAGGCCGATGGCTTCACGCCGCGCAGGCTTGTCTTCATGCCCAGCGAGGCGGTGCCGGTTCCGCTCGATCCCGAACCCGACACGAGCGAGGCGGATCGCGCGGTCGAGCGGGCGCTTTGGGATGGCGCCGTGGCGCTTGATACGGTCGAGGCCTATCGCAACTACCTGCGGCGCTATCCGCTTGGCGAATTCGCGCAAGAGGCCGAGACCGCGATCGAGGCGATCCGGGCCGAGCCGTTCCGCGATGCCCGGATCGACGAAGAGGCGCTGGCCCTGTCACGCGATCAGCGGCGCGAGATCCAGCGCCATCTGACGCTGCTGGGCTACAATACCGCCGGGATCGACGGCATCTTCGGCCCTGCCACGCGCGGTGCGATCACCAACTGGCAGCAAGAGAACGGGCAGCGGCAGACGGGCTATCTGACCGCCGAACAGATCAACCGCCTTGATGCACAGGCGGCGCGCCGGGCGGCCGAGCTTGAGGCCGAAGCCGAGCGGCAGAGGCAGACCGCCCTCAGGGCCGATCGCGCCTATTGGGAAGAGACCGGCGCCCGGGGAACCGAGGCGGGTTTGCGGGCCTATCTCGACCGCTATCCGGACGGCACCTATTCCGATCAGGCTGCGACGGAGCTGGCCGATCTGGAACAGCGGGCGCGGCAGTCGGCGCAATCCGAAGAACGGGCCGCCTGGGATCGGGCGCGCGAAGAGGATACGGTGTCGGCCTACCGGACCTATCTGCGGGTCTATCCCGAGGGCACTTTCCGCGGCAATGCCGAAGCCCGGATCGTGGCCCTCACCTCGGAGGACGGCGGCGCCGCCTTGCGCACCGAGGCGCGGCAACAGGAAGATGCGCTGAACCTCAATGCAGCGACCCGCCGCCTGATCGAGACGCGGCTCGAGGAGCTTGGCCTGCAGCCCGGCCCTGTCGATGGAGAGTTCGACAACATGACCCGGCGCGCCCTGCGCAACTATCAAAGGGATCACGGGCTGCCCGTCACCGGTTTCCTGGACGAGGGCACGATTATCCGCCTGCTGGCCGATATCGGGCGCTGAGGCGCGGGTTGCGCATGAAAAAGGCCCCGCCAGAACCTGGCGGGGCCTTTCCCGAAGTCAGCGTGAAGACTTACCGCGCAGAGACGAAACGCTCGAACAGGACGCGCGTCGGCACCGGGCTGCCGCTGCTGAACAGTTCGCGCACACCGACGACATAGGTTCCCGGCATGACGCGGGCGGCCAGCATCGAATCAAGCGTGCCGTTGGCATCGTCGTTGAAGGCAAGCTCGCGGCCGAAATCGTCGAACAGGATCACCGTCGGATCGCCCAGTCCGGCGTTGACCGCCTCGACGACCAGCAAGCCGGCCTCGGGCACCTCGATCATGAACCAGGTGGCCACATCGGTCGACTGGATATCGGTCCGCAGACGGCCATCAAGGACGCCAAGGTCGGTGATGGGGTGGCTGCCGTCCAGCGGCGGGCTCATCTCGCCCCGGTCGTACATGTCGGACATGGCCGAGGCCGGATCATAGCCCGAGATGGTCACCGTGATCGGCAGGTCGGGGTTCGACAGGGCGATCATCTCGATGCAGTACAGCCCCGCCGGCAGGGGAGAGGTGAAGTCGATCCGCGAGTTCAGCCCGTCATAATCGTCATTCTCGGCGATGTAATTGTCGAACTCGTCATAGATGATGATGTAGGGATCGGCGGCCTGGTTTTCGGCCGTGATCGTCAGGGCTGCCGCACTGCCAAGCGAGAAGCCCCAGACCGGCACTTCATTGGCCGAGGCGCTGGCGCTTACCGGCCGCGACTGAACAAGGCTGTCCAGCGGGCCGTCCCCGACGAACCGGGTGATCGTGTCGGGGCTGCAGATGGTCCCTCCGGCGAAGGGATCGAACGGATCTGTGGGCGGCGTCGTCATGCCCACATCGCCCGTCATCAGGCCGGGCGTCAGCGCCTCGTGCTCGAGCCGTCCGACGCGGACAAAGCCCGTCATGGGCGAGCCGTCGTAGCTTTTCATCGACAGGCAATAGGTGCCCGGTTCAAGGAAGGCCTCGGCCCGCGACGCGCCGTCACCGCCGGAATCGTCGTCCGACAGGATGATGTCGCCGGCGGCGTTGCGCAGGTCGATCACCGGGTCGCCAGAGCCGCGCTGCTGCGCCTCCATGCGCACGTCGGTGCCCTCCGAGACGTTGAAAAGCGCAACATATTCGTTGCTCATGAGGACCAGAGCCATCTGCTCCATCGCCGCCGCTGCCGTCGAGACATCGGAGTTGTCCTCGGTTCCGCCGATCCACTGACCGTTATCGCCAACGCCTCCGCACAGGCCGGACTGGGCCGCGGCAGGCAGCGCCGCGCCGAGTGCCAGGACCGCAGCGAGGCCCAACCGCTTCTTGTAAACCATCATGACGAATGCCCTCTCCTTCGGGGTAAACCCAACGAGGCGCAGTCTAGTCTCAATCCCCGAGCCAAGGCCAGACGCTTCTTGCAGCTGAGGGGGGCGATACGAAAAAGGCCGCCCCGGGGGGCGGCCTTTCGATCTGTTCCGTCGGTCCGTTCGGTTCAGCCCTGACGGGCCTTGAACCGGGGCTGGGTCTTGTTGATCACATAGACCCGGCCCTTGCGGCGCACGACGCGGCAATCGCGGTGGCGCAGCTTGAGCGAGCGGAGCGAGTTGGCAACCTTCATGGTCGTCTCTCCTCTGTTTCGCGGCGCTGGTTGAATGCGCCAGTTACGATCCCGGCCCGGTATCTGGGCCGCTTGTTCTGCATGGTGGGCGGTACAAGGTTCGAACTTGTGACCCCTACGATGTCAACGTAGTGCTCTACCGCTGAGCTAACCGCCCGATCCGTCTTGGAAAACCGCATCCCCTGAAACAAAAGGGACGCGAATGCCCCGCGTCGGTCGCACGGCCTATAAAAGGAGTCGCAGGGCGGATCAAGGGCTTTTGGTATTCGCCCAAAGCGCGCTATCTTCGATCCGAGAAGGGGGACAAGATGGTCGCGCATGCATATCAACTGACCCGACCTGTCCGACGGACGACTTCGGTCATCTTCGCCTCGCCGCACAGCGGGCGCCACTACCCGGATGACTTTCTGCGCCGTGTGGTGCTGGACCAACAGTCGATCCGATCCTCCGAGGATGCCTTCGTCGACCGGCTGTTCTCGACCGCGCCGGGTTTCGGCGCGCCGTTTCTGGCGGCCTCCGCCCCGCGGGCCTTTGTCGATCTGAACCGCGCGGCCGAAGAGCTTGACCCCGCGCTGATCGAAGGCGTGCGCCGCGTGGCACATAATCCGCGGGTGGCCAGCGGCCTCGGCGTGATCCCGCGGGTCGTTGCCAACGGGCGCAGCATCTATCGTGGCAGGATCGCCCTGGCCGAGGCGCAGGACCGGGTGCTGCGCTACTGGCGGCCCTATCATGACATGCTGCAGAGCCTGATCGACGAAAGCCATGCCCAGTTCGGCGAGGCGATCCTGATCGACTGTCACTCCATGCCGCACGAGGCCCTTGAAAGCCTTGGCCCCGCCGGGGGCAAGCGGCCCGAGGTGGTGCTGGGCGACAGGTTCGGTGCTGCCGCAGCTTCGGGGGTGATCGACCGGATCGAGGCGATCTTCACCGATGCCGGCCTGCGCACCGTGCGCAACATGCCCTTTGCCGGGGCCTTTATCGCGCAGCACTACGGGCGCCCCTCGCGCCGGCAGCATGTTATCCAGATCGAGATCGACCGGGCGCTTTACATGGACGAACGCCGCATCGAACCCCTGCCGGAGTTCGATGCCTTTCGCCGCCTGATGACCTCGGTGGTGGCAGAGCTTGCCTCGGTCGGCCGCCCGCGCGAGATGCCGCTTGCCGCGGAGTGAAGGCGGCCGCTAGGTCGCGGCGCTCTGGAAATGGGCCTCGGGGCTGTCCGTTTCGATCAGGCGCTTTCCGGTGATCTGCCAGAAGCGGTTGCCCACATTGGTCACGAACCGCCTGTCGTGCGACACCAGCAGGCAACCGGCATCCTCGTCCTGCAGTTCGCGCTCCAACGCCTCCTGCCCCTCGATGTCGAGGTGGTTGGTCGGCTCGTCCAGCAGATACAGGTTCGGCCGCTCCAGCCGCAGGATCAGCATCGCGAGCCGCGCCCGCTGCCCGCCCGACAGGCCCGCCACCGGCATCGCCTGCCGCGCCATGTCCATCCCCGCCCCGGCCAGAAGTGCGCGGGCGCGCTGGTCGCCCACGTCAAAGCGGCGGCAGATCGCGTCGAGCGGCGTGCGGTCTCCGTCCAGATGCGACAGCGCCTGATCGGCCACCCCCGGCACGGCAGAGGTCGCAACCCGGATCGGCCCCGGCCGCCCGTCAAGCGCCGCCATGACCATCCCCATCAGCCGCGACTTGCCCGCGCCGTTCGCCCCCAGCAGCACCACCCGGTCACCCGGCGAAAGCCACAGCCGCCCGGTGCGGAACAACAGCCGCCCGTCCGGCGCCGTCACCTCGGCATCGTCCAGCGTGACCAGCGCCTTCGCATGGCTGCCGCTGCCCGCCAGCCGGATCGCCCCGGCGCTGCGGTCCTTGTGGGCGGGGCGGGCGGCGGCCTCGATCCGGTCGGCGCGGTCTTTCAGCTGCTTGGTCTTGTCGATCAACAGGTCGCTGCCCGAGTTGATGCCGATGTTCTTCAGCTTCGCCGCCTGCCGGCGCAGCTGGTCGGCCTGTTTCATGTCATTTGCGAAACGGCGTTCGTCGGCGGCATCCGCCTCGTCCAGCGCGGCGCGGGCGCGGGTATAGGGCAGGGCGAAGGAGCGGCTCTTTTCGGTGCGCAGGAACAGGGTGCGGGTCGTCACCGCGTCAAGAAAGGCGCGGTCGTGGCTGGCGACGATCAGGCCGGTGTCGCGGGGCAGGGCGGCGAGCCAGCGTTCCAGCTTCAGGATTCGGGTCAGGTCCAGATGGTTTGTCGGCTCGTCCAGCAGGAGCACGTCGGGTTCCGTGATCGCCGCGCGGGCCAGAAGCGCCAGCCGCTGCCAGCCGCCGCTGAGGGCGCCAAGCGGGCGGTCGCGCAGGTCGGGCGGGATCTCGAGATCGTCCAGCACGATATCGGCGCGCCAGTATTCGGTTTCCGCCGTCTCGGGGTCGAGCGCGCCAAGGACGGCATCCCGGACCGGCTGGTCGCGCAAGGCCTCCGGCACCTCCTGTTCCGCCAAAGCGACCCGCAGGCCACGGGCGCGGGTGATCTCGCCGGTGGTGGGGTCGCCCTCGCCGGCAAGGAAGCGCAGGAGGGTGGATTTGCCGCGCCCGTTTGCGGCGACAAGGCCGAGGCGGTCGCCCCGGGCGAGCGTGAGAGAGAGGTCGGTGAACAGCGGTTCGGCCAACGTATGGCCAAGGGCGCGCAGGGTCAGAAGGGTCATGTCCGGTCTTTCAGGGGGCCGCTTGTCGCGGAGATGCTCGCGCGGGTCAGGCGCAAGCCACATGGGCCGACCGGGTTTTCGTGGAGGTGTTCCGTGTCAGCCCTGCAAACGCATTTGCAGGGCAGGGACAGGACCGAAGAGTCGCAGGCCGAGTGTCATGACGCGGGCCTCCCTTCTTCTTCAAAGCCACGGAGGCAGCCTACGCCCCGCCCGCCCGCCGCGCAATCCCCGCTTCTGCGCAGTGACCGCTTCAGCGCAGCGACCGGCCCTTGACGATGGCCTCCTCGCCGAACCGCGCGCGGATGGCATCGGCGGCGCGCTCGGCCTCTGCCCGCCGCGCGGCATCGGGATCAAGGAGATCGCCCTCGCGGTCGGCCTCGGCCCCGTCCGTCAATTCGCTCAGGCCCACGCCCAGCAGGCGGTAGGGCCCGGCCTCTCCCACCTGATCGAACAGGCCGCGCGCGGTGCGATAGAGCGTATCGGCCAGCTGCGTGGGCTGGCGCAGGCTGTGCCGCCGGGTCAGGATCTTGTGGTTCGCGCGCTTGAGCTTGAGCGTCACCACCCGCCCCGCCAGATCGCGCGCCTTGGCGCGAGAGGACACCTTTTCCGCCATCCGCCAGATATGGCCGTCAAGGATCTCGGGGTCGGAGGTATCCTCGTGAAACGTCGTCTCGTTCGAGATCGACTTGACGGGCTCATGCGCGCTGACGGGGCGGTGGTCCTGCCCCCGCGCCAGATGCCAGAGCCTTTCGCCCATATGCCCGAAGCGCGCGCCCAGATCCTGCCTGTCCCAGCGCAGCAGGTCGGAGAAGGTGCGGATGCCCGCCGCCTCGAGATGCTCTTGTGCCGAAGGGCCGATGCCCCAGATCATCCGCACGGGCTTGTCGCGCAGGAAATCGGCCGTCTCGGCCTGTCCGATGACCGAAAACCCGCGCGGTTTCTGCAGGTCGGAGGCGACCTTGGCCAGAAACTTGTTATGCGACAAACCGATAGAGCCGGTCAGGCCCAGCTCCTCCTGCATCCGCTTGACCAGCCGCGCCAGCATCACCGCAGGCGGCGCGCCATGCAGGCGGATCGTGCCAGAGAGGTCCATGAAGGCCTCGTCAAGGCTGAGCGGCTGGATCGCGGGGGTCAGTTCCTCCATCATCGCGCGGATGGCGCGGCTGGCGGTGACATAGGCGTCGAAACGCGGCTTCACCACCACCGCCTCGGGGCAGAGCTTCAGCGCCTGAAACATCGGCATGGCGGATTTCACGCCCTTGATGCGGGCAAGGTAACAGGCGGTCGAGACCACGCCCCGCCGCCCGCCGCCGACGATCACCGGCTTGTCGCGCAACTCGGGGAAATCGCGCTTCTCGACGCTGGCGAAGAAGGCGTCGCAATCCATATGCGCGATGGTCAGGTCGAAAAGCTCGGGATGCGCGGTGACGCGCGGACTGCGGCAGGCGGGGCAGCGGGTGCCCGCGTCAAAGGTGGTCAGGCAGTCGCGGCAGAGGGCAGGCATGGGCGAAGTCTAGCCGATCCATCCCGCCAGCGGAACGGGGGAAGCTCGCCCCGCGATTGCCGATTTGGCGGACCCGCCGCCCGTGCTAGAATGGCCCTGCGGCCGGGGAGGGCCGCCAGGGAAAGGATAGTGCCATGACCGCCCCGCTTCACATTCTTGTCGGTACGACAAAGGGGGCCTTCGTCCTCGACGCGGCGGCCAACCGCGAGAGCTTTGACGTCCGCGGGCCGTTCTGCGACGGCTGGCCGATCAACCATGTCGCCTCGGACCCGGAAACGGGGATGCTTTGGGCCGGTGGCGGCGGTGACTGGTACGGGGCCGGCGTCTGGCGGTCGGCCGATGGCGGCCAGACCTGGGAGCTGTCGCGCCTCACCTCGGGGCAGATGGACGACTGGGCGGCAGAGGATCCGGGTTTCGCCGAGATGATCGGCTGGACCGGCGCGGACACCCCCTTCGGCAAGGACTTCAGCCAGATCTGGTCGCTGCACTACACCCACGGCGTGCTGTATGCAGGCACGAAGCCCGCCTTCCTTCTGGCCAGCCACGACCATGGGGCGACCTGGCAAAAGGTGGACGGCCTGACCGATCACCCCTCGCGCCCGAACTGGCACGGGGGGGCGGCGGGTCTGGTGCTGCACAGCATCGTGCCGGACCCTGCCGATGCACGGAAAATGTGGGTGGCGATTTCCGCCGCCGGCATCTTTGCGACCGAGGATGGCGGCAAGACCTGGGACCGGCGCAACCGCCTGTCGAATGCCGACCATGTGCATTACCACGACCACCCCGCCGCGCCGAAGGATGGCGAGACGGGGCATTGCGTGCACAACCTTGTGCGCGCGCCGGGGCAGGGGGGGGATGTCCTTTACCAGCAGAACCACCACGGGGTGTTTCGCAGTCCTGACGGCGGGCGCAGCTGGGACGATGTGACCGAGGGTCTGCCCTCGACCTTCGGCTTTCCCATCGCGGTCCACCCGCGCGATCCGATGCGGATCTGGACCCTGCCGCTGAACGGCGACATGCTGGGCCGCTATCCGCCCGATGCCTCGGCCGCGGTCTGGACCTCGGGCGACGGGGGCGCGCATTGGGACAGGCTCGACGACGGCCTGCCGACGCGCAACTGCTTCTTCACCGTGCTGCGGCAGGGAATGGCGGTGGACCGGGCCGAGCCGGTGGGCGTCTATTTCGGCACCAACTCGGGATCGGTCTTCGCCAGCCGCGACGAGGGCGCAACCTGGGCCGAAGCCGCGCGCCACCTTCCGGCGGTCCTTTGCGTGGAAACGGCATCGCGTGGAGGATAGGTTCTGCGGCGCGAAGGCCGCCGTCCTGATCGGGGACCGGCTCTTGATCACGCTGCGCGACGACCGGCCCGACATCCCCTGGCCCGGCCTGTGGGATTTCCCCGGCGGCGGCCGCGACGGGGACGAGACGCCCGACCAGACCCTTGCCCGCGAGATGCGCGAGGAGGTGGGCCTCGAGGCGGAGCAGGCGAAAGAGCTCTGGCGGCGGTCCTTTCCGTCGCAGACCCGGCCCGGCGCGGTCACATGGTTCTTCGTCCTGCAGATGCCCGCCGCGGCCGAGGCCCGGATTGTCTTTGGCGACGAAGGGCAGGGCTGTCGGCTGATCGCGCCGCGCGCCTTTCTGGCGCTGCCCGATGCTGTGCCTTTCCTGCAAAGGCGTTTTGCCCTGTGGCTTGAAACGGCCCATTAACCGATTCCCTGCCAGGTTGCTTTGGCTTAACGTTTCGGCGTGAAAAGGGTGTTTGCTGAAGGGCTTTGAACCATGCTTGACGAATTTCTGGGCGGTAATCTTGTCCTGATCCTTGTGGCGCTGTTGCTCATCGTCACGATCTCGTCCGCCGTGCGGATCGTGCCACAATCGGACAAATTCGTCATCGAACGCTTCGGCAAGCTGCGCGCCGTCCTTGGGCCGGGGATCAACCTGACGATCCCCTTCCTCGATCGGGTCGCGCATCGTATCTCGATCCTCGAACGGCAGTTGCCCAATGCCAATCAGGACGCGATCACCGCCGACAACGTGCTGGTGAAGGTGGAAACCAGCGTCTTCTATCGCATCACCGAACCGGAAAAGACCGTCTACCGCATCCGCGATATCGACGGGGCCATCGCCACGACCGTCGCCGGCATCGTCCGGTCCGAGATCGGCAAGATGGAACTCGACGAGGTGCAGGCCAACCGCAACGAACTGACCGAGAATATCCGCGAAAACGTGCGCGCCATGGTCGATGACTGGGGGATCGAGGTGACCCGGGCCGAGATCCTGGACGTCAACCTTGACGATGCGACCCGTGCCGCGATGCTTCAGCAGCTGAACGCGGAACGCGCCCGCCGCGCCCTTGTGACCGAGGCCGAGGGCCGCAAGCGGGCGGTGGAGCTGAACGCCGATGCCGAGCTTTACGCCGCCGAGCAGGAGGCCAAGGCCCGCAAGATCCTGGCCGAGGCCGAGGCCTATGCCACCCAGATCATCGCCGTGGCGATCCGCGAAAACGGGCTTGAGGCCGCGCAATATCAGGTCGCGCTGAAACAGGTCGAGGCGCTGAACACCCTTGGCACCGGGCAGGGCAGCCAGACGATCGTTCTGCCGGCCAATGCGATGGACGCCTTTGGCGATGCCTTCCGCATGCTGAAGGGGAAAGGGTGATGCTGTCGCTCTGGTGGGTCTGGCTGGCGGCCGCACTTGTGCTGGCGATCATCGAGGTGCTGGTGCCGGCGCTGGTCTTCATGGGCTTTGCCATCGGCGCCGGGCTTCTGGGCGGGTTAATGCTGGTCGGCCTGATCGCCCCCTCGCAGTCGATGGCGCTGGTCTGGTTCGCGGTCCTGTCGCTTCTGGCCTATGTCGGGCTGCGGACGGTCTTTCGCGGCAAGGACAGCGTCAAGGTGATCAAGCGCGACATCAACGACGATCCCTGAGGGCGCGGATCGGCCGTGCCGTCACCGGCGGCGCACCGGCAGCCTACAGCGACTGCATGAGAAGCCATCCCACACCCGCCGCGATCATCCCCATCCCGACCCCTTCCCGACGCGAGGTTTCCTCGGCGAAAAGGCGACCCGATATCGCCCGCGCCATCAGGATCTCGACCAGCGCGAGGGTGCGGACATTGGCCGCCGTTGTCAGCGCAAAGCCCAGAAACCAGAACTGAGAGCCTGCAGCGCCGAGGAACCCTGCCGCGAGGGACGCACGCCAGACCCGAAATGCCCCTGTAAGCGAGGGCCGATCGAACAGGGCCAGCCAGAGCGTCAGCAGAACCGTCTGAACGGCCAGAGACGCGACCAGTATCATCGTGGCGCGGATCACGAAGCCGCCCTCGTCCAGTGCCAGGATCGCGCCGCGAAATCCGATGGCCGAGAGGCCGAACAGCAATCCCGCGACAAGCGCCAGCACGACGGGCACCGGCGCCAGCCGTCGTCCCGGCGCCAGCGTCATGACAAGCGTGCCAAGCGTGGCCAGAAGGATGGCCGCCATCCGGCCCAGCGACAGGGGGTCGCCCAGGACGAGCCAGGCGACCAGTGCCAGCATGACGGGTTCGGTCTTCACGAGGGCGGTGGCCGCCGCAAAGCCGCGGGCCTTCATGGCCGCCAGCATCAGCGCGGTGGCTCCGATCTGGGCAATGCTGCCGGCGGTGACCCAGGTCATGACCCCGGGGGTAAGCCCCGGCAGCCTCTCGGCAAAGAGCGAGGCGATCAGCAGGAACAGGACCGCGAAGGGCAGCCCGAAGAGAAAGCGGACCTGCGTTGCCCCCAGCGTGCCGATCTGCGCCACAAGGCCCGATTGCGTCGCATTGCGCGCCACCTGAAAGGCCGCCGCAAGAAGCGTGACGGGCACCCAGAGCATGAAGCTTTGCGCTCAGCCGGCCCGGACCGTCTCGATCATCAGCGTCACGTTCTCGGGGTCGGCATCCGGCGTGATCCCGTGGCCGAGGTTGAAGATATGCGGCCCGTTCGAAAAGGCCTGCACGATCCGGCGTGTCTCGTCCACCAGCGCCTGCCCGCCGGTCACCATATGCGAACTGGCCAGGTTGCCCTGCACGCAGCCGTCCTTCTGCACATGTTCGGCCGCCCATTCGGCGCTCACGCCATCATCCAGCGCCACGCAATCGGCCCCCGTCGCGGCATGGATGCCGGCATAGCGCTCGCCCGCGCCGCGCGGAAAGGCGATGACCGGCAGGCCGGGGTGGCGCTCTTTCAGCGCCGCCGTGATCGCGCGGGCCGGTTCCAGGGCGAAATCGGAGAAATCGTCGCCTTGCAGCGTTCCGGCCCAGCTGTCGAAGATCTTGATCACCTCGGCCCCCGCCTGCACCTGCATCGAGAGATATTCGACGGTCGAGGCGGTCAGAAGGTCGATGATCCCCTGAAACAGCGCCCGGTTTTCGGCCTTCAGCGCATGGGCCGGCCCCTGATCGGGCGTGCCCTTGCCGGCGATCATGTAGCTGGCCACGGTCCAGGGCGCGCCGGCAAAGCCGATCAGCGTCGTCTCCGACGGCAATTCGCGCGACAGGATCCGCACCGTCTCATAAACCGGGGCCATGTGATCGTGGATCGCATCGGCGGGCTTCAGCGCGGCCAGATCGGAGTCCTTGGTGATGGTCGAGAGGCGCGGCCCCTCGCCGGTTTCGAACCAGAGGTCCATGCCAAGCGCCTGCGGCAGCAGCAGGATATCGGCGAAGAGGATCGCCGCATCGAACCCGTAGCGGCGGATCGGCTGCAGCGTCACCTCGGCGGCAAGTTCGGAATTGTAGCACAGCGACAGGAAATCCCCGGCTTGCGCCCGCGTGGCCCGGTATTCCGGCAGATAGCGCCCGGCCTGCCGCATCATCCAGATCGGCGGGGTGGGCAGGGTTTCGCCCGCAAGCGCGCGCAGGATGGTCTTGGTGGGCGTATGGTTGGTCGTCATCATCTGTTCCTTAATGGCCCCCTTGCGTCCCAACTGGGGCGGGGCTTGTCAAGGCAGTTGTCAGCTTTGATTGACAGGTCTAGGAAAGGCGCATGACGCTGACCCTGCCCAACCCCGCCCAACCGCTGAAGATCGGCACCCGTGGATCGCCCCTGGCCCTTGCCCAGGCGCATGAGACCCGCGCGAGGCTGATGGCCGCCTTCGAATTGCCCGAAGAGGCCTTCGAGATCGTCATCATCAAGGTGATGGGCGACACGGTGCAGGACCGCCCGCTGAAAGAGATCGGCGGCAAGGGCCTGTTCACCCGCGAGATCGAGGAGGCGCTTCTCGACGGCGGGATCGACATCGCGGTGCATTCGATGAAGGACATGCCGGTCGATCAGCCCGCCGGGCTGGTGCTCGACACCTATCTCCCGCGCGAGGATGTGCGGGATGCCTTCGTCTCGCTGTCCCCCGGCGGCCTGGCCGATCTGCGCGAGGGGGCGGTCGTCGGCACCTCGAGCCTGCGGCGGCGGTCGCAGCTTCTTGCCCGCAGGCCGGATCTGCAGGTGGTGGAGTTCCGGGGCAACGTCCAGACGCGGCTGCGCAAACTGTCGGAAGGGGTGGCCGAGGCCACGTTTCTGGCCATGGCGGGGCTGAACCGGCTGAACATGACCGAGGTGCCCCGCGTGCCCATCGAGGTGGATGACATGCTGCCCGCCGTGGCGCAGGGCGCCATCGGGATCGAGCGGCGCAGGGATGATGCCCGCACGGCCGAGATGCTCGAGGCGATCCACCATGGCCCGACCGGCCAGCGATTGGCCGCCGAGCGCGCGTTCCTTGCCGCCCTCGACGGCTCCTGCCAGACGCCCATCGGGGGGCTGGCCGAGCTTGACGGCGGCAGCCTGCGCCTGCGGGGCGAGATCCTGAGGACCGACGGCAGCCGGGTTCTGGCCGATGACGGCACCGCCCCGGTCGAGGATGGGCCGGAGCTTGGCCGCGCGATGGCGCGGGGGCTTCTGGATCAGGCGGGGCCGGGGTTCTTCAGCGCCTGAGCAGGGTCAGGGCAGGGTCAGGGCCGGTTCAGGGCAGCGCCTCGCCCGGCCCTCGGTTGCGGTCGAGCCAGAGGATGCCCGCCATGGCGATCACGATGCTGACGGCCCCCATCACCGCGACAAGGCCGTAGCCGCCGAGATAGGCCCCCAGCGCAAAGATGCCGGCGCACAGCCCGTCCGCCGCCACCCGCTGGAGCGACATGAGCGAGGCGCCGGCGCCCGCGCGATTGCCCAGCAGATCCTGCAGATAGCCGATTGCCAGCGCATAGATCAGCCCGCCACCGATACCGGCAAGCGCCGTCAGGCCCCAGACCAGCGGCCCGCCCGCCACAAAGGGCAGAAGCGCCAGATAGCCGGCATAGATCGCGGTTCCGGCGGCGATCAGGTGCAGACGGCGGATGTAGGGCAGAAGCAGGCCCAGCGTCATCATCGCCAGCACCTCGAACCCCACGAAGATGCCGAAGAACAGGCCCACATCGGCCGGCCCCCGCCCCGCCTGGGCGAAGATCAGCCCAACCAGCACCCCGGTCAGCGCGCCGCCCGAATGGACCGCGCCCATCAGCATGACCCGCGCCACCACCGGCCCGGCCAGAAGCTCGGCCAGCGACTCGCGGAAGCCGAGGCCCGATTTCACCTCGGTCCAGGGGGCGGTCTCGTCGCGCGGCCAGTGCCGCAGGATCAGCACGAGGCTGCCCAATCCGGCAAGGCCGGTCACAAGATAGATCGAAAGCAGCGGCACATCCCCGTCCAGCACCTGCCCCCAAAGCGGCAGCGCCACCAGCCAGGGCAGGGCCATCGCCACCCGCTGACTGCCCAGCAGCGCGTTGCGTTCGGCCTGGGGCAAGGGGGCCGAGACCAGCCGGTTGACGGCGAAATACTGGCTCAGGATCGTGCCGCTGATCGGCAGGAACACGACGGTCGACAGGATGAAGGCCAGGCCCGAGCCCGAGACCCAGACCAGCGCGCCGCCAAAGGCCATCGACCCCGCCGCCAGAAGCGCCATCAGGCGGCGGCTGGGGCGCTGGTCGGTGACGATCCCGATGCCGATGGCCGCGCCGACAAAGACCACCAGCGCCGCCATCAGCACCAGCGCATAGGCGCTGTCGGACAGGCCGAAGACCTCGACCGCGACAAGCGACTGGTAGGGGCCGACCGAGGCGATGAACAGCCCGAAGAACAGCGTGCCGAAATGCACCATGCGCAGGGTTGGATCCTGCCAGATGAGGCGAAGCAGATGCAGCATGGTTCAGTCCGGATAGACCTTGCCGGGGTTCAGGATCCCCTTGGGATCAAGCGCCCGCTTGACCGCCCGCATCGCCTGAAGCGCGACCGGATCCTTGCGCCGGCGCATCGAGGCCAGTTTCGCCACGCCGATCCCGTGTTCGGCGGAAAAGCTGCCGCCAAGATCCTGCACGACCTCTTCCGTCTTTTCGCGGATCAGGTCCAGAAGGGCGGGATCGTCGCGGCTGGGATAGGCGTTGTAATGGATGTTGCCGTCGCCAAGATGGGCGACGCACATGTCCTTTGCCTCGGGGTCGATCTCGCGCAGGATGGCCGACATCCGCGCGAGGAAGGCATCGGCCGCGTCAAGGGGCACGGCGATATCGGTATCGACGATGGGCTTTTGCAGGAAGGTGATCTGCCCCGCCGTTTCGCGCCGCGACCACATCTCGGCCCGCTGCGCCTCGGACTGGGCGATGACGGCATCGGACAGAAGGCCGCTTTCCAGCATGTCGCCCAGCGTATCCTCAAGCAAAGCGGTGGCGGCGGTGCGGCCGTCGGGGCCGGGTTCGGCGTCGCGGGGGGCGGTCATGCCGATCTCGAGGAAGATGTTTACCGGATGCGGCCTGTCGAACGGCGGCCGGGCGGCGGGGAAATGGGCCTGGTGCATCTCGATATAGCTTTGCGGCATGAACTCGAAGGCCTCGACCGCGCCGCCGGTGGCATCCTGCAGCCGGTTGAGCAGGTCCAGCGCCCCCGAGAGGGCGGGCAGCGCGACCATCGCGGTCGCATAGGTGCGGGGCTTGGGCCAGAGCTTGAGGACGGCGGCGGTGATGATGCCCAGCGTGCCCTCGGATCCGATCATCAGGTGGCGCAGGTTCAGCCCGGCATTGTCCTTGTGCAGCTCGCTCATCAGGTTCATCACGCGGCCGTCGGCCAGCACCACCTCGAGGCCGAGGCACAGGTCGCGGGTATTGCCGTAGCGCAGGACGTTCGACCCGCCCGCATTCGTCGCAAGCACCCCCCCGATCCGCGCCGAGCCGCGCGCCCCGAAGGTCAGCGGAAAGATCAGATCGTGATCCGCCACGGCGGCATGAAGATCGGCCAGCACCACCCCGGCCTCTACAATGGCGAGGCGGCCCGAGGGGCGGATGTCGCGGATCCGGGTCATCCGGTCGATGGACAGGACAAGCGCGCCCTCGGCCTGCGTTCCGCCGACCAGCCCGGTCAGCCCGGCCGCCGGCACGACGGGGGTGCCGCTGTCATGCGCGATGGCCATGATCGCGCTGACCTCGGCCGTGGTGGCGGGGCGGGCCACGGCCAGCGGAGTGCCGGGATACTTGCCGGTCCAGTCCCGGGTCCAGGGGGCTGCTGCCTCGCCTGCAAGCAGATTGGCCCGGCCCACGACCGCGCTGATCGATTCAAGCATGTCCATTTGCCGACTTTCCGATGGAAAGGCGCAGGCCTTTCCCCGGGTTCTCTTCGCGCATTTGCGGCCCGGCCGGAAGGGCCAGGGCGCGCGCGGTCACGATATATCGACCCGCGGCGCTTTGCATCCCGCGTCACGGCCCCTCCGACGGCCCATCGCGCAAGGCGGTGTCGAGAGCGAGGGGGGGAGGCCGAGGAGTTTCCCTTGTGAAAGGTTATGCTATAACATAGGTGGAGCCGGACTCTCTGGATGTGACGGAATGCCGACCAATCGCCCCGATCGCCCGACCCTGCGTCTGGCGGATGCACCGACCGAGACTGTGGAGCCCACTTCGCAGGACTTCAGCATGACCCTGACGGGCGCCGGATTTCGTCTTGCGCTGGTCGGAGCGGCCACTGCGGCCCTGTGGCTGGGCCTTTACCTGGTGGTGGGCTAGGGCATGGTGGCGATCGCCTTCAACAACCTGACATTGGGCTATGACCGCCATCCGGCCGTTCATCACCTTGACATGTCGATCGAAAAGGGCAGCCTCACGGCCGTTGTCGGCCCGAATGGCGCGGGAAAGTCGACGCTGCTCAAGGGCATAGCGGGCGCCTTGCGGCCCTTGTCGGGCAATGTGGTGCTGGCGAAGGCGCGTGTCGCCTATCTGCCCCAACAGGCCGAGATCGACCGCAGCTTTCCGATTTCGGTGCGCGATCTGGTTGCCATGGGCCTCTGGTCGGAAATCGGCCCTTTCGGGCGGGTGACGGGGGCGCAAAGCGCGCGGATCGCGCGGGCCCTGGCGGCTGTCGGCCTGACCGGGTTCGAAAGGCGCAGCATCGCGGCCCTCTCGGGCGGACAGATGCAGCGCGTTCTCTTTGCCCGGCTTCTGCTGCAGGAGGCGGATGTCATCCTGCTGGACGAACCTTTCACGGCCATCGATTCGCGGACGGCCTCGGACCTGCTGCAGATCGTGAAGCGCTGGCATGGCGACGGGCGGACGGTCCTGGCCGTGCTGCATGACCTCGACCTTGTCAGAGAGCATTTTCCCGAGACGCTTGTCATCGCGCGGGAAAAGGTTGCCCATGGCCCGACGGCCGAGGTTCTGACGGCCGAGGCGATGTTCAAGGCGCGCCAGATGTGCGAGGCCTTTGACGATGGCGCGGCTGTCTGCGCGGCATGATCGCGGCGCTTTACGACTGGTTCCTCGCCCCCTTCGCCGATTTTGCCTTCATGCGACGGGCGCTTCTGGGCTGCATCGCCATTTCCATCGGAGCCACGCCGGTCGGCGTTTTCCTGATGCTGCGGCGGATGAGTCTGACGGGCGATGCCATGGCCCATGCGATCCTGCCCGGGGCGGCGGTGGGGTTCCTTGTCTCGGGCCTGTCGGTCGGGGCGATGACGATCGGCGGGCTGGTCGCCGGCATGGCGGTGGCGCTTCTGTCGGGCTTCGTGACGCGGGTCACGACGCTGAAGGAAGATGCCAGCATGGCGGCCTTCTACCTGATCTCGCTGGCGGCGGGGGTGTTGATCGTCTCGTTGCGCGGGTCGAGCGTCGACCTGATGCATGTCCTGTTCGGGACGGTGCTTGCGCTGAACGACCAGGCGCTGATCCTGCTGTGTTCGATCACCACGATCACATGGATCGCGCTGGCGCTGATGTTCCGCCCCCTCGTCCTGGAATGCGCCGATCCGCAGTTCCTGCGCTCGGTCAGCCGGCTGAGCGCGGTGACGCATTTCGGCTTTCTGGCGCTGGTGGTGCTGAACCTCGTGGCCGGGTTTCAGGCGCTGGGCACCTTGATGTCGGTCGGGCTGATGATCCTGCCGGCGGCGGCGGCGCGGTTCTGGGCCAATGGGATCGGCCGGATGATCGGCGTGGCCATGGCCGTGGCCATCGGCTCGAGCATGCTGGGGCTTCTTCTGTCCTATCATCACGCGCTGGCCTCCGGGCCGTCGATCATCCTTGTCGCCGGGGCGGCCTATGCCCTTTCGGTCGTCTTCGGCCGCGAGGGGGGGATCCTCGCGCGCTATGCGCCGGGGCGGCATCTGCAGTCCTGAACGGATTGACCTTTGACCCGGAACCCGCCCAACCTTGCCCCGAAACAGGTCAGGGGAGGACAGGATGGCACGATTACAGGGGCAGCATGTTCTGGTGACGGGCGGAAGCCGGGGGATCGGCGCCGCGATCGTGGCAAAGTCGATCGCGGAGGGGGCGGTCGCCACGATCCTTGATCTGGACGCGGGCCCCGGTCAGGCGCTGGCCGACAGCCTTGGGGCCGGTGACAGGATCCATGTGGCCGCGGTCGATGTGCGCGACGCAGCACAGATCGCGCGCGGGCATGAAGGGGCTGTTGCCGCCCTCGGCCCGGTGACAGCACTGGTGAACAATGCGGGGCGGAATTCCTATGCCGATCCCGTCGCGATGACCGAGGCGGAATGGGAAGATGTCTTTGCCGTCGATCTCAAATCCGCCTGGCTTTGTGCCCGCGCTGTCCTTCCGGCGATGATCGAGGCCCGCAAGGGGGCGATCCTCAACATCGCCTCGGTTCATGCCGACCATACGTTCAAGGGCTATTTCCCCTATGCCGCCGCCAAGAGCGGCCTTGTCGGCCTGACCCGATCGCTCGCGCTCGAGGTGGGGCCGCATCAGATCCGGGTCAACGCCCTGTCCCCGGGCTGGACCGAGACGGCGCTTGTGGCCGAATATCTGGCGATGTGCCCGCCCGACATGAAGGACCGCGTCCTCGAGACCCATCCGATGGGCCGCATCGCCACGCCCGAGGAAATCGCGAATTGCGCCGTCTTCATGATTTCGGACGAGGCGTCCTTCGTGACCGGGGCGAACTGGCGCGCAGACGGCGGGCTGGGCGCAAGGTTCGCGGGCTGAGGGACTGACGGCCAGAGGGGCTGACGGGCTGACGGCCAGACGGGCTGACTGTCAACCAAACTTGACAGTCAGCCCGGGTGCCTTACTGTGGGGGTGATCCGGCCGGAACGAGCGAGGCTGCCGCGTGAAGGACACCATCGCCCCTGCAACCGGGCCCGCGCTCGAAGGTCCGCCGCCCTTCCGTGACCTCTGCACGGATTGCGGCATCTCGCGCTCGTCCGATCCCGGCGCCTGCGGGCGGGCCTGTCAGTTCATCCGCCCCGATTACCACGCGCTCGAGACCCGGGTGCACGGCCGCCCCCGCGATCCGGACCGCCCCGACGAGCTGCACTTCGGCCCGTTTCGCAAGATGCACCGCGCGCGCCTGCGCCACCCGCGCCCCGGCGCCCAATGGACGGGCCTGACCACCCGCATCGCCGAACGCCTGCTTGAATCGGGGCGCGTCGATGCCGTCCTGACCGTGACCGCCGACCCGGCGGACCGCTGGAAGCCGGTCCCCGTGCTTGTGACCGATCCGGCCGATATGGCGGCCTGCCGGGGCATGCGCATGGGCTATGCGCCGCTCCTCGCCCTGCTTGAACCGGCGCGGGCGCGGGGCTTCACCCGGCTTGCCGTCATCGGGATCCCCTGCCAGGTCCATGCCCTGCGCGCGCTCGAGCGTGAAATGGGGTTCGAGCGGCTTTACGTGATCGGAACCCCCTGTTCCGACAACACCACGACCGAGAGCTTTCACGACTTCCTCGCCCTCTTGAGCGACGCGCCCGAGACGATCACCTATCTTGAATTCCGGGCCGACTACCGGGTCGAGCTGCGGTTTACGGATGGGCGCCAGCGATTGATCCCCTTCCTGCGGCTGCCGATATCGAAACTGCCGCCGGACTTCTTTCCGCTCACCTGCCGGACCTGCGTTGATTACACCAATGCGCTTGCGGATCTGACGGTCGGCTATATGGGCGGCGAAGGGCAGCAATGGCTGATCGAGCGCAATGAAAGAGGGGCCGAGCTCCTCGATCTGCTGGGGGATGAGGTGGTGCTTTCCGTGCCCGGCTCCTCGGGTCGGCGGGCCGGGTCCGTCAGGGGATTCGCGGCCAATGTCGCGCGGGCGGCGGGCGGGCTGCCGCTGCGGGCCATGCCCGACTGGCTGCGGCCCGTGATGGGATGGCTCATGCCCCGGATCGGGCCGAAGGGGCTCGAATTCGCGCGCACCCGGGTCGAGATGAAGGCGATCGAATCGATCCTGCATCTGCGGCGCGCGATGCCGCGCCGGATGAAGAACATGATCCCGCCCCATGTCTGGAGCCTGGCCGCCCCCTATGACCTGAAACCCGAGGCCGACGAGGCGCCTCTGGCCGTGGATACGGGCCTGTCCGCAGGCGCCCTGGCAAAGGGCGCCGCGGCACCGGCAGAGGCAGTTGGCGGGCCTCGGGGAAAAAGTTGAAGACGGGGTTCCGAATCCACTTGCGCCCCTCCGAATCTGTCTGTAGAGACTGCCTCCACGGTCGAACGAGAGACGCGGAAGCGCGGTGATCGGAACGGTCGGAACCAGAGGCAGGCAAGCAGTCGCGTCGCACGATGTAGGACGCGAGTGTTAGCTTTTGTCTGGTTTAGCTCTTTGACATTGTTGTATGATGAAGGGATATGTGGGCGGTTTGGTTCATTTCGATGGATCGA